>NZ_CP076326.1:1990006-2653342 GCF_018771565.1 Thermoflexus hugenholtzii | reverse complement strand
TCCTGGATTACGCGCCGGTGCATTTCGTGTCGGCGAAGACCGGCTACGGCGTCCCGGCCCTGCTCCCCCTGGCCCTGCAGGTCTACCGGGAGCGCCATGTGCGCCTGAGCACCTCCGAGCTGAACCGGCTCGTCCGCGAGGCGCTGGAGGCCCAGCCCCCTCCGACGCGGAAAGGGAAGCCTCTCAAGATCTATTACGTGACCCAGGCCCGGACCGATCCTCCGACCATCGTGTTCTTCGTCAACGACGCGGACCTGGTCCACTTCTCCTATGAGCGCTACTTGGAGAACCGAATCCGGGCGCGTTACCCGTTCACCGGAACCCCTCTGCGGCTGGTCTTCCGAGGGCACGAGCGGGAATCTTCATAGCCGCTGTCCGCCCGGCGGCTCATCGCAACCGGCGGGGCCGGTGGATGGCCCGGTAGACCCGGTAGTGCCGGTCGTCGAAGAGGATCTCCACGTTCCCGAAGGCCCGCTCGATGAGGGCGCGGTAGGGGAGCACCACGGCTCCCACCAGATACAGCCGCCCGCCCGGGCGCAGCACAGCGGGCGCATCGTGGACGAACTGCATGGCCACCTCTCGCTCCACCCCGAACCCCTGATGGATCGGCGGGTTGGTCACCACCACGTCGAAGCGCTCCCCTCGCACCCCGTCGATCACATCGCTCAGGCGCACCTCGACGTGGGGCAGCTCATAGAGGGAGAGGGTGCGCCGGCTGGCCTCCAGGGCCGCGGCGCTGATGTCCACCATCACCACCCGCCCCTCCCGGGCCTCGTGGCCGGCGATCACCCCCACGATGCCATACCCGCATCCCAGATCCAGCACGTGGTCCTGAGGGCGGATCTCCATCTGCTCGATGAGATGACGGGTGCCCTCGTCCAGGGCGGACCAGGAGAACAGGCCGGGTCGGGTGATGAAGCGCCAGGTTCGGCCCCGGACGGTGGCCTCCCGCTCGACGAAATCTTCCCCGGGGGATTCAAGGGGGAGGTCCGGCGGGCGGGTGGCCACGGCCACCCGGTAGCCTCCGCCGTAGGCCCACACGGGGGCCTTGCCGAACAGATCCGCGGCGTAGGCGATGATCCCTTCGATCCCCCCCCGCTTCGGCCCGGCCAGATAGAGGCGCCCGCCAGGCTTCAGGGCCCAGGCGGCGATGCGCACCAGGCGCTGGGCCACCTCCTTCCCCTTCGGGATGTTGAGGAAGACCACATCGAAGGTCCCGGGCTGGAGCCCGGGGATCCCATCGCCGTGGATCAGGAGGGCGCGGCCCTCCAGGCCGTTCATGGCCATGGTGCGCCGGGCGGCCTCCACCGCCAGGCCGTGGTCGCTGGCCAGGACGATGCGGCCGGCAGTGCGCCGGGCAGCCAGCACCCCCAGCCAGCCCACCCCGCAGTTGAGATCCAGCACGTGATCCTGGGGCCCGATCTCCATCACCTGGGCGATGAGCGCAACCCCCGGGTCCACATGGCTCCAGATCTCCAGGCCGGGCTTGCCTGCCCATCGGATCCACTCGTTCCCGATGCGATCCTCAAACTCTCGCCAGACGTAGTAATCGGTCACGCCCATGCGAGCGTCCAGATGAGGGAGAGATTCGCAACATGCGGCTCCAAAAAAACGGGCGAGGCCCCTCAGGCCCCGCCCGGCTTCAGTGGAGGCGGCGGGAATCGAACCCGCGTCCGGAGGATTCAACCGCCGGTGCCTACCGGTGTATCCGGTTCTTCCTCTCGCCGGCCGGTCCTCCAACCGGCAAGGTCTCCGGCCGGCCAGCCCCTTCGATCTTAGGCAGCCCTCCGGGGCGCCGGGCCGCCGCACGCCGACTTTGTCACACCCGAGCCGGCCCCGTCGGCGATGGGTCCGGTCGAGCGGGTCCCCTCATCGGGGGACCGTCCCCTCACGCTGGCTTAGGCGGCCAGCGGGAGAGCCGCGTAGTCGCGGTTGGCACTTGTTTTTTGCTCGGGTTGTTCACGGGGTCCGAGCGGCCCCGACCGGCCACCGACGATCTGCCTCCCCCGTCGAGCCCAGTTCGCCCCCATCTGCATTACATATTATAGCGCAAATCGCGTGTGGATGCGCGATGGGGCGTCTCCCTCCCGGAGGGGGCTTTTCCCCGGCGGGAAGCCCCCATGTCACCCCATGGAGACCGCCGGCATCTAAGAGAAGTGAAGGGCCCTTTTCCAGGGCCTGCACGTGCCCTGGATGGTCCGCGCCATCGGGCCCTCCGACGGGGGAGGATGGGGGGCGCAACGCCCCCCATCCGGTCTCCCTCAGAGGGCGGCGGGCCGGGGCCTGTATCTTACCCCGGAGGAGGTCCGTATGGCGTTGCTGGACGCGCGCACCCGGGAGGAAGTCCGCCGGCTGCTGGCCGATCTGCCCCATCCGGTGCGGTTGCGGGTTTTCATCCAGCATACGGATTGCATCTATTGCCGGGAGACCCGACAGCTGGTGGAGGAGGTGGCGGCCCTCTCCGATCGCATCTCCCTGGAGGTCCATAACCGGATCACGGACCGGGAGGTCGCGGAGCGTTACGGGATCGATAAGGTCCCGGCCGTGGTCATCGAGGGGGACCAGGACTATGGCATCCGCTACTTCGGGATCCCGTCCGGCTATGAGTTCGGCTCGCTGATCGAGGACATCCGGATGGTGGGGGCGCGGGATTCGGGGCTCTCGCCGGCGAGCCGCCAGCGCCTGGCCCGGATCCAGACGCCGGTCCACATCCAGGTCTTCGTCACGCCCACGTGCCCGTATTGTCCGCGGATGGTCCGGCTGGCCCATCAGGCGGCCTTCGAGAGCCCATGGATCCGCGCGGACATGATCGAGGCGATGGAGTTCCCCGAGCTGGCGGATTTCTACGGGGTCTATGGGGTGCCCCGCACGGTGATCAATGAGGTCATCCACATCGAGGGGGCCGTGCCGGAAGGCTACTTCATCAACGAGCTGATGAAGGTGACGGATCCGGAGGCGATGGCGAAGGCCACGGCGGCCTGGGAGCGGATGCGCCACGCCATCGCCGCGGGTCATGCCCACTCTCATCACCACGATGATGAGGACTGAACATCCTTGTGCGCAGGAGGTGGATCATGGCGGTGAACATGGCCGGCTGGGATCGCATTGTGCGCCTGATCGTGGCGGTCGCCTTCATCCTGGTCTCGGCCTTCGTCCTCCGCTTCAACACCCTGGGCATCATCCTGACCGTCATCGCCGTCGTCTTCATCCTCACCGCTCTGGTCGGCTGGTGCCCGCTCTACACGGTCTTGGGCTTCCGGACGAAGCGCTGAGACGCCGCGGAAACCGGGCGGGGCGGGGGCACGGCGAGGCCGTCCCCCGCCCGCGCGGGGGGATTTGACAGAACGGCAGGGACCGGCTAAATTCTTAAATAGAGAAAGCGGGCGGGCGTAGCTCAGGTGGTAGAGCGTTGGCTTCCCAAGCCAAAGGCCGCGGGTTCGAATCCCGTCGCCCGCTCTCCTGCAAGGAAACGGGGGCAGATCCTGGATCTGCCCCTTTTGTTTTGATGAGGGGTGCGCCTCCCGGATCCCGGGCAAGGCGAGCATCCGTTGAGGTATCACGCGAATCATTCGTTCTCGGATTCCGAAGGAGGATCCTCCCGGATGGGCATCCTGCGTAGCCGGATGGGACGCCTCTTGGAAAACCTCCCGGGATGGCGTCGGGAGCCCTCTCCGTCCCCCACCCGTTCGGATGAGGCGCCCTCCGGATCCACCGGGACGGTCCGGGAGGAAGGGGCGCCTCCCGCTTCCCCTGAAGACTCGCTCCGGCTCCTGGAGGAGCGCCTGGGCTGGTCGTTCCGGAACCCCGAGTGGCTTCGGGAGGCCCTGACCCACCGCTCCTACGTCAACGAGCACCCCGGGGAGGGGGTCCGAGATAACGAGCGGCTGGAGTTCCTGGGGGACGCGGTGCTGCAGCTGGTCGTCAGCGCGGAGCTGTTCCGCCGCTTCCCGGATTGGCCGGAGGGGCGCCTGACGGCCCTGCGGACTGCCCTCATTCGGGGCGAGCAGCTCACGGCCTGGGCCGAGGCCCTGGAGCTCGGCCGCTTCCTCCGGCTGGGAAAGGGAGAGGCGGAGGGAAGCCGGACCCGGCCCTCCATCCTGGCAGACGCCTTCGAAGCCCTCCTGGGGGCGTTGTATCTGGACGGCGGGCTGGCGGCGGCCGAGGCCCTGCTGCGCCGGCTGCTTCCGGAGGCCATCGCGCAGGCCCTGGAGAACCTGGAGCGGCACGATCCGAAGGGGCGCCTGCAGCAGTGGAGCCAGGCGGTGCGGGGCCAGACGCCGGTCTATGAGGTGGTGGCGGTGGAGGGCCCTCCCCACGCGGCGCGCTTCACCGTGCGGGTGCGGATCGGGGAGGAGGTGGTCGGGGAAGGCCAGGGGACCAGCAAACGGGAGGCCACCCGGGAGGCCGCCCGGGATGCCCTGCGGCGCCTGGGCCTGGAGGACGCGTAAGCGGGTTAGGAGCAGGCGCAGCGGCGTTGCGCCTCTACCGGCTGGCCGATCGAACATCCGGATGAAGAGGGGTGTATGGAGCGCCGATGGCTGGAGAAACTGGAGGCGGTGGAGCGGCGATATGAGGAGCTGACGGCCCTGCTGGCGGATCCGGCGGTGGCGGCCGACCTCGCCCGGCTTCGCGCCCTCAGCCAGGAGCGAGAGGAGCTGGAGCCCATCGTGGAGACTTTCCGGCGCTATCGAACGGTAAGCCGTCAGCGGGAGGAGGCCCGACAGCTGCTGGAGACCGCCGAGGAGGAGGAGCTGGCCGCCCTGGCCCGGGAGGAGCTGGAGCGGCTCACCGAGGAGCAGGAGCGCCTGGAGCAGGAGCTCCTGCGGCAGCTGCTCCCCCGCGATCCGAACGACGAGAAGAACGTGATCGTGGAGATCCGGGCGGGAGCGGGTGGGGAGGAGGCGGCCCTGTTCGCGGCCGATCTCTTCCGGATGTATACCCGCTACGCCGAGCGGAAGGGCTGGGAGGTGGAGCTCCTCAGCGCCAACGAAACCGGCCTGGGCGGCTTCAAGGAAGTGATCTTCATGATCCGCGGCCGCGGCGCCTACTCCCGCCTGAAATACGAGAGCGGCGTCCACCGGGTCCAGCGGATCCCCATCACGGAGGCCTCCGGCCGCATCCACACCAGCACCGCCACCGTCGCGGTGCTCCCCGAAATGGACGAGGTGGAGGTCCAGATCGATCCCAAGGACCTCATCATCGAGACCTTCCGGGCGGGGACGGCGGGGGGACAGCATATGCAGAAGAACGAGACCGCCGTGCGGATCACCCATGTCCCGACCGGCATCGTGGTCTCCTGTCAGGACGAGCGCTCCCAGTTCCAGAACAAGCAACGGGCCCTGGCCATCCTGCGGGCGCGGCTGTATGAGCTGGAGCGTCGCAAGCGGGAGGCGGAGGTCCGCGAGGCCCGACGCAGCCAGGTGGGGACCGCCGAGCGGGCGGAGAAGATCCGCACGTATAATTTCCCCCAGAACCGGGTCACCGATCATCGCATCCATCTCACCCTGTATCGCCTGCAAGAGGTTCTGGACGGGGATCTGGATCCGCTGATCGAGGCGCTGATCCTGGACGATCAGGCCCGTCGCCTGGCTGAGCTGCAAACGGCCGGATGAGGAGCTCCCCGGAAGGAGGGCGTCCGGGCATGGAAGAGACCGGGCAGGTGTTCCAGCGTTCCTCCCGCTGGCTGACGGCCACGCGGGTGCACCGGCACTCGTGGGTGCGCCGTTTCCTGACCTTCCTGCTGCACCTCGCCTATCGCCTGGTGTTGCGCCTGGAGGTGGTCGGGCTGGAGAACATCCCCGATCGCGGGCCGGTCATCCTGGCCATCAATCACATCAGTTTCCTGGATCCCGTGCTGGTGGTCAGCGTGCTCCGCCGCAAGGTCCTTCCCATGGCCAAGGCCGAGGTCTTCCGTGACGTGGTGCTGGGCCCCCTGGTCAGCGCCTTCGACGCCTTCCCGGTCCGGCGGGGGGAGATCGATCGCCGGGCTGTTCAGACGGCCCTGGAGGTGCTCCGGATGGGTGGGGTGTTGCTCATTGCCCCCGAGGGCACCCGGAGCCCCACCGGGGCTCTGATCCGGGGGAAGGAGGGGGCGGTCTACCTGGCCTGGCGCACCGGCGCCCTCATCGTGCCCGTGGGGGTGGATGGGACCGATCGCTTCAAGTTCAACATCCGCCGGCTCCGGCGCACATCCGTGCGGGTGGTCTTCGGCCCTCCCTTCCGGGTGGAGATCCCGGAGGAGCGCAGCCGGGAGGCCCTGCGGGAGGCCACGGACGAGCTGATGGTCCAGATCGCCGCGTTGTTGCCCCCGGAACGGCGCGGGGTTTACGCGAACTTCCCCGCTGCGACCCCGCGCTACCTTCGGCCTCTAACGGCTCTGGAGAACTTCATGGCCCTGCGGACGCAGGAGCTGGCTCCATCCGAATTCGTTGAGCGAGCGGAAACCCCTTGACCTCGAGGCGGGATCGATCGACGAAGGCGCGCGCCTTCGATCTCAATGCCGACCACCCGATCATACGCATCGAAATCCAGCACGATCCCGGGGGCCACTTCTTCCGATTGTTTTCCTCCGTAATCATCGATCTTTTGTAGGAGGGGCTTTCGCCCCGAACCTCCGTCCTCGATGACGCAAGGGTCGCAATGAAAGCCGCTCCGATAACTCCCAACCTCTGGTTCTCGATGACGCAAGGGTCGCGGCTAAAGCCGCTCCTACAAAAAGATGGTTTCTGTAGGAGGGGCTTTCGCCCCGAACTTTCCGTCTTCGATGGCGCAAGGGTTGCGGTGAAGATTGCTCCGGCAACCCCGAGACCCCGGTTCTCGATGACGCAAAGGGTCGCGGCTAAAGCCGTTCCTACAAAAATGGGCTTCTGTAGGAGGGGCTTTCGCCCCGAACCTCCCGTCTTCGATGACGCAGGGTTGCGGCGGAAGCCGCTTCGGCAACTCCCAGCCTCTGGTTTTTCGATAACGTAAAGGTCGCGGCTAAAGCCGCTCCTACAAAGGGCTCTGGCTCTAACGCCATGCCATGGCGGCGATGTCTCCCTGCGCGGTGAGGCGGTCGATCCGGCCGGAGAGGAGGTTGATCCGGTAGAGGTCCCCCTGATAGCGGACCAGGAGGCTCTGGCCGTCGGGGGCCCAGAGCATATCCGGTGGGCCGCCGAACCCGATCTCCCCCTCCAGCGGGAACAGCCGCCGCCGGTTGCTCCCGTCGTGGTCCATCCCGTAGAGATCGTAGCGGGAGGCGTCTCCCATCTCGGGCTGCCGCGCCTGCCCGAAGAAGATCCCCCGCGGGGTCCACAGGATGGCCGCCCACATCCCGATGTCCTCCAGAAGCGGGCGCGCCCAGCCACCCTCGACGGCCACGATCCACAGATCGAAGCGCGTCGATTGTTCCGGCGGCTCCTCTCCTCGAGGCGGGCCGTGGACCAGGGCAGCCAGATAGCGCCCGTCGGGCGACCAGGCCAGAGCGGGCGTCCAGGCCCAGGCGCCTCCCGTCTCGTAAACCGGGAAGGTGATCCGGAGGGTGGCCCGGAGGCTTTCCACGTCCAGGATGCCGATCCCGTCGGTTCGCCCGAAGGCCAGGCGCCGGCCGTCGGGGGACCAGGCCCAGCGCATCCCCCATCCGTTGGAAGGTCCTCCTGTGGGGGAGGTGAACACCCGGCGCGCCGTGATGCGCCCGCCGTCCCAGCGGCCGATCCACAGGTCGTTGTTCGCCCGCCATCCCGGCGGCCCGGGGCTGGGCTCCCCGGTGGTGAAGGCCAGGCGGTCTCCCCGGGGGGACCAGTCCAGCCAGAGGATGTTCTCCAGGCCGGCAGGCTGGGAACGGGGCGGGTCCGCCCGGAGATCCAGTCCCCACAGGGTGTTCAGCAGGCGGGAGGAGGCCGTGAGGGGCGCCCGGGAGAACAGCAGGATGGATGCGTCCGGAGAGAGGGCGAAGACCCGACCGTCCAGGTCACCGAAGCGGGTGAGCGGAAGGATCCGGGAGGTCTCCCCGGACATCCGCCATGCGTCCCGACGGGCCAGGAAGACCAGGGTGCCGGAGATGGGGAGGGAGGCCACCTCGCCGCCCAGGCCCACGGCGAGGATCTCGGGCACCGGCTCCCGGAGGCGCTCCCGATGCACCTCCTGGCGCTCCACCAGCCGGCCGTCCGCCCATGTGAGGCGGACGGTGACCCGTTCCATCCCGGGCTCCCCACGGCGGATCAGGCGGGTCTCTCCGGGGGCCAGCCGGGCGTCCTTCAGGATCTGCTGGGGGAAGGGCAGGGGGATCTCCTCGACCTCCAGCGTCTGGGTGATGCGGGTGACGGTGATCACCATCCCGGGCTGGATGGGGACGTTCTCCGGTGGCGTGACGCGGTCCAGGTCCCGCAGCGGGATGCCGGCCTGGGTCAGGGCCTCCCGGACCGTGGGGCCGCGGACGTAGACGGTGCGGCGCTGGCCGTCGGCGACCACAGTCACTGGAGCAGGCCGGGCGGTGCAGGCGGCCAGCGCCATCGCTCCCAGTCCGATGATCCAGCGTCCCCATCCGTTCGGCATCGCGATGTGCGACTCCGAGAGGTGGGGAGGCCTGAGAACCTCCCCCGCCTGCGTATTTTACCGGAGGGAGCGACCGCCTGCCGGGCGGCATGCCTTCCGGTGCCGAGGGATGGGTGGAAAGGCCTTTCGCCCGTCGCCTTCGCTTTCGAGGATAGCGGTCGGGTCGAAATGAATTTCGACTTACGATTCTCCATTCTGTGGACGGCCTCGCTCCCTTACCATCATCCGTTGCGGCGGAAGCGATCCCGACGAGCGTTGATCTTTGCAGGAGGGGCTTCAGCCCTGAACCTGGATCTTCGGTAGCAGAATGTTCAAAGCTGAAGCCGCCCCTACAACGGCAATGGGGAGGAGCGTTCGTTCCCTGCTTCCAATGCCATTTACAACCGATCTACGGTCCGCCTCGCAGGATCAGGGGGAGGAAGACGGTGGCCGGGCAGATGGCGGTGACGTTGTTGTCCTCCCGCGCCTCCCAGACCCGCCCGGTGAGCGGGCTCTCCCCGTAGGGATCGACGTCGAGGTTCAGGAAGAAGCACCGACCGGGTTGGAAGGACGCGGTCCCGGTGATGGGGATCTCCTGACCGGGGGCCAGCGGGGGAAGCCAGACGCCGGAGGGTCCTTCCATCCACGCCGCGAAGCCTTCGCCGTCCCACGGCCCGGCCGGAGGGTTGCCGGGCGCGCGCTGCTGCAGGGCGGCCAAGAAGCCGCCGACGCGGGGCGGGATGGGCGCGGCGCCCGCGTTCCGGACCCATGCGTTCACCTGGGCCATTCCCCCGACCAGCCGGAGCGTAGGGCTGAGGAGGATCAGATCCGGGAGCGTCTCCTCCAGATTGCCGCGCAGATCGCCCAGGCGGATGGTATAGGTCACCCACGCCCGGCCCTCTGGGGTGGCAGTGAAGCGGGCCAGCGGCCACAGGAGACCCTCCGGTGTGTAGAGCGGAAAAGGATCGAGCCCCTCCTGGCTGGTGGAGACGATCCGAGCATAGGTGATGGTATAAACCTCCGTCGGCACGTGCACGGCCATCCCCGTGGCGAACTCGAAGCCTGTCCCCCCGATGGTCCCCACAGTGATCTCATACTCCGGCGGGTTATGCTGCGCGTAGGCTGTGGTGACCCACGAAGCGAACAGGGTATGTGTGGGTTGGACGTTGATGAACAGCACGCCGGTGGGCTCCACCGTCCAGGTGATCTCGCCATCGAGAGGATCGGCCCAGGCCTCCACCCGGGTGATCCAATCTGGATAGGTAAGCCCCCCGAAGCCGATGCGCAGACGATCCACGGTGGCGTTCTCGATCCGGTTCTCCCGGGTGATGGGAAGGTTTGGATCCCCCGGGCTCGTGATGCCGATGGTGAGGGTCTGCCATCGGGTGTTTGGGAAAACCTCAGCCGCGCGCAGGGCCGGCGCGGGGCGCGGGGTGGGCCACGGGGGAGGCGGAGGGGGTGGCAGGGCCCGCGCGGTCCCATGCCAGACGAAACCTCCCAACAGGCCCAGGCCCGCCAGGAGGAGGCTGAGCAGACCGAGGATCCGTCTGGATCGCGAGCCCATTTTCTCCTGCCTGGTCATTGCTCCCTAACCATTGGCATGGAACGGAGAGGGGGGATTCAAGATCTACCCTCTCCGTTCCATGCGAGGATACGCGGGGAGATCGTCACCCATCCCACCCGCCTGGTGTGCGGGTCGGCGTGGGCGTGGGGGTCCGGGTGGGCGTGGGCGTCCACGCCGGCGTAGGCGTCGGGGTGCGCGTTGGCGTGGGCATGGGGGTGCGGGTGGGCGTGATAGTTGGCGTCTGCGTCGGTGTGCGGGTCGGCGTGCGCGTAGGCGTCCAGGTCGGCGTCGGGGTGCGGGTGGGCGTAGGCGTGCACACGGATGGCGGGCACACCGTCGGTGTGGGCGTGCGGGTAGGCGTCGACGTCGGCGTGCGCGTGGGGGTGCGGGTGGGCGTGATGGTTGGCGTCCGCGTCGGCGTGCGGGTCGGCGTGGGCGTGCACACGGACGGCGGGCAAGGTGTCGGCGTGCGGGTGGGTGTGCGCGTAGGAGTCCGGGTGCGCGTGGGGGTGCGGGTGGGCGTGCGCGTAGCGGTGGCCGTCGGGGTGGAGGTCGACGTCGGTGTCGGGGTGGCTGTCGCCGTCGGGGTGGGCGTCGGCGTGTCGGTGGGCGGCGGGGTGGGCGTAGGCGTGTCGGTGGGACCCGGGGTGAACGTCGGCGTGGGAGGTGGCGGCACCGTCGGGATCTGCGGCGGCAGCCCCAGCAGACGGACGGTCCGGAAGCGCTCGTTGATGATCTCACGGCGGGCGATCAGCGGGATGTGGGAGACGATGGGCCGGAGGAAAGGCGTAATAATCATATGGTTATGGCGCACCACCACCACCACCCGATCTCCGGGCCCTCCGGCGTCGTTCCCCGGCTCACAGCGCAGCGTGATCGGGTCGAACTCGAAGCCCGCCCGGCTGCTGCAGATGGTCACGCCGTAGAAGCCCGGCGCATCCGAGCCCGGCCCTCCCGCTTGCTCCCCAAACTGGGTGATGAGCAGCCCGTAGAGGATCTCCCGGGCCCGCATCAGGCCGGCCTGCAGCCGGGCCTGCTCCCGGTCGGCCTCGTCCGCGCAGCCGCTGAGACAGAAGGCCTCATCATACTGTCCGGTGGAGAGGTAGCGGGCCGCCGCCCGGGCGTTGTTTTCAATGGTCGCCCAGGCGTAGAACACCCGGGCCAGCTCGACAACCATGAAGACCAGCATCAGGAAGATGGGCAGGGCCACGGCGAACTCCAGCGTCCCCTGAGCCAATCGGCGCATGATCCCTCCTTTGTTGCCCAAGAGAAGCCGTCTATCGGTTCAGGCGGGTGAAGATCCGGCGGGCGATCTCCCGAAAGATCTGTTGCAGCGCGCTGGCGTCCGGGGCGTAGAAGTAATTGCTGCACGGCTGCCCCTGAGACTTCCAGACCGCTCCGGGGCTGAACCAGTCGCTCCCGCCCTGCAGGCAATCCGCCCGGTTATCCCCATCCGTGCTGTCGGCCAGGTAGCGCATGAACTTCTCCCCGACATCGGGATCCCGCCCTCCGCCGGGCCGGACGTTCAGGTTGTGCATCCCGCTGCCGTAGCCGATTGAGAAGATCACCACGTTGGCCTCTCGCAGCACGTCCACCATGTCCAGCGCGGCGTCCTCCGCATCGTAACGGGTGCTCACGCTGGGATGGCGCTCTTCAAAGTCCCCATCCTGACAGAAGGGGCGATAGGCGGGATCCCCCCAATACCAGGTGGGCTCCCCCCACCCCGGGGGCGGTGTATATTTCGGGCAGAGCCCGAAGTCCTTGGCCGCCGGGTCCGGCGAGCTGGGAGAGGGATCTGTGGCGTTGGCGGCGGCATCGCTCAAGATCACGATGGCCCAAAGGGCGCCGGTCTCCGCCGGACGTCCCTGGGTGGCCAGGACGTTGTAAGCCAGCAGAAGGGCTCCCTGGACGTTGCTGCTGGGGCACGGACGCGGATCGTTGCCGGCCCCTGGCTCGAAGACAGGCACCGGGACGCAGTTCCCCGAGGTGCAATCCATCCCTGCGCATTTCGTGGTCTGCGGGTTTTGGGAAGGATCGTAAACCTGGATGCTCCGGATGGCGCTCTCCACGGCCGCCAGGCTGGTCCCCCCGTTCAAATCCACCCACAGACGAGCCTGGCGATCAAAGGAGATCACCGCTACGCGGTCATAGGGGTAATGCATCCGGGCGGCGAACTCCAGCGCCGCCTCTCGCACAAAGCGGAAAGGCTCGCAGGTGTCCGTCGGATTGCAGAAGTGCGGCCGCTGGGGCCGAGGGCATGCCGGATTGGGATCGGGGGCGTCTGTGGGGATGCACACAATGGGGTTCGCGGAGGCGAGGACCATCCGGGTGTCGTAGGCCATGGACTCCGAGTTGTCGATGATCAGCACCAGGTCCACGGAGGCAGCCTCCCCCGTGGCGGACCCGGAGAGCCGCGCGCTCCCCCATCCCACCACGCGCAGGAAGGTCATCGGGACGGTCACCTCCGCTTCCACGCGCACCAGCTTGCGCCGGGGGGTGGTGCAGAGCTCCGCGGCATAGGGGCCCGGATCATCGCAGGTGTAGACCCGAATGGTGGCGACATCGAAGCCCTGGGCAGTCAGGAAATCCCGAGCGGCCTGCTGGATGTCCGTCAGGGTGCGGCCGACGCGGAACTGGTTGGAGCCGGCCAGGGCGGCCCCGTCCAGGGCATGCTGCAGGCGGTGCCGGGCGGCGTAAAGCCGGGCGCCGTCCATGGCCAGGCCGGTCAGGGCCAGCAGCCCTACCAGCATGAAGGCGAACAAAACGACAATCTGACCGCGGCCGCGCATCTTCCTCCCTCCGATTGGCAACCCTGGAAGGGGCCGATGGACCATGGGTCAGGCTCATTCCATCGGATCCACCGAAGGCAACGGCATCCAGGCCGACGCATACATCGGGATGATTTCAGGGAATATCCAGGTGAACAGGCCCAGACGCTGACGATAGTGATAATAGGCCTCCACGATCAGGATCCCCTTGCTCGGGGAATGGCCGACCTGCGCGGCGATGGCCTCGTTGGTGACTCGAGAGCTTTGATTGTTGAACCGTGACCAGCCGTTGGGGGCGTCTCGGGGGAGTCGCCAGGCCAGTGTGCCATCCTGCCGGATGCCGAAGGCGGAGATCACCAGATCGTCCCCCAGGCCGGAGTTCAGGGCATATGGCTGGAATGCCTCGTCAAATCGCTGGGAGATGGGGTTCAGGAACAGGTCGCTGCCGCACACGGCAGCGGGATCCCGCGGATCCTCTTGGCGATCTGCGTAGAGGCAGGGATCCCCATCAGCGCCGAAGCGGGCGGCTTCCCGCACGGCGTCCTGCAGGGAGAGATAGGCCGCGATGGCGAACCCGATCTCGGTGAGCCCAGCGATGAGGATCAGAAAGAGGGGGAGTAGAATCGCCAGCTCCACGATGCTCTGGGCCCGCCGTCCTCTCCGTCCCCGCTCGCTCATAGACCCCCCCGTATCCAAAAGCCCATCCAGAGCGGTTTAAATCTGATCGAACATCCACTGCACTCCCCTACGGGGGATTATATTAAAAAATCTCAAACCGTCAATAGCCCGAAAGTCCGGGGTGGGGCGGGGAGGGGCCGTAACCTCCCCGCCCTTTTGGGCGGTTTACCTCCACGGAGGTAAGAGACATATGACCTCACGGATCCGAGAGGTGGGGATGCGGGGGGCGTCCTTCCGTCGGGGTCAGGGGCTGGTGGAGTTCGCCCTGATCCTCCCGGTGTTGTTGCTGTTTATGCTGGGGATCATGGAGTTCGGCCGCGTCCTCTACATCTACACTGAGGTCTCCAACGCGGCCCGGGAGGCGTTGCGGGCGGGGGCGGCGACCCTCCACCGGGCCAACGACGCCGACCGGGGGAAGGTCACCGCCGTGGAGTGCAATGAGATCCTGAACCGGGCTTACGGGACCCTGGCCCTGACGCCCCGAAGCCAGGTGACGATCACGGTGGAATACCGGCGCCCCACCTCCGGCGGGGGCAGCACCTCCCTGGGGGTGTGCGCTTCCGATCCCGCGCAGACCCAGCTGCCGACGGCGGTCCTGGCTCTGAACGATCAGGTGTATGTGGAAGTGCAGTCCCGGGTGAGGGCAGCCACCCCTCTGATGCAGCCTTTCCTCCCCGGCCTGACGCTGCGCTTCGCCGGGATGCGCTCGGTGGTCCCGATCAGCGGCATCGCGATGCCGAAACCGTAGAGGGAGCCCGATGGGGATCATGGGACGAGGACGTGGTCAGAGCCTGGTGGAGTTCGCCCTGGCGGCCACCGTCTTGCTGATCCTGCTCACCGGGGTGCTGGATCTGGGGCGGATGTATATGGCCTGGGTGGCCATCCAGGACGCCGCCGGGGAGGGGGCGCTGTATGCGGCGATGAACCCCCGCTGCATCAGCGCGGCGAACGGCCCGGATTGTCAGACGCCCAACAACGCCTACGATCGCACCTTCATCGCCATCCGCTCCACGCCCGGGACCCCTCTGGATCCCTATCGGGTGACGATCGTGATCACGCCGAACGATCCGGGGCAGATCTGCTTCGGCACGCCGATCACGGTCTCCACGCGGTATTCGTTCACGATGATCACGCCGGTGATGCAGGCGATGTTCGGCCCGGAGGTGGCGCTGCAGGCTTACGCGGTGCAGCGCGCCCTCAACAACGGCTCAAGCGGATGCCCATAGACCGGGGCGTCCGGGGGAGGTGGAAAGATGCACGGACGAAACCGAGGACAAGCGCTGGTGTTGATCGCGCTGGCCTTTGTGGGCCTTCTGGCCCTCACGGCCCTGGCCCTGGATGGCAGCAACGCCTACGGCCAGCGCCGGCGGGCCCAGAACGGGGCCGACGCCGGGGCCCTGACCGGGGCGCGTTTCCTCTGGAACCCCAAGCCCTGGTGCGGCAACCCCCAGGGCTACGGCTGCCCGGAGGCAGCGCTGTTGCGGGCGGTGAACAGCGCCGTGGAGGCCCACGGCCTGCCGGATACGGATGGCCAGCCCGGGAACGCGTATAACGCCAACATCCAGGTCTTCTACACCGACGCCGACGGGAACGTCCTCGGTCCGGTCGGCGGCGGCTTCGTCCCGGCCAAGATCGGGACGAAGGACGTGAAGGGCGTCCGCGTGGTGGTCTGGAACCCCTTCTCCGCCTTCATCGCCCAGATCATCGGTCAGGCGAACCTGCGCGTGAGCGCGGAGGCGGTGGCGGTCTACCAGCCGCCGATCTCCTGCAACGGCTGGGCCATCTTCGGCGGGTGCACCGGCAACTGTGCGCCTAACGTCCTCAAGGCCACCGGCGGCGGCCAGGCCGGGGTCGTCAACGGCAACATCCACTCCAACGCCGACATCAACATCAGCCAGCAGATGTATATCAACGGCGTCTGCGACTATGTGACAGAGAAGAAAGGGAACGGAACCTGCCAGACCGCCCAGCAGGGCGGCTACATCCCGATGCCCCAGTTCTATCGATACGAAGACTTCCTCCCCGGCGGCTCCAAGTGGAACCAGGTGGATGCGAGCCGGCGCTATTACTTCAGCGGCCCGATCACCCTGAAATCCAGCGGCCTCTGCCCTTCCCCCGGGAACAACGGCGGCGGCTCCTATAAGCTCTGCGACGGGCTCTACGTGGTCAACGGCGACGTCACCATCCAGGGCGGGGGAACCGTCACGCTGACGATTGTGACCAACGGCGAGATCAAGTCCACCAGCTCGAACAACGATGACGCTTACTTCAAGGGGTTCTACCGGGAGCCGGACGGCAAGGGGCAGCTCCTGTTCTTCTCGACGTCCAACGACACCAACAACGGGGCGATCCAGCTCTCGTATGCTCGAATCTCCTGGGAGGGCCTGATCTACGCTCCGAACGGCCTGGTCAACCTCTCGGGCAGCCGGGGGTTCACCGGGAACGGCGCCATCTTCGGCTACGAGGTCGACGTCTCCGGCGCCAACTTCCAGCTGACCTATAACGATAACGCCTGCCCGACCTCGCCTCCCCAGCTCTTCCTGTTCAAGTGAGCCGATCCCCGTCCCGGGAGGCTCCCGTTAACGGGCCTCCCGGGACCCTCATCTTCCCACTCTCAGCGCTCGGGATCCGGAAATGCGGACGCACAAAGGTTGGCATCGAGTTGGGGCAACGCTTCTCATCGCGGGCGCCGGGTTCCTCGCCCTGCTGCTCCTCTTGAGCCGTCGGGCCGAGGCCGGCGTCCAGGTCCTTTCCCAGACCACGCTGGCGGATTTCAGCGCCGGGGAGTTCCTCCGCACCGGGCTGGCCGGCATGGGGGACGGCGCGGTCTCGCTGCTTCGGGCCGGCTTGAGCGGGGAGTGGATCACCACGGTGGTGACAGCGGGCCTGGTCCCCCGATGGGGCCACGCCGCGGTCTACACGAACGGGCGCATCTATGTGATCGGCGGGCTCCACGATGCCACCGTGGGCAGCGCCCTGACGCGCTCCATCGTGCAATCCGCCACGGTCCTGGGCGATCACAACCTCACGCCATGGGTCACCGTCACGACCAACCTCACCGGGATCTTCCCTCAGGGCACCGCCTATGGGGGAGCGGCGCAGGTCGGTTCTTTCCTGTATGTCATCGGCGGCAGGCGAGCGCCGAACCCGGACTTCGGAGTGGCCCAGCGTCAGGTGGCCTACGCCCGGGTGAACCCGGATGGCTCCCTCTCCCCGTTCACGGAGGCGGTCTCCCTGCCCGTCGGGCTGGAGAGCATGGCGACGGTGGCGTGGGCGGGATGGATCTACGTCCTGGGCGGGATCGATGAGAACCTCCAGGTGACCGACACCATCTACGTGGCCCGGCCGGATCCGACCACCGGCGCCATCACCGGCTGGACCCGCCTCACATGGACCCTGCCCTATCCCCTGTGGCGGCACGCCGCGGTGGCCGAGCAGGGCTATCTCTACGTGATCGGGGGGATGACGGGAACAAACAACGTGGAAAGCCCGCCCCTCTATGAGGTCTGGTTCGCGCCCCTGGGGGATGGGACGCTGCTGGGGCCCTTCACCCGCACCGAGCCCCTGGACAACAACCTGGTGGAGCTGGCGGCCATCGGCTACAACGGCCTGCTGCTCACCAGCGGGGGATTGCAAAGCAACCTCAGCGATGTCAGCCGCGACGTGCGGGCGGGAGCCCTGGCGGACAGCGGGGCAGTGATCACCTGGACGGCCACCAGCCTGATCACCCCACCCCGCAGCGCCCACGCCATGGTGGTGCTGCCGGACGGATGGGTGTATGTGATCGGAGGGCGCGGCCTGCAGGGCACCGACAGCATCCCCCTGACCCACATCAACGCCGGCCGCCTGAGCGCAGAGGGGGCAGGGCTCTTCCTCTCCAGCGGGCGCTACCTCGCCCCGCCTTTCCATCTGGACCGGCGGCGGCTGCTGCTGACCCTGGACCTTCAGTTCCTGCGCCCGCCCGGAACCGACGCCGCGGTCCGCATCCGATCCCAGGCCCAGGACGGCTTTCCGTGGAGCGACTGGAGCCCGTGGACGCCGCTCACCGGGACAGGAGAGGTCACCCTTTCCATCCCCCTCAATTTCTATGTCCAGTCCCTTCAGTATGAGGTGGCCCTCAGCACCACGAACCCTCTCACCGCGCCCTTCCTGCTCCGCGCCGATCTGCGCTACGAGGTCCCGGACAAGCCGCCTGCCTGGGTCAAGCAGGCGATCCCGCCAGAGGGCAGCGCGGTGCGACCCGGGGATCGGATCACTTACACGGTGATCCTGACCAACGACAGCGGGGCCACCCTCCACAACCTCCGGCTGACGGATGAGTTCCCCGCGGGGACCGCCTACGTGGCCGGGTCGGCCTCCGCCTCCGCAGGGCTCTCATGGACAGTCTCCGCCGGCGGGTGGGTGGGGGAAATGTCGGCCCTCGCCCCCGGGAGCGTCCTGACGTTCACTTTCGCGGTCACCGTGACCGCGGGGGGCGGCCAGATCCAGAACCAGGCCGTTTTGCAGACCGATGAGTTCGGGCTGCTCGCCGGCAACGTTGTCGTCCATCCGGTGACGGCGTTGACCGGCACCCTCACCGCCCTCCCGCCCGCCGGGAGCGTGGTCTTCCCGGGAGATCTGCTCACCTACACGCTGCGGGTGACCAACCCCGCGTCCGCTCCGCTGGGGGCGGTGCAGATCACCGGGCAGCTCCCCCTCGCCGTCGTTCCGCTTCCGAACAGCCTTCAGGTCACCGCGGGGTCGGTGTTCACGGGATCCTGGCCGGTCTTTCGCTGGGACCTGCCCGGCCTGGGCGCGGGGGAAACAGCCGCCCTGACATGGACGGTCCGGATCACGGACCCGATGTGGATCGAGGACGGGGCCTGGCTCACCGCCACGGCGGCCCTCTCCGGCGCCTCGTCCCTCCCGCTGGGGGCTGTCACCCACGTGGTGCGCCAGCCGTATGCCCTCCAGATCGTCAAGACCGACGATCGAAGCCAAGCGGACATCGAGGAGATCCTCCGCTACACCATTACCCTCACCAACACCGGCTGGGTGACGGTGACGGATCTTCGGATCACCGACACGCTGACCGGATGGCCGTGGATCACTTTTGTGGATCCGCCGGTGGAGGCCGGGCAGATGGTGATCACGCTCCCCGCCCTGGGACCCCGGGCGACGATCTCCTTCGTCCGGAGCGCTCAGATCAGCGTCTCCGCCAACCTCTCGGACGTGGTCGCCTTCACCAACACGGTCACCGCCCGAGCCTTCGGGGCAACGGGAGTGCCCCTGGCGGACCGCTTCGAGGCCTCCGACGTCACCGCCCTGGCCGGGCCCGACCTGGTGGCCGCCATCCTGCCGGGTTCCGTCGTTTTCGATGGGAGCACGGTCACCCTCACCGTGGTCGTCACCAATGTCGGTCCGGGAACCGCCCGCCCGCTGTCCAGCGTGAACCCGTTGTGCGCGCCCCACTGGGTGCTGGTGGGGTTCTGGGTGAACGACGCCGTTTACGCGGACTATCTCTCTCTGGGAGCGCATCGGCTGCCCCCGGGCGCCGCGGCCTCCCAGGTCTTCACGCTGCCGCTCACGAGGGCCGCCTCGATCCGCGCCATGGTAGATGCTTATGCGCTCGGCTTTGGCTTCCCCGGCCGGGGATGTGTGATGGAGACGCGGGAGGACAACAACGTCACCGCGCCGGTGATGGTGGGCGGATATCGGGTGTTCCTCCCTCTGATCCTGCGAGGTCCGTGAGCCGATCCGTGAATCCATCGGCTGCCTGGCGGTTCCGGACCAGGGCTTCCCAGCGTAGTCGGTTCGATGGTAAGATCCCCTCAGCCGGAGGCTGGCGGGATCGCATCCGGAGGGAGAAGGTCCATGGCGTGGGAAGGCGCTCGCGTTCAAAGAATGCATAGGTGGGCGCGCGGCGGGTTGCGAGCCGGGCTGAGCCTGGCGTTGGGGGTGGGTCTCGCCCTGGGGTGGGGCGATCGGGCCAGCGCCCAGTTCCCCACCCCGGGCCCGACGCCCACCCCGTTCCCGACGTGGACGCCCACCCCGGTGGCGACCCCGACGGAGACGCCGGTTCCTTCGCCCACGCCGACGCCTTCGCCCTCCCCCACGTTCACGCCGACGTCCACGCCCGTGCCTCCTACGCAGCCCCCTCCCACGGTAACCCCTATTCCCTCGCCGACGGTTTCTCCCATGCCCACCGCTACGGCAGTCCCAGCCCCCCCGCCTCCGCCCCCGGGTCCATCGGGGGGATCCGATACGGGGAGCCGCGGCGTGGCCACACCCGGTTTGGATGCCGCTCGGTTGCCGCGGACCGGCGGAGCGCTCTGGGGGCCGGTGGCAGGGGGCGGCCTGGCCTTGCTGGCGGCTTTGCTGGCGTGGCGCCGCCGGCGATCCCGGGGGCGGCAGTAGGTGCGAGGGCGCAACCGGGGGACAAAAGGCCTATACGGAAAATTGGAAAGGGCCTATAATATTCAGTAACCGGGTGGCTTTTGACGGCCCCACCCGCTCCCGAATCGGGGAGTAGTGGGGTGCCGGGTTGTGCAGAGGCTCGATGAGGGCGGGTTGCGATCCGGAGGAGGCGGTGTGCTGTGGAGGGTGGTAGGATCCTGAACCGGAGGCAGAGGGATGCGCCGGCGCAGAAATCGAACGTTGTTGCTGCTCATCCTGCTGATCCTGGTCCTGATGGGGGCCGCGCTGCTGCTCGTGCCCCGCTTCGCCGCGGGCCCGGCCCCGACGCCAACGCCCACACCCCCTTCGCTGAAGCCCATCGTCATCGCGGCCCAGAGCATCCCGCGCGGGGCGGTGATCACGGAGTCGGATGTCACCCTGCGGGGATGGCCGGTTGAGGTCCTGCCGGAGGGGGCTTTCGCGGATCCGAAGGAGGTGATCGGGAAGGTCGCCCGGGTGGACATCCCCCGGCAGAAGCCCATCGTGCCGGAGGACCTGACGGTGCGGCCCGCGGAGGCGGCGCGGCGGGGATCGGAGGCCAGTCTCTTCGTGCCGCCCGGGAAAGTGGCCTTCCCCATCCCGGCCGACGAGGCGGGGGCCGTCGCCTTCAACCTGGCGCCTGGGGATCGGGTGGACGTGCTGGTGACGTTCCGTCTGGTTCCAGTCAAGGCGACCGCCGATGGGGAGTTCCGCCCGCAGATCCTGGACGAAGATCTGTTCAATCGGTTGCGGGCCCTCGGGGTGGAGCCCGGCGCCGCGGCGCAGGCGGCCGTGGTGAAGCCGGAGCAGCAGGTGGAATTACGGGTCAGCCAGCTGGTCCTTCAGAACGTGGAGATCCTTTCCATCGGACCCTTTGAGCCTCCGCAGCCTCCGCCCCCGCCCGGGCCGACGCCGACGCCGGGTCCCGCGCCCACGCCCACTCCGATGCCGCGCCAGCGATATATCACGTTGCTGGTCGATCCGCAGGAGGCGTTGATCCTGCAGTGGCTGCGGGAATCCGGGGCGGTGGTGGACCTGGCCTTGCGCAACCCGACGGATAACCAGCTGGTGCGGACGGACCCGGTGACCCTGGGATGGCTGCTCCAGCGGATCGGGATCACTCTCCCGCCGCCCGGGCGCTTCGGCCTTGCCCTGGATACGATCCCGGGTTGTCCGGATGCGTTCGCCCGGGAGCCGTGCCGGTGAGCGGCGGGGGGACGGGAGTCTATATTGATTGAGGAGATCCGATGGCGGACGCGCGGATTCGCGTGCTGATTGTGGATGATGTCCCCGAGACGCGGGAGAACCTGAAGAAGCTCCTCATGTTCGAGCCGGACATCGAGGTGGTGGGGAGCGCAGCCACCGCGGAGGAAGGGATCCGGCTGGCGCGGGATCTGCAGCCGGACGTGGTTCTGCTGGACATCAACCTGCCCGGGATGAGCGGCATCGCCGCGGTGGAGCGAATCATGGAGGTCGCTCCCCTCACGCAGGTGGTCATGATGTCTGTGCAGAGCGACGCGGACTACCTGCGGCGGGCGATGCTGGCCGGAGCCCGGGACTTCCTCCCTAAGCCCTTCTCGGCGGACGAGCTGGTGGCCACGGTCCGTCGGGTGGTCCGGACCCGGCGGCCTCCGGCGGTGCTGCCGCCCGCAGGCCCGCTGGGGGTCGCGGCCGGGCCGGGCGGCGCGCGGGGGAAGGTGGTGGCCGTCTACAGCCCGAAGGGGGGCGTGGGGACCACGATGATCGCGGTGAACCTGGCGGTTGCCCTCCAGAAGCCGGATCGCAAGGTGGCCCTCATCGACGCTTCCCTGCCGTTCGGGGATGTGGGGGTGTTCTTGAACCTGCAGGGGCCTCGCCATCTGGCGGATCTGGCCCAGATGGATGAGGTGGATCCGGAGGCGTTGACCTTGACGATGCTCTCCCACGCCTCGGGGTTGAAGGTGCTGCTGGCCCCGCCCCGCCCGGAGCTGGCGGAGTATGTGACCGCGGAGGCGATGAAGCGCATCCTGGGGTTGGCCCGCGGTCTCTTCGACATCCTGGTCATCGACACAACGACCCAGCCCTCGGATCTCACGCTGCAGATCCTCGATGAGGCCGATCGGATCGTGCTGGTGGTGACGCCGGACGTGCCCACCATCAAGAACGCCCGTCTGTTCTTCGATGTGGCGGCCCAGCTGGAGTACCCGCCCCAGAAGACCCTGATGGTCCTCAACAAGGCCGACCGGCGCTTCGGGATCACGGCGGAGATGGTGGAGCAGGCCCTCAAGCACCCGGTGGTTGCCCAGATTCCCTGGGATGAGACGACGGTGTTGCAGTCGATCAACAAGGGCAGCCCGCTGGTCGCCCAGCGGGCCCGGCCCATCGCCCAGGCCCTCCTCCAGCTGGCCGGGCGGGTCGAGGAGGCGCTCTCCGCCGCTCCCGAGGTGGAGGAGGTCCGGCGGCGGACTGGCCGTTAGGAGGCTGTTCCCATTTGCTTTCCGGAGGTGAAGGATGTCGCTCCTGCGACGGATTCAGGGAAATCAGAGCTCTCCTGCAGCCGCGCCGAGCCCCGAGCCGGCGCGCCCGGGGCCGGCCCCGGAGCCTCCGCCGCCTTCCGCCCCCCGCCGGCCGTTGCCCACCACCACCGGCCTCCGGGACGCCTACGCGGATCTCAAAAGCCGGATCCAGAACAAGCTTCTCGCGGAGCTGGAGCCCACCCTGGATCTCTCCCGCACCGAAGAGCTGCGGGCGATGATCGAGGAGAAGTTCGACGCCGTCCTGGCGGAGGATCACATCGTCCTGAGCCGCCTAGAGCGCCAGCGGCTGTTCGAGCAAATCGTGGCCGAGATCCTGGGCTACGGCCCCCTGCAGCCTCTGCTCCAGGATGACACCATCACCGAGATCATGGTCAACGGCCCGAAGAAGGTCTACATCGAGCGCAACGGGAAGATCGAGCGGACGAACGTGGTCTTCGAGGACGACGAACATCTGATGCGGATCATCGAACGCATCGTCGCCCCCCTGGGCCGGCGGGTGGACGAGAGCATGCCCTACGTGGACGCCCGGCTGCCCGACGGCTCCCGCGTCAACATCGTGATCCCGCCGATCTCCCTGATCGGCCCGGTGGTGACCATCCGGAAGTTCTACCGCACCCCTCTCACGGTGGAGGATCTGATCCGCCTGGGCTCGGCCACGCCGGAGGTGATGGAGTTCCTGAAAGCCTGCGTCCAGGCGAAGATCAACATCGTGGTCTCCGGCGGGACGGGCTCAGGCAAGACCACCCTGCTCAACATCCTCTCCGGCTTCATCCCGGAGGGGGAGCGGATCATCACCATTGAGAACGCGGCGGAGCTGCAGCTGCGCCAGGAGCACGTGGTCACCCTGGAGACCCGTCCGCCGAACATCGAGGGGAAGGGCGAGATCACCATGCGGGATCTGGTGATCAACGCCCTGCGGATGCGCCCGGACCGGATCATCGTCGGGGAGTGCCGCGGGGGCGAGGCCTTTGACATGCTCCAGGCCATGAACACCGGCCACGAGGGCTCCATGACCACCATCCACGCCAACAGCCCCCGCGACGCCCTGGCCCGCCTGGAGAACATGGTGCTGATGGCCGGGACGGATCTCCCCCACCGGGCGATCCGGGAGCAGATCGCCATGGCCATCGACCTGATCGTCCAGACCGCCCGCATGCGGGACGGCTCCCGCAAGATCGTCTCCCTCACGGAGGTCCAGGGCCTGGAGGGAGAGGTGATCACCACTACCGAGCTTTTCAAGTTCGAGCAATACGGGATGGAAGGAGGGAAGATCGTCGGCCGGCTGGTGCCCACGGGGATCCGGCCGCGCTTCATTGACCGCCTGGAGGAGGCCGGCATCCGGCTGCCGCCCTCGATCTTCGGCATCGGGCGTCGATAGGGGGAAGGGGATGGCCTGGCAGACTTATGTGCTGATCGGCGGGGGCGCGCTGATCGTGATCCTCCTGCTCCTCTACATCTTCGGAGGGGAAGAGGAGGAGGTGGTCGAGCGGCTGGAACGCTACGCCGCTGCCCCGCCCGTGCGCCGGGGCGAGGGGCCATCCCGTCCGGCGCCCTCCCGCCGGGCCATTCCCCTCACCGAAAGCCTGAACCGGGCCATCGCCGGGCGGGGCTTCGCGGAGGACCTGCGCCTCCAGCTGGCCCGGGCGGATCTCAAGATCACCCCCGCGGAGTTCCTGGTCATGCAGATCCTCTCCGCGGGGCTCGGGCTCCTGCTGGCCCAGCTGATCTTCCGCTTCCTGCCGCTCACGCTGCTGGGGGCAGTGGCCGGCTTCTTCGCCCCCCGCTTGTATGTGGCCTGGCGCCAGCGGCGGCGGCTGCAGGCCTTCAACGCCCAGCTGGGGGACGCCATCAACCTGATGGTGAACGGCCTGCGGGCCGGCTACAGCGTCCTGCAGGCGATGGAGGCCGTGGCCCGGGAGCTCCCCCCGCCGATCTCCGTCGAGTTCGATCGCGTGGTCAAGGAGCAGCAGCTGGGCCTCTCCCTGGAACAGGCCCTCCAGAACATGCTCCGTCGGGTCCGCAGCGACGACCTGGAGATGCTGGTCACGGCGATCCTGATCCACCGCGAGGTGGGCGGGAACCTGGCTGAGATCCTGGACACCATCAGCTTCACCATCCGCGAGCGCGTTCGGATCCAGGGGGAGATCCGGGCGCTGACCGCCCAGCAAACCCTCAGCGGCTATGTCCTGATGTTCCTCCCCATCGCCCTGGGCCTGATCCTGTTCGGGATCAACCGCAACTACATGTTGAATTTCTTCAACAGCGGGATCCTGGGCTATTTTATGATCTCCTGCACCCTGGTCATGATGCTCATCGGTTACTTCGTGATCCGCCGGATTGTCCGGATCGAGGTGTAAGAGGATGTTGAGCCTGATCGTGGTTCTGGTCATCCTGGCCGTGGGGGTGATCGCGCTGGCCCTGGTGATCGGCCTGGGGGCTCCGCGGGAGGAGGAGGTGCTTCAGGCCCGGCTGGCGGAGTTCGCCGCCCGGGACGTGCCGGTGACCCTGGAGGACATCGAGCTTTCCATTCCTTTCACCCAGCGGGTCATCGTCCCCCTTCTCCGCCAGATCGCGGCCTTCATCACCCGGTTCACCCCGCAATCGATCATTGAGGACACCCGTCGCCGCCTGGAGCTGGCTGGCAATCCCACCCGCCTGGGGGCGGCGGAGTTCTTCGTGATGCGTCTGCTGGTCGGGCTGTTCCTCTTCGGCCTCCTCCAGGTGCTGCTGCTGCGGGCCCCGCCGCTCCAGCGGTGGGTTCTCAGCCTGGCCGTGGGCGGGCTGGGTTTTTACTTTCCCATGCTCTGGCTCAACCAGCAGATCGCCCGGCGCAAGCGGGAGATCCTCAAGACGTTGCCAGACGCCCTGGATCTCCTGGTGATCTGTGTGGAGGCCGGGTTGGGCTTCGACGCGGCGATGCAGAAGGTGGCGGAGCGCTGGAACAACGAGCTGGGGCGCGCCTTCGCCCGTGTCCTCCATGAGATCGCCCTGGGGCGCTCCCGCAAGGATGCCCTGCGGGATATGGCGGCGCGGGTGGATCTGCCGGAGATGACCACTTTCGTGGCCGCCATCATCCAGGCGGAGCAGCTGGGGGTGAGCATCGCCAAGGTGCTTCACATCCAGGCGGATCAGATGCGCCTGCGCCGCCGGCAGCGGGCGGAGGAGCTGGCCCGCCAAGCCCCGATCAAGATGCTGTTCCCGCTGGTCTTCCTGATCTTCCCCGCCATGTTCGTGGTCCTGCTCGGGCCGGCCCTGCTCATCGTGCTCAAGCAGTTCGGCGGCGGGTTCCTCCCTTAACGAAAAACCTCCGGGTTGATCTCTCGCTTTGGGGTAGGATGTGCGTCGGATCTCCTTCCCGGTCCGCCTGACCCTGCCCTTCCGCATCCTGGAGGAGGCGCTGGATCTCCTCTTCCCTCCGCGCTGTGCCGGTTGTGGGAGGCCGGGAGCCCTCTGGTGCGCCGCCTGCACGGCGGCGGTCATCCCGATTATGCCGCCGGTCTGCCCGGGCTGCGGGATCCCGTGGCCGGAGGGGGATCGCTGCCCCGCGTGCCGGACCGATCCGCTCCGGCTGGCGGGGATCCGCTCGGCCTGTCTCTATCAGGGACCCCTCCGCCGGGCGGTGCACCGGCTAAAATTCCATGGACGCTATGCGGTGGCCCGGGCCCTGGCCCCGCTGATGGCCGACGGCTGGGCCCGCTTCGCCCTGGAGGCCGACCTGCTGATCCCGGTCCCTGCCCACCGGGGGCGGGAGCGCCAGCGGGGGTATAATCAGGCCGCCCTGCTCGCGGAGGCCCTGGCCGAACACCTGAGCCTCCCCGTGCGCCCGGAGGCGCTGCGGCGCGTGCGGGCCACGCCCTCCCAGGTGGGGCTGGACCACCTCGCGCGACGGGCGAACGTGCAGGGGGCTTTCCAGGCCGATCCCCGCTGGATCGCGGGCAGGCGGGTGGCGGTGATCGACGATGTGTGCACCAGCGGGGCCACCCTGGAGGCCTGCGCAGCGGCCCTCTATCAGGCCGGCGCGGTCGCGGTATGGGGGTTCACCCTCGCGCGGGTGATCCGACAAAGATCCCTTTCGATCCCCTTAGGAGGAGCCTATGGAGCTGATCGTGCGGGGACGGAACATTGAGATCACGGAGGCCATCGAGGCCTACGCGCGCAAGCGGATCGCACGGCTGGAGCGCTTCCTGCCCACGATCTCGCAGGCCGAGCTGGAGCTGGCCCAGGAGAACACCCGTAGCCGGGATCAACGTCAAATCGCGCAGCTCACCCTGCGGATGACGCCGGGCCTCCTCCTCCGGGCCGAGGAGCGCCACGCGGATCTCCTGGCGGCCATCGACCTGGTGGTGGACAAGATGGAGCGGCGCATCGAGCGGTTTAAGGGGCGGCGGGAGGGGCGCGCGCGGGCCGGCGCGGAGGAGACCGCCCCAACCGCGATCGGGGAAACCGAAGAGGGCGGCCGGATCGTGAAGATCAAGCGGTTCGAGGTCACGGCGATGACGCCGGAGGAAGCCATCGAGCAGATGGAGCTGCTCGGCCACGACTTCTTCATCTTCTACAACCCGGAGACCGCCAGCATCAACGTGGTCTACCGCCGGCGGGACGGCCATTACGGCCTGATCCAGCCGGAGCTGGCGTGAGCGGGAGGAGACCCCCGATGCCGGGGAAGAAGAAGAAAACGAAGGGCTCACGGGAGACCAGCCGGAAGACCGCCGGGGGGTTTACCGCCGAGGAACGGGCCGCGATGAAGGAGCGCGCTCGGGAACGGAAGGTGCCTGACAAAGCAGAGGGAGAAGGTGCCGTCTTAGCGAAGATCGCGGAGATGCCTGAGCCGGATCGCACGATGGCGACGCGGCTTCATCCCATCATCCGGGCTCATGCGCCCGATCTCTCCCCGCGGCTCTGGTATGGCATGCCGGCCTATGCTCGCGGCGGCAAGGTGATCTGCTTCTTCCAGGGCGCCTCCAAATTCCAAACACGGTATGCGACCCTGGGTTTCACCGATGCGGCGCGCCTGGATGAGGGAGCGATGTGGCCCGTCGCGTTTGCGTTGAGGGGGATGTCCGAGGCGGAGGAGGCCCGCATCATAGCGCTCATCCGGAAGGCGGTCGGCCTGTAAAGGACCTGCTCAAGGAGCCTGCGCCCGGAACCCGCTTTTCTACGGCGAAGAGAGGGGCTCCGGGGCCAGATAGGGCTCCGCCACCCATCCTTCCATACCTCCCTCCTCCGTTCGCGCCCGATACCAGCGGAGGCCGTCCGCTTCCTGGGGCTCCGGGAAGACCCATAACCGGGTGCCCTCCGGGAGCACCGCGACGGTCGGATGGTTCAGCCCCGGGCCCTCCCGGAGCCGCAGCCCGAGCCCCCCCGTCCCCGCCACGCGCATCCACCGCCCCTCCGGTGTGGGGGTGAGGAGGAGGGAAGGAGCCGGCGTCCCGCCGGGCTGCGGCGTCCGGGTGATCAGGATCAGCCGGGCGGGCTGGGTAGGGGGAATGGATCGAGCGGCCGGGCGCACCCGGGCCAGCCCGATCCCTAAGCTGAGGAGGAAGAGCCCGACGAGCAGGATCGGAAGCCCGCGTCGCATCCGCAGCCCTCACCGCCTGGTGGGCGGCTCGAAGAAGGGGGGCTGCTCCAGGCGCCAGAGGGCCCACAGGGCGAAGCCCGCCACCAATCCCCCGATCAGGTAGCTCTCCAGCGCCCCCGCCATGGCGACGAACATCGCCAGCACCCCCAGGGTCACCTGAGCCAGATACAGCGTCAACACCGCCTCCCGATGGGTCAGCCCCGCCCGCACCAGCCGGTGGGAGAGATGATCCTTCCCCGGCGTGGTCAGCGGGTTGAGGCCCCGCCGGAGCCGCGAGAGCACCACCAGGGCGGTGTCGAAAATGGGGATCCCCAGGACCAGCACCGGGACCATCCAGGTGACGAAGGCGACGTTGTTGGGGAAGCGGAGCTTGATCCCCAGAACCGCCATCAGGAACCCCAGGAACAGGCTCCCGGCATCCCCCATGAAAATCGAGGCCGGGTTGAAGTTGTAGCGCAGGAAGCCGATGCAGGCCCCCAGGACGGCGGCGGCCAGGGCACCCACCAGATACTGGCCGTTCAGGGCGGCCAGGAGCAGGAAGAAGGCCGCGGCCACCGCACCGATCCCCCCCGACAGGCCGTCCATGTTGTCGATGAGGTTGAAGGCGTTGGTGATCCCGACCAGCCAGAGCAGCGTCACCAGGAGGTTCAGGATCGGCCAGGGGAAGAGGGAGACGGTCACGCCCGTCGCCATCACCGCGCCGGCGATGAGCACCTGGCCGGCCAGCTTGATCAACGGGCGCATCCCCCAGCGGTCATCCCAGATCCCCAGGAACGAGATGGCGGTGGCCCCCGCCAGGATCCCGGCCAGCTGGGGAAGGTTGTAGCGGCCCTCGAAGAGCAACAGGGCCAGCAGCACGGCCAGGTAAAGGGCGAGGCCGCCCAGCAGCGGGATGGGCCGCGTGTGCAGCTTGCGCGGGGCCGGACGATCCACCATCCCCACGCGGACGGCCACCGCGCGGGCCACCGGCGTCATCACTAGGGCGATGGCGAGGGCGCCGAGGAAGATCACCAGCCAGGCCGTCTGCGCACGCATCCCTTCCCGCCTCCCCTCCGGGGCATTACCGGCAGACCTGCAGGCTCACGGCGTCGATCACCGCCGCGCTGCCCGGACGGCTCCCATTATTGTAAACGCCGATGGTCAGGGTGAGGATCTGGCCTGCATAGGGCGTGAGGTCCAGGCTCACCGGCTCCCACGCTCCGGTGTTCGCCGAGTCGACCAGCAGCGGGATCCATTCATTTCGGGCGTTCCGGAAGCCAATGTAGAAGCGATCGCCACTCTCCCGGATCTGAGGCAGACGCCACAGGCTCAAGGTGGCCCGGCTTCCATCCAGGCTCACCCGTTGCCAGAGGGTGGCATAGGAGGGGGAGGTCGCCTGCAGGTCCCCCAGGCGGACCGCCCACTGTCCCTCGTAAACCGGGCTCTGGACCCGGGCGATGGGCGCCGTTGGGTTGAGGATCTGCCAGGTCCCTGTTAGATCCGTCTCGAAGCCTCCGTTGACCAGGCGTTCCCCACAGGTCGGAGGGGGTGGCGGCGGGGGAGCGGTCTCCGCCCCGCGCATCACCAGAGGCAGGAAGACCTGACCGGCAGGCGGCGTCCCCCCCGCCACATAGAACCGCACCGGCGGAGGGGTCCCGGAGAGATTACCTGCCGCGTCGAAGGCGGCGACCGTCCACTGATATTCCCCAGGAGCCAGGTTGGCCAGGAAGGGCGGCGCAGTTACCGTGAAGCGGGCGGTGTTGATCAGCACCACGTATCCGGCCGGCGTCTCGGCGCCCGTAGGCGTCCACTCCATCCGGACCGGCGGGGTGTAGGTCATCGTCACCGTGGGGGTGATCAGGACCGGTGTCCCCGGCGGCGTGCGGTCCAGGGTGAAGGTCACCGCAGCGGGGGTGGGATCCACGATGGTGCCCCGGACCGCCCGGGCCAGCACCCCATACGTTCCATCCGCCAGATCCGAAGGCGGGGACCAGGACCAGGTGAGGCGGCCGGTGGCGGTCAGCCAGACCGGCCCGGCCCCCCAGCCCGAACCGTTCCACCACTGCTGGTCGCTCGTCCGCTGGAGCGCGACCTGAACCGCCGTGACATCCGACGGCGAGGCCGTCCCGGCGATGATGGGGATCCGGTTCAGCAGCGCGTTGGGGGTCGGCGCGGTGATGGTCGTCTCCGGCGGGGCCCCGCAGGCCAGCATCGCGTTCAGGAGGCGGTCCAGCAGCGCGGCTCGGGCGCTTATGGGCCAGGCGCTCTCCAGCGGGAACCCGAAGACGGCCACCTGGGGGCAGGGCGCGCCGAAAAAGGTGGCCGCCGCCCGTCCGTCCGGATACTGCATCAGGATCTGGGCTTCGGGACCCGGCGTCAGCACGTCCGGCGTGGTCACCCGGTGGCTGCCCATCGTCCCGTCGTCCAGCGTGAGATCGCCGATGCCGTCCAGCAGCCCGCCCGAGACCGGGCGCGCGGTTCGGGTCCCTGCGTCGTCGGCGGAGAACCCGGCCCGCAGGACGTCCCGCAGGAAGCCCGGATCTCGCTGGCTCAGGTCCTGGCCGACGTTCGAGCCGCTGAGGATCAGGCGGCCTCCGTTGCTGAGATAGGTCCGCAGCCGGGCCCGCGCCGCGTCGTCCAGGGTGGGCTCCGAGAAGCCCTCCTCTCCGAGGGCCCAGATCACCGCGGCGTATCCCTCCAGGGGGAGCGCGCCGCTGGCGACGGCTTCATCGGTCGCGCCATCGAAAGGCAACGAGAGGGCGCGGCCGATCCCCGCCAGGGCGTCGAAGCCGTTCATCCGGGCGAGGGGCATCCGGGTCACGAGGCCCAGGCTGCCGCCCAGATCCTCCACGGGCCGCATGGCCGCGTCCAGCCGGTCGAACCCGTCCACGATCAGCAGGCGCGGGGCACCCCACGGCCCTACCCGGACCCCGACGGCCGGCGTGGGGAAGGACTCGCCGCCTGCGTTCACGCCCGTCACCCGGAAGAACACCGTCCTCCCCTCCGGCAGGCCGGAGAGGGTCCACGTGGTGCCGTTCACCAGCACTCCGTCGCTCCACGCGAACCCATCGGTGCTGGTGTAGACCTTGTAGGCCGTGGCCGGGTGCCCCAGGAGGACGCCGCCGTCGCTGGGGGAGGGCTGCCAGGAGAGGGTCACCTGGCCCGGCCCGGTCTGGCGGGCGACCGGGGCCTGGGGAGGCTCGGGGAGGAAGACCGGGGTGCGGCCGTCCCGCTGGGCGTAGTAGCGCACGATCCCCTTGTAGATCGCCCGGGCCACGATCTGCGCGAAACGAGGATCTTTCAGGGCCGCCGCGTCCTGAGGGTTGTCGTGGAACGCCACCTCCATCAGGACGCCCGGCATGGTGGAGAGCAGGCGCAGCTCCCCCAGGTTGGCCTGTTTCTTCCCCCGGTCGATCCAGTTCGGATCCCACGCCGCCCGCAGGTCCTGGATGACCTGGGTGTGCACGGCGTTCTGCAGCTCCAGGCTGCCCGGCGTGCGCCGGTAGTTCGGGTCGCTGTTGTCGTAAACGTAGGACTCCGTCCCGCGCAGCGTCCCGTTGTAGGCGTTGGTGTGGAAGGAGAAGTAAACCGGGTCGTCGAAGGGCTCCCGCTCCCACTCGGCGTAGCGAGGTCGGGCGGTGACGTCGTCGATGGCGTCGCCGCAGGCGCTGAAGGTGCTGCACTGGAAGGGGTCATAAACCGAAGGGGGGGCACCCTGATACTTGGCCCAGTAGCGGGCCGCCTCCTCCCACCGGGGCCGCCCGCTGGGCCCGGGGCTGGGCGGCGGTCCATCCCCCAGGACGGTGCCCATTCCCCCACCGATCCGGACCGCGTCGGCGATCACCACCCGGTTCAGGTTCTCCGGCCGGTCGGTGCGGTTGGTGAGGATGACCCGGGCGGGTTGCCCGCCCCGGAAGGGGAAGGTGCCCAGGTAGCGCCAGGTGTAGCCGTGGCCCTGCTGGTTGATGCGGACCTCGCTGCGCCCGCCCGCGTGCTCGATCAGGAACTGGGCGTCCGTGCTCCGATTGGAGCCGCTGGCATACCACGCGTAAACCGCGTAAAGGCCATCCCGGGGTGGGATGAGGGTCCACACGGCCATCGCCGTGGCCGTCCCCAGCGCGGTGAGAGCGGTGCGATAGGTGCCGCCGTTGTAGCCGGGAAGGGTGCCCGGAGACCACGGGCCCTGTTCCTGATACGTGGCGGGGTTGTCGTTGTCGGCGATCCCCTCCCATGTGTTCATGTCCCGTTCGCGCACCGGCCAGACGTCCGCGCCGGCGTTGTAGAGATACTGGATCAGGAACTGGTTGACGACCTCCGCGTTGTTGAGGTCCTCCACCAGCCCGTTGGTGTTGCCCCGTTGGGTCAGCCATCGGCCTCCGGGGGCATACCAATACCAGCCGTGCCCGGCGCTGAGGTAGATCGCCTTCCCGCTGAGGAAGCCGGAGGCCTGAGGGCGGCTGTAGGCCGGCGGGCCGGAGACGCTTAGCGGCTGCAGGGTCTCCCCGCTCGCCTTCGCCAGCTCTGTCGGTTTGTTCAGGGGCGGAGGCTCTCGGAGGAACCCGGAGAGGGCATAGAACCGCCCGTCGGCCGGGTTGCGGGCCATCACCTGCACGTTCTGCACCCCGAAGGGCTCCAGATGCCGCAGGAACAGGTAAAGGGCCTGGTCCACAGTCCACGGGCTGAGGACAGGATCCTGCGGAGCGGTTCGCTCCAGGTAAGCGGCAGGCAGCTCCAGATAGAGGGTGAGGATCGTTCCGGACCACTGGAAGCTGGCCAGGCGCGCCCCGGTCGGGAGCGGGGACCAGAGGCCGGCGGCCCGCTCCTCCGGGGTGGGGCCGGCGATCAGGGCCTGCAGGCGCAGGGAGAGGCGATCGGTGATCGAGGCGGCCGCCTGCGGGAACGCGCGGGAGACGCAGCGAACCCGGCTGTCCCATGGGTCCATATAGAAGCACACGGAGGCGCCTTCGGACTGCGGGCGGACGACGGCGGCCATCCCCCGCCAGGCCAGCCCCAGCAACAGGAGGCTCAGGAACCCCCCACCCAACAGAAGCGCCGCACCGACCCGCCGGAGGCCCGAAGCCCTTCTGGACCGCTGGACATCCCTGTCCATCCCACCTCCCGCCGGGCGACCCGATTGGATGCTTCTCAGTGAGTGTAGCCGAGCCGGGGCGTGCCTGCAACCGACGCGACGGCAGTATGCTTGGAGGGAAGGGGAGGTGGGAGCGATGGGGGAGATCGTGCTGATCTTCGATGGACGGTGTGGCTTCTGCACCCGCGCAGCCCGCTGGATCCGGCGCTGGGACCGACGGGGGCGGGTCCGGCTGGTGCCCTGCCAGCGGCCGGGCGCGCCGGAGCGCTACGGCTTGACCCGGGCGCAGTGCGAGGAGGCGGCCTGGGCGATCACCCCCGATGGGCGGCGCCATCGGGGCGCGGCGGCGGTCCTGGCCGCCCTGGGCGGTGCCCTCGGCTGGCCGGGGCTCCTTCGGCTCTATGCTTTCCCTCCGATCCGGTGGCTTGCGGACGGCCTATACGAGCAAATCGCCCGGCATCGAGGGCGATTGCCCGGCGTGCGCCCGTATTGCGAGGAGCATCCGGAGGAGTGCGGCGCGTAGCGGCGGGACGAATGGGCGGGGAGATCCAGGACGGTCTCCCCGCCCGTTTCCCGGCTTATCGAAGCTCTCCCACCACGTCCGCCAGCGGTTGGCCTTTGGTCTCGTAAGGCAGGGAGAGGGCGGCCAGCCCGGAGAGGACGTAGGCGGCGGCGAAAACCGTGAGGGCCAGCGGCATCGAGACCCCCAGCAGATATCCGCCGAGGGTGGGGGCCAGGGCGCCGGCGATGCGGGTCATCCCGCTGGCCGCGCCCATCCCCGTGGTGCGCAGCTGGGTGGGGTAGGCCTCCGGGGTGTAGGCGTAGAGGGCGCCCCAGGCTCCCAGGGCGAAGAAGGACATCCAGATCGCCGCCGCGACGTAGGCGGGCAGCGAGACCGCCACGGCGAAGAGATACGTGAAGATACCGCTGGCGATCAGATACAGCCCCAGGGTCATCCGCCGCCCGAGGCGCTCCACCAGATAGGCCGCCGAGAAATAGCCCGGCAGCTGGGCCAGGGTCAGGATGAAGATGTATTCATAGGACCGCAGGAAGGTCATCCCCCGCTGCACGAAGAGGCTGGGCAGCCAGGTGAACACCCCGTAGTATCCGAGGGAGATGCCGAACCAGATCAGCCAGAGCAGCGCGGTGGTGCGGGTGTAAGGTTGACGCCACAGATCGCCCACGCTCACCTGCGGCGCGGGCGGGACGACGAGGCGGATGTCCTCGGGCAGCGCGGCTCCGTTCTCCCGGGCCACCTGGCGCAGGATCGCCCGGGCCTCCTCCTCCCGGCCGTGCACCAGGAGGAAGCGAGGGGACTCGGGGACGTAGCGACGGATCCAGAAAACGATGAGGCCGGGCAGGGCGGAGATGGCCAGCAGCGGCCGCCAGCCCACCCGGGGCACGATCAGCCAGGCCAGGCCGGCCGCGACCAGGGCGCCCAGGGCCCAGAAGGCCTCCAGATACACCAGGTAGCGCCCACGCTGCTTGCGGGGGAGATACTCGGCGAAGATCGCATAGTCCACCGGCAACGTGCCGCCCACGCCGAAGCCGGTGAGGGCTCGCAGGAGGACCAGGGCGGCGAAGTTGGGGGAGAAGGCTGACAGCAGGCCGAAGCCGGAGTCGATGAGCACCGTGAGGATGAACCCCAGCTTCCGGCCGATGCGGTCGGAGAGGGTGCCCCAGAACCAGGCCCCGGCCAGCATCCCGAGGAAGATGGCGGTGCCCAGGAGGCCGGCCTGGGCGGTGGTCAGCTTCCACTCCTGTCGGATGGCCGGCAGGGCGAAGGAGATCAGCAACACCTCCATCGCGTCGGCCGCCCACCCTGCCCCGCAGATGGCCATCAGCTTGTATTGAAAGCGGCCGAGGCCTACCCGATCGATGGCCTCCTCGAAGGTCCAGGTTGCTGGAGCGGCGGTGGTCATGGGAAGACCTCCTGCCGAAGTTTCACGCTCCGAAAAGGTGGCGTTTGGGTTCGGCCCATCGGGCCTTCTTATTCGACCAGATAGCCGCGCTGACGGAGGGCCTCCCGGGCGCGGGCCAGCAGCTCCGGGCTTCGGGCCTCCAGGGTGTGCAGGTGGAGCCCCTCCGTGAGCTCGCTCAGCAAGCGGGCGCCGGTCCGGCGGACGGCCTCTATGAACTGGCGGACGTCCTCCCGGGAGGCCACGTGGAGGCTGCCCCGCAGCTCCCCGTAGATGGGGTGCTCCACGATGACGTCCACGACCTTCACCCCCAGGTCCACCAGCAGCGTGAGCTCGTCCTCGGTCTGCTCAGGGGTGTGGCGGACCGCCACCAGGGTGCGGTGGGCGGGATGGGCGCGTGGGAGGAGATACCCGCGGGGGGTGGCGAGGATCTCCACCCCGGCCGCCCGCAGCACCGCGATGTCCTGCACGATGAGCTGCCGGCTGGCTCCCAGCCGGCGGGCCAGCTCCGTCCCGGTGAGGGGACGGTCGGCCGCTTGCAGGAGCTCCAGGAGGCGGGCCCGGCGTGCTTCCGGGCCCGCCGGCCGCTCGGCGATGGGCTGCTTCCGGAGGGCCATGTCCTTCCTCTTCAGGCTGCCGCAGGCGCGCGCACCCGCAGGGCATCCACCGTGGTCAGGGTGCCCCGGAACAGGAAGGCCGTCTGGCGGTTGGCGGCCTCCATGTCGAAGGGGTGCAACGCTGAGGTGGCATCCACCGGGATGATGACGTGGAACCAGCGCAGGGCCGCGCTGGCCGCGGTGTAATGCACGCAGATGCTGGCCACCGTCCCGCAGATCACCAGATCCCGGATGCCCCGCAGCCGCAGCTCATGCTCCAGAGGCGTCCCGTAGAAGGCATCGTAGCGGCGCTTGGGCAGCACCAGCTCCCCTTCCTGAGGCTTCAGCTCCTCCACGATCTCCCATCCCCACGTCCCGGCTACGCAATGTTCCCCCCAGATGGGGAACTCAGGGTCCCCGGGATAGTGAGTGTCCTGGGTGAAGACGACGAACATGCCGCCGGAGCGGGCCATGTCCAGGAGCCGCCGGATGCGGGGGACCGTCGCCGGGGCGTCAGGGACGAAGAGCTTACCCTGAGGGTGGACGAAGTCGTTCTGCATATCCACCACGATCAGCGCGGTGGTTCGGGGATCCACCTCCACCGAGGGCGCCAGCGAATACTCGGGCACCTCCACCATCCGCCCCATGGGGTCCTCCTTTTGTCGAGACATTTGACAAGTCATCTGTCATGACAGATTTTAGGCCAGGGGGAAGGATCCGTCAAGCGGCCGGGGGATTCGGGACATGGTAGGGCAACTGCGAGCAGTTGCCCTACATTGCTGGGGTCCCGGGTTCAGGAGCGGAGGGCTGGGGAGGCCCTGGAGGGCCCTTCCCCGTGAGCCTGATACCATTCCCATGCCCGCCGGATGGCCTCGCGGACCGGGATCTCGGGGCGGTAGCCCAGCTCGGCCTCGGCCTTGCGTCCATCGCACCAGATGAAGTGGGCGCTCAGCCAGAGCTGGTCTGGACCCACGGGCAGGGGGAGCCCGAGGGCCGCGGCGAGGCGGGCGGCCTCCGCCAGGGCTTTCACGATCCGGCGCGGAAGCACGCGGGAGGGGGCCGGGACGCCCACCACCTCGGCGATCTGTTGGGCCAGATCCCGGTAGGTCAGGTTCTCGCCGCCCAGGATGTAGCGCTCCCCGGGCCGCCCGTATTGCAGGGCCAGGAGGTGCCCTCGGGCCACGTCCTCCACCGCCACCACGTTCACCCCGCCGGGGGGGAGGGCGGGCACACGTCCCCGGGCCATCTCCAGGATCAGGCTCCCGGAGATGCGGTGGTGGTCGCGAGGGCCCAGGATGACGGAGGGGTTCACGATGACCACGTCCAGCCCCTGGGCGACGAAGACCCGGGCGATGGCCTCGGCCATCGCCTTGCTGTATCCGTAGAGGAAGCGTCCCGGCGGCAGGTTGTAGGGATGGTCCTCGGTCAGCAGGGTTCCATCGGCCGGCACCCCCAGGGCGGCCAGGGAGCTGGTCAGCACCACCCGCCGGATGTTCATCTCCCGGGCGACGGCGAGGACGTTCCGCGTGCCCTCGATGTTGACCCGCAGGATCTGCTCCCCCGGGGTGCGCCAGTAAGCGGAGACCGCGGCGGTGTGGAAGACCACTTCACAGCCCACCATAGCCGGCCGCAGGCTCTCCGGCTCGAGCACATCCCCGATAGCGTGCTCCACATCCAGGTCCTCCACCGCCTTCAAGGAGGACGTGGCCCGCCGCAGGATCCGCACCGTCCATCCTTGCTGACGAAGATAGGCGGCCAGGTTCGCCCCGACAAAGCCCGTCCCCCCGGTGATCAGCGCCCGCATCGCTTAATCCTCCTCGCCGGCGGATCCCGCGGGCAGCCCCGCCCACGCGCGGTAGGCCAGGGTCCAGACGGTCTCCGCATAGGTGACGATGGGCGCCATCAGCGCCCGGCTGAGGAGGACCAGGCAGAGGGCCCCCGCGATCAGAGCGACGCCGAACCGGAACATTGTGGAGATCTCCACAGGCCCTCCGCGCCCGAAGAAGACGGCCAGCGCGGCGCCCGTGAAGAGCAGGAGGGGGATCGCGCTCAGGAAGCTGAGGAGGAACTCCGTCACCCCCAGTACGCCGACGTCCAGGACCAGCCAGGTCAGGAGGAGGGCCCCGATGCGGCGCAGGCCGAGCTGCAGCCCCCGGCGCAGGGCGGCGATCCACGGCAGGTCCTCCAGCAACGCCGCCCGCAGGGCCAGGCGGGACCACAGGTGCATGACCGCCGTTAGGATCAGCAGACAGCCCAGCGCGAGGAAGAAAACGAGGAAGGCCAGGACCAGGCCGGCGATCCGCGCGCCTTCCTGGCGGGCGAGGAAGAACAACAACGTCCCGCCCACCATCCCGAGGACCAGGATCAGGGTAAGGAGGAAGCCGGGGGCGCCCAGCACGATCATGATCCCGATCAGTCGCAGGAAGCGAGCCGCCGCCCGACGCCCCAGGGGTGCGAGTTGCGGGGAGCGCCCCGCAGCGGCCTCGCCGGCTCCCAGGATCAGCGCCCCCTGGGCCCAGAGGGCCAGCAGCTGAAGCAGGAGGGAGAAGGCGATCAGCCCCAGGATCGTGAGCAGCATGAGGGGCCAGTTCTGATCCAGCCACCGGCGCACGGCCTCCGGGAAGCCGGGGGGCCACGGCTGAGGCGGCATGGAGGTTCTGAACGAGAAGTTGAAGTTGCCCGAAAGGCGCGGCGCGCCCGTGCCCAGGGCGGTCAGGACGCCGAAGAGCCAGAGGGATTTATACCGCCATGTCAGCGAGAGCCCGCGGGACAGCCACTCGCCCAGCTCCATCGTGACCCTCCTCGCCGGGGATGGGAGCGTCTCCGATGCGACCGGATCCTCTACGCCTCTATGATAAGGCGATCTCCCCGGAGGTCCCAGACGCTTGAGCGGGCAGGGATCCTGCTTCAGGCCGGTGATCGTTTCGCAAAGGGGCGTGGACGGTGATAAGATAGAAATGCCGCTCCCATGGGCCGGTGGCGGAATCGGCAGACGCGGCAGACTTAAAATCTGCTGCCCCGGGAGGGGCGTGCGGGTTCGACTCCCGCCCGGCCCACCTGAGATGCAGCGAGCCCGGGATCGTTTCTTTATGGAACCGGTCGCGACCCACACCGGGGAGATCTGGGAGGCGGTGCTCCGCTTCCTCAGCCAGCGCTCCACCCTCACCCTGGCCACGGCCGACGAGGCGGGCCAGCCCTACGCGGCTTCTCTCTATTTCGTCCACGACGATGGGTTACGGCTGTATTTCTTTTCATCCCCCGAGAGCCGCCACACCCGTCATCTCCTGAACCGCCCGGAGGTCGCCGTCACGATCCACGGGGAGCCGTGGGACTGGCGGACCATCCAGGGCCTCCAGCTGACCGGACGGGCGGATCCGGTGGAGGACCCCGAGGAGCAGGCGCAGGTGATGGCCCGCTACCGGGCCAAGTTCCGCTTCGTTGAGGAGCTGCCCCAGGCCCTGGCCCACGCTCGCCTCTACCGCATCACCCCGCGCTGGGTCCGCTGGATCGACAACACCCGGGGCTTCGGCTATCGGGTGGAGTGGCGCCTGGGATGACCTACCTGCGGGTTCTCCTCCGTTTCTTTCAGGCGAACCTCATGGCGGCCATGGAATATCGGGCGGACTTCCTGGCCAATGCCCTGGTGGCGGTGGCGTCCTCCCTCTGGACCCTGGCCGCGCTGCAGGTGTTTTTCATGCACCGGCCGCGGCTGGGGGGCTGGCGCTACGAGGAGGCCCTCATCGTGGCCGGGCTCTTCATCGCCTTCGAGGGGATCATGGCCGCTCTCCTGCGCCCCAACCTGGAGGAGATCCCGGAGGCCATCCGCCAGGGGACGCTGGATTTCGTCCTGCTGCGCCCGCTGGACAGTCAGTTTCTGGTCTCCTTCCAGCGGATGCAGATCTGGCACCTCACGGATATCCTGCTGGGTCTGGGGGTGGTGGCCTGGGCCCTCGCCCGGCTGGGCTGGCCCCCGGCGGATCGGCTGCTCCTGTTCGGGGTGATGCTGCTCGCCGGCCTGGTGATCTTTTACTCCCTCTTGATGATCCTCATCACCCTCTCGTTCTGGTTCGTGGAGGTCGGCAACATCATGGAGCTCATCTACACCTTCTTCGAAGCCGGCCGCTTCCCGGTGACGGCGTTTCCCACCTGGGTCCGGATCGTCCTCACCTTCATCGTCCCCATCGCCTTCATCACCACGGTGCCCGCTCAGGCGGTGCTGGGCTGGTTGCGGCCGGCGGGGGTCGTGACGGGCCTGGCCATCGCCGCCGTCCTGTTTGCCGTCAGCCGGGCCTTCTGGCGCTACGCCCTGCGCCACTACACCAGCGCGGGGGGATGAAGGGAAAGGTCGCGGCGGAAGCTCCTACGGCATTGATCTTGTTGATCTTTTTGCAGGAGGGGCTTTAGCCCCGAACTTGGGGTCTTCGATGGCGCCAGGGTCGGGGCGAAAGCGGCTCCTGCAGGAAGAACCGTCGTCCTTCATGGCGCCGCCGGTCGCTTCTGACGGGAGGGCCTTCAACTCTGAACCCTCGTCTTCTTCGATCCTGCGAAGGTCGCGGCTGAAGCCGCTCCTACAGAGCATCGATCTTTTTGTAGGAGGGGCTTTAGCCCCGAACCTTCATTCTTGAGACTTTGTAGGAGGAGATTCCGCCCCGAACCCCGGTCTTCGCTGACACAAGAGGTCGCGGCTACAGTAATTGGATTTGATCTTCCTACTTAGGAGCAAGAAGCGGGGGGATGAACTTCCATGTTCTGGTTGCGCTCAAATGGAACGAGGAGCCAGATCCCGTTGGGAGGGTCCGCCGAAGTCCTCCATCACCTTGAAATGAGAATCTCCGAAATGCCACACCTCACAGCCATGGACCAGGGCGACGCCTGCGATGAGGAGGTCGGTAGTAGGCACGCGGCGGCCACCCCGTATGTATCGATCAGAATCCGAGCCATTAGCGTCCCTCCCGCATGCGGCGGAGATCTTCCTGAGTGAGCTCCAGCTCTACCGCTCCGGCGTGGCCCGCGATCTGCTTTCGCCGGAGACGGTGGATCAGCTCATGTAATGCCAGCTCGATGATCTCCTCCTTTGTTTTGGCACCGCTCAGCCGCTGCGCTTCCTCCAGCAGCCGTTCATCGATACGGACGATGACCTGTGTCATGGGTTTCTCTCCTCTGAAGGGTTTCAGAGATCATTCTAACCCGTCTCTTCGGAAGAGAGGAAAAGGTGGCGGCGGAAGTCGCTCCTGCAAGCATGGATGTCGCGATGAATTTCGGCTCACGATCGGAGAGGCTTCCGCCCCGAATTTCGCGTCCTCGATGGCGCCAGGGTCGGGGCGAAAGCGGCTCCTGCAGGAAGAACCGTCATCCTTCATGGCACCGCCGGTCGCTTCTGACGGGAGGGCCTTCAACTCTGAACCCTCGTCTTCTTCGATCCTGCGAAGGTCGCGGCTGAAGCCGCTCCTACAAAAATCGATCTTTGGTAGGAGGGGCTTTAGCCCCGAACCCGCGTCTTCGATGACGCAAGGGTCGCGGCTGAAGCCGCTGCTACAAGAAATGGCTTTCCTTCACAGGAAGCGGCGGAGCTGCTCCGGGGAGAGGTTGCCGCCGCTCAGGATCAGGGCGATGGTCTTCCCACGCACCTGTTCCCGGAGCCGCAGGGCGGCCATCAGCGGCGCAGCGCCTGCCGGCTCCGCCAGCGTCTTGGCCTTCTCCAGATAGATCCGCACGCCTTCCACCAGCTCTTCATCGTCTACCAGGATGAAATCGTCCAGCCCCTCCCACATGATCCGCTGGGGCAGCATAAACGGACGCCGCGTGGCCAGGCCCTCCGCCAGGGTCTCCATCGGCGCCTCGGTCCAGCGCCGGTGGCGCCAGGTGAGATAGGCCGCAGGGGCGCGGGCGCTCTGCACGCCGATGACCCGGATCGACGGGTTCAGGGTCTTGGCCACCAGGCACGCCCCCGCCGCTCCGCTGCCCCCGCCCACGGGAACGAAGATCATCTCGATGTCCGGCTGATCCTCCAGGATCTCCAGGGTTTCCGTGGCCACCCCGGCGATGAGATCCGGCTCATCCCCCGAGGAGATGTAGCGCAGACCCTCCTCGGAGGCCACGCGCTCGCAGTAGGAGCGGGCGTCGTCGAAATCCCGCCCGTGGACCCGGATCTCCGCGCCGTAGCTCCGGATGGCCTCCACTTTGACGGGATTGGCGTTCTCGGGGACCACAATCACCGCCCGGACCCCGAAGAGGGCGGCGGCGTAGGCAATGGACTGGCCGTGGTTGCCGGTGGAGGCGGTGATCACCCCTCGGGCCCGCTCCTCCGGCGAGAGACGGGACATCAGATAGATCCCCCCGCGCACTTTGAAGGCCCCGATGGGCTGATAGTTCTCGTGCTTGACGTAAACCCGGGCCCCCAGCAGCCGGTCCAGAGCCGGGTAGCGATGCAGGGGCGTGCGGGGCAGGAAGCGCCCCAGGACCTGCCGGGCCCGCAGCACGTCGGCGAAGGTGGGCATTTGATGTGCCTCCATTGGGCACCTCCGTTCCGGTGAGAGTCCTACTTGAAACAACCCGATGCAGGTCGAAATCGAATTTCGGCCTACGTTCACCGCGCCAGCCGCACGACGGTGGCGCCGTCGTCCGGGGTGGGCTCGAACGCCTCCACGTGAGGATGCCCTTTCAGGCGCTCCCGCACGGCCCGGCGCAGCGCCCCGGTGCCCTTGCCATGGATGATCCGCACGAAGGGCATGCCGGCCAGGAAGGCGTCGTCCAGGAATTTCTCAAGGACGGGGAGGGCGTCCTCCACCCGCATCCCCCGCAGGTCGAGGTCCAGGGCCACCCCGGCCGGCGGCGGAGGGGAGGGGGCGGCGGCCGGGGGCGGGGTGGGCCGTTCCCGGCGCTCCAGGTCTGCGAGGGGCATCCGCAGCCGCCAGCGGCCCACCTGCACGTCCGCCTCCTCGCCCTCGATGTGGAGGATCTCGCCTTCCGCCTGGAGGGGGCGCACCCATACGCGGTCGCCGATGGCGAAGGCGGGCCCCGCAGGGGCCTCCGGCGCCGCGGGCGGGGACGTGCGGAGGCTCCGGGCGCGGGCCCGCAGGGCCTCCAGGCGCTGCCGGGCGGCCTCCACCTCCGCCTGATGGATCCGCCGGACCTGCCGTCGGACGCGTTCCACCTCTTCTTGCGCTTCCCGGAGCAGCGCCTCGATCTGCTCCCGGGCCTCGCGGAGCAGCCGCTCCCGCTCCGCCTCGATGCGGGCGATGCGCTCGCGCCATTCGGCTTCCAGGGCGCGGGCGGCGGCCCGGGCCTGTTCAGCCTCCTCCCAGGCCCGGGCGGCCTCCGCTCGCAGCCGCTCGGCCTCCGTTAGCAGCGCCTCCAGGCGCAGGGCCTCCGGCGAAACATAGCGCTGCGCGCGGGCGATCAGGGCTTCGGGCATCCCCAGCCGGCGGGCGATGAGGAAGGCGTTGGAGCGCCCGGGAAGCCCGATGCGCACCCGATAGGTGGGGGCCAGGGTCTCCGGGTCGAACTCCACGCTGGCGTTGACCGCCCCCGGCGTGGTCTGGGCCCACAGCTTGAGCTCCGGGAAGTGGGTGGCCACCAGGGTGGTGGCCCTCCGCTCGTGGAAGTGCTCCAGCAGGGCGCGGGCCAGCGCCGCCCCCTCCATCGGATCCGTCCCCGCCCCCAGCTCGTCCAGGAGCACCAGGGAGCGGGCGGTGGCTTTCTCCAAAAAGCCCAGGATGTTGGTGAGGTGAGCGGAGAAGGTGGAGAGGTTCTGCTCGATACTCTGCTCGTCCCCGATGTCGGCGTAAATGCCGTCGAACACCGGCAGGCGGGAGCCCTCTGCCGCCGGGATGTGCAGGCCGCTCTGGGCCATGATCGCCAGGAGCCCTACGGTTTTCAGGGTCACCGTCTTGCCGCCGGTGTTGGGACCGGTGAGGATGAGCATGAACGTGGCGGGGTCCGGCGTGATGTCAATGGGCACCACCCGCTGGGGATCCAGCAGCGGGTGGCGGGCCTGGCGCAGCCAGAGGGGCGACTGGGTCCGTCGCTCGGGGGGCTCCTCCGGCCACGGGACGATCTCCGGGCGCTCCGCGCGCAGATCGATGGCGTAGCGGGCCTTGGCCAGCGCCAGGTCGAGATCCGCCACGGCCTCCAGGGTGGCGCGGATCTCCTCCGCCCGGGCGCCCACGGCGGCGCTTAAGGCGGCCAGGATGCGGGCGATCTCCTTCTCCTCCTGGGCCCGGGCCGCGCGAAGCCGATTCCCCAGCTCCACCACCGGCAACGGCTCGATGAACAGGGTGGCCCCGCTGGCGGAGACGTCGTGGACCAGGCCCGGGATCTTCCCCCGATGCTCGGCCTTCACCGGGATCACGAAGCGGTCCCCGCGCAGGGTGATCAGGGGCTCCTGCAGATACGGCGCGTAGCGGGGGTCCGCGAGGTAAGTCTGTAGCCGGCTCTGGATCTCCTGGGTCAGGCGGCGGATCTCGGCGCGCAGAGCCCGGAGGGCCGGGCTGGCCTCGTCCTTCACCTCCCCCGCCTCGTCCAGGCAGCGGGCGATCTCCTCCTCCAGTTCCGGGAACTCCTGCATGCGGGCGGCATAGCGGGCCAGATGGGGCCACTCCCCGGATCGCCGCAGCAGGGTCCGGCGGGCGCGCCGGGCCGTCTGCAGGGTCTCCCACAGGGCGAGGAGGTCGGCCGGGGAGAGGGTCGCCCCGTGCCGGGCTGCCTCCAGGTGGGGGCGGAGATCCCGGACCCCACCCAGGTCGAAGCCGGGCTCCCGGGCGAGGAGCTGGCGGGCCTCCTCCGTTTCGGCGAGCCGGGCAAGGACCTCAGCAGGGTCGGCGGAGGGGCGCAGGGCGCGGGCCTTCTCCGCGCTCCAGGGGAAGGCGGTGTAAGCCGCCAGCCGCTCCCGGATCTTGGGCCATTCCAGGGTGATCAGGTCGTGCTCGCGCACTACATCCTCTTCGCTTCGGGGATTCCACGGCATGATCATAACCCGAGTCTTAAAGGCAAGGGGCCCATGGGTATAATCGGGGCGGTGAACTTTGGGATGGGAGGCTGGCCATGCGGCCCCATCGGATCGAGCGGCTGATCGGCGCGGAGGAGCTGGCGGCGCGGGTGCGGGAGCTGGCGGCGCAGATCTCTGCGGATTACCGGGGGCAGGAGCTGCTGGTGGTGGGGGTCCTCAAGGGCGCCTTCGTGTTCTGCGCGGATCTCCTCCGGCACCTGGAGGGGGTGCGGGCTCAGGTGGATTTCATCGCCTGCTCCAGCTACGGGACGGCCACCGAGACCTCGGGGGTGGTCCGCATCCTGAAGGATCTCAACGCCCCGGTCACCGATCGGGATGTGTTGCTGGTGGAGGACATTGTGGACACGGGGTTGACGTTGCAGTATTTGCAGGCCCATTTGCGGAGCCAGGGCCCGCGCAGCCTGCGCACCGCCGTGCTCTTAGACAAGCCGTATCGCCGCCAGGTCCCCGTCCCCGTGGACTACCGGGGCTTTGAGATCCCGGATCTTTTCGTGGTGGGCTACGGGATCGACTGGGCGGAGCACTACCGCCACCTGCCCTACATCGGGGCGGTGCGTTTTCTGTGAAGCGGCGAGATTGGAAGGATTAGCGGAGGATCGCATCCTGGAGGTCCTGGACTTCATCCGTTTCCTGAAGTCCAGACAGGTGGAACATCCGCCGCTTCCGGGCTGCCGACCGACCCCTCAACCCGGAGCGCTCCGGATCCTGACCGAACTGGATCACATTCGGGCCCAGACCGAAGCCCGCTACGGCGTCTATCCGGGCGATCCGGTGCGGGAGGTTCGAGAAGCCCACGTGCGTTAGATCGAGGAAGCCTCGATCACCGGCCGGCCACCTGTTCGTAGACGCGGAGGGTGCGCCGGGCGGTCTCCTCCCAGGTGAACTGTCGGGCCCGGGCCGGCCCCTCCTCCTGCAGGCGCCGGCGAAGGGATGCGTCCTCCAGGACCCGGAGGAGGGCCGCCGCCCAGGCCTCGGGATCCCCCGGCGGGACCCGCAGGGCGGCGTCCCCCACGACCTCGGGCAGGCTGGCCGCGTCCGCGCACACCACGGGCGTCCCGCATGCCATCGCCTCCAGCGGCGGCAGCCCAAAACCCTCATACCGCGAGGGATACGCGAACACGTCCGCCAGGCGGTAGAGGGCGGGCAGGTCCTCCTCCGGGACGTATCCCAAAAGATGCACGCGCTCCGTCAGCCCCAGGGCCCGGATCTCCCGAAGCAGCCGATCGACCCACCAGCCGGGCTTTCCGGCCAGGACCAGATGATGGGGGATGCGACCGGCGATCCGCCCGAAGGCCGCCACCAGGGTGTCCAGCCCCTTGCGAGGCCCGAGGGTTCCCACGTAGAGGATCACCGGGAAGGCCAGGCCGTATTTCCGTCGGGCCGCTTCCCGGGCCTCCGGGGGGATCTCGGGATGGAAGCGCTCATCCACCCCCAGGGGGATCACGGTGATCCGCTCCGGGGGGATCCCCAGCCGGCGCTCCAGATCCCGGGCGGTGTGCGAAGAGTCGGCGATCAGGTGGTCCGCCCAGCACAGGCTGCGGGGCAGCCACCAGGCCCAGTAGAGGCGGGAGATGGGCGGGAGCTGCTCCGGGAACAGCAGGCCGATGAGGTCATGGACGGTCAGGACCACCGGGCAGGGCCGCCAGCGCGGGGCGTCGAACCCCGGCACGTGCAGCAGATCCACGCCGGCGGCGCGGGCCCGCCGGGGCAACAGCCACTGCTGCCAGCGCAGCCGCTGGTCGGTGCGCAGCTCCCCTTCCCGTTCCCAGGACAAAGGCACGTATTCGTGCTGGGGGGCCACCCGCAGCAGCGCCCGAAGCAGCCGGTCCGCGTATACACCGATGCCGGTCCTCTGCCCCCGTGTGGCCTGGACGTCGATGCCGATCCGCATCGCCCGGCTCAGCGAACGCCCACCTCGTCCAGGTGGCGCAGCAGGTCCGCGGGGTCCTCATACACCCGATACGCTCCTGCGCGCTCCAGTTCCTCTCGACCGTAGCCGCCTGACAGCAAGCCCACGCTGAGGGCGCCCGCCCGCCTTGCTGCCAGCATGTCCCAGACGCTGTCGCCCACCACCACGCACTCAGGGATCGGGACCCCCAGGCGGGCCGCCGCCGCGAGGAAGAGATCGGGGTCCGGCTTGGCGTATTGCACATCCTCCCGGGTGATCACCGGGATCCCCTCATCGACTCCCAATAGCTCCAGAAGGGGGCGGGCCACGTCGCGGCGGCCGCTGGTGGCGATGGCCCAGGGAATGCCGGCCCGGGTGAGGGCTTCGAGGAGCTCCCGGGCCCCCGGGAGCGGGCGCACCTGGGGGAGCAGCCGGGCGAAGGCCTCCGCGTGCTGCTCCTGGATCCGGTGGACCTCCTCCGGCGTCACCTCCCGCCCGGTCTCCCGCAGCAGGGCCCGCAACAGCAACCCCCCGCTCATGCCGATGCGGCGGTGGATCCGCCAGACGGAGAGGGAGATCCCCACCGCCTCCAGGGCCTCCCGCCACGCCAGCACGTGTTGATACACGCTGTCCACCAGGGTGCCATCCAGATCGAACAGGAAGGCCGGGCCCCGGCTCATCGTTCCCCCTTACCTTCCCCGTCGTTCGAAGAACATGACGTATTCGTGCTTGAAGATATAGAAGCGCCCCTTCAGGGCGCGATATCGCCACAGGTGATGCTGGCCTCGCTTGCCCCGGTTTTCCTGGATGTCTTTGACGCAAATGCTTTTGAGGCGGAACCCGTGGCGCAGCACGCGCTCCATCGTCCGGAAGCCCAGGGGGATCCACTCCCCCCGGGCGTATTTGTCCCCGATCACCAGCACCAGGAAGCGACCCGGTTCCAGCAGGGGGGCGAAGTTCGCCACCACCCGTTCGAAGGCCGCGTAGAACGCCTCCTCCGTGGGGGCGTTGGAGAGATCCCGCGGGTCCTCGCTGAACCGGATGATGTCGTGGTAGGGCGGATGCAGGATCAGGAGTTGAGCCCCTGAGAACCCCCAGCGCGCCATTATCTCCCGCACCCGCTCAGCCGTGGCGGGATCCGCACTGTCCCCAATCAGGATCTCGGTCTGGACCCCGTAAGGGTTGCTCTCCAGGCTGATCAGCCAGCGGGCCCGTTCCGCCACCCCGGGGACCAGCTCCACCCCGATGGCGTGGCGGCCCAGGCGCTTGGCCTCGATGAGGGTGGTGCCCAGGCCCATGAAGGGATCCAGGACCAGCTCCCCCCGCCGGGTGAAGCGGCGCATGGCCTGATAGGGGATCTGCGGGACGAAATTCCCCCAGTATTCTGGGGTGTGCATGCCGTGGTTCGCCCGGGGCCCCAGCAGCCACAGGCTGTCTGTGAGGATGTCCTCGTATTCCTCCCAGCGATCCAGGTCGAGGTCATGGATCGCTGCGCGAGCGGTCACGGTCCCCTCCCCGCTTGAGGATCTCGTCCGGGGATGGAGGCGACGCCCATCTTACACCACCTGCTCCCCGTGGATCCAGACGGCCCCGGGCGTTCCCCAGCGCTCCCACAGGACCAGGTCGGCGAAGGCGCCGCGGCGGAGCTGGCCCAGCCCTCGCAGCCCCAGGGCGCGGGCGGGGGTGAGGGTGGCGCTGCGCACCGCATCGAGGGGATCGATGCCCGCCTCCTCGATCAGCACCCGCAGGCCCTCGTTCATCAGGGCGGCCGAGCCCGCCAGGGTGCCCTCCGGGGTCTGGCAGCGCCCGTCGGCCACGATCACCTCGTAGCCCAGCCAGGTGTAACGCCCCGGCGGCAGGCCGGCTAAGGGGGCGGCGTCGCTGATCAGGGCCACCCCCGCGGCCCCCTTGACCCGGAACAGCAGCCGGAGGGCCGCCGGATGCACATGGTGCCCATCGGCGATCACCTGGGCGATCACTCCGGGCTCCAGGAGAGCGGCCGCGAACAGGCCCGGCTCCCGATGATGGAAGGGTCGCATGGCATTAAAGAAATGAGTCACCTGCCGGACGCCCCGGCGGATGGCCTCCATCGCCTGCTCGTAGGTGGCGTCGCTGTGCCCGATCACCGGGACGATCCCCCGGGCGAGCAGGGCCGGGATGGCGGCCATCGCTTCCCCCTCCTCCGGCGCGAAGGTCCAGAGGAGGATATGCCCGCCGGCCGCCTCCTGATAGCGGGCCACCGCCTCCGGGGTCAGCGGCCGAAACCAGGCCGGGTTGGCCATCCCCGGGCGCTTCGGCGAAAGGTGCGGGCCCTCGATGTGGATCCCGAGGATGCGGGCCCCGGGCGGCGGGGCCTGGATCACCCGGGCCATGGCCTGCAGCCGCTCCAGAACCTCCGCTTCGGGGAGGGTCAGGGTGGTGGGGACGAAGGCGGTGACGCCGTAGCGGGGGAGCCGCCGCGCGGCCTCCGCCAGCTCCGGCCCGAACATGTCCCGGCCCTCCACGCCGTGCACGTGGAGATCGATCAGACCGGGCGTGACCGGCCGACCCCCGGCGTCGATGCGGCGGGCCCCCGTCGGGATCTCCACCTCCCGCGTGGGGCCCAGGGCCAGGATCCGCCCATCCCCGAACACGATCGCCCCATCCGGGATGCGCCGGGTGGGGGTGTAAAGATCCGCGTGCAGGATGGCCACCACCGTCCCGTCCATCTCAACGACCTCGCATCGGCTCCGGGTTCACCCACACGCCCTCAGCGTCCACCCGAACCTCATAGACCGGGATGGGAACCACAGCGGGCAGCCGGAGGACCCGACCGGTCCGGATGTCAAAGCGGGCCCCGTGGCGCGGGCACTGGATGACATAGCCTTCCAGCTTCCCCTCCGCCAGGGGTCCGTCATCATGCGTGCACACATCCCCGAACGCGAACACTTGATCTCCCACCCGGGTCAGGGCGATCCGCCGACCCTCCACCGTGAACACCCTCGCCGTGCCCACCGGGATCTCCTCCAGAGCGGCCACACGGATCCACATCGCGTGCCTCCGGATACGAGGATCGCTCACGCCCACGGCAACATGCCCCGCGCCCGCAGAAGGCAGAGCACCGCCTCCAGCACCCCGCCCCCGACCGCCCACGCCTTGTCGGATACGGTGAAGCAATGCCGAACCTCCGCCCGGGGGTCGACGTCCCCCACTTTCATCCCAGGGACCACCTCCAGGCCGTCGGCCAGGATCCCCCGCAGCACCCCGGCGATGGCCGTCCGGACGGGTTCTTCCTCCACATAGGCCACGATCTCCCCCGCCTCCACGCGGTCTCCGATGCGACGGACCGCCCGGAAGCGCCCGGCCCGGGGGGCTCGCAGGACCCGCAGGACATCGTGGCCGCCGATGAGGCCGGGGATCCCGGTGTTGGGGAGGGCGCTCCCCTGGTAGTAAACCCGTCCCAGGTCGTGGCCGCGGGCCGTCTCGACCACAGCGTGGCAATCCACCCCGGCGGTGAAGCCCGGCCCCAGGGCCACCACCACCGGCGCATCGGTGATGGCGGTGCCGGTGTTGCGCTTGGCCATGATCGCGTCCACCACCACCTCCGGCCGAAGCCGCCGGATGCTGTCCCCCAGCGGATCCACCAGGACGGGGATCTCCCCCCGGGCCCAGAGGAGGGGGAACATCTCGGGATCTTCCACGCGCCGGGCGGTGTGGCCCTCAATGGAAATGGCACCCTCATAGACCGCGCTGGCCACCGCCACCGCCCGGCGGATGGCCAGGGGTTGCGGGAGCTCCGTGACCCAGACCCGGAAGCCGGCCCGGTGGAGCCGCAGGATGGCCCCCGTCCCCAGATCGCCTCCCCCTTTGACCGCCACCCGGATCTCCATCGAAGGGTTGCCCCTCAGCGCAGATGTTCCCGGAACCACTCGGCCACCAGCGGGACGGTTTGCTCGAGATACTCCAGCGGGAGCATGTGTCCTGCTCCTGGCAGGATCACCAGATCTTTACGACATCGCAGCCGTGCGGCGAAATCCCGATGGAGATCGGCGGAAAGGATCCGATCCCGCTCCCCGACCAGGATGCGGACCGGCGTGGCCATGGCCTCGATGGGAGGCTTGTCCGAAGGATCCAGGAAAACCGAAAGCCACGTCCGTAGCCGGTAAGCCCACACGCAGAGGGGGTCCGCCTGCCAGCGCCGGAGGTTCTCCGGCCGCTCGAAGACGTGGGAGGGCTCCAGGAACGCGCGCACCGGCACCGGCAGCCCACCCAGGATCCCCCGCAGCGGCCGCGCCGCTCGGGCCAGAGGCACCAGGACGAAATGGCGGCGCAGGTAAAGGGCAGGGCGGATGTCCCGCAGGTCCAGCACGTTGTGACACACGGCGGCGCGGATGCGAGGCTCCTCCAGGGCGGCGTAGAAGGCCAGGATACCGCCCATGCTCGAGCCGGTGATCCCCACCGGCCCGCCGAAATGCATGAGCGCGAAGTCCACCGCGCGACGGATGTTGCGGATGGCGTCCGCGTAGGTGAAATCCCCGCGTCGCCCTCCGCTCCGGCCGTGGCCCTGGAGATCCAGGCCGATGACGTGGAAGCCGGCCTCCGCCAGGGCGCGCAGGTAATCGCGCCCCGGGATCATCTCTGTGTAGAAACCGGCGTGGGCGGTCATCCCGTGGATGAAGATCAGGGTCGGCGCCCCCGGCTCCGCCTCGTAGAGGGTGAGGTGCAGGGGAAGCCCCCGATCCTCGATGAAGAGCCGGCGAGGGGCGATCATCGCAGCCTCCGGCGAGGAGATTCAGGAGGAGGCCCCGGAGGGCTCCGGCTCCAGGATCACCCGCAGGTGCTGGGCCAGCTCGGGCCCGATGATCACATCGTGTTGCGGAAGCCGGAGCCGCAGGGGGCCGTTGAACGGCGCCCGGGCGACCAGCTCGAAGGGAACGCCAGGGACCAGCCCGAGGGACCCCAGATAGCGTAGCTGTTCGGCATCTTCGGTTTTGACCCGCGTGATGCGCCCTCGGGCGCCGATGGGGATCTCGCTCAAGGGGACGTCCCCGAGGGGCGGGATCCATCCCTCCGGCGTGGGAATAGGATCCCCGTGGGGGCAGTGGGACGGGCGGCCGGCCACTTCATACATCCGCTCGCACAGCGCCTCGTCCACCGCCGGGTCCAGGCGATCCGCCAGGGCGTGCACTTCCTCCCATCCGATCCCCAGCACCCGGCTCAGGAAGGCTTCCAGGATGCGATGCCGGCGGATGCTTCGCAGCGCCTCCCGTTCCCCCGTCTCCGTCAACCGGATCCCGTGGCGGGTCCGCTGGATCCAGCCGTGGGACTCCAGGCGGTTGAGCATGCGGACGGCCGCGGTGAGGGTGACGTCCAGCCGGCGGGCCAGCTGGGTGGCCCGCACCGGCTCCCCCTCGCCGAGCCGGTAGATCTCGGCCAGATAAGCCCGCATCGCCGGGGTGGGCGACGGGGGCGGATGGTGGCGGTTCAGCGCATCCTCCATCGAACGGCGGTGACCTGCCTGGCTTTCGGAAGTTTCAGAGGAAGTGTAACACGGATCCCACGGGCTCTCAATGATGGGAAACAGGAGAGCCGCCTGCCGGAGGGCTCCGCTCAGCGCCGTCGGGCCACCACCAGCATCTGGGGGCTGTCCTCGCGGTAGGGGCTCAGGTCGTAGCTCCCGAACATCGCCTCCACCGTGAAGCCGCATCCTTCCAGCAGAAGCCGCAGCTCCCCGGGCCATACGAAGCGCATCGAGCTGGGGAAGGCCCAGCGTCGCCATGTCCCATCGGGGTTCAGGATCTCCACCAGGATCACCAGCTCCAGGCGCTGGGCGGCTGCGTCCACCCGCCGCGCTTCGAACCAGAGCAGGAGGGAGGAGCCTTCCTCCTGCCACCCGCGCAGGACCACCTGGCCGTGCTCGGCCAGGAACGCCGCGTCCGGGTTCAGGCAGTCCAGGAGCAGGAACCCTCCCGGCTCCAGGGCGCGGTGCAGATGGCGCAGGACCGCCTGCTGGGCCTCCAGGGAATCGAAGTGGAGAAAGGTGTTGAGGGGAATGAAGGCCATCGGATAAGGGCCGTCCGGGACGCCCCGGACCGCGTCGCCCTGGACCCAGCGGATGCGGTCGGCCACGCCGGCGGCCTCCGCCCGCGCCCGGGCCCGCTCCAGCATCGCCCCCGCGGCCTCCAGCCCCGTCAGGTGGAAGCCGGCGGCGGCCAGGGGCACGGTGAGCCGGCCGGTGCCGCAGCCCACCTCCAGCAACGGGGATCCGGCCCGCTCCGCGTAGCCCTGATAGAACGCGAGATCGTCCAGGAAATCCCCGAAGAACCGATCGTAGAACTCGGCGAAGGCTTCGTAGTTCACCGCTTCCGTCTCCTCGGGAGCAGGCCTTACGCGGTCTCCATCAGGGCCTGGCGCACCGCTTCCGCCGGCACATCCCCATAGGTGCGCACGAGGCCGGGCCGGTGAAGGAGCACGAAGCGCAAGCGCCCCGCCCGGCGCTTCTTGTCAGTCCCCATCGCCTCGATCACTTCCTCGGGTGTCGCCTGGATCCCGTAGCCGGACAGCCAGGCTTGCCAGCGGGTCGGCAATCCCAGTCCCTGGAGGAGCTTCTCCAGCTCCTGCGGGAGATCCGGCGTCTCCAGCAGGCCCAGCCGCGCCGAGAGGGCGGCGGCCGCTCGCATGCCGGTGGCCACCGCCTCCCCGTGGGGCACGCGGTAGCCGCTCAGGCGCTCGAAGGCGTGCCCGAAGGTGTGCCCCAGGTTCAGCTGCTCGCGCTCCCCCTGCGTCTCCCACGGATCCCGCTCCACGATCCGCGCCTTCACGGCGATGGCCCGCTCCAACAGCTCCAGCCGCTCCGGGCCTTCCGGCGGTTGCGCCCAGCGCGCAGGCGCCGCGCGCAATTGCTCCCACAGCTCGGGATCCCCGATGAGGGCGGCTTTCACCACCTCCGCCATCCCGTGGCGCCACTCCGATGTCGGGAGGGTGTCCAGCGCGGTGGGGTCAATCAGGAGCAGCCGGGGCGGGTAGAAGGCCCCCACCAGGTTCTTCCCCTCCGGGAGATCCACTCCCACCTTGCCCCCGATGGCCGCGTCCACCATCGCCAGGAGGGTGGTGGGCGCGCTGACGAAAGGGATCCCCCGCATATATGTGGCGGCGACGAAGCCCGCCAGGTCCAGGATCACGCCGCCGCCTGCGGCGAGGAGCGTTCCATCCCGCCCCAGGCCGGCCCGGACGAGCTGGCGGTAGAGATCGGCGGCGGTGGAGAGGGTTTTGGTCCCTTCCCCCGGCGGCAGGACGAGCTCCACGAAGGGGATCCCGGCTTGATGGAGGGCCTGTCGCACCCGCTCCCCCTGATGCGCCATCACCATCGCATCGCTGATCAGGGCGACCGGCCCTCCCAGCCCGGCCCTCACCAGGAGCTCTCCGCATCGATCCAGGAGGCCTGAGTCGATGAGGATCGGATGCGAGCGATCGGCTTCCGGGAAGCGCAGGTGAAGCGTCCGCATGGGGAGCCTGGGCCTTCAGGGGATCGCGAACGGCGAGGGGGCGGCCTCCGCGGGGGCGCCCTCCGTCGCCAGGGTTTCGCCGGATCGATACAGGCGAGGGACGCGAGGGGAGATCAGGGTCGTGATCTCATAGTTGATCGTGCCCGCCCATTCCGCCAGATCCTCCGCCCGGATCTCCTCGCTCCCCTGTCGTCCGAGGATCACCACCTCATCCCCCACGCGCACCTCGGGGATCCCGGTCACCTCCACCACGATCTGGTCCATGCTCACCCGGCCGCGGATCGGGGCGCGTTGCCCCCGGATGAGGACGGCCCCGCGGTTGGAGAGCGCGCGCAGGTAGCCGTCGCCGTAGCCGATGGGGACCAGCGCCATGCGGGCTTCCCGGTGCGCGACGAACGTCCGTCCGTAGCCCACCGATTCTCCGGGCGCCAGGGTCCACACCCGGATCACCCGGCTTTTGAGGGTCAGGGCGGGGCGCAAGGGGAAGGGGGGTTCCCACTCCGGAGAGGGGCGCATCCCGTAGAGAGCGAGGCCGGGGCGCACCGCCTCAAAGTGCGTGGCGCGGAAGCGCATCGTCGCCGCGCTGTTGGCGGCGTGGCGGAGCGGGATCCGGATCCCCGCCGCCTCCAGGGTCCCGATCACCTCCTCGAAGCGGCGCAGCTGGCGCATGGCGAACGAGGGGTCGCTTTCGTCCGCGGTGGCGAAGTGGGTGTAGAGCCCCTCGAGCGAAAGGCCCTCCATCCCCTGGAGCGCGCGCAGGAAGGGCAGCACCTCGGCGGGCAGCAACCCGGCCCGCCCCATCCCGGTGTCCACTTCGACGTGGACGGGGAGGATGCGCCCGGCGGCGCGGGCGGCCGCGCTGAGGGCCTGGGCGGCCTCCGGTGTGGAGAGCGTGGGAGTCAACCCCCAGCGGACGACCTCCGGCGCTTCCTCCGGGAGCAGCGGGGCCATCACCAGGATGGGGGCCTCGATGCCGGCCCGGCGCAGGGCGATCCCTTCCGCGATCCGGTGGACGGCCAGGCGGGAGGCGCCGGCGGAGAGGGCGGCCCGGGCGACCGGGACGGCGCCGTGGCCATAGGCGTTGGCCTTCACCACCGCGATCACCTCCACCCGATCCCCCACCCAGCGCTTCACCGCCCGCGTGTTCGCCGCAATGGCCTCCAGATCCACTTCCGCCCAGGTTGGGGACACTACCGTCATGGCTCCCCTGATGTGGTAGGCCGAAATTCATTTCGGCTTATAACCCCCGGCCTTCAAACAGGTGCTCCAGCTGGAGCACCTGTCTTCCCAACTCCTCAATGCGCATGTGGCCCTCCCGGGCGCGCCGGTGAAGGTCGCGATACGCCGCCGCGAAAGGCTCCTGCGCGGAGAGCGGAGGGACCGGGACCGGAAGCTCCCGCAGCAGGCGCTGCGGCACTGTGACCGTCCCGGTCCCTCGCCAGATCCGCTGCAGCGCCCGTCGGAAGAAGCCCGTCTGCGTCAGCAGGGCGAAGAACTCCGGCCGCATCCGGTCTGTTCGGAACCGGAGGATATAGAGGTAGTCGTCCGCAATTCCCTCCTCATCGTCCTCCAGCACCACGGCGGCCCGCCCGATGCATCCCACGCCGACGCGGACGAACAGCACATCTCCTTTTCGGGCCCGCGCCCCGGGGTGATCCATCGGGCTTCCCGGTCGAACCCTCCGCCCATCCCGGCGGAGGTCGATCCCCCATGGTGTCACGGTCTTCGCAGAGAGGAAGGGGATTCCGGACTCCGAGAAGACCCGTCGGGGCCCGTACTTCGCGTGCCCTCCCCGCATCTCATGCAGCAGCTCGCCGAGGGGGAGCAGCGGGAACGCTGCGGAAGGCGCGGGAGGCGTCAGATGATGCAGCGGGACCCAGGTATCCCCCATCGCTTCAAGGGGCTGACGGAACCCTTTCCCCTGACGGATCTCCTCGGAGATGTGGTCCAGGTCCTCCTCATCCTCCGCATGGGCCAGCCACACCGCCGATGGAATGCCGCCCTTGCGGGCGAACAGGATGCAGGTTTTCGCCGGGAAGAACCTTCGGGAGAGGCTGATGATGGCCAGCGGGCGAACGTGATGGAGCAGCCATTCCCGGACCCGTCGGCACGGCAGATTGGCGAAGAGGCCTTCCGGCAACACGATGGCTAAGACACCTCCCTCCCGAAGCGCCCGCACGCTGAGCTCCAGAAACAGCACCTCGATCGCTTCGCTTCGCCGCCCCGCCGCCAGCGCAAACCGTCCCAGCAACCAGGGGTCCTGCACGCGGCCGTACTTCGCAGAGAACGGCGGGTTGGTGGCCACCAGATCAAAGCGGTCCTCCAGCTCGCGCGCCCGCTCCAGGGCGTTGGCCCCGTGCAGGGAAACCTGAGGGAAAGCCCGGAGCCGCTCCCTCGCCGTCGCCAGGACCTCCGGATCCACCTCGATGCCGATCACCTCCGAGAACCCAAGACGGGCCGCCGGCTCCAGGAAGGCTCCATCGCCGCATGCGGGATCCAGCATGGAGACCGGGTGGGGAAGCCAGTCGAGGGCCATCTCCACCATCCACGCCGCCAGCCGCGGCGGGGTGAAAAACTGCCCAAGGACCTTCTCCCGGCGGCGGAAGTGCCGGTCGCGCTGCGTATCCACGGGCTCCCATCGCCAGGGTAACGGTTGCATCCGATCCTCTCCTGAAGAAGGCGCCGTCCGGGTCTCTCTTCCGAGGAAAGCGCGGAATGGGCCTCCTGTGCTATTATAGCCCGTGGCGGTGGGGATGCTTTTTCAAGGAGGCGAGATCGATGATCAGCCCGGAGCTCCTGGAGATCCTGCGTTGCCCTCACTGCGTGTCCGGCCCAACCCGGAAGGAGGGGCCCGATCCCGGGCGGCTGCAGCTGGTGCGGGATGCGTGGCTGGTGTGCCTGGAGCCGGATTGCGGGCGCAAGTATCCCATCCGCGACGGCATCCCGGTGATGCTGATCGAGGAAGGCGATAAGTGGCGCGACACCCCCGTCGACGCCCTCCCGGTCCCTCCCCCTGCGGCCTGAGGCGGAAGCCGCCGATGGACCTTCGCGCCTGGCGCCGGCGATGGCAGGAGGACCCTCAGGGCGCGGAGGCCCAGCTGTCCACCCTCCGGGAGGACCCGGAGGTCCTGGCGGCGTGGGTAGAGGATCTGCTCCGCGATCCGGATCCGGAGGCTCGGGCCTGGGCCTGCCGGCTCAGCGTGGAGCTCCCGGATGCGCGCGGGGAGGAGGCCCTGTTGCGGGCCCTTGAGGATCCGGAGCCCGAGGTGCGGGCGGCCGCCGCCTGGGCCCTGGGCGCGCGACCGCGGGAGGCGGAAGCCCCTCGCATCGCGCAGGCTCTCTGCGCCCGGCTCCAGGATCTCCCCTGGGTGGCCTGGGTGGCCGCGGAGGCCCTGGCCCGTTACGGGGAAGCGGCGCTGGATCCCCTGATCGAGGGCCTGCGCCACCCGAACCCCCAGGTCCGCATCCTCGCCGCCCGCGCCCTCGCCCGGATCGCCTCCCCCCGCAGCCTCCCGGCCCTGATGGCCGCCCGGGAGGATCCCAGCCTCCTGGTGCGTCATTTCGCCGAGGTGGGCCTCGACCGTCTCTTTCCCACCCAGTGGGTGTGGATGACCGGGTGAGGGACACACACGGGGCTCTCCGGGTCAGCTTCCGAACAGGACGAGGGCGCCTCCCAGGGCCAGGAAGGGGCCGTATGGAAAGGCCGTCTTCAGCGTCCCCCGCCGGGACAGCAGCAGCCCCAGGCTGAAGGCCCCGGCCAGCAGAACCCCCCACGACAGCGCCCGCAGACCCTGAGGGAAGCCGGTGATCAGCCCGATGAAGGCCGCCAGCGTCGCATCTCCGCCCCCGATCCCGCCCCGGCTGATGACCGCCAGCCCGAAAAAGAAGATGAAGGCGCCGACGCCCATTCCCCAGGCCCCGATGGCGCCCCCCTCCAGCCATGGGGAGACCGGGGCCGCCAGGGCCGCCAGGGCGATGGCCGGCAGCATCACCGCGTCGTAGATCCGCCGATGCTCCAGATCGGTGACGACCACGAGGGCCAGGATCGTCAGATACAGGGCGCAGAGGATCCCCCGGGGGGAGAGGCCGAAGCGTCCCAGGGCCAGCGCCCACAGCAGCGGCACCCCCGCCTCCAGGGCCAGCTCCCGGGCCCGCGGCCGCCGCCCGAAGCGAATCCACGCGGCCCAGGCGGACCGCAGCCGATGGGGAAGAACCCGGCGGGCCGGCAGGGCATCGGCCAGCCCGTTGGCCAGCATCCCGAGGGGCCATGCGAGGATCAAAAAGAGGGTCCAGAACGGCATATCCGGTTCGCTCCGGTGTGGATGCCCCATCAGGTGTGTCCCAATTTTGTCGGGCCTCGCCGCGTTGTAGGACAACTGCTCGCAGTTGTCCTACGATTTTGGGACACACCCTGCCCCATCGGCGGCCTTGTAGAAGCCATGGCCCCATGCTATAATGGAAGCGCCTGGCGAGAAACTGCCGGGCCCGGAACGATGGTTCCCATCGGATCCAAAGGGACATGGATATGGGCTCGCCTGGAGCGAAAGCAACCGGGAGCGCCTGGAACGGCGCTCTTCTTGTCTCTGGAGAGGGAGGCCCCCTTTCACCCCATTGATTTCGCAGATCAGAGAGGATCTATGAGCGAGCAGCCCATCTATCTGACTCGTGAAGGCTATCAGAAGTTGCTGGAGGAGCTGGAGTACCTGCGCACCGTTCGTCGTCAGGAAGTGGCCCGGCGGCTGAACCTGGCGATGGATGAGGGCAACTACGACGAGAACGCGGAATATGAGGCGGCCAAGAACGAGCAGGCCTTTGTGGAAGGCCGCATCATGATGCTGGAATCCATGCTCCGGCGCGCGGTGATCATCGAGGAGACCACCGGGCCCAAAACCTTCGTCACCCTGGGGAGCTGGGTGACCATCCAGGAGGAAGGGGGATCCACGCCGGAGCGTTATCAGGTGGTGGGCTCCGCCGAAGCCGATCCCTCCCAGGGGCGGATCTCCAACGAGTCCCCGCTGGGGCAGGCGCTCCTGGGCCACCGCGTGGGCGATGTGATCACCGTGAACGCCCCGGACGGCGTTCTCCGCTTCCGCATCCTCCGCATCGAGTAGGCGCCCGCCATGGCCCTCTTCCGGGATATCGTCCGCCGCCGTCTGGAGAAGGTCGCCCGGTTGCGCGCCCAGGGCATCGACCCTTATCCGCCCCGCTGCCGGCGCACCCATACCAGCGCCCAGGCCATCCAGGCCTTCCTGGCCGCAGGGGGGCAGGAGGACGCGGTGGCGGTGGTGGTGGCCGGCCGCCTCACCGCCATGCGGGTTATGGGGAAGATCACCTTCGCCGACATCCAGGATGGGGCGGGGCGCCTCCAGCTGTTCCTCCGCTACGATGACCTGGGAGAGGAGCGTTATCGTTTCTTCCAGGAGATGTTCGACCTGGGCGACTTCATCGAGGCGGAGGGGACGATGATGCGCACCCGGACCGGAGAGATCTCCCTGCGGGTCCGGGACTTCCGGATGCTGGCCAAGGCCGTCTATCCTCCGCCTTCCCGCTGGCACGGCCTCAAGGATGTGGAGACCCGTTACCGGCGGCGTTACCTGGACCTGATGATGAACCCGGAGGTCCGGGAGATCTTCCGGACCCGGGCGGCGCTGATCCGGGCTATCCGGACGTTCCTGGACCAGCGGGGGTTCCTGGAGGTGGAGACCCCGGTGTTGCAGCCGATCTACGGCGGGGCCTCGGCGCGGCCTTTCGTAACTTATCACAATGAGCTGAAGCAGCAGCTCTATCTGCGCATCAGCTTCGAGCTGTATCTCAAGCGCCTGCTGGTGGGGATGTTCGAGCGAGTTTATGAGATCGGCCGCGATTTCCGCAACGAGGGGATTTCCTTCAAACATAACCCCGAGTTCACCCAGATGGAGTGCTATATGGCCTACGCCGATTACCAGGACATGATGCGGCTGGCCGAGGAGATGATCGCCTTCGCCGCCGATCAGGTCCTGGGCCGTCGCACCCTGACCTACCAGGGCCATGAGATTGATCTCTCCCCGCCATGGCGCCGCATCCCCCTGCGGGACGCCCTGCTGGAGTTCGCCGGGATCGACATCGCGCAGCATCCCACCCGCGAATCCCTGGCGGAGGCCATGGCCGCCCGGGGCATCGAGGTGGATCCCCGGGCCAGCCGGGGCAAGCTGATCGACGACCTGATCTCGAAGTTCGTCGAGCCCAACCTCATCCAGCCCACCTTCGTCTACGATTACCCGCGGGACATCTCGCCCCTGGCCAAGGCCCGCCCGGACGACCCGGAGACGGTGGAGCGGTTCGAGGGGTTCATCGGAGGGATGGAGATCTGCAACGCCTTCACGGAGCTGAACGATCCCCTGGACCAGGAACAACGGTTCCTGGAGCAGGGGCGGGCCCGGGAGGCCGGGGACGAGGAGGCCCATCCCCTGGATGAGGATTACCTGGATGCCATGCGCTATGGGATGCCGCCGAACGGTGGGTTGGGGCTGGGGATCGATCGCCTGACCATGCTTTTCACCGATCGCCGCTCCATCCGTGAGGTCATCCTCTTCCCCCATCTCCGACCTCGGGAGCGCCGCCTGGATGAGGCGGAGCTGGAGGAGCTCACGGCCGCGCCGGAAACCGGAGGCGGCCAATAGGGATCCGGGCGCCTTCGCTGACCCGGCAAGGGGGACGCGATGCATGCCCACGGAAACAGCGGTTCCGCCCGCTTCGTGGCCGACACGATGCTCGGCCGCCTGGCCCGCTGGCTGCGGATCCTGGGGTATGACACCCATTATGACCCCGCTCTGGACGACGACGCGCTGCTGCGCATCGCCCAGGCGGAGGATCGGATCCTGCTCACCCGGGATCACGCCCTGGCCCGTCGGGGAGGCCCCTCGGCCTTCCTGATCGATCACGATGACCTGCTGGCCCAGCTCCAGGCCATCCGCCAGCGCTTCGGGGATCCCCCGGATGCGCCCTTCTCCCGCTGCCCGGTCTGCAACGCGCGGCTGGTCCCCGTGCCCCGGGAGGCGGTGGCCGCCTATGTCCCGGCCTTCGTCTGGCAGCAGCACGAGCGCTTCCACCGCTGTCCCAGTTGCGACCGGATCTACTGGCCGGGCACGCACTTCGAGCGAATGCAGGCTGTCCTGCGGGCGCTGCAGATCCGCTGCGCTCCCCTGGAGGACCATGAGGGCCTCAGATCCTCCCCCTGAGGGGCCGATGCGCGCGATCCGGCCGGGCTTTCCCATGTGGCTCCGGTTCGGGGAGTGGGAGATGACGCCGGTGCTGGCCGCGGCCTGGATCGGGAGCGGAGGGACCGCCCCCCTCCCCTGGATCCTGGGGGCCTGGCTGCTCGCCGAAGGGAGCTGGCAGGCGCTGCGCTGGCTGTTCCTCGCCGCTCCCTGGGAGCGTCTGCCGCGTCGCCCTCCGGAATCGCTTTCGATCTCTCTGCCCTATATGCAGCCGGGGAGCCCGGCCGAAGTCGTGATCCGGGAGGTAGCCCGGCTGGCCTGGGGGGTCGTCGGGCGCGCGCAGGAGGCGCCCGAGCTCCCAGCGGCCCTGATCACCGCCCTGGTCACAGGAGGGCTTGGGCTCCTCCTGACCGGATGGCCGGGAGGCTGGTTGACCCTCGGCACGGGCGCCGCGCTGGCCATGGCCCGACGTCTCCCCCGCTTCCGGGGAGGCTTCGAAGGGCTGGTGCGGGGAACCTTCCCCTGGTGGCTGGGGATGGCCGGGGGCCATTCAACGCTCCCCGCGTGGCTGGTGGGGCTCCCCATCGGCCTGCTGGCCGCAGACCTGAGGACCTCCCTCGCGCGGTGGGGCGCATGGGCCCTTTGGGTGGCATGGGCCGTGGCTCTCGGACACGCGCCCGGCGCCTATGGCCTGGCCCTGGTCGGCCTGCTTCTGGAGGAGCGACAAGGGGCGTGGTCCCCTCCCGCCCGCCGGCTCCTCTGGATCCTCGCCCTCGCCCTGGCGGCCTGGGTGTTGCGCGCCGCCTGAGCTTTCCCCAATGGAGGCGGGATGCGCTGGAAGATCCGGCCGGAGGATTTCCGGGTGGAGGAGCGGGTGGCGCTGCCGATCGAGCCCAGCGGCCCCTACACCCTCTACCGGGTTCGCAAGTGGGGACGGACCACCCTGGAGGTTCAGGCGGAGCTGGCGGCGCGGCTTGGGGTGCCTCAGCGCGCAGTGATCTTCCCCGCTCTCAAGGACCGATGGGCGATCGCTGTTCAGATCGCCGCGATCCGGGGTCAGGGGCCGGAGCGGATCCGGGGCCCCGGCTTTGAAGCGGTGCGCATCGGCTATGCGTCCCGTCCTCCCCGACCGCAGGACCTTCGAGGGAACCGCTTCTGGGTTCGGTTGCGGGCGCTGACCCGGGAGGAGCTCGAGGGGCTTCCCCAAGTGGCTGCGGAACTGGCCGCGGAGGGCTTCCCCAATTACTTCGATGACCAGCGGTTTGGCTCCTGGAGCCCGGAGATGGGGTTCGTCGGACGGGCGCTGCTCCGAGGCCAGGCCGAGGATGTCCTCCGAATGGTGCTCGCGGTTCCGATGGCGGGGGATCCTCCGGCGATACGGGCCTTCAAAGCGGAGGCCCGGGCGCGCTGGGGGGATTGGGCGGCGTTGTTCGCCCACGCCCCGCGTCCTTCTATGCAGCGGAGCCTGCTCACGTTCCTGAAAGATCATCCGACGGACCTGCGCGGGGCGGTGCGGCGGATCCCTCTGCGGCTGCGGCTCCTGTGGGTGGATGCGTATCGCGCATGGCTCTGGAACCGGGCGGTCGGTTATGGGCTGGGCCCGGAGGCCCGCCATCGGGTTCTCATCCGTGGGGAGGAATTCCCGCTTCCCGATCGCGCGCCTCCTGAAGCCCAGGGCCTTTTCGCGCTTCCGCACCGGCGGGCGCGCGATGCCCCGCCCTGGGCGGAGGCCATGGCCCGGGTACTGGAGGAGGAAGGGCTTTCCCTGGCGGATTTTCGACGGGGGCCGTTGCTGGAGGAGGTGCCTCCGCCGACCCGGCGCCCCATCTGGTGCCGCCCCGTCTTCCTGGAGCTCCGGCGTGAAGCGCCGGAGGCCGGCGAGGCGATCCTGTGCTTTGAGCTGCCGCCCGGCAGCTATGGCACCCTCCTGCTCAAAGCCCTGGCGGCGCGCCTGAGCCCCTGTCAACGGTGACCAGGGTCCTCTTTGTGGAGATGAACTTCGGATTTTCACATCAGAGCGGTTGACCGGCGGTGTTGCGCTGTGTTATAGTTTTAAGGCACATGCCCCTTCTGGTGAAGACAGCCCGGATTGTTCGTTCCGGCTGTGGCAACCGTGCGAATCCGGCAGGCTTTCCGCGTGAGGAGGCGCGTATGGCGGAGGCGCAGGCGATCCCGACGGCGGCGGCGCCGGGCATCACCCGGCGGGAGTTTTTGACCTACGTGTGGGCGGCCTCGATGGCCCTCTTTATGGCCGAGCTGGGCGGCGTCAGCGTCCTCTTCGCCCTGCCCCGCTTCAAGGTCGGCGAGTTCGGCGGCGTCTTCCCCTTCGGGCGGGCAGGGGAGGTGTTGCCGAAGGTCGGTGAGGGCCCCAAGGAGTTCCCCGAGGCCAAGATCTGGCTGGTGAACACCGAGAAGGGGATCCTGGCCATCTACAAGGTCTGCACCCATCTGGGCTGCCTCTACAAGTGGGTGCCGAGCAACTTCCGCTTCGAGTGCCCGTGCCACGGCTCCAAGTTCCAGCTGGACGGAACCTATATCGAGGGGCCCGCTCCGCGGAACTTGGATCGCTTCGTGATCTACCTGAAGGACGCCAGCGGCCGGGTTGTGGCCCAGACGGATCCCGAGGGGAACCCCCTGCCGGTGCCGGATCCGAACCTGACCATCGAAGTGGACACCGGCCGGAAGATCCTCGGGAAGCCGGCTGTGAAGGGCCGGGCATAAAAGGGTGGCGCGGGGAGATCCACGAAGTTCGGGTTGAAGGAGGAACACGATGGCGTTGCGCTGGCCGGAGCCGATCCCCACGTTGCAGAAGGAGGTCCAGCAATACGGGTGGCGCCGGGTCATCTTCATGCACCTGGACGAGCTGGTGACCCGGGTCACGGCGGGGATTCCCCTGACGGAGGTGCGGAACATCATCCGGGGCGAGCCCCCGCCCCGGCCTAACCCGCGGGTGAAGCCCCACACGGAGGGCTTCATCCTGCACATCAAGCCGTCCTTCTACCACGAGGCGGTGACCCGGCTCTACCCCACTTTCCGCCTGGGGCTGCTGAGCTTCTATCTCTTCCTCATCGAGACCATCACCGGCATCTTCCTGATGATCTTCTACACCCCCTCGCCCCTCGTGGCCTATGAAAACATGCTCCGCATCCTGAACAACGTCCCCTTCGGCCAGCTGATGCGGGACATCCATCGGCTGGGGGCGGAGGCGATGGTGGTGGCGGTGATGCTCCACATGCTGCGGACGTTCTTCACCGCCTCCTACAAGCGGCCCCGTCAGTTCACATGGGCGACGGGGGTGATCCTGCTGGTCTTCACGCTCTTCCTTTCCTTCAGCGGATATCTGCTGCCATGGGACCAGCTCTCTTACTGGGCGGTGACCATCGGGACGAGCATGGCGGAGGCCACGCCGCCGCCCGCCCTGGGCCGCATCGTCAACCTCATCCTGCGCGGGGCGCCGGACATCGGGGCGGCGGGATTGTTGCGTTTCTACCTGCTCCACGTGATCTTCCTCCCGCTGCTGTTGTTCTTCGTTTTCTTCGTGCACTACTACAAGGTGGTGCGGCACGGCCTCTCCCTCCCGCCGGAGATGGAGGCGGTGGGCGATGACACCGCCCGGAAGGTCCCGCCGGAGAAGCGGGTGCCCTACATCCCGGACATCGCCATCCAGGAGGCCCTCTGGGGCATCGCCCTGATCGCCTTCCTGGTGATCGGGTCGGCTTTCTTCTACGACGCGCCCCTGGAGCAGCACGCCGATCCGTTGAACACCCCTCTGCACACCACCGCCCCGTGGTATTTCCTGTGGCTCCAGGGCCTGCTGAAGGATCCCTTCCTGCTGGCGCTGGACCGGCTGGGGCTCCCCCGGCCGCCCGCCACGATCTACAACAGCAAGACGTTCATGGGGGTGATCCTCCCCGGGTTGATCCTGTTGTTCCTGCTGATCATGCCCTACCTGGACTTCAACATCAGCCGGCGTTACCGGGACCGGCGCAAGGCTCTGGTGGCCGGGCTGGTCGGGGTGGCGGCCTGGACCCTGCTCACCTACATGGGCACGCCGGCCTTCGCGGTCACCTCTTCCGCGGACGTGGAGGTCCTCCAGGAGTTCATGCCTCTGAACCCGGACCCCCTGTTCGGCGAAGGGCGGGTGCGGACCATCCCTTATGAGCAGCTGATCCCGGGCACCTACGACACCCGCAATCTCCAGCCGCCGGCGGACGCCCCGAAGCTGGCTCAGGTTCTGGAGGAGCTGAAGCATCGCATCGAGGGGGATCCCCAGCTCCCCCAGGGCTACGCCATCGTCCGCATCCAGGAGGTCCAGTCGGGGCTGAAGCGGTTCGAGATCGCGATCTACTGGACCAAGACGAAGAACGGCCAGCCGGTCCTGGATCCCGAGGGCAAGCCGGTCATCGAAGAGTCCAAACGGGCGATCTATCTCCACCGAGATAGCGGTCACGGGGGAGAGTAAGCGTCCGACCAGGGAGTTCGATCCCGATGCGCAGCTGACCCACCGGAGGGGACTCGATGTTCGATCTGGCCACCCGTCGGATCATCGGTGCGACGGTCTTGATGCTGGCTACGGTGATCACCATCGGCATGGTGTGGCTCACCGAGGAGCAGCGCATGGCCCGGTTCGAGGCCATGCACAAAGCCAAGGCCATCGAGAACGGGGCGCTGCTCTACGAGCAATACTGCGCCACCTGCCACGGCCCGGATGGGGAGGGCGTCCCCGGGAAGGGCCCCAGCCTCAACCCGGGAGTGTTCCAGCATTATGAGCAGCTCAAGGCCCAGGGCTACGCCAACTCCCTGCGCAACTTCATCAAGCTGACCATCGCCGCCGGCCGCCCCATCCGGAGCACCTATCGCGCCGAGGAGGTATATGCGGAGCCCATGCCCACCTGGTCCCAGGACTTCGGGGGGCCGATGCGGCCGGACCAGATCGAAAACCTGGTGGAGTTCATCCTGAACTGGCAGGCGGCCGGGGCTGCGCCCGCCCCCACGCCGTCCTTCACGGCCGTGGGCTCGGACCTCACCCAGCCGTTGCCGCCCGGGGACCCGAAGCGGGGTGAGGCGCTGTGGAACCAGGAGGTCAAGCAGGCCAGCGGCATAGCCGCCTCCTGCAAGGCGTGCCACAGCCTGAAGCCGGGCGAGGTCCTGGTCGGCCCCTCCCTGGCGGGCATCGCCACCCGGGCCGCGGAGCGGATCCGGGCGCCGGATTACAAGGGACAGGCGAAGACTCCCGAGGAATACATCCGCGAGTCCATCCAGCAGCCCAGCGCCTACATCGTGGAGCCGGACAAATACGCCGCCGCCCCCGGCGTCTCCAAGATGCCGGCCACTCTGGGCAACCAGATGTCCGCCCAGGACCTGGCCGACCTGATCGCCTTCCTGATGACCCTGAAGTGAGGGCCGTCGTGAAAAAGCCGGGCGGGCCTCTGAGAGGGTCCCGCCCGGCTTTTTCCCCGGGATCCGGAGCGTGCGCTTCAGCCGACTTCCTCCCTGGAAGCGGAAGCTTTCTCCAGGAGCCGCCGGTAGGTGGCCTGTAGCAGAAGGGCGTCTTCCTCCAGGTTAGGGCTTTCGCAGAGCACCCGGCCCTGCGCCCCCAGGTCGATCAAGGCCTGCAGCAGCTCCTCATACCGCAGGTCCGCCTCCTTCAGGTTCAGGTGATGGCGCTCGCCCTTGCGGGTGTAGGCGATGCCGGAGACATGGATGTGGAGGTCCTGGAGGCCCCGCGGGCCCAGACCGGCGGCCACCCGCTTCAGCGCCTCCACGAACTCCGCGTAGGAGTTGAAGGATCCGTCCCCGGCCCGGGCGTGCAGATGGGCGAAGTCCACGCACGGGAGCACGCCGGGCACCTCCCGGGAGAGCTGGATCACTTCATCCAGGGTGCCGAAAAGGGCGGACTTACCCATGGTCTCGGGGCGCAGGGTGACGTCCACTCCCTCCGCCCGAAGTTCCTCCACGATCTCCTGCAGGCGGCGGCGAACCGTCTCGTAGGCCCGCTCCGGCCGCGCTCCCTGATATGCGCCGGGATGGAACACGATGTCCCGCGCTCCCGCCCGGAAGCCGGCCCGGGCCGCGGCCATCAGGCGCTCCTTGCTGGCCCGATAGCCCGCTCGATCCCTGGCGTTCAGGTTGATGAAATAGGGAGCATGGACGCTGAGGGCGATCCCCAGGGCAGCGGCGGCCTCCCGGATGCGCTGGCAGGTCTCCTCGGAGACCCGCACGCTGCGCACCCAGGCCAGCTCCAGAGCCCCCAGCCCCAGCTCGTGGATCCGCTGGATCCCTCCCACCGTGCCCCCCGGCCGGGGCGGGGTGGAGAGGGGATTGCCCACCGTGCCGAAGCGCAACATGCTCATCGGGAGAATCCTCCTGGGCCGGGCTCGGTCCAATCCGGCGGCGCCGCAACGATCGATATGGCCACCCCCCATGATACGCCATGGGCTGGCGTCCGGTGCCGCAGCGACAAAGAGAAGCCCCCACGGTGGGAGCCGGGATCTTGTCCTCAACAGGTTGGGCGGAAAAAGGGGATCCCGCGGGAGCGGGGGCCTTCACTCGACGGAGAGGATGCGGAAGGTCAGGGTGCCCGCCGGCGCCTCTACAGTCACGACATCGCCGGGCGCCCGGCCGAGCAACGCCTGACCCAGAGGGGACTCGTAAGAGATCTTGCCCTGGGTGGGATCCGCCTCCGCGGGCCCCACCAGCACGTACACCTCCGGCGTGCCGCCGTCCTCCGCGATGGTCACCCGGGAGCCCAGACGCACCCGGCCATCCTCGGAAGGCTGGGGCTCGATGAGGATCGCGTTGTTGAGGATGGCCTCCAGGACGCGGATCCGGCCCTCGATGAAGGCCTGCTCCTCCTTGGCCGCGTGATAGTCCGCGTTCTCCGAGAGATCGCCCTGCTGGATGGCGAAGCGCAGACGCTCGGCGATCTCCCGGCGCTTGACCGTGCGCAGATACTCCAGTTCCTGCTCTAACTGGCGCTTGCCCTCGGGGGTCAGATACGTCGGCCCCACCGTCGCCATCGGGTTCCCTCCTGCAGCCTTCAGGCTCCTCCCTCGCCCCGGGTGGACTCAGGGGCGAGCGGGAACAAAAAGGGCAGGAAGTGCGGGGCACTTCCTGCCCCTGCGCCTTGAATTATACCCGCCCGAACGGGAGGGAACAAATCCTCCTGAGGCCTCCCCTCAGTCCGCCTCCACCGCGCTGCCGTCGCCCCCGGCGATGGCGGGGTGGGGCTCCGGGAGGGGTTCCCAGCGCCCGGCCAAGCGCTCGGCCACTTCCGGCAGGGTGGTGTATTCCATCTCCTCCATCGGCAGCCGATGGGGCTCGAAGGGGCCGTGGCGGCGGAAGTGGTCCGCGATCACGTTGCACAGCCGCCGGGCCTCATCGAAGGCCGGATCGTCGAACATGTCCCGCGGCCCGACCAGCCGGCCATCGGCCAGCTGGAAGCCCAGGGCCACCACCCGCGGCGGGCCGTCGAAACGGGTGCACTTGGCGTATTGCAGGGGCACCGGCATCAGCGGCCCGTAGTGGGAGCCCCGCATCCAGCCTTCTACGATGTGGGGCATGGTGAAGGGCTCCAGGATCTCCCCCACCGCCGGGAAGATCCCCTGGGCCCGCACGATGCACACCGGATCGTCCTTCCCCACGTAATGCCCGGCGATCAGGGAGAGCCGCTCGGTGGAGGAGACCGCGGCGATCTCCCCTTTCTTGGTGTAGACGGCCTTGATCATGTAGCGGCCCGGCGCCCCGATGAAGACCAGCAGGTCATACATCTCCTCGGGGCAGTTGAAGAAGATGCGCTTGTGGCCTTTCACATCGTGGACCTCGAAACGGAAGCCCTCGTGCAGGGCGGGGGAGATCACCAGGCCGGCCGTGTTGAAGGGATCCGCGAACATGCGGAACAAGGGGAGGTTCCAGGCGCCGGCCGAGGTCTTGTCGGCCATGAAGATGATGATCGGCTCCGAGGGGCGCTCGATGAAGGACATCTCCGCCACCCCCGGCCCCATCCCCCGCACGTTCCCCGAGAAGGCGTCGGCGATAAGATCCTGGCCGGCGCCGTAAAGCTTCATCTCCTTGGCCTTGACGGTGCAGCGCTCGAAGGTCTCCCAGGCCAGGCCGTGGACGATGGGGCTGTCGGTCCCGTGGCGGTGGGTCATGATGAGCTGCAGGTCGTCCCCGCACCAGGTCACGTAGTAATCGATGATCACACCCCGGCGCTGGGCCTCCTCCAGATGCTGTCGGGCCAGGGCCACCAGGTCCGTGTGGATCCCCGAGTGGCCCACCATGCCCCCGATATCGGCCTTGATCACGCTGATCGTGATCTCCTGGCTCATCGCGCACCCCCTGTTGAAATGTTAAGGAACCCATCGGGGCCCGCAGGCGGCCGCCTGCGTCCCCGGGGCTATCGCCTCCGATATCCTTTCTCCCGGAGCAGGGCGGCGGCCCATTCGGCGAAGGGGGGGTCGAGGGGCGGGACGGGCTCCTCTTCATAGCGAACCCGCAGATCGTAAGCCGCCCGTTCATAGATGGTTTGAAGCAGGCGCCCCAGGTCCACCTCCGGCTCCTTGTCGCCGGGGAGGAGGGGGAGGCGGAAGGTGGGGATGGGGTCGCGGACGGTGAAGACGTAGAGGAGGGCGCGGGGGCGCTGCTCCCAGCGGCTGATCAGGATGCGGTAATGGCCATCCCGTCCGTCCCCCATCACCGGCATCGGCTCCCCCGCCCGCAGCAAATCGATCTCCACCAGGTGGGTCCGGCTGCCCAGCAGGAGCGTTCGCTTCTGCTCATAGAGCCGGCGGGGCTCCCCCGGTCGCTTGTTGGTGGGCGAGAGGATCTCCACCACGGTGATGACCTCCCCGGTGCCGGCCGCCCGCACCTCCAGATAGGTCTCCCGCAGGGTCTCCGGGAGGGGGACTTCCACCACCCGCGCTCCCCGGACGAGGGGGCCAGGCCGTCCGGCCTCCGGGAGGGCTTCCGACGTGGGGGCGACGGCGACGTCGGCCCGAATCGGCCATCCTGCTCCCTCCGGGGTGATGAGGTAGAGGCGCTCCTCGATGGCCACAATGTAGCGCGGGCGCAGCCGCGGGGCCAACTCATCCCGCAGCGCTGCGATCAGGCTGTTGTGCACGTCCGGCCACAGGGCCGGATGCTCGAGATACGGGTCCATGCCCGGGAACGGCGAAGGCATCGTTCCATCCCCCTTCAGGCGTTTCCCGGCGGTCAGCGGGTCCGCAGTCCCCTCTCCCGGAGCAGGGCGGCGGCCCATTCGGCGAAGGGGGGGTCGAGGGGCGGGACGGGCTCCTCTTCATAGCGAACCCGCAGATCGTAAGCCGCCCGTTCATAGATGGTTTGAAGCAGGCGCCCTAGGTCCACCTCCGGCTCCTCGTCGCCGGGGAGGAGGGGGAGGCGGAAGGTGGGGATGGGGTCGCGGACGGTGAAGACGTAGAGGAGGGCGCGGGGGCGCTGCTCCCAGCGGCTGATCAGGATGCGGTAATGGCCGTCCCGTCCGTCCCCCATCACCGGCATCGGCTCCCCCGCCCGCAGCAAATCGATCTCCACCAGGTGGGTCCGGCTGCGAAGGATTTCCTCCCGCTTTTGGAGGTAAACCCGTCGGCCCTCCCCGGGGGCCTTGTTGGCCGGGGAGAGGATCTCCACCCAGGTCACCACCTGATGGGTTCCCGTCTCCCGCACCACGAGGTAGCGTTCGCGCACTTCCTCCGGCATCGGGAGCTCCACCACGCGGGCCCCGCCGGCCGGGATGGGGATCGACCCGGGGGAGGACGGTAAACCCGAGGGGGCCGCAACCGCCACATCAGGCCGGGCCGAGAAGGGGTGGGCGCCGCCTTCCGGGGTGAGGAGATACACCCGCTCCTCCACCTCCACGTAGTAACGGGGGCGCAGGATCGGCCCCAGATCATCGGCCAGCCCCACGATCAGCCGGCTGTGAAGCCCCGGCCACAGGGCCGGATGCTCGAGATACGGGTCCATGCCCGGGAACGGCGAAGGCATCCGACCGTCTCCTCAGCGGCTCATGAAACGGCTCACCACCTGAGCGGGGATCGGCACGGTCAACCGATCGCCGATCTTCGGCCGCTCGGGCAGGCTCCCGCTTCCCACAATGATCCCGATGGATGTCCCCTCCGCCTGATGGCTCCGCTCGATCCAGGCCATGCCGGTGAGGAGGCCCTCCGAGTCCATCGCGCAGCTGGTGACGTAGCCGATCACCCGCCCCCGCCGATCCACCACCGCGTCTCCCAGCTTCGGCAGCCGGACCCCCTTCTCGGAGATCCGGAAGCGCACCACCTCCATCGTCCGCTTCGCCTCACGGGCCATGTAGGCCTTCCGCCCGATGAAGAACGGCTTGTAGAGCTTGACGAAGGAGGCGAAGCCGGCGTCGCCGGGGGTGAGATCGAAGGGGCCGGCCAGCTCGTGCCCGTAGAGCGGGAGGCCGGCCTCGGTGCGAGTGCTGTCGCGAGCCCCCAGGCCGCACGGCCGAAGACCGAAGGGCTTGCCGGCGTCCAGCAAGCGCTCGAAGAGGGCCGGCGCCCGGTCCGGATGGACGAACAGCTCATAACCGATGCGCTCACCGGTGTAGCCGGTGCGGGAGATGATGAGGTCGAAGCCCTGGATCTCCGCGCGCAGGACCTGCCCCCGCTGCAGCGCCGCCAGGCGCTCCCCGGTCCGGCCATCGGCCAGGGACTGGAGGATCTTCAGGGACTGGGGGCCCTGAAGGGCGATGTCCACGCGACAATCCTCGCCCCAGCGGCGATCCCGGAGATCCCGCAGGATCACCTCATCGGTGAGCATCGCCCAGGGGCGCTCCCGATCGATCTGAACCTCCCCTCGCGCCACGGCGTTCAGCCAGGCCCAGTCTCGATCGTTGTTGGCCGCGTTGACCACCAGCATGTAGCGGTCCGGCGCCAGAGCGTAGATGATCAGATCGTCCAGCACGCGGCCCTCGGGGTCCAGCAGGTAGGTATACTGGGATTCCCCGACCCGCAGGGCCATCACGTCGTTGGTGGTCACCCGCTCCAGGAAAGCCCGGGCGCCGGGCCCCTGGACCTCCAGCACGCCCATGTGGGAGACGTCGAAGAGGCCGGCGGCGGTGCGGACCGCCCGGTGTTCCTCGCTCACGCTGGTATACCAGACCGGCATCTCCCAGCCGGCGAAGGGGATCATCTTCGCGCCCAGCTCCCGATGGAGCTCATAGAGGGTCGTTCGCTTGAGGGGCGCCCCCTCGGGCTCGGTGTAGGAGAACACCGGCAACGGCGTCAGGCGATGGCGGTGGGCCGCATCGACGGCCCGATGGCCGATGAAGAAGGGCTTGTGGATGGCCACGGCGGCCTCGTCGCTCAGGTCCGTCGGGAACCGGGCCTGGGCCCGGGCTGAGACGGCCCGGGGGTCCTCCGCCGGGATCTCCCGCACCCGCAGAGGGCCGGGGAGCTTGGCCCAGATGTCCTCATCGAAACGGACGTAGCCGTCCGAAAGATCCCGCAGCCATGCGGCAACGCGCCCGGCCCGCTCCTCGGGCACCACCAGCCGGAAATCGTCGGGCGCGTCGCGGATCACGTAGGCCGGGCTCATGATCCGGCCGTCGGCCTCCATCAGGAAAGTGGGCGCTCCCTCGCCGACCGGGAGCCCGACCGCCCGCTGGGTGAGGGCCGCGTCCAGGAACTCGGCCGCCCGGTCGCCCCGGATCTCCAGCACCGCCATCCCATCCGCGGCAGGGAGGCGATCGGTGATGAACCAGTAATGAGGGTAGCCGCTTCGGGGGAGCTCCACATCCGCCCCGGCCCGGGCGGCGAGCTCGGCGACTCGCAGTTTCGCCTCCTCCAGGACGTCGAACTCTACCTTGGTCCGGTAGACCAGGTCCCGGCCCACGTAGTAGCGGTGGGGCTTGCAGGCCCACAGCACGTCGGCGATGATGTCCGCCAGGGCCTCGACCTCCGGCTCCCGGAACCCCCGCTGGGTGATCCAGGGGGTCCCCAGGCGAATGCCGCTGGCGGCCCCCGCCCCCGTGTCGCCGGGGATGGTGTTGCGGTTGACCACGATCCCGGCCAGGTCCAGCACCCGGGCCGCCGGGTCGCCCATGAGCGGCGTCCCATCCGGGCCGCGCACCGACTTGCAGTCCACCAGGAGCAGGTGGGTGTTGGTGCCGCCGTAGGGGATGCGGAGGCCGCGCTCAGCCAGGCGCCGGGCCATGGCCTGGGCGTTGCGCACGATCTGATGCTGCAGCTCGCGGAACTGAGGGGTGCGGGCCAGCTTGAAGGCCACCGCCAGGGCGGCGAAGACGTTCACATGGGGTCCGCCCTGCTCCCCCGGGAAGACCGCGCGATCGATCTTCTTCGCCAGGTCCGGGTCCGTGGTCAGGATGCAGGCCCCGCGGGGGCCCATGATGGTCTTGTGGGTGGTGAAGGTGATCACGTGGGCATAACCCAGGGGGTTCGGATAGGCCCCGGCGATGACCATCCCGGCGGTGTGGGCGATGTCGGCCAGCAGATACGCCCCCACCTCATCGGCGATCTCCCGGAAGCGCTTCCAGTCCGGCGCCCAGGGGTAGGAGGTGTAGCCGGCGATGATCATCTTCGGCCGGTGTTGCCGGGCCAGCTCACGGATCTGATCGTAATCCAGGCGCTCCGTCTGGGGGTCCACCGTATACCAGACGATGCGGTAGTGCTTGCCCGAGCGGTTGACCGGCGAGCCGTGGGTGAGGTGGCCGCCGTGGACGAGGGACATGCCCATCACCGTATCCCCTGGCTGGAGGAGGGCTTCGTAGACGGCGTTGTTGGCCGGGGCGCCGGAGAGGGGCTGGACGTTGACGAAGATGCGCTCGGGAGGGATCTCCGGGGTGGCGAAGGCTTCGGCGCAGCGCCGCCGGGCCAGGGCCTCCACGATGTCCGCGTATTCCACGCCCTTGTAATACCGCTGGTCGCTGTATCGCCGGTAGAACCCCAGCTGGTCCTCGTAATCCAGCAGCTCGGCTTCCGTCTGGGTCCGAGTGCGCTCGTGGGGGTAGCCTTCGGCGTAGAGGTTCTGGAACACGGAGCCCAGGGCCTCGCGGACGGCCGCCGGAGCATAGGACTCGGAGGGGATGAGGATGAGCTTGCGGATCTGGCGCTCATGCTCGTAGCGGATCAGGGCGGCCACGTCCGGATCCACTTCCGCCAGTGAACCCCGGAACAGGAAATCCGACATGGGCTTCTCCTTCGCTGATCTCACAAGGGGTGGTTCGCTTTTATCTTAGTGAGGGGAAAAGGGCGCGTCAAGGCGGGCGGACAGAGGACTGGCCCCCCCACCTTTTGGGGGATGAGCGGGTATATCGAATGGGAAAAAACTTTCCCGGGAGGCGCCCCATGCCGGAACGGCTCAGCGGGCTCGTGAGTGGGCGATGGCTCCGGGGCCGCCCCCGCTCCGTCCGGGGAAGCGCAACTAACGTCCTTTCAGGTGATGGCGCAGAAGGCGGCGCAGCTCGCCGGGCCACGATCCGGAGGGGTGCTGGGATGGGCTTCGGACCACGCGGCGGATGGCGGCGCGGATCTCCTCGGGATCATAGCTTCGGAGGGAGGCCGCCAGGGCCTGGAGGAGCTCCCGCATCTCCGGGGACAGCGGGACGCCCGTCTCCTGATCCAGCTCCGCCAGGGCCAGCAACAGCGCCCGCTCGTCCTCCGAGAGCTCTCTCAACCGCTCCGCCAGACGCCGGAGCTCCTCCGGCGAAAGGGAGGATCCGGATTCGCTCACCGCATCTCCTCCTCAAGCGGATCGAAAGGTCCCTTCCATTTTGTCCTGATCCGCGCAAGCAGCCAACTCTCCCGGGCCCACAAAATCGTAGGACAACTGCTCGCAGTTGTCCTGCAAAGCGGCCAGGCCCGACCAGATTGGGACACACCCGGCCTCGCCCGGATCCATGGATGCGGAGAGACCGAAACTTCCATAAACGCTAAAATAGAGCCAGCAAACCGTGTGGAAAGCCTGTTTCACGGGAGGAGGGCCAAGATGGCGAGCTTCCGGACCGCGTGGTGGGGGCGCTTTCTCTTCATCCTCATCCTGCTTTCCGGTTGCAGGGCGCCGCCTTCGCCTCCTTCCCCATCCCTGACGGAGACCCGGACGCCTGAGCCGTCCCACACTCCTTCTCCGGTTCCCTCTCCTGCTCCTACGGTTCGGATCCGGTTCGGGGAACCTGTGTGGATCGGACGCGGCGGATTGCGGGCCGCGCGCTTCACCCCCGACGCTCAGTCTCTGATCCTGGGCTGGAGCGTGGGCGTCTCCCGCGTCCACATCCCGGATCTTCGGGAGGAATGGTTCGCGCCCCTCCCCGCCCCGCTGCGGGCCATGGGGATCGATCCGCGCGGGCGGTGGGCGGCTGCGGTGCTGGAGAGCGGAGCCGTCGTCCGGCTTTCCCTGGCCGATGGGAGCGCCCGCTTCCTCACCCCTCTGGCGCCGAACGCTCAGTGGTGCGGCCTGGACTGGTCGCCGGACGGAGAGTGGACCGCAGTCCAGTGCATCGGGCCCTATCGAGGGGATCCCATCACCCTGATCCACTGGGAGACCGGGACGGTCCGGGAGGTGCCGGATTCCCGGATCTCCCCCAGCATCCTCCCTTCACCCTACTGGTCCGGAGATGGACGGGGCGTGTTGCTCGCCGCACTACAGCCCCCCTGCCCACGCTTCCTCGACGTTCAGAGCGGCGCGGTCCGCTGGGCCCTGAGGGTCGGCGAGCAATGCCTCTCCGCCTGGACCCTCGCCTGGTCCCCGGACGGGCGACAGCTGGCGGTTCCAGCCTCTCAGGGGGTGCTACTTCTGGATGGCTCCAGCGGGCAGGTGGTGGCTCGCCTGCGAGGGGATCCGGTGAGCGGCTTTCCGGCCCTGGACGTCCCCCGCGAGGCCCTCTTCTATGACGCCTCGGGAGAGCGGCTGGCTGCTCTGGGCTCCCACGGGTTGGGAAGCGGCGCGCCCCCGCCGCCGATGCCCACTCAGGTTTGGGCGCTGGGCTCCGGTCGTCGCCTGGGGGCGCGGCCGGTGGGCCCCGGGGATCCAGAGCCCCTCGCCGGGGCCTTCGCAGACGATACGCTGCGCATCCTGTATGAAGACGGGATCCTCACGGCATGGCGCTACGCGCAGGGAGCGGAGGAAACCCTGGGACGGCTGTCCACGGAGGATGGGATGCCGCCGCTGATGATGTCCCTGGATGGGCGCTATGTGGCGGCGAATTTGCGCCACGGTGGCGCGGCGATCTGGGCAGTAGCCCCCTCCGCCACGCCGGTCCGTCGCCTGAACCCGCCGTGGCGTCACCCGGTCCTCAGCCCGGATGGCGCCCTGGTCCTGGTCGCCAACCCGGAGGAGGACATCAGCCATCTGCTGGAGCTCGAGACCGGCCAGCTCCGGCGTGTCCTGCCGGGCGGCCGACGGGGTCCGCAAGGGGCCGCCTTCTCTGCGGACGGGCGGATGCTCGCTTATGGGGACGGGGCACGGGTGCGCGTCGTGCGCCTCCCGGAGGGCACGGAGGAGGCGGTGCTGGAAGGCTTCCCATCGGGGCAGGAGATCCATCTCGTGGTCTGGGCCCCGGACGGCCAGGCCCTGGCCGCTGCCAGCGGGGTCGCCAGCGGAAGCTCGAGCCTGGAGCCCGGTCTGATCCAGATCTGGCGCCGGGGATCTGAGGGACGCTGGGAACCCGTGGGCCGGAGCGTTTCCGTTCGCACGACCTACGCCCGGCCGCTCGTCGCCTTCAGCCCGGATGGAGAACGGGTGGCGGTGGAGGAGATGCCGTCCCTAGAGGCAGGGGCCAGCGCGGTGCGGGTGATCGATCGGCGCAGCGGTGCCGAGACGCTCCGCCTGGCCGAGCACGAGCTGGTGGGATGGCTTGACGCCCGGCGCCTGGTGACCGTCCTGCCCGGGACCTCCGAGCTGTCGATCCGGGACGTCGAAACCGGGGAGCGAAGCTCCCGTCGCTTCCCCCGGACCGGCTCGGAGGTCTTCGATCTGAGCCGCATGCTCATCGTCCAGACCTCAGGAGCGCGAGGCGAGCCTGACATCGGACGCGCGGTGGAGGTGATCGATGGAAGGACCGGGGAGCGCCTCGCACACCTTCATCACGGCAGCGACATCGCCGAGATCCTGTGGTCCCCGGACGGCCGATGGTTGCTCTTGCTGGGAAGCGATGGTGCCCTCCGGGCTTGGCCGGTGATGGAGCCCGCCGGACGACCGGGCGGATGATGGGGGCGCGTGGCGCCCCGAGGTGACGGCACGCTTCCAATGCCGGGCGGCCAGGAAGCGAGTCGATGGGTTGAACGATGAGAGGAGGACCTCGATGTGGGCGAAGCGGGGCTTTTTCATCCTGCTGGTGACCCTGATCACCTGGGCCTGCCGGGGGAGGGCGGAGACGCCTCCGCCTTCCCCTTCTCCTTCCCCAAGCGTTCCACAAACGCCGGCGGCGGTGGCTTCGCCGGAGCCTGAGCTGCAACGGCATCGAGCGCCTACCCCGACGGCAACGTCCACCCCGACCCCGCCCCCCTTGCCGGCGGGATGGGCCTGCCGGGGGACCGAGGGGCCGGCCGGCCGGCTCGCCTTCGTCCGGGACGGGGATCTATGGATCCGGGAGCTCCCGGAGGGCGCTCCCCTCCGGCTGACCGCCGGCGGCGGGATGCGCATGCCCCGCTGGTCCCCCTCCGGTCGCTGGCTGGCCGCTCTGGCCCAGGAAGCCGAGATCCAGATCTTCGATGCGCAGGGACGCCTCCTCCAGCGCCTTCCCGGCACCGATTTCCGCTGGTCCCCGAAGGAGGATCGGCTGGCCGTGCGGACGGCGGACGGGGCCCTGATGGGGCTCTCCCCCGGGGGGACGCCGCGAACGCTGCTCCCCGCGGGAACGGGGGTGAGCCGGATCGCCTGGAGCCCGGACGGCCGGTGGATCGCCTATTCGGGGTTGAGGGTTCTGGAAGGGGAGAAAGATCTCTACACCGGGCAGCCCGGGGCGCGTTACGCTTTCCTGGGCCGCGTCCGAGCGGAGGGAGGACCTCCTCAGGAGCTCCTCCACGCCGGCCGTCCTTCCGCCTATGGCCTCCTCCTGGCCGGATGGACGCCCGACGGCCAGGCCCTGCTCTATTGGGTGGATCCCATGTTCTCCGGCTCAATCCTCGCGGATGGCGTTCCCTTGCGTCTCCTCCCGGCGCGAGGAGGGCCCTCCCGCTCGCTGACGGTGGAACCCATGCTGGCTTATGAGGATTTCCTCGCGCCCTCGCCCACAGGCGGGGATCGCATCGCGGTGGTGGTGGGAGGATATCGGGGCGCGTGGACCAACAAGCGGCTCCACCTGCTCTCCGCCCGCACCGGGGAGGGCCAGGCGCTGTCCCCCCCGCTCCTCGCCGTCTCTTCCCCCGCCTGGTCGGCGGATGGAACGCGGATCGCGTTCGTGGCCATGCCGGACCGGGGGGATCTGATGGGCGGCGAGGATGCCCGCCAGGGGCTGCTCCAGCGACGTCTATTTGTGGTGGATGTCGCCGATGAGCCGCAGTGGCGGCAGCTGACCGACGACCCAGCTTATCGGGACGAATATCCCCGCTGGGCCGGCGAGTGGATCCTGTTCGTCCGCCTGGACCGCTGGGATCGAGCCTCGCTGTGGGCGATCCCCGCGGCGGGCGGAACCCCGTGCGGGGTCGTGGAGGCGCTGGATCCCCGCGGGGACTGGTTCGGGTATTACGGCCATCTGGACTGGGGGAACTTCCTGGACGTGTGGTCCCCGCCCGCCTCCGGCCGATGAGGGCGGCGGGGGCGCTCAGCGGGGCAGGCGGGCGGAGGGAGGAACCGACTCCACGATGTAAACGGGCATCCCGCCGATCATGCAGGCGCCTCCCAGGCGCTGGGCGCATCGGGCCCCCGGCAGGAGAACCCGGTAGCCTGTCGGGAGCCCCTCGACCGGAACCGGGCGCCCCAGGCCGTCGACGGCCAGGCGGAGGCTCCCCCGCCGCGCTAAGATCACCGTTTGGGGAGCCGGGACGCGGGACCAGGCGACGCGGACTGAAGCGTCGGCCCGCTCCACCTCCACCACGGCCACCGTGTCGTGGCGGACCCGCGCCGCATCGCGGAGCCGGCCCAGGAGTCGGATGGCCACGCGGTAAGCCTGGAAGGCGGGCCGGGGCGTGCCATCCTCCCGGACCAGCCCGAAGGGCTCGGGGTTGGCGAAGTGATCCGTGGGGTTGTCGATCAGCTTGTAGACCGCCACCCGTTCGGCCCCGGCGGCGAAGGCCAGGGCGACGGCCTGGCCGATGAAGGCGGCCTGCTCCTCCAGGGTGACCCGGAACATCGGGCGGGTCACCGGCCACGTCGGGTCCTCCGAGGGCGCGGCGTTGGTCTCGGTGAGCCAGATGGGCTTGTCGAAGCCGTGGGCCTGCATCCGCTCGTGATGCCAGCGGATCAGGTCGTAGATGCTGTCCGGGTTGAAGTAAAGGTTCACGCACAGCCCATCGAAATACCGGTTGTAGCGGGGCGCCTCCGGATCCTGAGCCAGGGCCTCCAGGAACCGCTCGAAGTAAGGCCGGCGGCCGTAGACCGCGTCCCACCAGTAGGTGAAGGCGCCGAGCAGCACCCGGTTCTCCCGGTTCAGCCCCTTAAGGGTGCGGTAGGCCACCCGCACCAGGCGGACGAAGTCCGCCTCGCTGCCGCCCCAGGTGTAGCCAGGATAAGCGGGATCCCAGATGTCCGGCTCGTTCCAGATGATCCAGGTGCGGATGTAGGGATACGTAGTGGCCAGGCGCCGCAGGAAGGCAGCCCACAGGTTCTCCGGGCGGCTCTCCTCTTCGTAGAGGCCTCTCGGGACGCCCGGGATCTTCGGGTCGGCCTGGGCCCACCGGGGGGTCCCCAGCACCAGGGCGACGATCTCCCGCCCGGCCCGACGCTCCGCCTCCAGGCGCTCCGCCGGCCACGGTGGGTTCCAGTCCTGCGGGCCGTTCGGCTGGATCTCATGCCAGGCGAAGCGCACCCGGGTCCAGGCGACGCCCAGCTCCGCGGCCCGCTCCGGCGCCTCCGGCGACTCCACCACCCCGAACCGGGGATCCGGCGGCGCGGCGGCCAGCAGGAGAAGGGCGAGAAGGAAGCCGGCGCGGCCATGCCGGTTACAGCACATCCGTCACCTCATACAGGCGGCGGTATTCCTCCAGGGCGAAGCGGTCCGTCATCCCGGCGATGTAGTCGCAGACCACGCGGTGCAGATCCCCTTCCTCCCGGATGCGCTCCTGGACCCAGTAGGGGAGCTGTTCGGGCTCCTGGATATACGCCCGGAAGAGGGCTTCGAGGATCCGCTCCGCCTTGGCCTGCATGCGCACCACGTGGGGATGCCGGTAGAGGCGACGGTAGAGGAACGCCTTGAGCTCCCGGACCTTCGCGGCCATCTCGTCGGAGAAGCCGACGAGGGGATGCGGGTGATCGCGGACCTCGTCCGGGGAGCGGGGTTGAACGGCCTGCAGGCGCTGGTCGGTGGCGGTGATCACGTCGGTGACCATCAGGCCGATGAGGCGGCGCACCAGCCGGTAGCGGATCAGGTCGCTGAACCCCCGGCCGTCCCAGCCGATGGATCGCTTGAGCTCCTCCCAGAAGGCCAGGCCCTCCAGGTCCTCGGGCCGGATCAGCGCCGCCCGCAGCCCGTCGTCCAGGTCGTGGGCGGTGTAGGCCAGCTCGTCGGCGACGTTGGCGATCTGGCCCTCCAGGGTGGGGCGGCGGTGGGGCTCGAAGTCGCGGATCATGGGATGATCGTATTCCGTCTCGTGCTTGACCAGCCCCTCCAGCACCTCATAAGTGAGGTTCAGGCCGCGGAACTCGGGGTAGCGCCGTTCGAGGTGGGTCACGATGCGGTAGGACTGGGCGTTGTGCTCGAAGCCCCCGTGCTCCCGCATCAGGCGGTCCAGGGTCTGCTCCCCGGCGTGGCCGAAGGGAGGGTGGCCCAGATCGTGGGCCAGGCAGATGGCCTCCACCAGGTCCTCGTTGACCCCCAGGGCCCGGGCGATGGTGCGGCCGATCTGGGCCACCTCCAGGGTGTGGGTGAGGCGGGTGCGGTAGTAGTCGCCCTCGGTGACGATGAAGACCTGGGTTTTGTGCTTCAGCCGGCGGAAGGCGGTGGTGTGAAGGATACGGTCGCGATCCCGCTGGAAGGCGGTGCGGTAGGCGTGCTCGGGCTCCGGGTAGCGGCGCCCCCGGCTGAGCCGACTGCGCTGGCCGTAGGGGGCGAGGATCTGATCCTCCAGCGCTTCCAGATCCCTGCGGGTGCGCATCGCCGCGACCCTCCCCGAGCGCTCACAGCCCGCGCCGGCTGCGGATGACCTCCATGGCCCGGCCCAGGAAGGCCTCCAGGCCCATCGCCCCCAGATCCTCCCCGGTCCGCAGGCGCACGGCCACCGTGCCCGCTGCCTGCTCCCGATCCCCCACGATCAGCATGTAGGGGACCTTCTGAAGCTGGGCGTCGCGGATCTTGGCCTGCATCCGCTCGCTCCGGTCGTCCACCTCGACCCGCAGGCCGGCCGCCCGCAGCTTCGCCCCGACCTCCTGGGCGTAAGGGACGTGGCGGTCGGTGATGGGGATGACCACGGCCTGGACCGGGGCCAGCCAGACCGGGAAGGCGCCGGCGTAGTGCTCGGTGAGGATGCCGATGAAGCGCTCGAAGGAGCCGAAGATGGCCCGATGGATCATCACCGGCCGCTTGGGCGTCCCGTCCCGATCCATATACTCCAGCCCGAACCGCTCCGGCATCTGGAAGTCCAGCTGCACCGTGGCCAGCTGCCAGTCGCGGCCGATGGCGTCCTTCACCTGGACGTCGATCTTGGGCCCGTAGAAGGCGCCCTCGCCTTCCTTCAGGCCGTATTCGATGCCCCGGCGCTCCAGGGCCTGGCGCAGGGCCTCCTCGGCGATCTCCCACAGCTTCGGATCCCCCATGGCCTTGGGGGGCTTCGTGCTCAGGAAGAACTCCGGCTCGAAGTCGAAGATGCGGTAGAAGCTGTAGATCAGGTCCAGGACGCCGTCGATCTCCTCCAGGATCTGATCGGGCCGGCAGTAGATGTGGGCGTCGTCCATGGTGATCTGCCGCACCCGCAGCATCCCGTGGAGGGTCCCCGAGCGCTCGAAGCGGTGCAGCCGCCCGATCTCGTTCAGCCGCAGCGGCAGGTCCCGGTAGGAGCGCAGGCGGGAACGATAGATGATCGTGGACTCCGGGCAGTTCATGGGCTTGAGGGAGAACTCCTGCCCCTCCACCTCCAGCAGGAACATGTTCTCCTTGTAGTGCTCCCAGTGGCCGGACTGCTCCCAGAGCTTGCGGTGGACCAGGATGGGGGTGGAGATCTCCTGGTAGCCCCGGCGGTCGTGCTCCTCCCGCCAGAGGCGCTCCAGCTCGCGGAAGATCACCATCCCCTTCGGGTGCCAGAAGGGGGCGCCCGGCGCGATCTCGTGGAAGGAGAAGAGATCCAGCTCCCGGCCCAGGCGCCGGTGGTCGCGCTTTTTCGCCTCCTCCAGCCGCCAGAGATACTGCTCCAGCTGCTCCGGCGTCTCCCAGGCCGTCCCGTAGATGCGCTGGAGCATGGGCCGGCGCTCGTCGCCCCGCCAGTAGGCCCCGGCCACGTGGAGCAGCTTGAAGGCGCCGGGGTGGATCTGGCCGGTGCGCTCCACGTGCGGCCCCCGGCACAGGTCCTCAAAGGTGTCGTGCCGGTAGGTGGTGAGGACGGGCCGCTGGCCGGGCGGGAGCGGGTTGCCGTATTCGTCGGTGCCGCGCTGCAGGATGTCCTCGATGAGCTCCAGCTTGTAGGGCTGATCCTGGAACAGCGCGCGGGCCTCCTCCGGGGTGACCTCCCGGCGGATGAAGGGGTGGTCCCCGGCGATGATCTCCCGCATCCGCGCCTCGATCCGCTCCAGGTCCTCCGGCGTCAGGGGGCGGGGCAGATCGAAATCGTAGTAGAAGCCGTCCTCGATGGGCGGCCCGATCCCCAGCTTGCCCTCGGGGAACATCTCCAGGACCGCCTGGGCCATGATGTGGGCGCAGGAGTGGCGGATCCGATACAGCCATGTGTCCTGATAGGGCACGATCTTCTTCTGCGGCATCCGGTCCTCCTCTCTTCTCCGCCTGGCGCAGCGCGAAGGGCGGAGGGTCTGGAAACAAAACGCGCCTCCCGCCCCATCGGGACGAGAGGCGCGGGCCTCCCGCGGTTCCACCCCATTTCGGCCGCGCCCCCGGCGCGGCCGCCCTCCGGGCCCGTTAACGGGGGCCAGCCGTCCGCCCCTACCCCGGCCGCGCCGGATCGGGGCGGCCCCTCCGGGGTGGTATCCTCCCGGCCGCCACGACGGGCCCTCTCAGCCGGCGGGGCCCGCGCTCTGGCGTGACGGGATCGGAAGGACGTGTCCCCTTCGTCGGGTTGGTCGAGCGGGGGGCCACCCGAGCCTCCCCGCCTCGGAGAAGGCAAAGGCCCGCCCCCGAAGGGGCGGGCGCCCGGCGGATGGGCGGTAGAGGACTCGAACCTCTGACCTCCGCGTTGTCAACACGGCGCTCTCACCACCTGAGCTAACCGCCCACGCCTGCCCAAATTATAGCAGGAACTCTCCCCACTCACAAGAGCCCCGAGCTCGGCGTGGATCCTCCGGAACCCATCGGTGAGGGACCGATCCTCGTCCCCTGTGTCCGTCTCGCCTTCGAAAAACCGGGAAGCTCTGACCTGCCTGTACTACGGGGTGGGTGAGGGCAGAGGGCTGAGGGTCAGAGAGGAGGGGACGAAGCGACGTGTTGGTACGTCGAAATAGAACACGATGCCGGACGGCGTGTCCAGGATCAAGCGTTCGCCCACGGCGGTCCGGATTCGCAAAGGTCCTGCTGGAATTGGGGCCAGGAAGCGCTGCGCCTCGCGTGGTCGAATGCCCTCCGGTGTGCTTTCCCAAACCCAGACCTCCAGCACCCCCTGCGCAGTGGGCTCGCCTCCCGGGCCGGGGAGCGCTCCGGCCAGGACGTCCATTCGCACCCGTCCTCCCTCTAACCATTCCGACCATCCGTTCACCACCACCATGTCCTTCACCGGAGGTTGGGGGATATAGGGGAGAATACGACCGGCCCCCGCTGGGGTTCCCTCTGGAGTTGGGAATCGCAGAGGCCCCGGGGAGGGGGTCGGACGCTGCCACGGAGGGGTTTGCTCAGAGGGCGGAAGCGTCCCATGCCGATTGCCTGCTTCCTTGGTCAGGAATTGATGCCATGCGGCTTCTCGTGCCGTCTCAAAGGTGGCAGTCTGTGGAAAGGGCAACGGTGACTCACGAACCCCTTCCCATAGAATACAAGAAGAAAGCCCATAGCAAGCAACTATAAACACAAAAATACCGCGATAAAACCGGAATTTTATGCGATTCATTCACTTCTCCCAACTAATATCTGAAGACCATGGCATGGTTTGGGCCGTTCGGGTATCCTGATTCAGGGCTTGATAGAGTTGTAAGTATCCTACCTCCGGGCGGTTATCGGTTCGAACTCCATTCGGGAGAATACAGGCCTCAGGATCCCAGCGGCGGTTCTCCTCACAGGCGTTCCATTGAGTAAGGGTGCCTCGAAATCGGATTAAAACCCCATGCGCTTGGAGGCCGTGGAGCGCGATGCGATGCCATTGATCGGCGTTCACTCCGTCCGACCGATAGATCTCTGGCATAGGATAAGCAGGCGGTGCTCCCCATGAGATATACCAGATATCCTCCAATGTCCATCCATTGGATGGAGTACATGCAGGGCAACCTGCATAAGGGCAGCCATCGCATGAGCCAAAATTCAACAACAAAGAGTTAGGAGCATTCATTGCATCATAACCCTCTACCCATGCCCGTGTTGAGGAGGGATCTCCAAAGGCGGGTTCAGCATCGATCGATCCCCACACTATCAATTTAGAGGCCCAGCTTGGAGGGCTCTGAATCCAATTATTTAGTTCGTTGATCAGTTGTGCCCATTGAGAACCATGCTCTCTCGTAACTCCTGAACCGGAATTATTAATACCGATTGCAAGCGTCAAATGTGCATTATCAGGCGCACAAATATAGAAGCCGGTTAGAAAACCCTTAAATGTTTCATAAATCTGAGAAATAGATATAAATTCGTGACTAATTAGTAAACAAACCCCATAAACTCCTTGCAAATAAACTGGATATCCATAATCAATAATAACAATCAAATCTTGATTAGAAAAGATGGAGCGACCTCTTTGACAACCTAAATCATAAAAATAACTCCATTGAATGAAATTAGAAGATGTTGCAGAATCGCGAGCCCGGTGAAGACATGCACCTGTTCCTTCTCGATCTCCAGGAGCATCGGCTCTTAGCGCCCGGTGGGATTGGGCCTGGTCCCACTTCCGGGAAGTTATTTCCACTCCCCGCTGGGCGGGAAAATCTCTATCGAATCCAGGATTTTCTGTCCCAGGGGCACCAGGTGTTCCCCGTCCGGCTCGCAGAGAATGGGCCAGAATGTGATCTGCCGCACGATTTCCGGCGAGGGGATGTATACATCCAGACAGGTGTTGGGGAGATGCCAGACGGCCACCCCCTGCCATCCTTTCCCTTGAAGAGGCTTCACCACAAAGTTCTCGGCATGGAGGGTTCGCCAGTAAGGACCGATGGCCTCCTGGAACTCCGGCAACGTCCGGGGTAACTCCACGCAGCAGAAAGTCACCATAACCCGTTCTTCATAATACTCGCCTTCGCCGGTGACCACGACCCGGTAGGCGCCCGGCTGCCGAAAAACTTTCCATTCGCTTGGAACCTGAAGGCGGATCCCCGCCTCCGGTAACTCGTAAACCTGCCACGAGGTCCGTGGAGGGGGAAGCGTGAAGGTGGGAGGCGGCGTCCAGGGCTTCTTCCCTCCCGGTGGAGTGGGCTTCCCCTCAACGGCCACAGGAGGCGTAAAGGTAAAAGGCGGAGTGGGTGTCCCTTCTACGGCCTCTGAAGTCGTTGTGGCAGACGAAGAGGGCGTTATGGCCTGCGGGGCCCATCGGGTTTCGGCGCCTGGAGAGAAGGACGGGGAGGGGGTAATTCCCCTCCCTGGCGCGCACCCACTCGCACCGATGACCAGCAACAGGGTTGCAACACCCCATATAGGAGGCCTCATCATCCTCTCCTCCTACCAGCTCATCCACTGGTATCGCCCGATGGTCTCGTAATACCCTCCTCCGTTGCCGAAGTATCGCATGTGGCGGGGTTCTACGCTCTGGCCGCCGTAGATGCCGCCATACGGCCGATATAGTTGAGCGTTCAGGTAAAGGCCTTGATGGAGGTGATTGGAGGGCCAGTAGCCGTCCTGATAATTACCACTGCGGCCGGCAAAACCGATCACCGTGCTGATCCCCACATCCTGCCCAGCGGATACGTTGATGCTGCGCAGGTGGGCCGCCATACTCCAGTAGCCGTTCCCCAAATCCACAATGACCACACGCCCTAACGGGGCCCAGCCACCCCCGGCCCAGCCCGCATAGAGGACGCGTCCCGGTGCGGGGGGATAAACAATATCCCATTCCTTCAAAGGAAAATCCAGGGCGTGGTAGTCATTCAGGCCATTTGTCCGATTGCAGTATTGATGTAAGCCCTCCCCGTAGTAGGAGGGGCCTGCCTGGGACCATCCCTGAGGCCAGGGCGTGCCGGGCCCGTTAGCCGTGGAAGCCCAGGGCGTTTGGAGGAATTTCCAGGTCGGCCAATCGGCGCAACCCGGTGCGGCCAGAGGTTCCACGGAGAAGGCCCCATTTCCTCCGGAGTGGAGGACTTTTTCCTTTTCCTTCAGGATCTCAATCCCTATCGGACTCTTCGGTCGAGGAGATCCCAGAACCGGCGGCTTCTCGTAGAGGGCATCCTCAGCCCGGATCCGGTGAAGTTCTTCCAGCGAGCGGCTGGCTGGACCAAAGGCGATCAGGGACAGCAGGGTTTCACACCCCTGGCGATTCCCGTCCGGCTGGGGGCAAATGATTTCGTAGAGCCTGCCGTAGGCGGCCAGGTAGACATAAAGGCTGGGATCCATGCCTGGCGCATTGGCAACCATTACTCCCCGGTTAGGAATCCACAGAGACTGGCTGTGGGTGCAGATTCAGGCCTGGGAATCCTCGGGCCAGTTCCTGAGCTCGCTGCTCCATCCGGTCCGGTGGATCGCGATGGCGCCATGCCACCCGCAGGACCATCCGTCCATCCGGAGCCACGAGGGTGAAGCCGAAGGCGTCAGAGAGATACTGATCTTCCACGACGCGCGTTTCCGGCGGAAGGGCCCGCAGGGAGACGCCGAGCACCTCATTCTGATAGGCAGGGTTCTCCTTGCTCCCCACAAGGGGCTTCGCGTCCTGAGCCATCGCCCTGCTCACTCCAGCGTTGAGCGCGATGATCAGTAGGGCGCATAACAGTTGAGTGCTTCGCATGAGAACCTCCTGTGGGAAATCCTTAGGGCTGGGAAAAGTTTGCCACGTCTTATTCACTCTGTGGTTCCCTGCGATGGGGGACCAATCTGTCCCCATCATAGAGGGATGAGATGAAATAGCCCGAAGGGCGCCATGCGACAGGTATGAATGGGGGGTGAGCCGTAAAGTTTCTTATGAAGTTCATCCTGCGGTTGGGCTGAGGATGGGGGGTGATTCAATCCAGTCCGGCTCGATGGCTTCCAGAAGGGTGCGCTCATCGGGCATTGGCTCCAGATCCAGCAGGGCGGCGCAGCGCGGGTCCCGCAGACCGCCCCGGAACAGCCAGCGGGCCAGATCTACCCGGTCGGCTCGCCCCAAGCGCTCAAGGGCCCGGCTCAGGTGGGTGCGCACGGTTTCCTTCGAGCATCCCAGCCAGCGAGCGATTTCCTTATCGCTCAACCCGTGGGCGGCCGCCCAGGCGATCCGACGCTGACGTGGGCTGAGAGCGGCCCAGGGAGCTCCCCATGTGCGCCACCAGTCTTCAACACGGTAGACAGTCTCCAGCGTCCAGAGGGGGCGGCCCTTCAGGGCATGGGGAAGGGCGTGGAGCATCTGATCGCAGGACGATGCCCAACCCAGACAGCCAAGCGCCCCGGCGCGGTATGCCAGGGCTTCAACGGCAGGATGAGCGGTGTGGACGAGAAGGAGAGCGCGGAGGCTCGGAAGGGCAGGTCGGATCGAATGGAGGAGGCGGGCGCCGCTCTCGTCGGGGAGGTCGAAGCGGATCAGCAGGAAAGCGGTGGGATGGCCGTTCAGGGCGCGCCGGGCATCGGCAGCGGTAGAGGCGATCCAGGCGAGGGGGAAGCCATGGGCGGCGAACCATGACCGCCAGGCCATCTGATGAAGGGGGTCTGGATCCACCAGACCGATCATCTCTGCATCTCCCGTGGATGCCGTGCGATCCATTCTCACAGATCCAGGGGGGAGCCTGCCCGCTTCGCCCCTCGCTTTCAGGATAGCCGCCTTGGAGGACCTTGTCACTGTGGAAATTCCCGGTCCCCACCCTGTGGATTTCCACAGGGGGATGGGTGAGACAGCCGCTGGCCAGCGGACCCCCGGCCTGGAGGTCGGAGGGTCAAGCCGTTGAGCGACGGCCTGTGGGCGCCAGGCCGTGGGGAATCCTCGGCGCGTTTTGTCTCCGTATAGATATACCCGCCAACTCGCCCTGGGGTTGGGGGGCATCCGGGCAGATCGGGGCGAAGCCGCGAGGGGGAACGTTGCGAAAGACACAACCAGGGGGGGATTGCCGGTTCACGGATCCTGCGCCCGGATCGCGATCCGCTGCGAGCCGAATACGAAGGGGGCACGAACTTCCCGTTCCCGGATCGAACGGTAGGGATCGAACACATAAACGACCTGCATCTGGTAGATCCCAGGGGTGGAGGGAAGGATGACCTCCCCGGTCAGGATCGCTTCGGTATCCGGATCCAGATGGATCGTCCACGCCTGGAGGCCACGAAAGGGAATTTGCCGGAAATTGAAGAAAAGGATCATGGCGTAGTCCGCCCCCTTCTCTCCTTTCAGGTTAGATGCCCAGATGGCGATCGGCAGCGGCTTGCCCGTTTTTCCATCGACCACAGTCAGTTGTCCTCCAGGTCGAGAGGGATGATCCCAGGGCCATCGAGGGGGGCGAACGAGCGCGACGCCGAGGCTAAGGGTCACTTCTCGAGGGACGGGGGCCCCGTGGAGGATGGGGCGCATCTCCCGTGCAGGGCGGTTGCTCGAGCCCACACGGATTCGAGCTCGCCGGCCGACCAGCCTCGCATACATAGAAAGGCGCTCGACCGGATCGGTGGAGAAATCCAGGGGATCCAGGAAGGCGATGACGATCAGATCATGCAATCCTTCCCCGGGAACATCGATATGCATGGGCAGCTCCACATCTCCCCCCGGCAGCAAGGGAATCAGATGAAGCGCCCCATATTTTCCATTGAGCTCAAAGGGAATCTGCTGATAGTCCAGGATGGCGGTTACCAGCATGGTGATGGGTTGCCCCGCATGGAGGATCAGATACGGGGCGAAGGGCTGACCAGGGGATAGAAAGATCTCCTCGGTCTGCGGCCTTTGAAGCGGGGGCAGATGCCGATGCTCCGGCCAGACGAACCCCAAACCAGCTCCACGAGTCGGGATCCCCCAATCCACAATCGGCCGCTGCGTTTCGTGGACAATCATACCCGGGATCTCACCCGGAGGAAGCGGCCGATCCGCTGGCGAATGGCGACATCCGAGGCTTATAAATATAAATATGACGCTTCCCACCAGGATAGCCACTTGCTGCTTCAAGCGCATCTTCATCTCGGATCCTCTTATGCAGAATCCGGGCTTTCTTACCAGTCGCCGGGCTGATGGAAAAAGCCGCTAAAAGCCGCATCCAGTCGCCGTGTCGCTGGTTTTGAAATCATCATCGGCGTAACCATCTGTATGGAAATGATGGAAAGATTCGGCGTAGATGTTGCGACAAAAAACCGGATACCAGAAATACGTGGTGCAGGTGGCGCGATGCCCTGAACGATGATCCTGGCACTGCGACCACCAGCTGGACGGCTGGGAGAGCGGTCGGAGGAAGCCATCCACCCAAATTTGCTGCTCGAAGAGATCGGAATCGCTTGTATGTGAGCCATAATGCCCGAATCCCGCGGGTTCCCAGTGAATCCAGGCGTCCGTATATCCACTACGATAAAGGGCCATGGGGTCGATCGAGAGTGAGGCTGCTTCGGACGCCCTAAGCGCCCGAATCGGCATTCGCCGGATTGCTCCCGGTTCGAACACCTTATATCCACCTGCTCCGGGAACCATGCCGGGAAATGATGGGCCCAGTTGAGGATCCAGTACGGTTGTTGTATTGGATTCGGATTGGGGCGTGGCTTCAGCAGAGGGGGGCTCTGTTTGTGCATAGACAATCTCCGTCCACTTTCCGGTGGACGCACTCAAGAGAACAGCCAGAACGATTCGTCCAAGTATCTCCTGGATCCGCATTGCTCGCCGCCTGCGGGAGATCTGTCTCTATTTGAAGCTTATCCCATTGCGTCGTTCTCATGGTCCCCATCGATGAGGGATCGGTCTGTCCCGATCGTGGGGGGACAGGGGTCGGTGGCCCGGATAGATTGGAGCCAGCGGTGGATGGGGCCGGTGGAAGGGGCAAACCTTCCGGCGATTCTCCCTTTCCTTTGAGAATCGATTTCGATTCTGTCCCGCCGGCGCGGGCTGGGGTTCCCCTAAGGAGGGGCAAAGACAGATGGAACCCCCGGATCCACAGGGTGCAAGGTGCCCAGGGGCGGGGCACCGCTTCACCCGGTTCCGCCGGAGCTGGTTCTCGGGCCTCTGCATTACGGACAAGTATCTCTGGCGAATTCAACGCAGGGACCATAAGCGCACGGTTCCATCGATGGAGCCGGAAGCCAGGGTCTGTCCATCCGGTGAAAGCTTCAGGGCCACGATGGCATCTGTGTGTCCGTTCAGAGACTGAAGGAGCGCTCCATCCGGCACCCGCCAGATCCGTATCCCTCCATCCCCGGTGCCGGAGGCCAGCCAGGTGTTCCCCGGCCCGAAAGTCAGGCGAAGCACCGCCTCGGAGCCCGCTGGCCAGCAGGCAACCGGCTGTCCGGTGGCGGTTGCATATAAAGCGATCCAGGTGCCAGGAAGCCCGCGCTCCGCCACCGCCAGCCATTCACCCCCGTCTGACAGCGCGAGGGCTTCAACGGCCATCCCGGTCGTCGACCTCACGGGCGGCCGCCTGGCTCCCGTGGAGACCTGCCAGATCCCAATCTCCCGGCCATCGGAGGCAGCCACCCAGGTTCCATCCGGTGAGAAAGTCACCAAAACAGGGGGGTCGGAAAGCCATCCCAGATGACGGATGATCTGTTCATCGTTGTGGCGGATCAGCCGGAAGCCGCCCCCGAATCGCTCAGGGCGAGGATCTTCCCATCTGGCGAGAAGGCAGCCCCACCTCCTCCCCCGGGGATCCAGAGCGTGCGCGTTCCATCCGCCGTCCGCCAGATCCCCCATCCAGCCGCTCCCGTTGGGTGGGGATCGGGGGCCAGCGCCCAGCGGCCATCGGGAGAGAGGGACAGAGCGGCCATAGGCTCCGCAGATAGATTCAGGCGCTGCACGCGTTGGACCCCATGGCCGGTGACCCTCCAGAGGGATACAATCCACTGAGGGGTATCGATGGGTCGCTGGCTGTAGGTGGCGATCCACAGCTGATCCTTCCCAAAGGCCAGGTCCAGCACTGGCTCCAGATATCCCTCCCAGCGACCCTCCTGCGTCCCTTCTGGGAGGCGTCGGATCTCCACAGTGCCCCCCGAGGAAGCGATGGCCAGCCGCAAGCCCTCCGGATCGAAGGTTAGCCCGACGATAGCGCTTTCGGACACCTCACTTTGCCATCGGAGGTGGAAACGCATCCCAACCTGCTCCCAGACCTGCACGGTTCCCCCGTCGGTGCCCACGGCCAGCCACCGGCTGTCCGGCGAGAAGATCAGATGGCGGATGGCTCCTCGACCGCTGATGGAAAGCTGCCGCCCAAGCGATCCCTCGCCCCCGGAATAGAGATATACCTCCTTGGCGATCCCAACCGCGAGCCACGCGCCGTCCGGGGAAAGGGCGAAGGTCCGGGCAATCTCTCCGGGCGGGAGAGGCCATTCCGTCTGGTGAATCAGGGAGCCGTCCTGGATCCGCCGCCATTCTCCCCGGGTGGGACCTGCCAGGATCAGTGTCTTCCCATCCGGAGCGAAGGCGAGCCATCCGGCCTCATATGAGGGGATCGGCTCGAGCTCTTCACCTTCGGGGAGGCGGATCCGGCGCACTTCAGATTTCGAGGGAATCCAGGCCAGCTGGCGGCCGTCCGGTGAGAAGGCCAGGGTGGGGATTCGAAGCCGGGATCGATCGTCCTGGGGAGGACCCGGATTCGCTGGGGGTTTTCTTCCAGGTGGGCCCACAGCCACAGATCTCCTCCCACCAGGGCGGCCAGCCAGTGGCCATCCGGAGAAATGGCCAGGGCCTTCAGCCGAGCCGGGAGGGTCTGTCGCCATATCACGGCTCCGGTCTGGGGAGCGATGCCCTCCAGGCTAACGGTAGTCCCCACGATCAGCGGGGATCCCCTGGAGCTCCAGGCGATCTCCCGCAGGATGCCCTTTCCGATCACCTGTTCCAGGCCGAACCCCGGAAATACCGTGAGGGCCTCCCGGGTCGGGGAAGGAGGAGGCAGGGGGCTCTTCCCCAGCTCGGGAGTCCGGACTCCTCCCTGGGCCGGTAGGGAAGGAGAAGGCACGACCGGGGGGATAGCGCGGTATTCACAGGCAGCGATCCCCCATATACCGATCCCAATGAGCCCGAGAAGCATATTCCACATCCTGCGCATCGCTGTATCTTCTCCTCCTATGGGGCCCTTTGTGCATGGCAGGGTGTCGAATAATCGAATAAATAGGAGTCTGACCGCCGCTGACAATTTGCCCACAGTAAAGAGAAAGGCGAGCTCCACCTGTTCTTTCCATGTGCACATGAGGACCTGTATAACAGCAACCGGATGAGCAGCCACATGGAGCGCAACACTGTCCCAGGGTGGTTCGACCCAACGGAAGAGGGCCATTGATGGGGTTCCAGCCTTCCCGAACCTCTTTGGGCTTGTCTGGATCATCATATGGGAGGGGGTCCACATGCCCATACCAGACTGATCCCACGTAACACCCTTCTATTGAGTAAAGATCAACAATTATTGTTCTTCCATAAGAACTAGCGTAAGAGCAGCAACAGCGACTTTGAATATAAACATATACTCCAGATACTCGGCTTGGGTAAAGATATATCTTTAGCACACTCCCAGATGTCGCAATATCGACGGGTGATACCTGATAAGGTTGGGCGTTTCGACATGGATAGTGAGGGCTTCCATTACAGTAATTATCAAGACCCGTGATTCGTCCAGTAAACGGTGCATAGACATATACAGTAGGCATGGCCCCCTCCATTTCATGGATTAATAACATTCAATGATTTTGACAGTTTAATGATAGATTCTAGTTTGGAATCATGCTCGCCGATAAGAAGGTATAGGACATTTTGTTGAATCCAGAGCACTAGGTGTCCCTGGGCGCTGGGGAGCCGCAGCCCTGGCCGGGGGGTGAAGGACACCTTCTCCGGAAAGATGGGCTCCTCCGGCCGCTCCGGTCGATAGACCGGCCACACCGGATACGGACGGGGATAAAACGGCTGCGCCACCAGACGCACCCTGGGTTCGCCGCCCGGCTCCCCGAAAGCCAGCGAGACCGAAAAGATGGCACCTGATTTCCGGAACACCGTAGCCCAGGCCCCCTGGAACTCCAGGCCCGGGGGAGGCGGCGTGGGCCAATGAGAATAGAGGGGGAAATTCGGGCGGGGGAGCCAGGCCTCCAGGGGCTCCATTGGGTGGGTATCGCCGCGCAGTTCAGCCTCCGCCTGGGGGTCTGCGGTCTGGCACAAGATCGGCGCTGGCGTGTGCTGGACCCATCGAGGAATGGGGGTGCCGGGGGGCAGCAGCAGGAAGCCTTCCCACAGCTCCCCCTCGCTATCCGTGGGGGGTGTGGGGGAAGCCGCGGCCGCTGGGACGGGCCGGCCCAGGCCCCGGAGGGCGATCCATCCGGCCAGGGCGCCTGTGGCGCGACGGAGGAAATCGCGTCTCCCCCAATCCACGCCCAGCACCGGCCCGCCGTGCCGGGCGACGGCCTGGGCCACCCGTAACGCCCGCACCGGGCCCAGAACCTGCACCAGGCGCGCCCGCATCCCAAGGCCCGCGAAGACCCGCACCCGCTCCCTCTCGACCTCCAGGAGCATCGGCTCCCAGCGCCAGCCGGGGCGGACGCGGTCCAGCCGGGCCTGGATCTCAGGATCGTGCAAACTCCGTGCTCCCAGCTGCCCAGCGCAGCGGGCTTTCACCTCCCGGGCTACGGTGCGCGCCACCGCCGGGCTCGGCCCATATCCAACCGGCGCAGAGGACTTGCACGGCGATGACCGCTATGGGCTCCAGGGGGCCAGAGGATTGCTTCATCCACCCTACGATGAGCAGACTTCCATATCCCAGGAGCACGAGTCCCCCTCCCACCCATATCCCGGCCTGGATGGGAGTGAAAGCAGCGATGGCAGCTCCGAGGAGCGGACTTAAGAGAGTGTCTTAATATTTGACTGAAGCGAAGGCATCTGTTGAACTTTCAATTATGATGGCCCAAAGGACACGCAAACCCTATCCCACGGATCTCTCGGATGCGGAGTGGCGGATCATCGAGCCGCTCCTGCCCAGGCCCTCCACCCGGCGGGGAAGGCCTCGGGTGCATTCCTACCGCGAGATTCTGAATGCCATCTTCTACGTCCTGCGCACCGGCGGCGCGTGGCGGATGCTCCCCCACGACTTCCCCCCCTGGCAAACGGTTTATCACGATTTTCGGCAGTGGCGGCGGGATGGCACCTGGCAACGGATTCATGACGCCCTGCGGCGTCAGGTTCGGGTGGCATCAGGTCGCCAGGAAGAGCCGGAAGCTGCCATTGTGGATAGCCAATCGGTCAAGACGACGGAAAAAGGGGCCTCGAGGCGATGACGCCGGCAAGAAGGTGAAAGGACGGAAGCGGCATTTGCTGGTGGACACCCTGGGCCTGGTCCTGGTGGCGGTGGTGCATGCGGCGGATATTCCCGATCGGGAGGGTGCTCGGTGGGTTCTGAAGAAGGCCTGGGCGGCGTGGCCCCGGTTGCGCCGGATATGGGCCGATGGGGGCTACGCCGGCTCGCTGGTAAGATGGGTCCAGCCACACGCCGGCGGTTCGCTGGAAATTGTGCGGCGCCAGGGGAAAAGTAAAGGGTTCCATGTGCTTCCTTATCGCTGGATTGTTGAACGCACCTTCGCCTGGTTGGGGAAGTATCGCCGATTGAGCGCGGATATTGCACGCGGACCGCAATCCACTGTGAGTCAAAATCCGAAAGGAATACTAAGGAAGTGCGAACTCCCCGTTTCTGGATCGAACACATAAACGACCTGCATTTGGTAGATCCCTGGCGTGGGAAGAAGGGCGACCCCGCTGTCGGGATCGATTGGATTTCCTGCGCTGTCCTCGCCCCTTGCATCGCCAACCGATCCCCTTCATGGCCCCTTCGGATTTGACAGGGAGGCCGCCCGGGGATAAGATTCCCTTAGACCCCTCCCCCCGGGGGAGGGGATCCGGCCCGGAGGAGGCCATGGAGGCCAAGACGAAGGCGGAGGTCCTGCGGCGCCTGCGCAGCGTCGCCGGGCATGTGGAGGGGATCGCCCGGATGGTGGAGGAGGACGCCTACTGCATCGACATCATCCGCCAGATCCAGGCGGTCCAGCGGGCCCTGGCGAAGGTCAACGACCTGGTGCTGGCCCAGCACCTGCGCACCTGCGTCACCACCGCCATCCGCGGCGAGGACCCCGAGGAGCGGGAGCGGGTGCTGGAGGAGATCGTGGAGGTCTTCGAGGCCGCCCAGAAAATCTGATCCCGGAGGTGAACGATGGAGACCCGGACCTTCGTGGCGCCGAACATCTCCTGCCATCACTGCGTCCAGACCATCGCCCGTGAGCTGAAGGCCCTGGAGGGCGTGCGGGAGGTGCACGGGGACGTGGCCACGCGACAGGTGACGGTGTCCTTCGAGCCGCCGGCCACCTGGGACCGGATCGTGGCCGTCCTTCACGAGATCGGCTACCCGCCCGCCGGCGCCTGAGCCTGCTGAGGCCAGGAGGCGGAAGGAAGAGGGGACCCGGATGCGAAGGATCTGGCGATGGCTGTGGATGATCGGGGGGTTGGGGCTGGTCGGGTGCGCGGGCGGGATGGCGGGATCGCCCACTCCCGTCCCCACGCTCCCGCGGGAGACGCCGACCGCCGCCCCCGCCCCGACGGGGACGCCGACGCCCGCGCTGACGGAGACGCCGGCGCCCGCCCCGACCCCGACGGCGACGGGGACGCCGACGCCGCGCCCCCGGGCCGCGCTCTACAACTTCGTCCTGCCCGGCTGACCGGTGTGCGCCCGCAACACGCGCCTCGTGCAGGCGCTGCGACCGCATTGGGAAGGGGACGTGGAGTTCTTCGAGGTGCGGGCGGACACCCGGGAGGGCCAGGCGTTGCTGCGCCGCTTCGGGATGCCCGGCACCCACGGCCTGGTGGTCCTCGACCGCCAGGGGACCGTGATCTGGCGCAGCTTCGGGCACGACACGACACCGGAGCAGGTGGAGGAGATCCTGCGCCGGGCGACCCGCTGAAATCCATCGATGGCTTTCGATGGATCGAAGGGCGTGGCGCCGGGACGGCTCCCGGAGGGTGGGGCTTCGGACCAAGGCCCGGCACGGCGGGCGGGGGGCGTTTCGCTTGTCCCCCGGATGGGGGCTTCGCGCGACGACCCGCGCCGGTATTGGGAGACGCGGGCGTGTTGGGATGAATTCCGGCTTACATCCCGGCGGTTCGCCCAGATTTCCCTTCGAGGGATCCCGCAGGAAATGAGGAGGAACCCATGACGACTGCGCCCCGGGAGGTGGTGCTCCCGATCATCGGCATGACCTGCGCCAACTGCGCCCGGACGGTGGAGCGGGCCCTGAAGCGGGCGCCCGGGGTGGTGGAGGCCTCGGTGAACTTCGCCGCCGAGCAGGCGGTGGTGCTCCTTGACCCCTCCGCGGCGGACCTCCGCCAGGCGGTGGAGCGCGTCCGGGCCGCCGGCTACGAGGTCGCCACCGCCACGGTGGAGCTGCCCATCCGGGGGATGGCCGACGCGAACGACGCCCGGGCCATCGAGCGGATCCTCCACCGCATCCCCGGCGTGCTGGAGGCGGCCGTCAACCTGGCGACGGAAAGCGCCCGCGTCACCATGATCGTCGGCGTGGCCTCGGTCCGCGACCTGATCCGGGCGGTCCGGGACGCCGGTTATGAGGTGACGGAAGCGGCGGAGGCGCTGGAGGGAGCCGGCGAGGACGCCGAGCAGGCGGCCCGGGAAGCGGAGATGGCCCGCCAGCGCCGCCGCCTCCTCTGGGGGCTCGTCTTCACCCTGCCCACCTTCTGGTTGAGCATGCAGTTCGACCTGCTCCACAACGTCATGCCCGGGATGACCCGGCCCATGGGTCTGGATGTGCTGTTGCTGCTCCTCAGCACCCCGGTGCAGTTCGGCGTGGGATGGGATTTCTACCGCGGGGCCTACCGGGCGTTGCGGATGGGCACGGCCAACATGGACGTGCTGGTGGCCCTGGGCACCTCCGCGGCCTACTTCTACAGCCTGGCCGTGACGGTCGCCCTCCTTCTGGGGAGCACCGCCCTCGGCCGCTACACCTACTTCGAGACCGCCGCGGTCATCATCACCCTGATCGTCCTGGGGAAGTATCTCGAGGCCCGGGCCAAGGGGCGGGCGGGCGAGGCCATCCGCGCCCTGATGGCCCTGCAACCGGAACGCGCCCGCGTCCTGCGGGACGGCCGGGAAATCGAGATCCCCGCCGCCGAGGTCCGGGTGGGGGATCTCCTCCTCGTGCGCCCCGGCGAGCGCATCCCGGCCGACGGGATCGTCCTGGAGGGCCGCTCCGCGGTGGATGAATCCATGATGACCGGGGAGTCCATCCCCGTGGAGAAGAAGCCGGGGGACCGGGTGCTGGGGGGCACGGTCAACACATATGGCCTGCTGAAGATCGAGGCCACCCGGGTCGGGCGGGACACGGTGCTGGCCGGGATCATCCGGCTGGTCCGGGAGGCGCAGGGGAGCAAAGCGCCCATCCAGCGGCTGGCGGACCAGGTCTCGGCGGTTTTCGTCCCTACGGTCATCGCCATCGCCGCGCTGGCTTTCCTGGGCTGGCTGCTGATCGGCGGGGCCGGCTTCACCCGGGCGATGGTCAACGCCATCGCCGTGCTGGTGGTCGCCTGCCCGTGCGCGATGGGCCTGGCCACCCCCACGGCGATCATGGTGGGCACCGGCCGGGGGGCGACGATGGGGATCCTCTTCCGCAACGCCCAGGCCCTGGAGCAGCTGGGGAAGATCACCCTGATCGCCCTGGATAAGACCGGCACCCTCACCCGGGGACGCCCGATGGTCACCCGGGTGATCCCGGGCCCGGGATGGACCGTGGAGGAGGTCCTGCGGCTGGCCGCCAGCGTGGAGCAGGGGAGCGAGCACCCGCTGGCCCAGGCCGTGGTGGAGGCGGCCCGGTCCCAGGGGCTCCCGCTGGAGAAGCCGGTCGGCTTCTCCGCCCTGCCCGGTCGCGGCGTGCTGGCCCACCTGAACGGCACCACCATCCGGGTGGGCGGGATCGCCTGGGTGCAGGCGGAGGGGGTGCGCCTCAACGGGCTGGAGGAGGCGGTCCGGGCGCTTCAGGAGCAGGGCCAGACCACGATGCTCGTGGCCCGGGATGGGGAGGCCATCGGGGTGATCGCCCTGGCCGACGCCTTAAAGCCCGAGGCGGCGGAGGCCGTCGCCGCCCTCCACCGGCTGGGGGTTCAGACGGCGATGATCACCGGCGACAACCGGCGCACCGCGGAGGCCATCGCCCGGCAGGCCGGCATCGACCGGGTCTTCGCCGAGGTCCTGCCCGGCGACAAGGCGGAGATCGTCCGCCGCCTGCAGGCGGAAGGACATCGGGTGGCCATGGTGGGGGACGGCATCAACGACGCTCCCGCTCTGGCCCAGGCCGATGTGGGGATCGCCATGGGGACCGGCACGGCGGTGGCGATGGAGACGGCCGACGTCACGTTGATGCGAGGGGACCTGCGCCTGCTGCCCCAGGCCGTCCGTCTCTCCCGGGCCACCATGCGCACTATCCGCCAGAACCTGTTCTGGGCTTTCTTCTACAACGTGATCCTGATCCCGGTGGCGGCCCTCGGTTTGCTCCATCCGATGATGGCCGCAGGGGCCATGGCGTTCTCCTTCATCTTCGTGGTGACCAACTCCCTGCGCTTGCGGGGATTTCGGAGCTGAGGGGCGGCGGATGGCGAACCTCTTGCGGAGGTGCACCATGTCCATTCGGGGGATCGGCGGACGCGGCCGGACGATCGGGATCCTCGGGATCCTGCTCCTCACCGGATGCGGCGCCTCCGCCCCGGCGCGCCCGCCGGGCGGGCTGGGTGGGGAGGTGATCACCGTCTACAAGACCCCCACCTGTGGCTGCTGTGCGGAATACGTCCGGTATCTCCGTGGCCATGGCCTCCTGGTCCACGTGGTGGACCGGGATGATCTGGCGCCCCTGAAGCGGCAGTGGGGGATCCCGGAGGCGATGTGGAGCTGCCACACGGCCCGGATCGGCCCTTATGTCGTGGAAGGCCATGTGCCGGTGGAGGCCATCGCCCGCCTGTGGGCGGAACGCCCCTCGGCCCTCGGGATCGCCCTCCCCGGCATGCCGCCGGGCTCCCCCGGGATGGGCGGCGCCCGGACCGGGCCGCTGACCATTTATCTCATCGCCCCGGACGGGGCCGCTCACCCCTGGATGCAGTGGTGAACGCCCGCTTTCCGGGCCTCGCCGCCTTGTAGGACAACTGCTCGCAGTTGTCCTGCTTGGGTTTAAAATGAAGGGAGAGCGCGGGCGTCTCTCTCATGCTTTCCCTCAGGCCTGGAAGCCTTTCCTCCCGAGGGAAGGGGCGCTCGGAGAAAGGGGTGGGCGATGGCGGAGGTTCGGACGCTGGCGGAGGTGCTGGATGCGTTGACCCGGCCCGGAGAGCTCTATGAGCGGCTCCCGGACGGCTCGGTGCGCTGTTACGCCTGTGGCCACCGTTGTTTGATCCGTCCCGGCCGGCGGGGGATCTGCCAGGTCCGCTTCAACCGGGACGGCACCCTCTACGTCCCCTGGGGATATGTGGCCGCCCTCCAGGTGGATCCCACGGAGAAGAAGCCGTTCTTTCATGTCCTCCCCGGCTCTTACACGCTGACTTTCGGGATGTTAGGCTGCGATCTGCATTGTAGTTATTGTCAAAATTGGCTTTCATCCCAGGCCCTTCGCGATCCGGCCGCGGGGGTGATGCCGGAGGAGGTCACGCCCCAGCAGCTGGTGGCCCTGGCGAAGCGGTATGGCGCGCAGCTGGTGGGGAGCTCGTATAACGAGCCGCTGATCACCTCGGAGTGGGCGGTGGCCATCTTCAAGGAGGCGGTCGCCCAGGGCCTGCGGTGCGTCTATGTCTCCAACGGCAACCTCACCCGGGAGGTGCTGGAGTATCTCCGCCCTTACCTGGTCGGCTACAAGATCGACCTGAAGAGCATGCGCGACAAAAACTACCGGGCCCTGGGGATGCCCTTGAAGAACGTCCTGGAAGGCATCCGCATGGTCTATGAGAGCGGCCTGTGGCTGGAGGTGGTCACCCTGGTGGTGCCGGGCTTCAACGACTCCGACGAGGAGCTGCGGGACGCGGCGGAGTTCCTGGCCTCCATCTCGCCGGACATCCCATGGCATGTGACGGCCTTCCATCCGGATTACAAGATGACCGACCGGGACTGGACGCCGGCGAAGACGTTGATCCGGGCGGCGGAGATCGGGAAGGCCGCTGGCCTGCGCTACGTCTACGCGGGCAACCTGCCGGGCCGGGTGGGGCCTTTCGAGAACACGTATTGCCCGAACTGTGACGCCCTGCTCATCGCCCGCCACGGCTTCCGGATCCTGGTGGATCACCTCAGCGGGCGGGGGACCTGCTATCGCTGTGGGACGCCCATCCCGGGGATCTGGAAGTGAGCGCCCCGGATCCCCAGCGGCCGGTTCCGCGAGTTGCGGATTCCCTCCCCAGGGGTGAGACCCGCATTCCGATCCTGGATCTGAGCGGGAGGAAGGTGTTTTGGCCCGTCTTCGAAAGCAGACCGCCCCCGAACGACGACGCGCGAAGGCTGGCGGGAAGACCCGGGAGAAGGCCGGTGGCGCCCGCAAGCCGGCGTCCGCCCGTCCGTTCCGGCCCGCATGGCCGTTCTCTCTCACCCTGGATCAGCAGCTGGACCTGCTGGGCCTGATCCTTTTCCTGGGGGGGATCCTCCTGGGCCTCGGCCTGCTGAGCCTGGGTCCGAAGCCGGTGGTGGACGCGTTGACCGCTCTCCTCGGCGGAGGGGTCTTCGTCCTCCCCCTCGGGATGACGGCCAGCGGGGCGTGGCTCCTGATCCGGCGCTTCGAACAGGCTCCTCGTCCCCATCGCTCCCTGGTCCCGGGCTTGCTCATTCTCTACGGATGGCTTCTGCTGACGTTTCATCTCCTCGGCGGGGCGGGGGGCGCGGCCGGAGCCACCCTCGCCCGCCTCCTGCAAGAGAACCTGGGTCCCGCCGGGACCTGGCTGGTCGGCTTCGGCATGCTCTGGGCGGGCCTGATGCTGACCTTCCGTCTCCCGCCGGAGCGCCCGCTGGAGTGGGTGATCCGGGGAGTTCGCTCCCTCCGGGCGATCCGGCCATCGGCGCGCGCGGTTCGGATCCACCGCCCGACCCCTGCGCCTCCCCCGCCGGCTTCACCTCCCGCCCCGCCGAACCCCCCGCCGCGGATCCTGGGGGAGGGCGCGCCGGAGGCCCTTCCCCCGGTGGGGCCTGAAGCCCGGGAGGAGCCGGAGGAGGAGCGCCTCGAGGCGCCGCTGCCCATCGCCCCGGTGGGGCCGAAGTGGACCCTCCCCCGGCTGGAGGAGATCCTGGATCCCGGGGAGGAGGTGGAGATCGATGAAGGGGAGCTCCGGGAGAAGGCGCGGATCATCGAGGAGACGTTGCGCAGCCTGGGGGTGGAGGCCCGGGTGGTGGAGGTCCAGCGTGGGCCGACGGTGACCCTGTTCGGCCTGGAGCCGGGCCAGATCTCCCGGGGCGGGCGGGCCACCCGCGTGAAAGTGGCCCAGATCGCCGCCCTGGCCGACGATCTCGCCCTGGCCCTGTCCGCGCGCACGGTCCGCGTGCTGGCGCCCATCCCCGGGCGGGGCCTGGTGGGCATCGAGATCCCCAACGAGCGCCCCGCCCTCGTCCGCCTGCGGGACGTGATGGAGAGCGAGGCGTATCGCGCGCTGTCCTCTCCCCTGCGCCTCCCTCTGGGACAGACGGTGTCCGGGGAGCCTCTGGTCGCCGACCTCACGGCGATGCCCCATCTGCTGATCGCCGGGGCGACGGGCTCGGGGAAGTCGGTGGCCCTGAACGCCATCCTGGTTTCGTTGCTGTGCACCTGCACGCCCGAGGACCTGCGGCTGATCCTCATCGACCCGAAGCGCGTGGAGCTGACGCCCTATAACGGCATCCCCCATCTGTGGACGCCGGTGGTGGTGGAGATCGAGGAGGTCCCCCGGGTGCTCCAGGAGGCCATGCGGGAGATGGAGCGGCGCTACCGCCAGTTCGCCGCCGTCGGCGTCCGGCACATCGCCGACTACAACCGGCGGATGGCGGAGCGGGGCGAGCCCCGCATCCCCTACCTGGTCATCGTGGTGGACGAGCTGGCCGATCTCATGATCACCGCGCCGGAGGAGACCGAGCGGCGGATCACGCGGCTGGCGCAGATGGCGCGGGCGACGGGGATTCATCTGGTGATCGCCACGCAGCGGCCGAGCGTGGACGTGGTGACGGGGCTGATCAAGGCGAACTTTCCGGCGCGGATTGCGTTTGCGGTGGCTTCGTCGGTGGACTCGCGGGTGATCCTGGACATGCCGGGGGCGGAGACGTTGCTGGGGCGGGGCGATATGCTCTTCCTGCCGCCCGACCAGGGCCAGCCCATCCGCGCCCAGGGATGCTTCGTCTCCGACGAGGAGATCCGACGCGTCGTGACTTACTGGAAGGGCATCCGGGGCCTCGCCCGACCGGTCCCGGAGCGTCGGGCGTCCCCGGTGCGCGTCCCCCGACCGGCCCCGGAGCCCGTCCCCGAACCCCCGGTGCGCGAGCCGGATGAGGAAGGGGATCACGAAAGCGATGAGGTCCTGTTGCAGCGGGCCATCGAGATCGTGCGGCTTCACCGGCGGGCCTCGATCTCGCTGCTCCAGCGCAAGCTGCGCATCGGCTACAACCGGGCAGCCCGCCTGATCGACCTGATGGAAGCTCGCGGATGGATCGGCCCGCCGGAGGAGGGCAGCCGCTGGCGAGGCCTGGAGGGACTGGAACCTCCTTCGGATCCGGGCGAGGGCTCGTGAGGGGAGCCCTCCCCTTCAAGATCCGGCCGATGGGATGGGCGGCGTGAGGCGGTGGGAGGGATTCCGCAGGCTCGGGATCCGGCGGGGGATCTGGGGAGCGGGGGGGCTCTTCTTCTTCCTGCTCGCCCTGGTGATGATGCGGGACGGAGCCTCCCGGCTGGCGCCTCCGCTGCTCAGCTCCGGCAGGCCGCTTTCGCCCGGACGCAGCCTGGGGCTGGGATGGCTGATGGCCTGCCTGGCCCTCAGCGGGTCGCCGGTGGCGGCGGCGGCCGTCAGCATGCAGGATGCTCATCTGCTCTCCCCAGCCGCCGCCCTCACCATGCTCACCGGATCCCGACTGGGTGCTTCCTTCGTCCTCTTCCTCATCGGCTGGAGCTATGCCCTGCGAGGAGGTCATCGGCGGAACAGCATGACGGCCGGCTTCGTGACGTTCTGGGTGACTGCGACCACCTATTTCCCTGCCACCGCCCTGGGGCTTCTCCTGCTCGCCTACACGCCGATCCGCTGGGTTCCCGTCCGGCTGCCGATGGATCTTCCGTCGCCCTTGAGCCCTGTCCGCGCGCTGGCGGCGGCGGTGGAGCAGGCCCTGCAAGGCGGGCTGGGGCGCCTGGCCGGCCGTCCCGTTCCGGAGGAGGTGGTGGGGGGCAGCCTGTTCCTCCTGGGTTTCTTCCTGATCGGCCTGGCGTTGCAGGCGCTGGATCGCGCGATACCGCTGCCCGTTTTGCGATCCCCCGGCGACGATCCCCCGGACGATTCGCCGTGGCCGATGTTCCGCGTCGGCCTGGCTGTCACCGCTCTCACCATGTCCGTGTCCGTCTCCATCGGGCTGCTGGTCCCCTCTGTCGCCCGCGGATGGATCCGTCGGGAGCGGCTGATCCCCTACGTGATGGGAGCCAACATCAGCACCTTCGTAGACACCCTCTTCGCAGCCCTGATGCTGGGGAACCCGGCCGCGGCGGGTGTGGTGCTGACGGAGATCCTGAGCGTCGGCTGGATCTCCCTGGGGATCCTCGCCCTGGGCTACGCATCTTATTGCCGCTTGCTCGCAGCCGTCTTCGAGGGCGGGCTGAGGCATCCGCTGCTCCTCGGGTTCTTCCTGGCCGCCTTCCTCGGTGTTCCCCTGCTCCTGCTGGCCCTCGGATAGACCTCCCCGCTCCGCGCTATAATGGGCTGATGTAAGGAAGCGCAGGCTTGGGGAAGGAGGAGCGTCGAATGCGCGTCACCGAGCCGGGTTACGTGCCGCCCTCGGAGGAATACTGGACCGCTCTGATGGAGCAGGGGGAGTTCGCGCGATGGCCGGCCCCGGAGGCCGAGCCGGAAGAGATCTGGGAGGGCCTGGGGATGGGGCAGGGACGCCCGATCCCGATGCCGGGGCCCTGGGATCTGGGAGCCGGGGAGCCGGACTGGCGGGCTGCCCGGGCCTGTCTGGAGTCGGGCCAGCCCCTTACCGTCACCGTGGTGGGCTACAACCGCGGCGGGCTGATCGTCCAGGCCGAAGGGTTGCCCAGAGGGTTCGTCCCAGCCTCTCATCTCCTGCACTTCCCCAACGCCCTGGACGGGCCCTCCCGCGCCTCCGCCCTCGCCCGGTATATCGGCCAGACCCTGCAGGTTCGGGCCATCGAGGTCGATGAGGTGGGCGGCCGCTTCGTCCTCTCGGAACGGCTGGCCCATCAGGATCCCCGCCGCGTCGAGGCCCTCTTCGCCGAGCTGCGGCCCGGCCAGGTCCGCCGCGGGGTGGTAACCAAGGTGACCTCCTTTGGGGCCTTTGTGGATCTGGGCGGGTTCGAGGGGCTGTTGCATCTCTCGGAGATGTCCTGGGGTCGGGTCAACGACCCCGGGGAGGTGGTCCGCGCAGGCCAGGAGCTCGAGGTGCTGGTCCTGGAGGTCAACCCTCAGGAGCGCCGGGTCCAGCTCTCCCTCAAGCGCCTGCAGCCGGATCCCTGGGAGACCCTCCCGCAACGTTATCGGGTGGGCCAGGTGGTGGAGGGGGTGGTCACCACCGTCACGCATTTCGGGGCCTTCGTCCGTCTGGAAGAAGGCGTGGAGGGGCTTCTGCATATTTCGGAGCTGGGGGCGACGGTGGATCATCCCCGGGAGGCGGTGCGGGAGGGCCAGCGGGTGCGGGTTCGGATCCTGAGCATCGACCCGGCGGCCCGGCGGATCGCGCTGAGCCGACGCGGCCTGGAGGCCGACGTTTGATGGATCCGGAAGGATCTCGGTCAGGATGAAACGGCGCACGCGGACGATCCACGCCCGACCGGCTCGCGATCGCCTGCCCCGCGCGGGCCGGAACGGACACTCCTCCTCGCCCACGCTGCCGGAGTGGGTTCGCCGTCTGGGCCCGCCCCGCTGGTATGGCACGCCGTCCTTCGGGCGGCGGGAGCGGCAGATCGTCGCCTGGCTGCTGATCGGCCTGGGGCTGTTCTCGGGGCTGACCTTGCTGGGGCTCAGCCCGGGCCGGTGGAGCGATCTGTGGGCCGGGTTGCTGCGGCGCCTCTTCGGTTGGGGCAGCCTCCCCGTGGCCCTGAGCTGGGTCGGAATGGGGGGCTGGATCCTCTTGCGGACGATGGGGCGGGCTCCGCTCCCGAACGGCTGGCGCCTCCTGGCCCTGGAGGTCGCCTCCCTGGGGCTGTTCGGCCTGGCCCACGGTCTGGCCTTGCTGGACGGCGGGGCGCCCTGGGAGATCATCGAGCGAGGCGAGGGTGGGGGAACCCTGGGCTGGCTGGTGTGGACGGCGGTCTCCACGCCGCTGGGACCGGGGATGGGGACGGTCCTTCTGATCGGGCTGACCGGGGTGAGCGGCTGGCTCGCGCTGGCCCGCTCCGGACTGCCTTCCCCGCCTCCGGTGGAAGCCCCTGCGCCGGCCGCGCCGGCGCCTCAGCCGGCCCCGGTGCCTGCGAAGCCCCCTGCGCCCAAGCCTTCCCGGCCGGCCCCGGCGGACCTGAAGATCGTCACCGCCTCGCCCTCCCGCCCCGCCCGGGTCAAGCGGGATCGGCGGCTGCCGCCGCTGGACCTGCTGGAGGAAGAGGAGCCGGCGGCGGTCTCCCCGGAGGAGATCCGGCAGAAAGCGGCCATCATCGAGGAGACCCTTCGCCAGTTCGGGCTGGAGGCCCGGGTGGTGGAGGCCACCCAGGGCCCCGCGGTCACCCAGTTTGGATTGCTGCCGGGCTACATCGAACGGCCGGGGCCGGAAGGCGAGGTGCGCCGCCAGAAGGTTCGGGTGGCCCAGATCGCCGCCCTGGCCAACGACCTCGCCCTCGCCCTGGCCGCGCCCTCCCTGCGCATCGAAGCGCCGGTCCCCGGCCGCGGCCTGATCGGCATCGAGGTCCCGAACCAGCAGATCCACGTGGTGCGCCTGCGGGGGCTGCTCGCCTCCCCGGAGTTCCGGAAGGTGGGCTCCCCGCTGGCCATCGCCCTGGGGCGGGATGTGGCCGGACGGCCGGTGGTGGCCGACCTGGCGGCGATGCCGCATCTGCTGATCGCCGGGACCACCGGCTCGGGCAAGTCGGTGTGCATCAACGCGCTGATCACCTGCCTGGTTTACAACAACACCCCGGAGGAGCTGCGGCTGGTCCTCATCGATCCCAAGATGGTGGAGCTGGTGCGGTGGAACGGGTTGCCGCACCTTTACGGGAAGGTGGAGTTCGAGATCGAGCGCATCGTGGGGGTGCTGCGCTGGCTGACCCGACAGATGGAGGAGCGCTACCGGCAGTTCGCGGCGGTCGGCGCCCGTAACCTGAGCGACTTCAACGCCCGGGCGGAGGCGGCCGGGGAGCCCCGGCTCCCGTATATCGTGCTGTTCATCGATGAGCTGGCCGATCTCATGATGGCGGCGCCGGTGGATGTGGAGCGGACCATCACGCGGCTGGCGCAGATGGCGCGGGCGACGGGGATTCATCTGGTGATCGCCACGCAGCGGCCGAGCGTGGACGTGGTGACGGGGCTGATCAAGGCGAACTTTCCGGCGCGGATTGCGTTTGCGGTGGCTTCGTCGGTGGACTCGCGGGTGATCCTGGACATGCCGGGGGCGGAGACGTTGCTGGGGCGGGGCGATATGCTCTTCCTGCCGCCCGACCAGGGGAAGCCGGTGCGGGTGCAGGGAGCCTACGTCTCCGACGCCGAGGTGGAGCGGGTGGTGCGCTTCTGGCAGGAGCGCTACGCCGATGAGCGGCCGGAGCCCGCCCCCTGGGAGGGGATGGTCACCCCGTTGGAGGTGGGCAGCGGGCGCGCCGTCAGCCGCATCGAGGGCGAGGAGATGGACGAGGAGGCCCTGCTGCGGGAGGCCCTGGAGGTCATCAAGCGCCATCGCGGGGCTTCCACTTCGTTGCTCCAGCGGAAGCTGCGCATCGGCTACCCCAAAGCGGCCCGCCTCATCGACCGCCTGGAGGAGCTGGGGATCATCGGTCCCCCGGAGGCCAGCGGCCGGCTTCGACCCCTCCTCATCCCGGAGAACTGGGAGCCACCCCCGGACTGGTTCCGTCGCGGATAAGCGGGACGGGCTTGACGCTTCCCCATTCCGTGTTAAAATGGAATTGCAGTCTGATCAAACGAAGCCAATGCAACCAGGGGCGCGGGATGCGCCCCTGTGTTGTTGATAAGGCGGGTGGGTCCAAGCCTGTTCCCAGCCGGGTGGTCAGGGAGAACGAGAGGATGGCCAAGAGCGAGCTGCTGCTTGCCGTCAACCAGATCGCAACGGAGCGGAACCTCCCCCGCGAGGTGGTGGTGGAGGTGCTCAAGGGCGCGCTGGCCACGGTGTTCCGCCGCATGACGGAAACGGCGAGCACCCAGGCCGTCGAGGTGGAGATCGACCTGGAGAACGGCCAGGTTCGGATCTTCACCCAGAAAACCGTGGTCGAGGAGGTCCGGGATCCGCGCGTGGAGATCTCTCTGGAGGAGGCGCGACGGATCCGTCCGGACGTCCGGGTGGGGGAGACCCTGCGGGTGGACGTCACGCCGGCGAACTTCGCCCAGCGGATCGCCGCCCAGAACGTCCGCCAGATCATCCTGCAACGCATCCGCGAGGCGGAGCGCGAGCACCTCTACCGCTATTTCTCCGAGCAGGAAGGGGAGATCGTCCACGGGGTGGTCCAGGCGGTCACCCCGCAGGGGGCCACGGTGTTGCTCGCCCAGGGCCGGGCGGAGGCCATCCTGCCCCGTAACCAGATGGTGCCCGGGGAGCGGCTCCAGCCTCATCAGCGCATTCGGGCCTACCTGGCTGAGGTGCGCCAGACGCCGCGGGGGCCGCAGATCATCCTCTCCCGGACCCACAAGAACATGATCCGGCGGCTGCTGGAGACGGAGGTGCCGGAGATCTACAACGGTCTGGTGGAGATCAAGGCCATCGCCCGGGAGCCCGGCCAGCGCACCAAGGTGGCAGTGGCCGCCACGCAGCCCAACATCGACCCCGTGGGCGCATGCATCGGCCAGCGCGGCATGCGGATCCAGAGCCTGGTCCACGAGCTGGGCGGCGAGAAGATCGATGTCATTGAGTGGCATCCCGACCCGACGGTCTTCATCGCCAAGGCCCTGAGCCCGGCTCGGGTGTTGACGGTGCACCTTTTTGAGGAGAAACGATCGGAGCGGACGGCCCAGGTGGTGGTGCCGGACGATCAGCTCTCCCTGGCCATCGGACGGGAGGGCTTGAACGCCCGTCTGGCGGCCCGCCTCACCGGCTGGCGGATCGACATCCATAGCCTCACCGAGGCCCTGGAGCAGTGGCTGCCGCGGGTGGAAGACCCCGAGCTGCGGGAGCGCATGGGCGAGGCGGCCCGCCTGATCCCGGCGATGCAGGAGGCGCTGGCCCGCCATAAAGCGCAGCCCAACCTCACCTGGACGGCCGAGGAGCTCCGGGATGCCCGGACCTTCCTGGAGGCCGCCTACCAGGCCTATATGGCCCGGCGGGAGGCCGAACGGGCTCGCCGCAAGGCCCAGAAGGAGGCCCGGGTCGAGGCCCCGCCGGCGGCAGAGGCCCTGGAGCCCGCTCCCGCGGCCGCCGAGGAGCTCCCGGAGGCGGTCGCAGAGGCCGCCCCGTCCCCGGAGCCGGAACCGGTCGCGGTGCAGGCGGCCTCCGCTTCAGAGCCGGAGCCGGTCGTCCTCCCGGAGCCCGCTCCGGACGCCCGGGAGGCGACCCCGGAGCCTGCCGAAGCGCTCTCCGTCCCGGAGGCGCTCCCGGAGCCCTTCGGGGTCCCCGAACCCGAACCGGGTGGGGTGGAAGTGGAGGTTGAAGCCGAAGCGGTGCTGGGAGAGGATGCGGACGAAGATGAGGAGAAAGAGGAAGAGGAACGCCGCCGGCGGAAGAAGGCGGGGAAGGCGAAGGAGCGCCGGCGGGTCCGCTACGAGGTGGACTTCGAGGATGAGACCTGGTTGCGACGCATGCGCGGCGGCCGGGTGCGGGACTGGCTGGAGGAGTAAGGCCCATGCGGGTTGTGGTGGTGGGTCCGCAGAAGGAGCTCATCCTCCTCTTCGGGGGCTCTTAGACGTGGTGCGGGAGCCGGATCTCTTGCCGCCTGCGGCGGCGTGCTTGACGCGGATCCTTTCGGGGGTGTGAGCGCGAGAAGGCCGGGAAGGCGCCGGAATGAAAGGCCTGGGGAAGCGGGCGCGGACGATTGAGGTGGCGGAGCTTTATCCTCCTCCGGGACAGTGGACGGAGGAGGAATACTTCATGCTCCCGGAGCGCAATCGGATCGTGGAGCTCTCGGAGGGGAGGCTGGTGGTGCCGCCGCACCCGACATACAGCCATCAGACGGCGTTGCAGAACATCTTCCTGGCCCTCCATGCCTTTGTGCAGGAACGCCGGTTGGGTGTAGTGCGCTTCGCTCCCCTCCCCGTCCGATTGTGGGCGGGCAAGATCCGGGAGCCGGACGTCTTTTTCATCGCTCGCGAGCACATGGATCGCATCGGAGAGCAGGCCTGCGGGGTTCCCGATCTCGTAGTGGAGGTGACCTCCCCGGCCACCCGTCGGACGGATCGGGTGGAGAAGTTTGTGGAGTATGCCCGGGCGGGGGTGCGGGAATACTGGATCGTGGACCCGGAGGCCCGAACCGTGGAGATCTACGGGCTGGAAAGCGGCGCGTATGAGCTCGTTGGGAAGTGGGGGTCAGGCCAGCGGGCTCGCTCCCGGCTGCTGGAGGGGTTTGAGATCGGGGTGGATCGGATCTTCACATCATGAGCGGATGGAGATCGGCGCGATCCGGAGCGGAGCGCGATGGTCCGGAAACACATCCCACAGCGCACATGCGTGGGCTGCCGGCAGGTGCAGGCGAAGCGGGAGATGATCCGCATCGTCCGCACGCCGGAGGGCCGCGTGCAGATCGATCCCACCGGCAAGAAATCCGGTCGGGGGGCGTATCTGCACCCCCGTCGTTCCTGCTGGGAGCGCGCTCTGAAGGACGGGCGCCTGGAGCATGCCCTGCGGATCGAGGCGATGCCGGAGGAGGATCGGATGGCCCTGGTGGCCTACGCCTCGACCCTGCCGGAGGAAGAGGATTGATGTGACCCGGAGCGGGGCATCGCGCGAGCCGGGCGCTCCCCGGCTTGTGAGGCCTCCCGGATCCGCCGGCACGGTCGGCCTGGGCCACCGTGCCGGTTTTCGTGCCGGTGTTCCGTGAGGAGCGGACCGGCTGGATGACGGAGATCACCGCATGGCCCGGCCCTCGAAGGGGCCGGGCGCGATTCAGGGCTTATGAAAGGAGGAGGGGATGCGGCAGAACGGTCGGAAGGAGATCGAGATCCCGGCGACCATCACGGTGCGCGAGCTGGCCGCCTTGATGTCGGTCAGCCCCATCGATGTCATCAAGGTCCTGATGCACAACGGCATCATGGCCAGCATCAATCAGCGCATCGATTACGAGACCGCTGCCCTGGTGGCCCACGAGTTCGGCTTTGAGCCCCGGGAGCAGCGCCCTCCCGAGGCGGTGGAGGAGGAAGGCCCTTCGCTGCTATGGCAACGCCTCTACGCCGGGGAGGATCCCTCCAAGCTCAAGCCGCGGCCGCCGGTGGTGGTGGTCCTCGGGCATGTGGATCACGGGAAGACCGCCCTGCTGGATGCCATCCGGCGCACCAACGTAGCGGCCCAGGAGGTGGGGCAGATCACCCAGCGCATTGGCGCCTATCAGGTGGAATACAACGGGCGCAAGATCACTTTCCTGGACACGCCGGGCCACGAGGCCTTCACCCAGATGCGGGCCCGGGGCGCCCAGGTCACGGACATCGCGGTGCTGGTGGTGGCTGCCGACGATGGGGTGATGCCCCAGACCCGGGAGGCCCTGGCCCACGCCCGGGCCGCCCGCCTGCCGATCATCGTGGCCCTCAACAAGATCGACAAGCCCACGGCCAACGTCGAACGGGTCATGAGCCAGCTCGCCGAGCTCGGCTTGGTCCCTCAGGAGTATGGCGGCGACACCATCGTGGTGAAGGTCTCGGCCAAGCAGCGCATCGGCATCGAGGACCTGCTGGAGGCGATCCTGCTGGTGGCCGAGACCCGGGAGATCAAAGCGAACCCGGACCGCCCGGCGGTGGGCACGGTGATCGACGCCCGGGTCGACCGGCGGGGGCCGGTGGCCACCCTCCTGGTCCAGAACGGCACCCTGAAGCAGGGCGACATCATCGTGGCCGGCGCGACCTACGGTCGCGTCCGCGCGATGTTCGATGACCGCGGCCGCCCGCTGAAGAAGGCGCCGCCCTCCACCCCGGTGGAGGTGCTGGGGCTCTCGGACGTGCCAGAGGCGGGAGATCTGTTCGAGGTGGTGGAGAGCGAGCGCCAGGCCCGGGAGCTCGCCGAGCGCCGGGCGGCGGAGCGCCAGCGCCAGCGCCAGGTCCGGCGGATGAGCCTGGAGGACCTTTACCGCCGGATGCAGGCCGGGAAGGTCCGGGAGTTCAATGTGATCATCAAGACGGACGTTCAGGGCTCCATCGAGCCCATCGTGGGCCTTCTACAGCGGCTGGTGGAGCGGCACGCTAAAGATCAGCTTCAGCTGAACATCCTCCACGCCGACGCCGGTGAGATCAGCGTTTCGGATGTGACCCTGGCCGCGGCCTCGGACGCCATCATCATCGGGTTCAATGTCCCGGTGGACGCGGCCGCGAAACGACTGGCTGAGAGCGAAGGGGTGGACATCCGGGTGTATTCCGTGATCTATCACATCGAGGAGGATCTGGAGAAGGCCCTGAAGGGGATGCTGGCTCCCACCATCCAGGAGCGGATCCTCGGCCACGCAGAGGTCCGCCAGGTCTTCAAGGTGAAGGGCGGCCAGGTCGCCGGCTGCTACGTCCGGGACGGGGAGATCCGCCGCAACGCCCTGGTGCGGGTCCTGCGAGGGGGCCAGAAGATCCATGAGGGCCGCATCGCTTCCCTTAAGCGCTATAAGGACGATGTGACCGAGGTGCGGGCCGGGTATGAGTGCGGCGTCGGGCTGGAGGGATTCCACGACTTCGCCGTGGGCGACATCCTCGAATGCTTCGTCCGGGAGGAGGTAAGCGCGGCCTGATCCCCGTCCAGGGGTCCGGCCGCCCCTTCTCCTCAGGGCATCGGGCGGGGAACCTTGACAAACCTCCCCACCCGTGTTACATATTCTTTGTGGAAAGGGCCGAGATAGCTCAGTTGGTAGAGCACCCGGCTGAAAACCGGGGGGTCGGCGGTTCGACTCCGCCTCTCGGCACTACAGGCGGGCGTAGCTCAGCTGGTGGAGCGCCTCCTTGCCATGGAGGAGGTCGCGGGTTCGAGTCCCGTCGCCCGCTCTGTGGCGGCGTAGCCGAGTGGCCCAGGCGGGGGTCTGCAAAACCCCAGACGTGGGTTCGATTCCCACCGCCGCCTCTGCTCCACGCAACGCCCCGGGCCTTGGGGACCCGGGGCGTTTTGCTCTCCGGCCTTCTCCATTCGTTTCCTGGAAACCACCGTGACCGCCCGGCATATCGCGGAGGGCGTGGCGATCGATGATGCGGCCGAAGGAGGGGATTTCAATCCGCACCTTCTTGCCGGAGAGGCCCGCTTCTACCGCCGGGAGTCCGTCCCCCTGAGGCTCTGGCGGGGGATGCGGTTCTGCCAGTCGAAATAGCGAACGCGGGTCGGATCGTTGCGCTGGCGCTGGAGCCAGTCCTCGAAGGCCTGTTGCTGGCGGGCCTGCAGATAGCCGGGCGCCAGCTCCCGATCCTCGCGGCCGGCCACGAAGGCGATGTGAAAACCCAAGGGCGAGGTGATCACCGGGGTCGTCGAAAGAACCGGCGTGGCGAAGACGATCTTCTCCAGCTCCGCCCCATATAGCGGCCCCAGCCCGCCCACCGGGGTCCAGCCCGCATCCAGGGCGGTGGCGCTCACCACCTTGCCCGCCTTCACCTCCTCAAATACCGGATCGAACCCCTCGCGCTCAATCCGACGGCGCAGCTCGCCGGCCAGCTCCGGGGTCTCCGCGGTGATCAGACGGACGTTCACCTGCTCCTCGTGGGTCGGCACCTCCCGGGCGAAGGCCTCCCGGAGCTGCTGCTCCAGCAAATCGGCCTCCACCATGGCCCGGTAGTCCGCCTCCGTGATCCCCAGCTCCCCCCATTGCTTGAGCCGCGCCGCGTAAAGGGCCCGGAAGCTGGCTTCCGACATCGGCGTGGGCGTGGGAAATGGGGTCGCCGTAGGGGTGCCGGTGAGGACGGTCCCAACGGGAGGGGTGGCCGGGGGTGTCGGGGAGGCCGCCGGCGTGGGCGTTTCCCGGAAAAACCCGAAGCGCCGCTCGATCTCCCGGTCCACCGCCTCCGGCGAAACCCGGATCCCCCGCCGTTCGGCCTCCTGGCGGATCAGCCGCTCGTCGATCATCTGCTGGAGGACCGCCCGGCCCAGGACCACGGGGTCCTCGAGCTGCAGGTTGATCTGGTTCAGCTGCTGCCGGTAGATGGCCGCGATGGTGCCCTGGGTGGGATCGTTGGGGTCCAGCGCCGCGATCTCCTGCTGAAGGAAAGCGGCCTGCTGTTGCAACGCGGCCCGCGCGAACCGGAATCGCTTCTGGAACTCCCGGGTTGAGATGGGCTGGCCGTCCACAGTCGCCACCGGCTGTTCCGGCCAGATGGCCTGCTCATAAACCCATCCCCCTACGATGATCAGCAGGGCGAGCAGGACGACCCCGCCGGCGGCGAGCAGAAGAATCCGCTGCAGGCGAGCTTCCTGTTCCGCCCGGGAGAGGGCCTTGCGGTTGATGCTGCTCGGTTTCCGGGCCATACCCTCGCCTCAGGAGCGCTCGGAGGATGCACCCATAAACTCCCCCGGCCCGGCGCTCGGTCGCGCGGCCGGGGGAGCATGCCGGAGATGCCGGAGGGCCCATGGGGCCCCGGGCTTCCGCAGGCGTTCAGGGACCGCCCCAGCCATACTTGCGGACGTGCTCGGCGGTGAAGGGCAGGAGCCCCAGATGGCGCGCCCGCTTGATGGCCACGGAGAGGCGTCGCTGATGCTTGGCGCAGGTGCCGGTCTGTCGGCGCGGCTTGATGCGCGCGCGATCGTTCACGAACCGGCGCAGCAGATCGACGTTCTTGTAATCGATGGCCACCCGCTCGACACAGAAATAGCACAGCCGGGGTGGCTGCGCGTAGCGGCGCGTCGGCGCGGCCTTCGCCGGGGCCGCGGGCGCCGGAGCCGGGGCGGCGCTCTCCACCGCCGCTTCCACCGCCTCCGCGCGTGGTGTTTCGATCTCCTTCCGATCTTCCGTCAAGGCGAACCTCCTTCCATGCGATCTGGGCATCCCCGGGCGCGGTCATGCCCGGCGATCTTCTTCGCGGCCAGCATAAAGATCTGGCGAATCCATCCCCCGCTTAAAAGGGGAACTCCTCCGCGTTCTCCTCCTCGCCCGCCTCCTCTGCGAAGGATGGCGAGCCGGCTTGACCTTCCCCCAGCACGATCATCTCATTGGCCACCAGCTCCGTCCGATAGTGCCGGCGGCCCTCCGCGTCCTCCCATCCCCGGGTCTGCAGGCGCCCTTCCACATAGACATACATGCCTTTGCGCAGGCGCTGCTTGCAGACCTCCGCCAGTCCACCCCAGGCCACGACGTTGAACCATTCCGTCTCCTCCCGCCGATCGCCGTTGCTGGCGATCCAGGTGCGGGTGGTGGCCACCGGGAACGTCGTCACAGGGCGCCCGTTAGGGGTGAACCGCATCTCCGGATCCCGCCCAACCTGGCCGATGATCATCACCTTGTTCAGCCCACGCATGGAGCCCTTCCCTTCTCTTCTCTCCGGATCCACGAGACGGCCTCGCCCCCATTCAATCCTCATCCAGACGGACCAGGAGGTGGCGGAGCACCTCTTCGGTGATGCGCAGCGTGCGCTCCAGGGAGGCGGTCGCCGGCGCGGGCATCTCCGCCCGCATGAGGACATAATGCCCTTCCATCTTCTTGCGAATGGGGTAACAGAAACGGCGGCGACCCCAGGGGATGACCTCCTGGATCTGCCCACCGTTCGAGGTGATCACCCCTTTGATGCGCTCGATGGTCTGGTCCAGCTGCTCCGGGCTGAGATCCGGATCCAGGACCACCATCAGCTCATAAGGTCGAATGCGCGGCGCAGGCTGGATCAGCACGGAAATGACCTCCTTTCCACGGGTTTGCCCCCGCTCGGGGCGGGAGCGGAAAGGCGCAAAGCCGGAGGGTATCCTACCACATCCGGGGCGATTCGGCAACCATCTCGCGGGAGCTTACCCGAATCCGCCGGCGCTCAGAAGATATCCCAAGCTGTAGCCCAGGAGCGCTCCTCCGGCCAGGAACGGCAGCCCGGCCTGGACCTGTCGCCGGGCGCTCAGCCGGGCGGTCAGGAGCAGCTGCCCCGCCAGGATGCCGATCAGCGTTCCGATCGCCGGCCACGGGGCAGGATGTTCCCGCAAGGCGGAGAGCGTCAGCACGGCGGGCAGGACGGCATCCCCGAACCCCATGGCCAGGATGGGCCCTTGGGTCTTCGCGCGGGGGATCTCCAGCGGGATGATGAACAGCATGGGAAGGCGCTCCTCGAAGGCCCAGCGGGCCAGCTGCTGCATATGCCCCAGGACGTGCACGGCCAGCACGTCGTAGAGGATCATGATCAGAAGCAGGGCCGCAGCGGCCGGCGGGGGAAGCAGAGATCCCAGGTAGATGACGGCCCCGCTGCAGGCCAGGAGACCCATCAGGTTCGAAAGGGCCCAGGAGGAGCGCCGCCGTCCCTCCCGGATCAGGCCTACGGTCAGTCCTCCCAGCACGAGATCCGCCCAGACCGGCGGGGGAGCCGCGAGCAGCGCGGAGAGCAGCTCGTGCAGGGCGAAGAAAAGCGCTGCCCCGAAGGAGGCGAGCAAGGCGAAGCTCAGGATCCGGGAGAGGAAACGTCGATCCCGCAGCTGCAGGAGGAGCGCGAGGAGGGCTCCTGTGGCAATTGGGATCAAGGCGAGAGGAACGGCGAAGACCACCTGCTCGCCGATCGGCCGGGCGGCCAGCCGTTCCGAGAGCTGGCGGATGGCTTCCAGGGCCTCCCCCGGGGCAGAGGTCTGGGAGTTCGGAGGGAAGCCGGACCCCAGAAAAGCCAGGAAGTGCACGGAGAGGAGGACGGCCATCGCCCCGCCGATGCCGGTCGGCCCGATGGACCCTGGAACGGGATCCGGCGCGTCGGCGGACGGCTCGCCGGCTTCCGGAGGCGGTGCGACCCGGGTGACCTGCAGGCGGAGCCCCTGCACCGCCATGACCCGAACCCGCTCGCCGGCCGCGATCCGTTCCCCAACAGCCCGGGCGGTCCACGTTTCTCCCCGCACCCAGACGGTTCCCTCGGGATCCAGATCCGTCTGGGCGATCCCCTCCGCCCCGATCAGGCGCTCCGGGGACTGAAGGGGAGGGCGCCGGCCCATCTGACGCATCAGGTGCGCCAGGCCGAAAGAGGCGGCCGCTCCTGTTAGGGCGGTCCCTATGAGGATCGCCGGGGCCACGCGTTGCCCGGTGCCGGGCGGCAGCAGGAACAGGCCGCCCAGGCTCATGGCCAGGGCCCCGGAGAGCCCCAGATATCCCCCGCTCTGGAGGTAGAGCTCCCCCAGGAAAAGAAGGGAGCCCAGCAGGATCAGCAGGAGGCCGGCCGCGCTCACGGGCAGCCGGAGCAGGCCGATCACAGCCAGGCCCAGCAAGAGCACGGCCAGGCCCTCTGCCAGCCCGGTCCCCGGGATGCTCCACGCGGCGACGGCGGCCAGGATCCCGCCGACCAGAAGGAGATACGCGACATTTGGATCCGCCAGCCAGCCCCAGAGCAGCTGCAAAAGGTCCATGCGGGTTTCCGCCTCATCGCCTCATGTCTTGCGCAGGACGATGGCCATGGCCTCCTTCAGGCCCTCCAGGGCGGAGCGGCTCTCCGCGTCCATGGCGCAGGCGATGATACAGGCCTCCATATGGCTTTCCAGGAGCATCAGGATGGCTTGGTTGAGGGCGGACTTGACCGCCGCCAGCTGCACCAGCAGGCTGTTGCAGTCCTGGTGCTCGGCCAGCATCCGCCGGACGGCGGCCAGGTGCCCTTCGATGCGCGCCAGGCGGGCGTCTAAGGCGCGCTCCTGTTCGGGCGTGAGATACACCTGCACCTGCGGCCCTCCGGTCGTCCGGAGGAGGGCGTCCCGGGTCGGTTTGCGGCGCGATGAGGGTCGTCGGGGCATCCGGCCTCCTGATGGCGATCAGGGTCTTCTTCCAGCATACCACCGGTATGAAGGTAAGTGGGGGAGCCAGGCCATCCCCCGGCGCCCGGAGCGGGGATCCGGCCCCTCTTGTCAAAACGGCCGGAGGTGGTTATAACTAATAACGCAGAGCCCGAACGGAGGGGGAGCGGCCTTCGAGCTCGGCGTGAGATCAGCGCTGGCCCCGCTGCGGAGAAGTCAGTCATCTCAAGGCTAAAAGGAGGAGGTGCGATGAACCGCTCACGTGCTTGGTGGTGGCTCTCGCTGGTCGCCCTGGTGGGCCTGGTGCTCTCGGCCTGCGCCCCGGCGGCCACGCCAACCCCGCAGGTGATCGAGAAAGAGAAGGTCGTCGAGAAGGTCGTCACCCCGACGCCGGTTCCTCGTAAGGTCCTCCGCCTGAACCTGGGCCCCGGTGACGTCCCGACCCTGGATCCCTCCCTGGCGACGGACACCTCTTCGATCCAGATCATCGAGCTGGCCTTTGTGGGCCTGACCCGCCAGAACGAGGAGACGGCGGCGGTGGAGCCCGGGATGGCGGAGCGCTGGGAGGTCTCGCCGGACGGCAAGGTGTGGACCTTCTACCTGCGCAAGGGCATCCCGTGGGTGCGCTGGAACGGCCAGGAGGTGGAGCAGGTTAAGGATGAAAAGGGCAACGTCCGTTACGTGACCGCCCACGACTTCTACTATGGGGCCATCCGCACCCTGGATCCCAAGACCGGCGGCGAATACGCCTACGTGCCGGCCTTCTTCATTGAGGGCGCCAAGGAGTTCAACGAGGGGACCATCACCGAGCCGGAGAAGGTCGGCATCAAGGTGATCGACGACTACACGATCCAGTTCACCCTGAAGGAGCCCGTAGGCTTCTTCGCCAACATCGCCGGCCTGTGGATGCTGCGGGCGGAGCCCAAGTGGCTGATCGAGGAGAAGGGCGAGCGCTGGACGGAGACCGGCGCTTACCACTCCTATGGGCCCTATGTGATGAAGGAGTGGGTGCACGACAGCCACATCGTGATGGTGGCCAACCCCTTCTGGCCCGACAACATCCCCAGCGTGCCCAAGCCGAAGATCGAGGAGATCGTCTTCCGCATGCTGGATGAGTCCCCGGCCTTCGCTGAGTATGAGGCCGGCAACCTGGATGTGGCGGGCGTGCCTCTCTCGGAGATCGACCGGGTGAAGGCCGATCCCAAGCTCTCCCAGGAGCTGAAGATCGCGCCGATCCTGTGCACCTACTACTACGGCTTCAACGTCACCAAGCCGCCCTTCGATGATGCCCGCATGCGCCTGGCCTTCTCCCTGGCCGTGGACCGCAAGGCCATCGTGGAGAACGTGACCAAGGGCGGCCAGGAGCCGGCCCAGTGGTTCTCCCGGCCCGGTCTGCAGGCGGCGCCCACCCTCCAGACCCATCCCAACCTGGGCGTGAAGTATGACCCTGAGCGGGCCAAGCAGCTCTTCCAGGAGGTCCTCAAGGAGAAGTATGGCGGCGATGTGAAGAACCTGCCGCCGATCACCCTGATGGTCAACCAGGTGGAGGGCCACATCAAGATCGCCGAGGCCATCCAGCAGATGTGGAAGGAGGTCCTGGGCGTTGACGTGAAGCTGGAGACCCAGGAGTGGAAGGTCTACCTGAAGACCCTCCAGACCGACCCGCCGCAGGTCTGGCGGCTGGGCTGGTGCCAGGATTACCCCCACGCCAGCAACTTCCTGAAGGATGTGTTCTACTCCACCTCCGACAACAACCACACGAAGTGGGGGAATCCGGAGTTCGACCGCCTGGTCGATCAGGCCCTGCGGGAGACCGATGAGAACAAGGCCCGAGAGCTCTACGCCCAGGCCGAGGACATCCTGGTGGCCAAGGACGCGGCCATCATCCCCATCTACTGGTACACCCGCGTCACGGTCACCAAGCCGTATGTGAAGCGCACCTTCTCGGTGCTGGGCGGCCTGGAGCACATCGAGAAGTGGGACATCCAGCAGTGAGCCTTGACGCCGGCAGGAGGGGGCGGCGCGCCGCCCCCTCCTGTTCAAACGAGCCGACATGAGGTATAACAGGGGAGGCCGGGGGAGAGGACCCTTGCCGGCCTCCCCTGTTTTCGGGAAGAGGAGATCGATCCGGAGCTCAGCCGAACGGAACTCCGTCTCAGGAGTGAGGGGAGATGCTCCGTTACATCGTGCGGCGGATGCTATGGAACCTCTTGGTGCTGTGGGTGATCACGGTGATCACCTTCGCCCTCATGCACGCGGTGCCCGGAGGGCCCTTCGACCGGGAGAAGCCGCTCCCTCCGGAGATCCGGGCGAACATCGAGGCCAAATATCATCTCGATAAGCCGGTGGTGATCCAGTATCTTTACTACATGCGCGACCTCCTGGTCCCCCGATATTCCCCCACTTTGCCGACCTCTCTCCAGGAGGACGCGCTGATCCGCTGGAAGATCGGGCCGGGCTATTTCCTCTGGATCAACCTGGGCCCGTCCTATTCCTCCCGCAGCCGCTCCGTCAACGACATCATCCGCCAGAACCTGCCGGTGTCCTTTGAGCTGGGCGTCTACGCCCTGCTGGTGGCCGTAGGCATCGGGATCCCCCTGGGCATCCTGGCCGCCCTGAACCAGAACACCTTCCTGGATTACTTCGGGATGAGCCTGGCGATCTTCGGGGTCTCGGTGCCGGTGATCGTATTGGGCCCGATCCTGGTCTCGGTCTTCGGGGTGTGGCTGAAGTGGCTGCCGCCGACGGGGTGGGGGACCCCGGCGCACGCCATCATGCCCTCCATCGCCCTGGGGCTGGCCAGCTCCGCCCTCATCGCCCGCCTCACCCGGGCCAGTTTGCTCCAGGTGATCCGGGAGGACTACATCCGCACCGCCCGGGCGAAAGGCCTCGCCGAGCGCCTGGTCATCGTCCGCCACGCCCTTCGGAACTCCCTCATCCCGGTGGTCACGGTGCTCGGTCCCCTCTTCGCCGCCCTGGTGACCGGGACCTTCGTGACGGAGACGATCTTCGGCATCCCGGGGCTCGGCCGTTACTTCGTCACCAGCATCACCAACCGGGATCACCCGGTGATCATGGGGACCATTTTGATCTACGCCATTTTCCTGGTGATCGCCAACCTGGTTGTTGACATCACCTACGCCTTCCTGGATCCGCGGATCCGTTACACCTGATCTTGAGAAGCGAGGTGGACGATGGCGACGCAGGCGATGCGTCGAGGGGCAGAGGCCCTCGCGGTTCCCACCCGTCGGCCGGTGGGGTTCTGGGAGGACGCCCTCTATCGGCTCTCCCGCAACCGGGCAGCCATGGTCGGGGCGGGGATCGTCATCCTGCTCGTCCTGGTGGCGATCTTCGCACCCCTCATCGCTCCCTATCCCTACGACAAGCAGGTGCTGACCGACCGGGATAAGGTCCCGGCCTGGATGGTGAAGGTCTTCCCCTTTATGCAGCCCTACGCGCGGATCAGCGACCGCTATCTGCTGGGAGCGGACTACGTGGGGCGGGACCTCTTCAGCCGCATCATCTACGGGACCCGGGTGTCCCTGACGGTGGCCTTCGTGGGGCCGCTGATCAGCCTCATCGTGGGGACCACCTACGGTCTGATCTCGGGCTACTTCGGCGGGCGGCTGGATAACATCATGATGCGTCTGGTGGATGTTCTCTATGCTTTCCCGGGGTTGCTGTTCATCATCCTGTTGATGGTGTTCTTCCGTCAGGTGCCCCAGGAGGCCCGCTCGGTCTGGGACGCCATCCGGATCCAGATGTATAAGATCGACGCTGCCTTCGGGGGGATGTTGTTTATCTTCGTGGGCATCGGGCTGACGGCCTGGGAGAACATGGCCCGCCTGGCCCGGGGGCAGGTCCTCTCGGTCCGGGAGAAGGAGTTCATCGAGGCCGCCCGGGCCATCGGGGCGGGGCACCTGCGCATTATGTTCCGCCACATCCTGCCCAACATCATCGGCCCCCTGATCGTGGCCGAGACCCTGGCCATCCCCTCCTACATCACCACCGAGGCCTTCCTGAGCTTCATCGGCCTCGGGGTGAACCCGCCGACCCCCAGCTGGGGGCTGATGATCTCCCAGGGCGCCCAGGCGATCCGCACCTATCCCAACCAGGCCCTGGCCCCCGCCCTCGCCCTGGCCATCACCATGTTCGCTTTCAACTTCCTGGGGGACGGCCTGCGGGACGCCCTGGACCCGCGGATGCGGGGCACGCAGTAAAGGGAGCTCTCCCATACTCCCCGGGCCGGGATCGCCCGGCCCGGGGATTCTCGTACTGGATCCTCACGGCGGAGGCTGCGGATGGGACGCCTGATGAGCGAGGTGGCCATCGTCGGGGTGGGCTGGAGCGGCTTCCGATCGATCACCCCCGACCTCTCCTTCCGGGAGATGATGTTCGAGGCCGCGGCCATGGCCTACGCCGACGCAGGGATCCATCCCCGCCGGGACCTGGACGGCCTGGTCACCGCGGAGGAGGACTTCCACGAGGGCATCGCCATCAGCGACGAATACGTCCCGGACCAGATGGGGGCGGTGCTGAAATCGGTGCATACCATCGCCGGCGACGGCCTCCAGGCCCTGGCCGCGGGGGTGATGCAGATCGCCGCGGGGGCCGCCCGCATCCTGGCCGTCGAATCCCACAGCAAGGCCAGCAACATCCAGAACCTCCCCCAGATCACCGCCCTGGCCATGGACCCGGTCTTCCAGCGCCCCCTGGATGCCCACCCCCTCTTCATCGCCGGGCTGGAGATGCGCCGCTACCTGGAGGCCACGCGCACCCCTCTGGAGCATGTGGCTCGGGTGGTGGTCAAGAACCGGCGCAACGCCATGCGCAACCCCCGCGCCGCCTTCCCGGCGGATCTCACCGTCGAAGATGTGCTGAGGAGCGAGCCCCTGGCTGAGCCCCTCACCCGCCTGATGGCCGCCGAGCCGGCCGACGGATGCGTGGTGATCGTCCTGGCGCGGGGGGATATCGCCCGCTCCCTGACCGACCGGGCGATCTGGATCCGCGGGATCGGATGGGCGACCGACTCCTACACCCTGGAGGGGCGGGATTGGGAGGGCGCCCGTTACCTCCGCCGGGCGGCCGAGATCGCCTATCAGCAGGCCGGGATCCGTTCGCCCCGCCGGGCCTTCGATCTGGTGGAGATCGACGACACATTCGCCTATAAAGAGCTCCAGCACCTGGAAGCCCTGGGCCTCTGCCGTCCCGGGGAGGCCGGATGGTGGACGGCCGAGGGGGCGACCGAAATCGGGGGGGAGTTGCCGGTGAACCCCTCCGGCGGGTGTCTGGGGGAAGGCCATCTCCTGGACGCCTCCGGGCTGGCCCGGCTGCTGGAAGCGGTGCTCCAGCTGCGCGGGGAGGCCGGTCCCCGGCAGATCCCGCACGCCGGCACGGCCCTGGTGGCCTCCTGGCGCGGGCTGCCCACCGCTACCGGCGCGGTGGCCATCCTGAGTCGGGAGCCCTGACGATGGGCCTTGCCCGGATGTCCCCGGAACGCTTGTCGGTGAACGCCGGCCCTTCGAGCCGACCCGCCATGCCTCCCTGTGGCCGGGCCAGAAGCATCGGGGCGGCGCCTCGAACGGTCCGCCGCCGGGAGGAGGGGGAGAGGTTCCCCGCGCCGCGGGATGAACTTCCCCGCGATCGGCCGGAGGTGCCCATGCATCCGGAGGAGCTACGCGGAAGGCTGGAGCAGCTGGAGAACGAGGTCCTGATGCTCAAGCACGTGCTGCGCTTCATCCTGGCCGCTCACCGCCGCCATCTTCCCTCCTTCTCCGGCCAGCGGGTGGACCCGGAGCTCGTGCGCCAGGTGCGACGGGAGATCCAGGCCCGGTGGCATGAAGAGTGGGAGGATCTGATCCCGCCGAAACCGAGGCTCCTGTGAGAACGTACGTTCTGGATACTCACGCCCTGATCTGGTATCTCACGCGGGATGAGCGGCTCAGCCCGGCGGCCCGGCAGGCTTTCCGGGAGATCGAGCGAGGGGAGGCCAGAGGGCTGATCCCCATCGTTGTCCTGTTGGAGCTGATCCGGATCGAGGAGAAGGAGCTGATCCCGCCCCTCTGGGAGGCCGTCCTGGCCACGCTGCTCGGCGGGGGGAGATTCGAGGTGGTGCCCCTGGACCTCAACCTGTTGGCGCTGGTGCGGGAGCTGCCGGAGATCGAGGACCTGCACGACCGGGTGATCGTGGCCATCGCCCGGCGCTATGAGGCGGTTCTGGTCACCTACGATGAGATCATCCGGCGCTCCGGCCTGGTGGAAACCCTCTGGTGATGCGGATCTGCCCGAGGAGGTAAGGCCAAATGGCGGGACGGCGAGTGGCCATCGTCGGTGCGGGGATGACCAAGTTCGTGCGCCGGGCCCTGGAGACCGGCCCGGAGCTGGCCTGGGAGGCCGCCCACAAGGCCCTGGAGTCTTGCGAGATGACCCTGGATCAGATCGACGCGGTCGTGCTGGGCTCCGCCCCCGATGCCTTCGATGGGGTCCATATGAAGGTGGAGTATCTGAGCCCGGGGGCAGGCGCCTGGGGCAAGCCCACCATCCGGGGTTACGTGGGCGGCGGGACCGGGGTCTTCGCCGCCATCCAGGGCTGGTATCACATCGCCAGCGGGATGTTCGACACGGTGCTGGTGGTGTGTGAGGAGAAGATGTCCTCCTGCCACCCGCACCCGCAGGCGGCCTTCAATTACATCTTCGATCACACCCTGGAGCGCCCCCTGGGCCCCAACCTCCTGTGGATCTTCGCCCTCGAGATGAACGCATATATGACGAAATACGGGCTCACGAAGCGGGACATCGCGATGGTGGCGGTGAAGAACAAGCGCAACGCGGCCGACCATCCGGCGGCCCAGCTGGGCGATCCGAACATCACGGTGGAGGATGTGCTGAACTCAGAGGTGCTGGCCTGGCCGGTGCAGCGGCTGGACGTCTCCCCGACCAGCGACGGGGCGGTGGCTATCGTGATGGCCGCCGAGCATGTGGCCCGGCGGGTGACGAACAAGCCGGTCTGGGTGGAAGGCGTGGGCTGGTCCCTGGACACCCAATACTGGACCAACCGGGACCTCTCCTACCCCACGTATGTGGAAGAAGCCGCCCGCAAGGCCTACGCGATGGCCGGCATCAAGGAGCCCCGCAAGGAGATCCACATCGTGGAGCCCTATGATCCCTTCGATTATAAGGAGCTGCATCACCTGGAGGGGCTGCTGCTGGCGGATCGCGGGAAGGCCGCTGAGCTGATCGCCCTCGGGATCGCCAACCGGGACGGGGACATGCCGGTCACGCCCTCCGGGGGGCTCCTGGGGGTCGGGAACCCTATCGCGGCCGCCGGCCTGATGAAGGTGGCCGAGATCTTCTGGCAGCTCCGGGGGGAGGCCGGCAAGCGCCAGGTGCCCGGCCAGCCCCGACGGGGCCTGGCCCAGGCCTGGGGGGATCTGATGCAGGTCGGCACGGTGATCATCCTGGGAATCTGAGAGGAGGAAAGCCCCATGGAGCGCTGGGTCTACCCCACCACCGGCCTCCGGCCGGAGGACATCGAACAGGGACGGGTGCTCACCACCCGGGCGCCGTTGCGGGGCGAATACGCCTGGGACACCGGGGTGGCGGTGGGGCGCTTCCTGGCCGAGCTGAAGAACGGCCGGCTGATCGGCCGGCGCTGCCGATCCTGCGGCCGGGTGATGATCCCGCCCCGCATGTTCTGCGAGCAGTGCTTCCGCCCCACCGACGAATGGGTCCCCCTGGCCGATACCGGCACGGTGATCACCTTCTCGGTGTGCACCATCTCCTGGGACATGCGCCGCCTGGAGGTCCCGGAGGTCCCTGCCGTCATCGCCATCGATGGCGCCTCCCCCGGGATGGGGATTCTGCACAAGCTGGGGGAGGTCGGGCAGACCCTCGAGGAGATCCTCCAGCGGGTCCGGGTCGGCATGCGGGTTCAAGCGGTCTGGAAGCCGCCGCACGAGCGGGAGGGCGCGATCACCGACATCCGGTATTTCCGACCCCTGGAAGCCTGAAGGAGGCCCTGATGGCGCTCATCGAACGGATCCTTCATGCCCGGGACGCCCGCGCCTGGCACGGCACGATCCGGCTGGAGGGGGTCTACACCGCAGGGGTGGCCGGGGAGCGCTGGCTGCGCGGCCTGCAGGCCGGCAAGATCTACGGGACCCGCTGCCCCCGTTGTCAATATACCTACGTTCCGGCCCGCCGTTTCTGTGAGCGCTGCCTGGGTGGGCTGGACGAGGGGGCATGGGTGGAGGTGGGCCCGCAGGGGACGCTCCTCTCATGGACGCGGGTGTATCTCGCCCCGGACGGGAGCCGGCTGGCGCATCCCCGCACCCTCGGCCTGATCCGCCTGGATGGAGCCGACGCCCTCTTCATCCACGACCTGCTGGATGAGGGAACCCCCTGGGCCGTCGGCATGCGGGTGGAAGCCGTCTTCCGCCCGGCCCCGGAGCGGGTCGGCAGCCTCCTGGACCTTCAAGGCTTCCGCCCGATTCGGTAGCGGAAGCCCTCTCGTTTGTTTTGATTTTCACAACCATGGCTTGCGGGGGGAGGGGGGATCCCCTATAATGGGGGCAACCCGCTCGGACCCGGGCGGGAGGGAAGGCTGAGGGCCTTCCATCCGCGGGGGAGGAAAGCCGCCATCTCGCCCTCCCCCACACAGGAGGATCCGAGGGATGAGTTCCCACTCCTCGGTGCCAAGGTCCCCTCGACGGGGGAGGATTGAGGGCCGTCCGCAACGTCGCGCAATTGAGGATACAGAGTGGATGTCGCGAGTAGGTTCCTGGGCGCGGGCCTGGCTGGAAGGATGGGCCGCCCGGCTGCAGGAGCCGATCCGGAGAGCGGGGGCGTTCGCCCTCGATTTGTGGACCCATTACAGCCGGCACGTGGGACTGGTCCTGGCGGTGGGCCTGGTCTATCTGGGCCTCGTCCAGGGCCGTGCGGCTCCGGCCTGGCTGTTCCAGCCGGTGCGCCTCCCTCAGGCCGCCTCGGCTCAGCCGGCTTCCCCTGAGGTGCTGCAGGCCCTGCTCCGTCGATCCGCCTATCTGGGCGGAACCCGTCGGAACAGCCCGGCCTTGCTGATCCGCCAGGTGGATCTCCACACCGAGATCCCGGAACGTCCCCGGAGGGGCATCATCACCTACACCGTCCAGTCCGGCGACACCCTCTTCGGCATCGCGGAGAAGTTCAAGCTGCGGCCTGAGACCATCCTCTGGGCAAACTACGATGTCCTCCAGGATGATCCCCACATGCTGGAGATCGGCCAGGTCCTGAACATCCCGCCGGTGGATGGCGTGCTTCATGTGGTCAAAGAGGGGGAGACCCTGGAGGCCATCGCCCAGAAATACAACGTGAGCCCGGAGGCTATCCGCAACGCGGAGTGGAACGGCTTGCAGGACGGCGGGGAGCCCCAGGTGGGCCAGATGCTGATCGTGCCGGGCGGCACGCGTCCCTTCGCGGGGTGGACCCCGCCCCGTCAGGCCTATGTGGTGGTGGCGGGCGGCAAGCGGCTGCCCTCGGGGGCCTGCCCCAGCGTGCAGGTTCCCCCGCTGGGCACGGGAAGTTTCATCTGGCCGGTTAACAGCCGCTGGCGGTCCGGCTACGATTTCACCGCCTACCATCCGGGGGTGGATTTCGCCGGCCGCCTGGGCGATCCGGTCTATGCGGCGGACGCCGGCACCGTGGTTTACGCCGGCTGGAGCACCGTTGGCTACGGCAACTTGATCGTTCTGGACCACGGGAACGGTTATCAGACGTACTACGCGCACCTCAGCGCGATCTTCGTCGGTTGCGGGCAGCAGGTGGCCAAGGGGGCGACCATCGGCCTGGTGGGCTCCACCGGGCGTTCCACCGGGCCGCACCTGCACTTCGAGATCCGGGGACCCGGCGGCTTCGTGAACCCCTGGCGCGCGCTTCCGTAGTTCAGCGTCGCCTCTCGGATCTAAAGGATGAGGCTGGGAAGCGTTGCGAGCCTTCCCAGCCTCTGTTTTTCCTCGCGCATGAGGCATGAGCGTGGCGCGTTGCTTACAATAAACTCAAACACGCGTGCGTCGGAGGCAGGGGATGACCTGGGAAGCGGTGGCGCCCATCCTGGGGGTGGGGATCCTAACGGCCCTGGGGGCGTATTTCTTGGGGATCGCGGGGGTGTATGAGCAGCTGCCGGCGGCCCGGCGGCGGGCCCATCTCGGATGGTTCCTGCTCGGCCTGGGCTGGGCTGCCTTCGGCTTCATCCCGTCCCCGCTGCTGCTGGGCCCGGATCTCCGGTTCACCGTCAACATGGCCCAGTTCGTGGCCTTGACCGGCCTGGCTGCCCCCCTGCTCTGGATGGGCCTGCCGGAGCCCTTCTTCCGCCCCCTGGTCCGGTGGCCTCCCCTGGCTGGGGCGGGCCGCCGGCTCATCCGGCCGATCCCGGCCTATCTGGCCGCCAACCTGATCTTCTTCGCCTGGCACACGCCGGCCCTCTTCGAGGTGTCCTCCCGCAGCGTGGCCCTCTGGGCCCTCAAGCAGTTCCTGTTCCTGCTCGCCGCGATGCTGGCCTGGGGGCCGGTGCTGAGCCCGACCCCGGCTTGGCCCCGCCTCTCCGAGCCCGGCCAAGTCCTCTATCTGTTCTTCCTGGCCATGCCGACCACCTTGTTAGGCGCTCTGTTCACGTTCCCGGACACCCGGATTTACAACCCCTCCGCCCTGGGCTTTGAGGTGTGCGCGCCGTCCTCTCTGGAGGACCAGCGGCTGGCGGGGCTCTTCATGTGGGTGCCGGGCGCGCTGATCTACCTGGGCGCCCTGACCGTGGTGTTCTTCCGCTGGTTCGGAAAAGAAGAAGCCCGGGCCTGAACGGCCCCGGTTCCCGGGCTCAGGAGTCGCTGGCCCACGGCGGGGCACGGCGGGGCCGCCGGGCCTCCTCGCCGCCGTTCAGCAGGCGGCGGCCCCGCTGGAGGTCGGCCTCGTGCTTGAGGAGGACCGTGAGCGTGCTCTCCAGGGTCTTGCGGTCCAGGTGCTGGGCGTTCAGGGCCACCAGGGCCCGGGCCCAATCCAGGGTCTCGCTGATGCTGGGCTGCTTTTTGAGATCCAGGCGGCGCAGACGCTGCACCAGCTCCACCACCTGCCGGGCCAGCTGAGGGGCCAGCTCGGGCACCTTCAGCCGCACGATGGCCAGCTCCTGCTCCAGGGACGGGTAATCGATGAACAGATAAAGACAGCGCCGCTTGAGGGCTTCGCTCAGCTCCCGGGTGTTGTTGCTGGTGAGGAAGACGGTCGGGACATGCTTGGCCCGCAAGGTCCCCAGCTCGGGGACGCTGACCTGGAAGTCGCTGAGGACCTCCAGGAGGAAGGCCTCGAACTCGGCGTCGGCGCGGTCGATCTCGTCGATGAGGAGGACCACCGGCTCGTCGGAGAGGATGGCTTTGAGCAGGGGTCGGGGCAGCAGGAAGCGCAGGGAGAAGAAGACGTCCTCCTCCTGGGCGATGCGGTCGGCGGCCTCCCGGAGGGTGGCGGCATCGGCCAGGACCGCGTTGAGCTTGTCCCGCAGCAGCTGGGTGTAGAGCATCTGCTTGGCGTATTCCCACTCGTAAAGGGCCTTGGTCTCATCCAGCCCCTCATAGCACTGCAGGCGGATGAGGGGGCGCCCCGTGGCCGCGGCCCAGGCCTTGGCCAGCTCCGTCTTGCCCACCCCGGCGGGGCCCTCAATCAGCACGGGCTTGCCCAGCCGTTCGGCCAGGAAAACCGTGGTGGCGATCTCATCGGAGGCGATGTATTGCTGAGCCGCCAGCCGTTCCCGGACCTCCTCAATCGAAGAGACCATGACCCCCTCCCGAACCGCCGGCAAAGTCAGACAGCCGCCCGCCCCGGCCTTACCGCTTATTCTAATCCCCTCATCGAAAACCGGCGAACCTCGCTCTGTGCCAGTATTCACAAATCCGAGGAAGGCGAGGGGTGGTTTCTGAACCTCTTCTGAACTTTTCGGGAATAAACTCGTGCGTGCAGATCGCGGAGCGTTGAGGAGGCGATGGGGCGGCAGGGGGCGCGGGCGGCTTCGTTCGTGGTGCGGGTCTGGCTGGAGGAGTCCCGCGCCGAGGGCCGGTTGCGGGGCGAGATCTCCGACCTCCGCACCGGGGAGGTCCGGCCCTTCGGCGACGAGCTCCATCTCCTCCGGTGTCTCTGGGATTGGGTTCGGCAGCCCGACATCGGGCGATCCTCACCCTCTTCTCGGAAGGAGGTTCCCATGAGCGAGCTGACGGCGCGGGATGTGATCTTGCGGATGCCCGAGGCCTTCCAGCCGGACAAGGCCCAGGGCGTGAGCGCCACCATCCAGTATTCCCTCACCGGGGAGGGCGGCGGCGACTGGTATCTGGTGATCTCCGAGGGGACCTGCACGGTCCACGAGGGGAAGGCGGAGAAGGCCGACGTCACCCTCACCATGGACGCCCGGGATTTCGTGGACATCGCCACCGGGAAGCTGGATGCGATGAAGGCCTTCATGAGCGGCAAGCTCAAGGTCAGCGGCAACATGATGCTGGCTACCCGTCTCACCTCGTTCTTCCGCATCGGCTGACCCGGACCTCGGGTTGAAGCGGAGTGTGGAGGAGGTGGCCATGGAGGAGCGGCGATGGCATCGCTTCTATGATTTCTGGGTGCCGCGCTCCCTGACCTACCCCCGGCAGCCCCTGAGCGCCCTCATGGACTTCGCCGCGAACCAGTATGGGGAGCGCACGGCAACGATCTTCTACGGCGCGGAGATGAGCTATCGGGACCTGCGGGCTCACTCCGTCCGTCTGGCCACCGCCCTGGACGCCCTGGGGATCCGGCCGGGGGATCGAGTTGGGATCATGCTCCCGAACTGCCCCCAGTTCTTCATCGCCTTCTACGCCATCCTCCGACTGGGCGCCGTGGTGGTTCCCCTGAACCCCCTCTATGTGGAGCGGGAGCTCCGCTACGTGGTGGAAGACAGCGGGATGCGGGCCCTGATCGCCCTGGACACCATGGCGCCCAAGGTCATGGCGGTGCGGGAGCAGGCCGGGCCGGAGCTCGTGATCTTCGCCGGCCTCCAGGACTACATGCCGGAGCCCGTCCGCCCCATCTACCTCGAGCGGGTCCGGGCCCAGGGGATGAGCACGGAAACCCCGGTCGGCCCCGGCCTGTATCGGTGGACGGAGCTGATGGAACGGGCAGGGGAGCGCTTCTTCCAGCCGCCGGTGAACCCGCTGGAGGACGTGGCGGTCCTCCCCTACACCGGCGGCACCACCGGCCTGCCGAAAGGGGTGATGCTCACCCATTTCAATCTCTTCGCCAACGTGATCCAGGCCTACGTCTGGGCCCGGGAGTTCGTCCGCCGTGGGGAGGAACGCTATCTGGTGGTGCTCCCCCTCTTCCACTCCTTCGGCATGACCTCCCTGATGAACGTGGGGATGTTCAACGGGGCGTCTTTCATCCTGCTCCCCCGCTTTGATGTGGAGGAGGCGCTGAACGCCATCCGGACCTATCAGCCGACCTTCCTCCCCGCGGTGCCGACGATGTATATCGCCCTCCTCAACCACCCCCGGGCGGCCGAGTCCGGCCTGGGCTCCATCCGCCTCTGCAACAGCGGGGCCGCCCCCCTTCCCGTGGAGGTGATCCAGCAGTTCGCCCGCTTCTCCTCCGGCACCTTCATCGAAGGCTACGGCCTCACGGAGGCCTCGCCCATCACCCACATCAACCCCATCATGAACCTGAAGAAGCTGGGCAGCGTCGGCCTCCCCATCCCGGACACGGACGCGCGCATCGTGGACGTGGAGACGGGGACCCGGGAGCTGGCGCCCGGGGAGATTGGGGAGCTGGTGATCCGGGGACCTCAGGTGATGAAGGGCTACTGGAACCGGCCGGAGGAGACCGCCCAGACCCTGCGGGACGGCTGGCTTTACACGGGGGACATCGCCCGGATGGACGAGGACGGCTACTTCTACATCGTCGACCGCAAGAAGGACATGATCCTCACCGGCGGCTTCAACGTCTACCCGCGGGAGGTGGAGGAGGTCCTCTACGCCCATCCGGCCGTCCTGGAGGCGGCGGTGGTGGGGGTGCCGGATCCTTACCGCGGTGAGGCGGTGAAGGCCTACGTGGTCCTCCGGCCGGGAGCCCAGGCCTCCGAGGCGGAGATCCTGGAGCACTGTCGGCGGAACCTGGCCCCCTACAAGGTCCCCCGGGAGATCGAGTTCCGGGATTCCCTGCCGAAGTCAATGGTCGGGAAAGTGCTCCGCCGGGTGCTGCGGGAGGCTGCCCCTGCGGCGCCGCCGCCCCCGGTCACAGTGCCCCCCGACGTCTCCATCCGCGCCTTCTTCACCGAATGGGTCCCCCGGCTCTTCGAGGCGGCGTCCGCCACGCCCCCCGAGGGGATGGAGGGGACGGTGCTCCGAGTTCGTTACCGCGTGGGGGAGGAGGTGTTCACCCTGCGGGTGGAGGACGGGAAGCGCCTGACAGTGATCGAGGGGGAGACCGACGAGACGCCCCACGTGGAGCTGAGCATGGGGACGGAGGAGTTCCGGGAGGTCCTGGCCGGACGCCTCTACCTCGGGGAGCCGCCCTACCTGGCCTTCCGCTCCCGGCGCCGGTTCGAGGCCCTGCAGCGGGTGAAGGGGACGGTGCATCTGGAGCTGGAGCGGCCGGACGGCACCCTGTGGCGGGCGACGGCCATCTACAACGGGGCGGCGGAGCCGACCGGGACCCTGCGCATGAGCGCCACGGATTACAGCTCGATGCAGCGCGGGGAGCTGGACGGCCAGGTGGCTTTCGCCACCGGCAAGCTGCGGTGGGAAGGGGATTTCACGTTGCTGATCGGCCTGCGGGCCTTGCGCGAATAGCGGGCGTGGCCTCCAGCCGCGCCCTGAGCGAATGGGAAGCACCGAATCGATGTGGGGAGCCGGGCGGCGGGCGGATCCCTCCTCGCCCCCGCCGGCTCCCGGGAGGGAACGGACGATGATTGCGTTCGAGCCGACGGATGAACAGCGGATGCTGATCCAGACGGTCCGGGCCTTCGCCGAGGAGCACCTGCGCCGGGTGGCCCGGGAGAGCGATGAGACCGGTCAGGTCCCGGAGGATGTGATCGCGCGGGGATGGTCCATCGGGCTGTTGCCCAGTATGATCCCCGAAGCGTATGGGGGCTTCGGCGAGCCCTCGGCGCTGACCAGCGTGCTGGCCCTGGAGGAGCTGGGCTGGGGGGATTTCACCCTTGCCCTCTACCTGCTGGCGCCCCACGCGGTCGCCCTCCCCATCCTGCTGTATGGGACCGAGGAGCAGAAGCGGACATATCTGCCTCGTTTCTGCGGGGAGCGCTTCGTCCGGGCGGCGGCGGCCTTGATCGAGCCGAGCTTCCTCTTCGATCCCCTCCATCTCCGGACCACCGCCCGCCGGGAGGGGGAGGAATACGTGCTCCATGGGACCAAGATCGGGGTCCCCTTCGGGGCGGAGGCGGAGCTGCTCCTGGTCTACGCCAGCGAGGACGGGCGCACCCAGGCCTTCCTCGTGGAGCCGGGGACGCCGGGGCTGACGGTGAAGGAGCGGGACCGTTACGCGGGGATCCGGGCCCTGCCCACTTATGAGGTGGTCCTGGAGGGCTGCCGGATCCCGCGCTGTCAGCGGATCGGAGGCGAGGAGGGGATCTCGATGGAGCGGCTGCTGGAGCGGTCGCGGGTGGCCCTGGCGGCCCTGGCCGTGGGGCTGGCGCGGGGGGCTTTTGAATACGCCCGGGATTACGCCAAGCAGCGGGTGCAGTTCGGCGAGCCCATCGCCCATCGCCAGGCCATCGCCTTCATGATCGCGGAGATGGCCATCGACATCGACGCCGCGCGCCTGATGGTCTGGGAGGCCGCATGGAAGCTGGACCGCGGGGAGGACGTCGCCCGGGAGGCGTATCTGGCCAAGCTCTTCGCCGACGATATGGCCCTGCGGGTGACGGACGGGGCGGTGCAGACCCTGGGTGGCCACGGCTACATCCGGGATCATCCGGTGGAGATGTGGCTGCGCAACGCCCGCGGCCTCCCCATGCTGGAGGGGCTGGTGATGGTGTGAGGAGCTGGCGGAGGATCGCTGATGACTCTGTCGGTCTTCCGGAGGGAGGTGACGCATGATCAGCTTTGAGATCCCGGAGGAGATCCAGCAACAGCGTGAGATGGCTCGGATGGTGGCCGAGCAGCTGATGCGGCCGAACGCCCGCTACTACGACGAGCACGAGCACGAGATCCCCTGGGACTTCGTCAACACCATGTGGCCCATCGTGCAGCAGGACTGGATCCGCATCGTGCGGCGGGCGGAGCGGCAGCTGGCCGGGGAGCAGCCAGCGGAGAAGAAGCGCGAGGGGCCGCGCTACGACAACCTGCGCATGATCTTCCTGGTGGAGATGCTGACCTGGGGCGACGCCGGCCTTTATCTGTGCATGCCCGGACCCGGCCTGGCCGGCTACTCCATCAACGCGGTGGGCACGCCGGAGCAGAAGGTCCGCTTCCTCAAGCGCTACACCGAGGGCGGCCCCAAGTGGGGGGCCATGGCCGTGACCGAGCCCGGCGCCGGCTCCGACGTCTCGGCCATCCAGACCACGGCCAAACGGGAGGACGATCACTGGGTGCTCAACGGGGAGAAGATCTTCATCACCAACGGGTATCTGGCCCTGGAAGCCTCCGAGGGGATCGTCGTGGTCTGGGCGACCATCGACAAGACGGCGGGGCGGGCCGGGATCAAACCCTTCGTGGTGGAGGCGGGCACGCCCGGCGTGAGCATCACCAAGCGGGAGCGCAAGCTGGGCATCCGGGCCAGCGACACGGCGGCCATCCGCTTCGACAACGCCCGCATCCCCCTCGACAACATCCTGGGCAGCCCGGAGATCCTGGACACGGCGCGCACCGACGGGTTCAAGGGCGTGATGGTGACCTTCGATGCCTCCCGGCCGGTGGTGGCCGCCGGCGCCCTGGGCATCGCCCGCGCCGCCATCGAGTTCACCAAGGAGGTCCTGGAGAAGGAGGGGATCCGCATCCGCTACGGCCTCCCTCGCCATCAGCTGACGGCCATCGAGCGGGACGTGATGGAGATGGAGGCCATGCACAAGGCGGCCTGGCTGCTCACCCTGCGGGCCGGCTGGATGCTGGATCAGGGGAAGCCCAACGCCCTGGAGGCCTCTATGGCCAAGGTGAAGGCCGGCAAGGCGGTGACCTGGATCACCTACAAAGCCGTGGAGATCCTGGGGCCGCTGGGCTACTCCACCCGCTATCTCGTGGAGAAGTGGATGCGGGACGCCAAGATCAACGACCTCTACGAGGGGACCGGCCAGATCAACACCCTCATCGTCGCCCGCCGCGTGCTCGGCCTGACCAGCCGTGAGCTGAAGTGAGCGGAAGCAGGGAAAGGAGGCCGCGCCCCTCAGGCGGACCGGGAGCACCCTGCTCATTCCGGGGCCGGAGCATCCGGTATGGCTCCCGGCTGATAAGATAGAGTCGGCTTCTTTGCTTGGGGGAAAGATGGCCCGTCGGATCACCGTCTTCCTGGAAGAAACTCAGCATCAATGGTTGCGTCAGGAGGCGAGGCGGCGGGGCGTTTCCGTCTCCGCGCTGATCCGGGAGGCGATCGAGACGCTGCGGGCTCATCAAGCCTGGCGGCCGTTGGACGAAAGCCCCTTCTGGGAGCTGGTGGGCGCGGGACGGAGCCGCCGCAAAGGGCCGGCGATCAGCGAGCACGTGGACGCGTGGGTCTATCCGGTTCCCTCTCACCGTCGGCCTCGTAAGCGGCCTTCAGGATCTAAACAGAGGACGTGAGGAGGCAGGCTTCGGATGCGGATCGATCTGCGGGAGCAGGTGGCCATCGTCACCGGGGCGTCACGGGGGATCGGGCGGGCCATCGCCCGGGCCCTGGCCGAGGCGGGCGCGAAGGTCGTGCTCTCCAGCCGCCGGGCGGAGAACCTGGCCCCGGTCGTGGAGGAGATCCGCGCCCTCGGCGGGGAGGCCCTGGCGGTGCCGGCTCACACCGGCCGCATGGCGGAGGTCGAGCGGCTGGTGGAGGAGACAGTGAAGGCCTTCGGGCGGGTGGACATCCTGGTCAACAACGCGGCCACCAACCCCCATTTCGGCCCCACCCTGGAGGCCGATGAGGGCCAGTGGCAGAAGATCCTGGAGGTGAACCTCCTGGGCTACTGGCGGATGGCCAAGGCGGTGGTCCCGGTGATGCGGGCCCAGGGGCGGGGCAAGATCCTCAACATCGCCTCCGTGGCCGGGCTGCGCCCCTCCCCCGGGATGGGGCTTTACGGGATCTCCAAGGCCGGGGTGATCATGCTCACGCAGCTTTTGGCCCTGGAGCTGGCCCCGGATCGCATCCAGGTGAACGCCATCGCCCCCGGGGTGATCCGCACCCGCTTCAGCGAGCTCCTCTGGAGCACGCCGGAGATCGCCGAACGCATCCTGCGGGCCACCCCCCAGGGGCGCTTCGGGGAGCCGGAGGAGGTCGCCCGGCTGGCCCTGTTCCTGGTCTCTCCCGCCGCCGATTTCATCACCGGAGCGGTCTACGTCGTGGACGGCGGGCTCTCCCTGACCGGCGGGCTGGCGTAATCGTTCCGCAGCACAGCGTATTGATTGGACCCGCCCGGGGTGAAACCGATTGCGGAGGAAACCCGATGCCCACCGCCCGGGAGCTCGGACCGGAGGGCTGGAAGCCTTACCTCGAGGCGGCCCGGCGGCGGCCGCGGCCGACGATCGCCATCGATCCGGAGGAGCGCGCTCGCCTGCTAAGTCGCGCCCGGGAGGCCGCGCGGGCGCTCAAAGAGCAGTTCGGGGCCCGGCGGGTGTGGCTCTTCGGCTCCCTGGCCCACGCGGCCTGGTTCGACCCGGACTCCGATGTGGACATGGCCGTGGAGGGCCTTCCCCCAGAGGATTTCTGGAAAGCCTGGGCGGCCGTGGAGGACATCATCCGGGAGCGCCCGGTGGATCTCATCGACTGGGACATGGCCAGCGACTCCCTGCGTCAGGCGATCGAGGAATTCGGGATCGAGCTGTGTTCGGGCGGATCCCAGAGCTCCAATGACGGAGGCACCAATGACCGTGGCGCCGCGGACGTGCTGGGTGTCCGGTGAGGTGCGGTTGCGCGTTCTGGAGTGGCCGGGGGAGAAGGGGACGATCCTGGCCCTCCACGGCCTGACAGGCTACGCGGAGACGTTCCTCCCGCTGATCCCGGCCCTGAACCCCCCTTACCGGGTCCTGAGCATGGACCTGCGGGGCCGGGGGGAGAGCGAGCAGCCCGAGGATCCCCAGGCCTACGGCCTGGAGGCCCACCTGCGGGATATCGCCGCGGTGCTGGAGGCCCTGGCCCCGGAAGGGGCGCTGCTCATGGGTCACTCCCTGGGCGCGATGCTCAGCCTGGCCGTCGCCGCAGAGCACCCACATCGGGTTCGAGGACTGATCCTGTTCGATGGAGGGCCGCTCCCCTCCCGGGCGTTCTCCGAATCCCTGAATCAGGTGCTGAACGCCCGCGTGGAGGAGCTGCCCTCCCTGGAGGCCTTCCGGGAGCTGGTCCGCTCGATGCCCTTCCTCCAGCCGTTCGACGAGCGCCTGATGCCGATCCTGGAGGCCGGGTTGATCCGCGAGCCGGACGGCCGGGTGCGGGTGAAGTTCCCTTCCCGGCTGGGGGCTCAGGAGGCCATGGAGCTGGGGGCGATCTGGAACGAGCGCCTGCACGGGTATGCCGGGCGGATCCGCTGCCCGGCCCTCCTCCTGAAAGCGCCTGTAGGCACCTTCGGGCCTCACGACCGCTTCTTCACCGAGGCCGAGGAGGGCCTGCTGCGGGAGGTCATCCCCCAGGTCCGCGTCGTGGAGGTCCCGAACACCACCCACTACACCATCGTGCTGGGGCATCACCCTGAGCGGGATCGCCTCGTGCGCGCCTTTGTGGAGGAAGTGCTGGGATGAGGGAGGACGGGCTTCTGCGGGATTTCGGAGGGGAAGGGCCGCTTCTCCATCTGGCGGTGGCCAATGGGTTCCCGCCCGCCTGCTATCGCCCGTTCATGCGCGCCCTAAGGGAGGTTGGCCACGGGGTGAGCCTTCTCCCCCGCCCGCTGTGGCCGGAGCGGCCCGGGCCGGAACGCGGGGTGACCTGGTATACCCTGGCGGACGACCTGATCGCCGCCTTTGAGGCCCGGGGGTGGCGGGGGGTGGTCGGGATCGGCCATTCCATGGGCGGGGTGATCACGATGGTCGCCGCCGTCCGGCGCCCGGAGCTCTTCTCGGCCATCGTCCTGATGGACCCCGTGCTGATGGATCCGAAGGTGCTGACGCTGTTCCGGATCATCCGGTGGTTGGGTCTGGGGCCCCGCCTGCATCCCCTGGCCCGGCGCGCCCGGCGCCGCCGGCGGGCCTGGCCCAGCCGGGAGGCCGCCGCGGCCCACCTGCGATCCCGCCCGCTGTTCGCCGCCTGGCATCCCGAGGCCTTCGAAGGCTACCTGGAGGAAGGTCTCCTTCCCGCTTCGGACGGCCAGGTCGTGCTGGCCTATCCCCCCGAGTGGGAGGTCCATATCTTCGTGAACTTCCCCCACGACGCCTGGCGGTTCGTCCCCCACATCCCGGTCCCCACGCTGGTGGTGCGGGGCGCATCCACGGACATCTTCACCGCGGACGCCGAGGCCCGTTTCCGCCGTCTGAAGCCCGACGCGCACTTCGCGGTGATCCCCGGAGGGCATCTCTTCCCGATGGAGCGGCCCGAGGAGACCGCGGCGCTGGTCCGGGAATGGTTGAGGCGGATCCTGCGGGGAGCATGATTTCCTGGCATCCCATAAGGCGTTGTCCCAACGATTTGCGGAATATCTTCGCAGGGAGGTTGCGATGGGTTACACCATCCGACGGGTGGCGGTGATCGGTGCGGGGACGATGGGCGCGGCCATCGCGGCCCATCTGGCTAACGCCGGCTTTGCGGTGGACCTGCTGGATATCCCCCCCAAATCCCTCACTCCGGAGGAGGAGGCGAAGGGGCTCACCCTGGACCACCCGGAGGTCCGCAACCGGATCGTCCGGGCGGGGCTGGAGCGGGCGAAGAAGGCGAAGCCGGCCGCTTTCTTCGTGGAGGACCGGGCCCGCCTGATCCGGATCGGGAACACGGAGGATCACTGGGATCGGCTGCGGGAGGCGGACTGGATCATCGAGGCGGTGGTGGAGGACCTGGCGGTGAAGCGGGAGGTGATGGCCCGGATCGAGGCGGTGCGCAAGCCGGAGGCCATCGTCACCACGAACACCTCCGGGCTCCCCCTGCGGGAGATCGGCGCCGGGCGCTCCCCCGAGTTCCTGGCCCATTTCGCCGGTACTCACTTCTTCAACCCCCCGCGCTACCTGAAGCTGGTGGAGCTGATCCCGGGCCCCGCCACGAAGCCTGAGGTCCTGGACGCCCTGGAGCGCCTTCTGGAGCTCCGCCTGGGCAAGCGGGTGGTGCGAGCGAAGGACACCCCTAACTTCATCGCCAACCGCATCGGCTTCCTCTCCGGGGCCTTCGTGGGCAAATACACCATCGAACAGGGTTACACCGTGGAGGAAGTGGACGCCCTGATGGGCCCGCTGATCGGCCGGCCCAAGACCGCCCATTTCCGCCTGCTGGACCTGGTGGGCCTGGATGTGGCGGCCTACGTCGGGCAGCACAGCATGGCCGCCCTGCGCCATGACCCCTTCGTCGCCCTGGTCCAGGATTCCCCGATGAACCAGGTCATGGCGGCGATGATCGAGCGGGGCTGGCTGGGGAACAAGGCCGGCCAGGGCTTCTACAAGAAGGTGGAGACCCCTGAGGGCGCCCAATACTGGCCGCTGAACCTGCAGACCCTGGACTATGAGCCCCCGAAGAAGCCCCGCTGGGAGTCGGTGGGCAAGGCGTTGAAGATGGAGGATCTGCGGGAGCGGCTGCGCTTCATGGCCGCCCAGGAGGATCGGGCCGGGCAGTTCGTCCGGGACGTCCTGGATTTCCACCTGGCCTACGCCGCCTATGTGGCCCCGGAGGTCGCCGACGACATCGTGGCGGTGGACAACGCCATGAAGTGGGGCTTCAACTACGAGCTGGGCCCCTTCGAGACGTGGGACGCCCTGGGGGTGGCGGAGACCGTCGCCCGCATCGAGGCCCGGGGCTGGCCGGTGGCGGAATGGGTGAAGGACTTCCTGGCGGCCGGGGGCCGGACTTTCTATCAGTATGAGAACGGGCGGATCGTGGGCTATTACGACTTCCGGGAGCGGGCTTACCGTCGGCTGGAGCCCCATCCCCGGGTGATCGTCCTCCGGGAGCTCAAAAGCGAGGGGCGCGTCCTGGAGCGCAACCCCAGCGCCAGCCTGATCGACCTGGGCGACGGTGTCCTCTGCCTGGAGTTCCACACCAAGGCCAACGCCCTGGACCCCGACATCTTCGCCATGATGGAGCGGGCGCTGGAGCGGCTGGATCGGGAGGACTGGGTGGGGATGGTCATCGGCAACCAGGGGGAGCATTTCTGCGCCGGGGCCAACGTCTTCGTGATCGGCGTCTCCGCCCAGCAGGGGATGTTCGAGGCCATCGACCAGGGCGTCCGGGCGATGCAGCGCCTGATGATGACCATGCGCTACTTCCACAAGCCCATCGTCACCGCTCCCTTCGGGATGACCCTGGGCGGCGGCGCGGAGGTGGCCATGCACGGGGCCCGCATGGTGGCCTCGGCGGAGACCTACATCGGACTGGTGGAGGTTGGGGTGGGCCTGATCCCGGCCGGCGGCGGGTGCAAGGAGATGATCCGGCGCGTGCTCACCCCCGCCATGCAGACGGAGAACGCCGATCCGCTTCCCTTCCTGCGGCGGATCTTCGAGACCATCGGTATGGCGAAGGTGGCCACCAGCGCTGAGGAGGGACGGGCCTTCGGCTTCCTGAGCGAGGCGGACCGCATCGTGATGAACCCCGATTTCCTGCTCCACGAGGCCAAGCGCGAGGTGCTGCACCTGGCGGAGTCCGGCTATCGTCCTCCGGCGAAGGCGAAGCTCTATGCCGCCGGGCGGGATCTGCTGGCTGCGCTGCGCATCGGCGTCTGGCAGATGCGGGAGGCGCGCTACATCAGCGAACACGACGCCAAGATTGGGGAGAAGCTGGCTTATGTGCTCTGCGGGGGCGACCACCCCGAGCCCATGTGGGTGGATGAGGAGCACTTCCTGGACCTGGAGCGGGAGGCCTTCCTCTCCCTGTGCGGTGAGCCCAAGACCCAGGAGCGGATCTGGCACTTCCTGCAAACCGGGAAGATCCTGCGAAATTAAGCCCCGAATCCAGCCTGAACCGGGAGGCTCCGATGCGGGAAGCGGTGATCGTCGCGGGCGTGCGAACGGCGGTCGGGAAGGCGAAGAAGGGAACCCTGCGGACCACCCGTCCGGAGGCCCTGGCGGCGGCGGTTATCGCCGAGGCCCTGCGGCGGGCTCCAGGGGTGGAGCCGGCGATGGTGGACGATGTGATCCTGGGCTGCGCGATGCCGGAGGGCCATCAGGGCCTCAACATCGCGCGCATCGCCGCCCTGAAAGCCGGGCTCCCGGTGAGCGTCCCGGCCATGACCATCAACCGGTTCTGCTCCTCCGGATTGCAGGCCATCGCCCTGGCGGCGGAGCGCATCATGACCGGCGGGGCGGAGATCATCATCGCCGGAGGGGTGGAGTCCATGTCCCTGGTGCCCATGACCGGCTTCACCCTGCGGCCGGACCCGGAGCTGGCGGTCGCCTGGCCGGAGGTGTTCATCAGCATGGGGCTGGGGACGGAGCGGCTGGCGGAGCGGTTCGGCATCTCCCGGGAGGACGCGGACGCGTTCTCCCTGCGCAGCCATCAGCGGGCCATCGCCGCCATTGACGCCGGCAAGTTCAAGGAGGAGATCGTCCCTCTGGAGGTGGAGGTGGCCGAGCCGGGGGAGGACGGCCGGGCCGTGCGCCGGAAGGTGATCTTTGAGGTCGATGAGGGGCCGCGGCGGGACACCTCGATGGAGGCGCTGGCGAAATTGCCTCCGGCCTTCAAGAACGGGGGCGTGGTGACCGCAGGGAACTCCTCTCAGATGAGCGACGGGGCGGCGGCGGTGGTGGTCATGGAGCGCCGGCGGGCGGAGGCCCTGGGCCTGCGGCCCATCGCCCGCTTCGTCTCCTTCGCCGTAGCCGGCGTCCCGCCGGATTTGTTCGGCATCGGCCCGGTGGAGGCGATCCCCAAGGCCCTGCGGATGGCGGGGTTGCGCCTGGAGGACATCGATCTGATCGAGCTCAACGAAGCCTTCGCCGCCCAGGCTCTGGCGGTGATCCGCCAGCTGGAGATGGATGTGGAGCGGGTGAACGTCAACGGCGGGGCCATCGCCCTGGGGCACCCCCTGGGCTGCACGGGGGCCAAGCTGACCGTCCAGATCCTCCACGAGCTGCGCCGCCGCGGCGGCCGCTACGGCATGGTCACCATGTGCATCGGCGGCGGGATGGGGGCGGCGGGGATCTTCGAGATGCTCTGAGCGCCGGGGCAGGGAGCGACGAAGGATCGAGAGGGCCCTCTCCATCCGGGCATCTTCCTTTCGGAAGCCCTGGCCTGCCGGATGGAGAGGGCCCTTGTGGAACGCGTTCGGCCTTCAGGGGTCCGCTCGGGAGGGACGGGGGCGCCGGCGAGCCCCTCACTCGAAGAGGGGCTCCAGTTCCAGGGTGAAGCCGGGGAGCTCGGGGTCCAGGGGCACCTGCTGGACTCCTTCGTATCGCTCCACCGGGGCGCCGGGGCGGTAGATTTCCACGGCTTGCCGGTAGGGGTCGATCAGCACGCCCAGGCGGGCGCCGTTGGCCAGGTAGGTTTTCATTTTTTCTCGGAGTTCTTCCAGGCTTTGGGAGGCGGAGCGGACTTCGAAGACGGCGTCGGGGCAGAAGGGGCCGAATCCTTCTCGCTGCTGGGGACTGAGGGCTTCCCACCGCTCCCGTCGCACCCACGAGGCGTCCGGAGAAAGCAAGGACCCATCCGGAAGCCGGAAACCCGTGGAGGAATCGAAAACCACCCCCAAACGGGTCCGACGGTTCCACTCCCGAAGCTGCCCGAAGACTTCTCCGCTGCGTCGTCCGCTTGCCAGTCCGGTGGGGGTCACGAGGAGCCTCCCGTCGGCGGTGCGTTCGAACTGATAGCCGGGGTTGCGTTCGGAAAGCTCGCGCAGCTCCTCATCCGTCACCCGATGCAGCAGATCCAGCCGGATCCCCATCCCCGCCTCCATCAAAGCCAGAATTCCTCTGAAAGCCATTATACCCCGTATAATTCAACGAGAGGGATCTGTGCGACGGGGCGTTCTTCACACGGATAGTCTGCGCATGATTTGTGCGGCACCCCACGCGGGAGGAGCGGATGCAGCCGGGCGCGATCGTCCGCTTCCGCAATCGGGACTGGGTGCTCATCGCCGCCGAAGATGAGGTCCTCCGACTCCGACCCCTGACGGGAACCAGCGATGAGGCCCTGGCCGTCCACCGCCGGCTCTGCGACCTGCTCGGGTATACGCTCCCGACCGAGCGGGTGGAACCCTCCCGGTTCCCCCTTCCGGATGCACGCCAGGTCGCGGACGTCCAGAGCGTGCGCTTGCTCTGGCAGGCGGCCCGGCTCCTGCTGCGGGAGGGGGCGACGCCCTTCCGTTCTCTGGGGCGCATCTCCGTCCGGCCCCGGACCGATCAGCTTGTCCCCCTGAGGATGGCCCTGCGACTGGACCCGGTCCGCCTGCTCATCGCCGACGATGTGGGCGTGGGCAAGACTGTCGAAGCTGCCTTCAGCCTCGAGCGGGAGGTTGGCAATGGAAGCGTTGTTCGAGGTCATTCAGAAGGTGCGGGCGCGGATTCAAAAGCACGGGGATGCGCTGCGAAACAATGAAATGCTGACCCGGTATGCCCTCGTCGATCCCATCCTGCGGGCTTTGGGCTGGGACACGGAGGACCCGGATGCGGTGGAGCCCGAGTTCCGGTTGGAGACCGGTCGCCCGGACTATGCGCTCAAGCATGAAGGCCAGCCCCTCATTATGGTGGAGGCGAAACCCCTGAGGGGAGCCATCGATCAAGCTCGGGAGGAGGGCTTCCGTTACTGCTGGAGGATGAAAGTCCCCTTTTACGTCATCACGGATGGCAATCGCTGGGAGCTTCATGATTTGAGGGAAATGGGGGGCAGGGAGGTTTTCCGCATTGAATTGATGAGTGAAGGTCCCGGTGATGCCGCTCGAAAGCTGATGGCCCTCTGGCGGCCTGCGATGCCCTCCGTGGAGCCGGCACCTCCCCTCCTCATATCCCTCCCCGCGCAACCTCCCGCTGCTCCCGCAGTCTCGACAGGGCTTCGGAGCATCCCCCTGGGGCAGTTAGAGCAACGTCGGAAGCCTCCGCAGCAGCCCCCCGATCCGTGCGCTTTCCGGATGGGGAGGTTCATTCGGTGGGTTCTTGGCGAGCGCTGCTGGTCGCGGTCGCCCGATGGGCGCTCCCCCGGTTGCAAGCATCGGGTCAGCTTCCGCTGGGAGCCCTGATCCAAAAGGACCCGAATCGTCTGCGGGAGTCCCGCCCCCTGAGCGAGGGCTGGCATATTGAGGTTCATCTTAGCGCGAAGGACTGTATCCATAACGCCGTTCGCATCGCTCGCGCGGCAGGGGTGGATCCGGATCAAATCACGGTCGAATTCGCCCCTTAAGGTGCTGGCCCGGCGCTCATCGGGGGAGGTGTTCGGCTGCTCCATTCGTTTGCCTTGCGGGCGGTCGGCCCGCCCATCGACGGCGCGCCCACTCGATGGCCCAGATCGCCCCCGGACGCATATACATGCTGGCCCGAAAGTTGCCCTCCGCATCCCACGCCTCCGGCGTCCGGAACCAGTAGCCTTTCTCCTCATAGGTCACCCGATAGGCCCCCCAGGCGGTCCGCCAGGCCTCCGCCTCCAGCCCCCGTAACCACATCGCCGAGGCCACCGCGTAAGTCACCCCCACCCACACCTCCGCCGACTGATTGCTGGAGGTGTCCACCGAGCCGTCCGGCCGCATCCCGTTCACCGCCCCCATCCGCCCTCCGGCAAAGCGCATCACGTTGTATTCGTAAACGGTCCGGAGCGCCTGCTCCGAGTGGGATTCCGGAACGATCGGAGGAAGCCCAACCAGATCGGCATACCATTGGCCGGCCAGCTGATCGGCCATGATGCTCTCACGATGGGGGCTGAGAGCATCGTAGCGATAATACCGCCCGTTCCAGAGGGCGGCCTCAAAAGACGCCCGGCCCCGCCGCAGCCAGTCCTCGTAGCGGGCCCGAGCCTCCTCGTCCCCTACCAGATCCGCCATCCGAACGGCTGCCTCCAGGGCCGCCAGCCACAGCCCCCCGCAGTAAGCGCTCGGCCCTCGCATCGACCATGTGTCATACGTCTGATCCGGGACCCCTTCGTTCTCGGGCAGCCCATCCCCATCGCGATCGAAGAGCTTGAGGTAGTCCAGAGCCATCCGCACCGCGGGCCATCCGTCCTCGATCAGGGTCCGGTCACCGGTGAACACATAGTCCCGATACAGCAGCAGAACGAACTTGCTGTTCAGATCCTTCCAGATGTTGGGGTCCTGGAAGGAATAGGCGTTCGGCAGTCGCCATGGGGCCTCGGACGGCGAGCCCAGATCGTGGGGAAGGGCCCCCGCCAGCTTGCGGGGCGCCTGAGATCCGCTGGATTCGATGGTCCGCAGGGTGAGGTCGACCTGGGGGACTGTGGCGATGAAATCCCGCATCACCGCCTTCTCCAGCTCCGGCCAGAGCATCAGCAGGGGGAAGGAGCCGTAAAAACGCACATCCAGGGTTTCGTAGAACGGATAGTCATAGCACTCGATCTGGGCGAAATGGCCGATCCCATCCGGGTCCTTCGGATCCACCACCCACACGGTGGCGCCATCTGCGATGAAGTAGAGTTCGTTGAACAGCGCGACCGGATACCAGTCCGGCACGTCGGGGTCCGTCCAGAGGGGTTGCTGCCAGGCCCGGATCTGCTCCCGCCAGTCGGCATAGCGATCCAGGGCCTCCTGGGCGATCCGCCATGCGTTCCGCCCGGAGGTTCCGAAGAAGCGGGTGTAGCGGCGGTGCCAGCGATCTCCGGCGCCGAACTCCACCAGGGGCAGATCCCATGCCAGGGCCATCGGCACCATCCGCCGCTCCCCCGGCTCCAGGCGAAGGGTTACGGCCAGACCCGTCCCGACCGGGACGCCGTCCGGGACCATAACGGTCTCGCCATCGCACTCCAGGCGGCCGTCAGCGGCGAAGTCCTCCCAGAGATCCGCGCCGTCTCCATCCGTTCGGAAGACGAGGCGGTAGCTGATCTCCATCCCCGGCATCGCCAGCGCCGCCAGGGCCCACGATCCGTCCCCGGGCTCCCGGACCGGGCCCTCTCCCCCCACGAGCTCAATCCCCATCATCCGGGCGTCTCCGCGCGTCGCCCGCTGGATCCGATGGAGCCGCCCCTTCGGCGTCTTCTCATCGCCTCCTCCCAGGAGGTTCTCCCAGGTGAACAGAAGGCCCACCGTGAGGGGCTGGGCGGTAGGATTCTCGACGGACCACAGGAACACGGCGACCGGGTAGCTGCTCTCGCGGTAGTTATGCGGGATCACAGGGGAGAACTGCTCAACAGCTAGCCGGATGGGAAGGCGATCCCACTGATAGATGAACCACGAGCGGGGGTAGAGGGCCGCGTAGAACCCGGCTCCGACCGGATACCGCCATCGCCAGGCCTCCAGCCCGCGGGCGGGCGCCTCCGTCCACAGGGCCTGGGCCAGGGCGCCTTCGGGGCCCTCCACGAAAACAGAGAACATGCAAGCGGGCCGCGGCTCGTAGCGGTGTTGCCTTGGATCCAGATGCCAGCGGGCGAAGTCCCCTCGATAGGTGCGGCCGATGGTCCCCGCCCCGATCCCTCCCAGTGGAGCCCCTTGCCAGTAGCCATCATCGATGCTGAGGTGGGGGATCGTCATCGAGCGGCCGGGGTTCTCCAGCGGCGACCCGATGGGCCGGCGCCACGCCCGCGGGGGGATCTCCGTGGGAAGAAGCGCTGGCGTTGCGGTCATGAGAGCCTCCTGTTCCGGTCAGATCGCCGGTTTCGAAGGGGATGGGCTGAAGGTTCGCAATGCCCCACACGAGGTGCGGATCACCAGCTCCGTCGGCAGGATCACCCGTTGGGGATCACGAGCGCCTTCCTCCAGCTGGCGCAGGAGGAGTCGGACCGCAACCCGACCGAGCTCCGCGATGGGCTGGCGGACCGTCGTAAGGGGCGGGTCGGTGTAGCGGGCCAGCTCCACGTCGTCGTAGCCGACCAGGGCGATGTCATCGGGAACCCGCAGGCCGGCCTCGCGGATGGCCTTCAATGCGCCCACGGCCATCAGATCGCTGGCCACGAACACCGCGTCGGGGTGTGCCGGGAGCAGGCGACGCATCGCGATGTATCCGCCTGCCTCTGTGAAATCCCCCTCGGCGATCCACTCCGGGGGAGGGTGGATGCCCCACGCCTGCATGGCGATCCGGTATCCCTCAAGGCGATCCACGCCCGGGGCCATCGTCTGGGGGCCGGCGATCGTGGCGACCCGACGCCGCCCCAGGCGGAGGAGATGCTCCGTGGCCACCCGGGCGCCCTCCACGTTGTCCACGTCCACATAGCTGACGTTCGGCTCCTCGGGATAGCGCCCGATGCTCACCACGGGCAGGCCTTCCCGGTAGGCCCGGGCGATCAGGGGATCGGTGGTCCGGGCGGAGACCACGATGATCCCGTCCACCACCCGCCCGCGCAGGGCCCGCCGATAGAAGTCCTCCTCCTGCTGCGGGGTGAGCAGGGAGAGCACCAGAAGGTATCCGCGCTCGGCCAGCGCTTCGGAGATCGCATGGAGCACGACCGGGAAATACGGATCGCCAAACACCTTGGGCAGCGTCTCAGGGATCACCACGCCGACGATCTGGCTGCGGCGGGTGACCAGGTTGCGGGCGGCCGCGTGGGGGTAATAGCCCACCTCCCGGATGACCCGCCAGACCCGCTCGCGGACCTCCGGGCGCACGTTCGGATGCTGATTGATCACCCGCGACACCGTGGAGCGGGAGACCCCCGCCAGCCGCGCGATCTCCTCCAGGGTATATCCCATCGTCCCCTCCCCTGAGAGCGCTCTCAAAATATGCTGGAAGGTTCGGCTCCTCCGGCGTGCTGCGCTCAGGTCCTACGGAGTCTATCATAGCCAGAATCGACCTTTCTGTCAATCCGAGCTGCTTTGCATAGAGAGGTCCAATGAAGCGAACCCCTGGTAAGGGCCCCTCTTGACAAAACCAGATGGATATGCTAAGCATGATATTGGGAGCGCTCCCAAAACGGGGGCGAATGGGGAAGGTTCCGCTGGCACCCAGGCCGATCCTCTTGGAGATGGGTCCTGCCGCCGGATCCGATCCCTCTCGTCCCGCGAGGGCATCCAGTGGCCATCCGGTTCTGGCCACCCTATCTTAACAGGAGGAAGTGCCATGAAACGCAAAGTCTGGTTGCTCCTCTGCGGATGGGTGATTGCCTCCTTGGTCCTGGCCGCCTGTGGTGGGACGCCGACTCCTCCGCCGAGTCCGACAGCGGCTCCTCCCGCCACCCAGGCCCCTGCGGCGCCCACACCCGCTCCCACTCCAACCCCGGCTCCCGCAGCGGTGGTGTATCCACGCGAAGAGACGCTGTATACCAGCGGCACCCAGTGGGGTCCGCCCTCTAACTGGAATCCGCTCCAGCCCGGCACCTACGCGATGGGCACCATCGGCCTGTGTTACGAAACGCTGTTCCTCTATAACCCGCTGAAGAACGAATACATCCCCTGGCTGGCCGAGAGCGGGAACTGGACCAGCGACAAGGTCTACGAGGTCAAGCTTCGCAAGGGGATCACCTGGGCCGATGGCAAACCCATGACCGCCCAGGACGTGGCCTATACCTTCGAGCTGGGCAAGCTGGACGGTGTCTACTACAAGCCGCTCTGGGACTACCTGGAGAAGGTGGAGGCGGTGGACGACGTCACCGCCCGCTTCGCCTTCAAGGAAGTCCATCATCAGGCCTGGAGCAACCTGCTCTACTCCGTGGCCATTGTCCCCAAACACGCCTGGGAGGGCCGCTCGGCCCAGGAGATCGTCAACGGCCAGAACGTGCCGCCGCTGTGCTCGGGCCCCTACCTCTATGAGGCTCACTCGGAGGACCGCGTGGTGTGGAAGCGCAACGACAACTGGTGGGGGATCAAGCTCCTGGGCAAGTCGGTGGCCCCACGCTACATTGTGGACATCGTGAATCCCAGCAACAACGTGGCCCTCGGCCTGGTGCTCAAGGGCGAGGTGGACCTGAGCAACAACTTCCTCCCGGGCATCGCCACCCTGGTCCAGGGCGGCTATGGGATCAAGACGTGGTATGACAAGCCGCCCTTCATGCTGGCCGCCAACACCGCCTTCCTCTTTATGAACCTCAAGAAGAAGCCGATGGACGATGCCAACTTCCGCAAGGCCCTGGCCTACGCCATCAACGTCGACGAGATCGTCAACCGCGTCTACGGCAACATCGTCCAGAAGGCCAACCCCACCGGCTTGCTGCCGGTCTGGGAGCGCTTCGTGGACCAGGGGGTCGTCCAGCAGCTCGGCTTCTCCTATGATCCCAACCGCGCCAAGCAGATCCTGGCCCAGGCCGGTTACAAGGACGTCAACGGGGATGGCTTCGTGGAGGCCCCCGACGGCTCGCCCATCCAGCTCAAGGTCATCGTCCCCAACGGGTGGACGGACTGGATGGAGGCGGCCAAGGTGATCGCCAGCAGCGCCCAGGCCGTCGGCATCAACCTCCAGGCCGACTTCCCGGACTTCGGCGCCTACTGGGACCAGCTGACAGGCGGCACCTTCGACACGGCCATCAACAACTTCGGCTCCCAGATGAGCAACACGCCGTGGACCTTCTACCAGTGGCTGTTCCGCCATCCGATCACCGACAAGATGAGCGACGGCAACTTCGGCCGCTATGCCAACCAGCAGGTCTTCGACCTGGTGGATGAGCTGGACCGCGTCCCGGTGACCGATGAGGCCCGGATGAAGCAGGTCATCGCCCAAATCCAGCGGATCCAGCTGCAGGAGATGCCGGCCATCCCGCTGTGGTATAACGGCCTGTGGGCCCAGTGGAATACGACCTACTGGACGGGCTGGCCGTCGGCGGCGGAGGGCGCGCCGAAGTATCCGCCGTGCACCTGGCGGGGCTACTGGAATATGGGAGCCATCTTGATGCTCACGGAGCTGAAGCCCGCCAAGAAGTAGGAGTCTGATTCCGGATGCAGAAGTTTCCGTTCCCCGGGGCCCCGAGCCCAGCTCGGGGCCCCGGGGGATCCCGGGAAGGCGGAGATCTGGAGTCGGGGGCGGGGATGGCCGTCGTGGAGTGCGCGGTGATCGACCGTGGGGAAGCGTTCCGAAAGGCGCTGGAGCGTTCCCTGGAGACCTTCGGGCGCCGGGAGCGTGTCGAGGTCCGCGTCACCTACCTGACGTGGTCGAATGCCTGGCCTGAGCGGGTGGAGCGGATCGTTCACCGCGTGGCCTCCGACGTCAATGGAGATCGGCTCCCCGTGAGTCCTCACCTTCCGCGCGATGGAGGTCTTGCGGCCCTTCACGCCTGTCGGGATCTGGATGATCAGCAGCCTGGATCGCTTCCTCTTCTTCTTATGCCAGCAGTCTTTTGAGTTTTTCGCTCTGGAGGACCTGAAGGATCGCCCGAGCACGGTGTTTGGCCGGATTGGATGGGATCTCCTCCCATGTCCGGAGAACGCGGAGGAGATCATTCGGGGTCGTCTGAGGAACGCGAAGGCGGCCCTCAGCCGGATCATCCCGCGCCCGAACGCGAGGGCCGGATGAACCTTGAAGAGCGGGGGAAGCTGTGATCCGGTATCTGGGGCGTAAGCTGTTCGTTTATCTGCTGACTTTCTTCTTCGCCGTCACCATTGACTGGTTGATCCCTCGCCTGATGCCCGGCAACCCGGTGGACATCATGGTCTCCCGCATGGCGTTGCGGGCGGATGCAGCGGAGGTGGTGCGAAGCTATTACATCCAGGCGTTCCAGCTGGATCTCCCTCTCTGGCGGCAATATCTCAATTTCTGGATCGCCCTGTTCCGGGGCGATCTGGGCGTTAGTATCTGGCTGTTCCCCCAGCCGGTGATCTCGGTGATCGCCCGGGCCGTTCCCTATGACCTTCTCCTGCTCCTGCCGGCCATCCTTCTGAGCTGGGTCCTGGGCAACCAGGTGGGGGCCATGGCCGCGCGCGTGCGATGGCTTGACAACACCGTCCTCCCCCTCGCCTATATCCTGACCGCGACGCCTTACATGTGGCTGGCGCTGTTGCTCGCCTGGTCCCTGGGGCAGGTCGCCGGCCTCTTCCCCATCTCCGGCGCCTACGGCTACAACATCCGGCCTCATCTCTCGTGGGTCTTCATCCGAGACTTGCTCTGGCACTGGACCCTTCCCTTCCTCTCCCTGTTTCTGGTCATGTTCGGGGGATGGGCCATCGGGATGCGGAACATGATCATCTACGAGCTGGAGGCGGATTACTCCCGCTACCTCAGCGCCCTGGGGGCGCCCCAGCGCCTGATCCGCCGGTATGCCTTCCGCAATGCGGTGTTGCCTCAGATCACCGGCCTTGCCCTGCAGCTGGGGGCCATCGTCGCGGGCGCTGTGGCCACGGAGATCGCCTTCGCTTACCCGGGAACCGGCTATCTGATCCTGCAGGCCGTCCTGAACCAGGACTACTTCCTCCTTCAGGGATGCTTCCTGTTTATCATCACCGGCGTCCTGGTGGCGAATCTCATCATCGACATCGTTTACATCCTGGTGGATCCGCGCACCCGCCTGGGGATGGTGGGGGAGTGAGCCATGGGATCCCGATCGGAGCTCCTGTATTTCGCCTGGCGTAACACCAAGGTGCGCGTGGGTGTGCTGATCCTGGCGCTGTTTGTGATCCTGGCGATCGTGGGACCGCTGTTTGCCCGCCACGATCCGAACGCGTATGTGGGGCCACCCGCTCATCCCCCTTCCCGGGAATACTGGCTGGGCACGACCACGTTCGGTCAGGATGTTTACTCCCAATTCGTGCATGGGCTCCGGGCCACTTTTATCGTGGGGCTTCTGGGCGGGGGGATCGGGACCTTGCTCGGGGTGTGCATCGGGTTGCTGGCCGGCTACCGCGGGGGGATGGTGGATGAGATCCTCAATATGTTCACAAACATCGTCCTCATCCTGCCCACCCTGGCCGTCCTGATCATCATCGCCGCCTATCTTACGGTGCGTGGGATCCTGGTGGAGAGCCTCTTCATCGGGTGCACCGCCTGGCCGTGGGCCGCCCGGGCCATCCGCGCTCAGACTTTTTCCCTGCGCGCCCGGGAGTTTGTGGATCTCGCTCGCATGAGCGGGCGGAGCTCGTGGAAGATTATGTTCTACGAGATCGCGCCGAACATGCTGTCCTATCTTTTCATGACCTTCATCCTTCAGTTCGGCGGGGCCGTTCTCATTGCAGCCACCCTGGATTTCATCGGCCTGGGGCCCACCCAGGGGATCTCCCTCGGCCTGATGATGAACAACGCGGTGCTATGGGCCGCCCTCCCGCTGGGGATGTGGTGGTGGCTGATCCCGCCCGGCGCGGCCATCACCGCCATCGTCGGTGCCCTCTATGTGATGAACGTAGGCCTGGACGAGGTTTTCAACCCCAAATTGCGGGAGCTGTGAGGTGGGCCATGGCCCTTCGCGTTGAGAACCTCCGCATCTACTACCGCACCCTCCGCGGCTACGTCCACGCGGTGGAAGGGGCTACCTTCTCTGTCGGCGACGGGGAGATCATGGGGCTGGCCGGGGAATCGGGCTGCGGGAAGACGACCCTGGGTCACAGCCTGATCTATCTGAAACCTCCCATGGCCTACATTGAAGGCCACGTTTTCCTGGACGGGCGGGAGCTTCCCATCTGGGACATGGATCGGATGAACGAGTTCCGCTTCCGCCATATCTCGATCATCCCTCAATACGCGATGAACGCCCTGAACCCCACCCGCCGCATCGGTCCGCTGATCGCGGACCTGCTCGCCACGCGGGGGATCGATTTCCGGCAGATCCTGCCGGAGCTTCAGCGAAGGCTGGACCTGGTCCAGCTCTCCCCGGAGGTCCTGAATCGCTATCCCTTCGAGCTGTCCGGAGGCATGCGCCAGCGGGTGGTGATGGTGATCTCGACGCTGCTCAATCCCTCGCTGCTGATCGCCGATGAGATCACCTCCGCCCTGGATGTGTCCACGCAGCGGGCCGTCTGCGAGATGATCGTCGAATTCCGCAACCGCGGCTTCGTGCGAAGCACGATCTTTATCACCCACGACATGTCTATCCTCTATCAGATCGCCGACACCATCCTGGTCATGTATGCAGGCCAGCTGGCCGAGAAAGCCCCCGTGGAGGCGATCTTTCGATCCCCTCGCCATCCTTACACCCGGATGTTGATCGCCTCCCTGCCCCGGGTCGGCGCGCGGCAGCGAGTGGAGCGCCTGAAGGGGATCCCGGGATCCCCGCCCCCGCTTCTGGACCCCCCGCCCGGCTGTCGATTCCGGGACCGATGTCCCCTTGCCTTCGAGCGATGTCAGGAGCCTCCGCCCTTCGTGGAGGTGGAGCCCGGACACTTCGTTGCCTGCTGGCGGGAGATCTGACCATGCTCGCCCTGGAGAACGTGACCAAGGTCTACCGAACCGGGGCCCTGGGCCTCCGCAAGCTCATCGCAGTCTCCGAGGTCAGCTTCGAGATCGGGGAGCGGGAGATCGTGGCCCTGATCGGGGAGAGCGGGAGCGGCAAGACCACCATCGGCAAGATGATCCTCCGCCTCTTCCGCCCCACCTCCGGGGTGATCCGCTTCGAGGGGAAAGATATCTTCTCCCTGCGCGGCCCCACTCTAAAGGATTACTATCGCCAAGTGCAGGGGGTGTTCCAGGATCCCTTCGCCTCCTACAACCCGATCTTCAAGGCCGATCGCGTGTTCGCCCTCATCCGGGAGGAGTTCTATCCTCGCATTCGACGCTCGGCGTGGGAGCAGCGGGTGGAGGAGGCGCTGCGGGCTGTCGGCCTGAACCCCTCTGACGTGCTGGGCAAATACCCCCACCAGCTCAGCGGGGGGCAGCTGCAGCGCTTCCTGATCGCGCGAGCCCTTCTGCTGGACATCCGCCTGCTGGTGGCCGATGAGATCATCAGCATGCTGGACGCCTCAACGCGAATCGACGTGCTGAACCTGCTGGGGGATCTGCGGGAGCGGGGCCTCTCCATCCTGTTCATCACCCACGATCTCTCCCTGGGCTATTACATCAGTGATCGCTCCATCGTCCTCTACCGGGGACGCGTCGTGGAGATGGGAGCCACCGAACGGATCTACGCCCGGCCCCTCCATCCCTATACGGAAATGCTGATGGAGTCCATCCCGCGTATCGATGGGCGATGGGGGGCGACTTCTCATCGGGTTGAGCGTTCGGCTGTCCTGTCGGGGGCCTTCGGGTGTGTGTATTACCCGCGGTGTCCCATCGCCCAGGAGATCTGCGCCCGGCGCGCCCCGGAGCTCACGGAGGTGGAGGCCGGCCACTTCGTGGCCTGCCACGTGCGCGCCGGGGCCTCCTCCTCAGCCGGGTAAACGGCCCACCCCGGGCGGTTGCCTCTCGGCAGGACCGCTCGGGTGCGGTGGGGGGATCACCTTCTCCCTTCCGGGGAGGATCCGGATGGGAGCAGCCCGGGGGGCAAGGAGGAGGCAGGCCCTTCCCCTGATCACGGCCGGTAGCGGTAGAGCATCCGCGGGAAGGCGATGGCCTCGCGGATGTGGTCCAGGTGGCAGATCCAGGCCACCGTCCGCTCGATGCCCAGCCCGAAGCCGCTGTGGGGCACTGATCCGTAGCGACGCAGATCCAGATACCACTGATATTCTTCCACCGGCAGGTTGTGCTCCCGGATCCGCTGCAGCAGAAGGTCGTAATCCGCGATCCGCTCGCTCCCCCCGATGATCTCCCCGTAGCCCTCCGGGGCCAGCAGATCCGCGCAGCGCACCACCTCCGGCCGCTGAGGGTCCGGCTGCATGTAAAACGCCTTCACCGCCGCCGGATAGTGGGTGACGAAGACCGGCTTCTCGAAGTGCAGCGAAAGGGCCGTCTCGTGAGGAGCCCCGAAATCCTCCCCCCATTCGATCCGCAAGGCCGCCTTCCGCTCCGGATCCGTCGCCTCCTCCGCCCACTCGTTCAGCAGACGGACCGCCTCATCGTAGGTGAGGCGTGGGAACGGCGGGACCACCTTCTCCAGCGGGGCGGTGTCGCGCTCCAGCACCCGCAGCTCGTTGCGGCGCTCCTCCAGCACCCGCGCCACCACGTAAGCGACCAGCTGCTCCGCGATCTCCAGCATCTCCTCGAAGGTGCAGAAGGCCATCTCCGGCTCCACCATCCAGAACTCCAGCAGGTGCCGCCGGGTCTTGGAGCGCTCCGCCCGGAAGGCCGGGCCGAAACAATACACCCGGCCGAAGGCGAAGATGTTGGCCTCGTTATACAGCTGGCCGGTCTGGGCCAGATACAGCCGCTCGCCGAAGTAGTCCACCGGGAACAGCGTGGTCGTCCCCTCCGCCGCCGTGGCCGTCAGCAGCGGCGTGTCCACGTTCAGGAACCCCTGGCCGTCCAGCCAGTCCCGGATGGCCCGGATCACCGTGGCCCGGATGCGCTGGATCGCCCACTGGCGGGAGGACCGCAACCACAGGTGCCGGTGGTCCATCAGGAACTCAACGCCGTGCTCCTTCGGGCCGATGGGGTAATCCTGGGCCAGGTGGACGATCTGGATCTCCCGAACCGCGATCTCATACCCTCCGGGGATGCCGGGCGCCCGGGCGTCCTGGCGGACGGTCCCGGTCACGATCAGGGAGGACTCCTGGGTCACCCGTCGCGCGGCCTCGAAGGTCTCCGGCGGGACATCCCGCATGGAGACCACGCACTGGACGATGCCCGTGCCGTCCCGCACCAGCAGGAAGTAGAGGCGGCCCTTGTCGGTCTTGTTGTAGAGCCACCCCCGCACGGTCACTTCCGCGCCCACGTAGTCCGCGATCCGCTCGATGCGCATCAGCGTGGCCACGAATGGAACCTCCCGATCGGGGAGTGCCGCTTTCACATCTCCTGACGGCCCTGGAGCGCCCGAACCAGGGTGATCTCATCGGCGTAGTCCAGATCCCCGCCCACCGGCAGGCCCCGGGCCAGGCGGGTCACCCGCACGCCCAGAGGGGCCAGGAGGCGGTGGATATACACGGCCGTGTTCTCTCCCTCCAGGCTGGGGTTGGTGGCCAGGATCACCTCCCGAGGGGCCTCCCGCCGCACCCGTTCGACCAGTTCGCGGATGCGCAGGTCTTCCGGCCCGACGCCATCCATGGGGGAGATCACCCCGTGCAGCACGTGATAGACCCCCGTGTATTCGCCGGTGCGCTCGATGGCCAGCACGTCCAGGGGCTCCTCCACCACACAGATCAGCCCGTGATCCCGCCGCTCGTCCCGACAGATGGCGCAGGGGCTCTCGTCGGTGATGTGGAAGCAGATCTCACACAGGCGGGTTTGCTGCTTGAGGTTGCGAAGGGCCTCCGCCAGGGCCAGCACCTCCTCCTCGGGGGCCCGGAGCAAATAGAAGGCCAGCCGGGAGGCGGTCTTCGGCCCGATCCCGGGCAGCTTCACCAGCGCCTCGATCAGCCGCGCCATCGGCGGCGGCGCGATCGCCGTGAAAGGTCGCATGGGAGCTCTCCTAAACGACAACCCTGATGCGAATGATCATCATAACACTGCAAGGCCAAGTCCCGATCGCTTTGCAGCCCAAGCAAGCCTGTAAGGAAAGCAGAAGCGAGAACTGCCGGATTGTCGGATCCCCCCTGAGGCCAGATCTCGCTTCGTGTCCATAGAGTGTTCATAGAAGTTATGTCTGTATCGGAGAGAGGGGCTCCAAGCGTAACGCTGAAGTTCTTACCCTCGCCTTTTTAACGCATGCGAACCCGATAGCGTCCAGGCTCAATCATTACAATGCGATTCTGGAGCGAGATCCCCTTCGTGTTCAAATCCTGAAGGGTTTCTGCGATGGAAGCGGCCATTCTGGGAATAGGAATGCGGCGAAGTATAAGCAATCCGAAATGCGGGTGGGGCATCCAAAGGGCCAGCCCCAGATCCTGGGTGACCAAGGTCATCCCGCGCTGGAGCGCGAACCGGATGATCTCCGGATCGCTGGCTTGTGCCAGCTCGACACGGCTCACGTGATCCACAGAGTAGCCCAGGGCAGACAGCTCATCCGCCACGCGAGGCGGGATGTTCTGATCGATGAGCAGATGCATCAAGCCAGGATACCCACGCGGATTTCCTCCAGCAAGTCCGCCGCATAATAAAGAGCCTGCCGAATCCGGTCCGAAGGAACTTCATACGCCTGGGCCGCTTCCTCAATGCTCCCCAGATCGGCGACGGCGCGAAGGACTGCCCACACCGGGATGCGGGTCCCTTGCAGCACCGGGGCCCCGCTGACCACCTCCGGGTTCGCTTCAATGCCTGGAGCAAGCTCCCGTCGCTCTGGATTCATGGGGCCTCCTCTTATCGAATTCTTCATTCACCATTATAGCCCGACCCTTTCTAATGAGTTTCCGCCACCAGCGCCTGGTCCAGATCCTCGATGAGGTCGTCGGGGTGCTCCAGGCCGATAGAGAGGCGCAGAAGGTCCTCCGGCGTGGAGGTCCCGGGGCCCTCTATGGAGGCCCGGTGCTCGATCAGGCTTTCGGGCCCTCCGAAGCTGGTCGCCCGGGTGAACAGCCGCACCCGACCGGCCACCCGCAAGGCTGCCTCCCGGCCTCCCCACACCTGAAAAGAAAGCAGCCCTCCGAAGGCTGTCATCTGACGGGCCGCGATGGCGTGGCCCGGGTGATCCGGGAGGCCGGGGTAGTGCACTGCTTTCACCGCCGGATGCCGGGCCAGGAACTCCGCCACCCGCATGGCGTTCTCCGAATGGGCCCGCATCCGATAGGGGAGCGTCCGCAGGCCGCGCAGGATCAGCCAGCACTCGAAAGGCGACAGAACCGCTCCGCCGGTGATCTGGATCTCCCGCAGCCGCCGGGCGAAGGCGTTCTCCTCCCGCAGCACCACCACCCCGCCCATGACGTCCCCGTGACCGCCCAGATACTTGGTTGCGGAATGCACCACGCCGTCGGCGCCCAGGGCCAGCGGCCGCTGGAGGATCGGCGTGGCGGCGGTGTTGTCGCAGAAACACCATGCCCCGGCCGCGTGGGCCCGGTCGGCCACCCAGGCGATGTCGGTGATCCGCAGCATCGGGTTGGAGGGCGTCTCCACCCACACCAGCCGGGCGGGCGTCCGCAGGGCTTCCTCGACGGCTGCAGGATCGGTGAGATCGACGAACTCCACCCGCAGGCCCCAGGCGGGGAGGATCTCCCGGAACAGCCGGGCCAGGCCGTGGTAAAGATCCTTCGAGATCACCACCCGGTCCCCGGGGGAGAGGGCCTGGAAGACGGCGAAGGCCGCCGCCGAACCGGAGGCGAAGGCCAGGGCCGTCGCGCCTCCCTCCAGGGCGGCCATGGCCTCCTCCAGGGCCGCCCGGTTCGGGTTGCCATGGCGGACGTAGATCCATCCGTGCGGATAGCTCCCATCCGCGGCCCGCTCGAAGGTGGTGGAGAGATAAAGCGGGGGAGCCACCGCTCCGGTGGCCGGGTCGCTGCGGGATCCTGCGTGGACGGCCAGGGTTTCCAGGCGCATCGGGAGCCACCGGCGGAGGGAGAGCGTCAGGCGCCGAGCAGCCCGCTCAGGCCCAGCTGGCCGGCCAGGGCGTTCAGCCGCTCCGCCGCATAGGCCTGAGAGCGCTCGATGGCCTGATTGATGGCCGCCACCAGCAGGTCCTGGAGCATCTCCACATCCCCCGAGGAGAGCAGGGCGGGGTCAATGGCGATGGATTGCACCCGCTGATCGCCGGAGATCACGATGGTGATGGCCCCTCCGCCCGCCGTCACCGTCAGGGTCTCCTGGGCGAGGGCCTCCTTCGTTTTCACCATCTCCTCCTGCAGCCGCTGGATCTGCTGGAGGATCTGCATCGGGTTGCCCAACCCACGCGTCTTGGTCATCGTCAGGCTCCTGAACGAAAGGATGGGGATCTCATTCCTCTTCCACCTGGGCGCCCAGGTCCTCCACCGCCCGCCGGATCAGGGGATCCTCGGCCGCCGGGCGCCGGCGCGGGGTCTTGCGGGCCACGATGTTGCGGATCGTCACCGGGACCCCAAAGGTGTGGCTCAGGATGTCCTCCACCAGCGCCTGAGCCTTCGCCCGGGGATCCTGGAACTTGTCCCGCAGCAGCTCGGAGGGCCAGGCCAGGACCACGGTGTGGCCTTCCACCGCATGGAGGGCGCAGGATTTCAGCAGCGCCTCAGTGGGCAGGCTCTGAGCCCGCACTGCCTTGAGGATGCTGGCCCAGCGCTCCCGGAGGGCCTCCAGGGTCAGCCCCCCCGACGGGGAGGCCGGGCCCGGAGGCGCGGGCGAAGGGGGCGCGGGGATCGCCGCCGCGGGCGCCGGCGAGGGAGCGGGAGGAACAGGAGGGGCGCTCCGGGCCGCTCGGGCCTGCTGACAGACCAGGGCCGCCTCCACGAAGGCCAGCTCCAGGGCGAGCTGCGGCGACCAGGCGCTCCGGAAGTCCGCCGCCGCGGTCGTGAACAGGCGGATCAGACGAGGGAGGACCTCCGGGGGCAAGGCGCGGGCGTGCCGCTGGGCCGCGGCGCGCTGCTCCGGCAGGAGATCCGCCCCGCTGGCATCCCCCCATTGCAGCCACATGACCGCACGCAGGTGTTCCACCAGCTGCCGGGCCAGCTGCGGCGGATGGGCGCCCTCCTCCACGGCGCGGGCGAGGAGGGTCAGCCCGCGGGCCGTTTCCCCTTCGCTCAGGGCCTCCACGATCTCCCCCACCAGATCCCAGCGCCCGGCCCCCAGGGTCCGTTGCACGCGCTCCACCGTGATGGGCTCTTCATCGGCGGCGAGTTGATCCAGCAGGGTCACCGCGTCCCGCAGGCTGCCGGCCGCCTGGCGCCCGATCCAGGCCAGGGCTTCCGGCTCGGCGGAGAGCCCCTCGGCGGCCACGATCTCCTCCAGCCGCCGAACGATCTCGGCCGTCGTCAGGCGGCGGAAATCGAAGCGTTGACAACGGGAGAGGATCGTGGCGGGGATCCGATGGGGCTCGGTGGTGGCCAGGACGAAGATCACGTGCGGCGGAGGCTCCTCCAGGGTTTTGAGGAGGGCGTTGAAGGCCTCGGTGGTCAGCATATGGGCCTCATCGATGACGTAGACCTTATACCGGGCCTCACTGGGGGAGAAGCGAACCCGCTCCCGCAGATCCCGGATCTCATCGATGCCCCGGTTGGAGGCGGCGTCGATCTCGATCAGGTCGATGAGGCGCCCTTCGTTGACCGCCTGGCAGATCCGGCAGCGATCGCACGGTCGCTCCTCCACCGCTTCGGCCAGGCAGTTGACCGCCTTGGCCAGCAGGCGGGCCGTGGTGGTCTTGCCGGTCCCCCGCGGCCCGGCGAACAGATACGCGTGCGCGATGCGACCCAGGCGCAGGGCGTTGCGCAGGGTGCGGGTCACATGCTCCTGGCCGACCACTTCCTCGAACCGTCGGGGGCGCCACTTGCGGTAGAGGGCCAACGGCATCGGCGGCACGCTCCGGAGTCCTGCCGGTCTGGCCGCCATTATAACCGACGGGCGGGAAACCGGCAACGCAGCGCCCTGCCCCTGCCTCCGGCGCAGGACATGGAGGGCAACTGCGAGCAGTTGCCCTACGCCCCCGGCGAAACTTGACAAAATCCCCGATCCGATTATGATAGAAGCGAATCGGAACGCAGAACCGGAGCGCGAGGGGGATGTTCTGAGGGTTTGGCCGTCGGGTCAACGCAGGACTCGCCCGACGGCTTTTTGTTTGGAAGCCCAGGCGCCTGCTCACCCCCGAGGCCGCGCCTCCCTCCCTCGGATCCCCTTCTTCCGGTCGGATCGTTCCGCAACCTGAAGCAGGGAGTCCGCCCCTCGCGGGCTTCAAAAATCTTTCTTAAGGAGTTGCAGCAATGGCTGGTCAGCGTGTCAAGGGCACCGTCCGCTGGTTCAACCGGACCAAGGGGTACGGCTTCATCCGGCCGGACGAAGGGGACCGCGACGTCTTCGTCCACTACACGGCCATCGTCGGCCAGGGGTTCCGCAACCTCGAGGAGGGCGAGCGGGTGGAGTTCACCATCCGCGAGACCCCCAAGGGCCTCCAGGCCGAGCAGGTCGTGCGCCTGTCCGAGTGAACACGGTGCCGGCTCCACCCGACCCGGGGCAGCGGGAGCCTCCGTTCGGAGGCTCCCGCTGCTTTTTACGAGGCGCCGTCACGAGAGACCTCCTTAGAGCGCGCCAATGTCGGGGGCGAGTTGCGCCTCTCGGCGATGAGAAGCAGAATACCTTCGTCGGAATACGCGGCGGACGCTCGGCCTGGATCATGCGTGGAGCGCGGGCATGCCCATTCGGGTGCTGGACCCGGAGCTGGTGGCTCAGATCGCGGCCGGGGAGGTGATCGAGCGCCCGGCCTCGGTGGTTAAGGAGCTGGTGGAGAACGCCCTGGACGCCGGCGCCTCGCGGATCGAGGTGGAGACGGAGGGGGGCGGCCGTTCGCGCATCCGGGTCGCCGATGACGGGTGTGGCATCCCGGCCGCGGAAGTCGCCCTCGCCTTCGCCCGCCACGCCACCAGCAAGATCTCCGCGCCCGAGGACCTCTTCCGCATCGCCACCCTGGGGTTCCGGGGCGAAGCCCTGGCCGCCATCGCCGCCGTCGCCCGGGTCACCTGCCGGACTCGGGCTGTCGGGGAAGAGCTGGGCACGTATGTTCGCATCGAAGGAGGAGAGATCCGGGAGCAGCGGCCCATGGCGCGCCCCCCGGGCACGGAGATGATCGTGGAGGACCTGTTCTTCAACACCCCGGCCCGCCGGAAGTTCCTGAAGGGGGAAGGGGCGGAGCGGCGGGCCATCGACCTCTGGATCAGCCGCTACGCCCTGGCTTACCCGAGGGTCGCGTTCTTCCTCCGGCATGACCGGCGGGAGGCCCTGACGCTCCCTGCCGCTCGCGAGCCCCGCCATCGCCTCGCCGCCCTCTACGGGGCGGAGGTGGCGGAAGCCCTCCTGGAGGTGCACGAAGCGGACGAAGAGATGCGGATCTCGGGGTGGATCAGCCCGCCGGGGATGGATCGCCCGGACCGCCAGGAGATGGCCTTCTTCGTGAACGGACGCTGGGTGCAGGACCGCATGCTCCCGGCGGCGGTGCTGCGGGCCTATCACACCCTGCTCCCCGCCGGCCGCTTCCCCTGGAGCTTTCTCTGGATCGATCTTCCCCTCGATGCGGTGGATGTGAACGTTCACCCGGCCAAGATCGAGGTCCGTTTCCGGGATCCGGATCGGGTGTTCCGTCTGGTCCAGCGCGCCGCCCACCGAGCCCTCCGCCAGACGGCTCCTCGCGTCTTTCAGTCCGTCGCCTCCCCGATGGCGCCGGTTTCGATGCCTGCCCGTCCCCTCCCGCCCGGGGAGCCCGCAGATGTCCTTCCGAAGCCATCCGGGGAGGAGGCCGGCCTTCCCCCGCTCCGGGTGATCGGGCAGCTCCAGGCGACCTACATCGTCGCCGAGGGGCCGGATGGCCTCTACCTGCTGGACCAGCACGCGGCGCACGAGCGGGTGCTGTATGAGGAGCTTATGGCCCGGCGTCAGGAGGGGCCGCTCCCGGCCCAACCGCTGTTGCAACCGGTGCTGCTGGAGGTCTCACCAGAGGAAAGGAGCCTGCTGGAGGAACACCAGGAGACGTTGCGGGAGCTGGGGCTCTGGATCGAGCCCTTCGGCCCCCGCGCCGTCCGCGTGCGGGCCATCCCGGCCGTCCTCTCCGCCGAAGCGATTCGGGCGGTGATCCAGGACCTCCTGTTCGACCTGCATGAAGCGCGACGGCCGATGAAGGCGGCTTTAGAGGCCCGCTGGATCCGGAGCATCTGCAAGCGCGCCGCTGTGAAGGCCGGGCAGGTCCTCGGCATGGAGCAGATGCAGCATCTGGTGCGGGCGCTGGAGCGATGCGCCATGCCCTGGACCTGCCCGCACGGCCGGCCGACGGTGTTGCGGTTCCCGCTGGGCCAGCTGGCCCATCAGTTCGGACGGGAGCCTTGAGGGGACAGGCCCGCCCATGGCCTCGGAGGGGCTCACCGGCCCCGGCCTTTGGGCATCTTGCCGCTCGGGTTCGGCTTCTTCGAAGAGGCGGAGCCCGAACCCGTCGCCGGGGTGGGGGACGGCGTGGGCGTGACGAAGGCCCTGGACCGGGCGGAGCGCATGATGACGCCCAGGCCCCGGCCGCCCGGATGGAGGCCGTAAATGCGATAGGCCTGGCCCCAGCCGACCTGGCGCCCCAGCTGGAGCGCCTGCTCCAGGGAGAGATCGTTCGTGGGATCGGCGTCGCTCTGAGAGGCCAGGACCAGCTGAAGCGCTCGGGCGATCTCGCCGTAGCCGAAGCCCTGGGCGTGGAGGCCCATCAGATCCGTGACGGAGATCGTCGGCGTGAGGCCGAAGGTGGGAAACGTCTGGCTGATCCAGCGGGCCAGGGCCAGGGCGACCGGATGGATCCGGGTCACCGGCACCGTGGGGGTGAGCGTGGGCGTCGGTGTGGGCGTGGGCTCCTCCGCCGGCGCCGCCGCGCCGGCCCCCCGGGCCATCGCCAGCCCCAGGCCCAGGGCCAACCCGATGCCCAACAGATTGCCAACCATCCCGATCACGATTCGTCGCATCGCAGATCCCTCCGGTTTGGGAGTAGGAGAACGAACACCGCTCCAGCCCCGGGTGCCCTCCGGGTCGACAGGAGGCCCGGGACCGGATGACGGCCCGTTCCAATCCGCAGGCGGAAGTGGTCAGAGCGGTCTGACTGCGGATCTTCCAAATCATAAACCGCTCCAGGGTTCGGAGAAGATACGCGTGACGTTTGCTTCATTCCGGACGGTTTCATAGGAGGATGAGGGATGGGCCTGCTCACCCCTCATCCCGAAGAGCGACGCTGGATCGCCCGGGCGCGGAAGGGAGATCCGGAGGCCATCGCGGCCCTGTATCAGCATTACGCCGATGGCGTCTACCGCTATCTGCTCTACCGGGTGGGCGACGCCGAGCTGGCGGAGGATCTCACCGCGGATGTGTTCCTCAAGATGATCGAGGACCTGCCGCGGTATGAGGAGCGGGGCCTTCCCTTCGGCGCCTGGCTGTTCCGCATCGCCCGGGCCCGTCTGATCGATCACTGGCGACGACAGGGGCGGCGCCCCCTCGTGGCGCTGGAGGACACGGAGACGGGGCCGCAGATCAGCCAGGACATCCCGGAGGACGAGATCGCGGTCTCGGAGATGATCCAGCGGGCGCTGCGGGTGCTCACCGAGGAGCAGCGGGAAGTGGTGGTCCTGCGCTTCCTGGTCGGGATGAGCCTGGAGGAAGTGGCTCGGGCGATGGGGAAATCCGTGGGCGCTGTCAAGGCCCTCCAGCATCGCGCCCTGAGCGCCTTAGCCCGTTATCTGGAGAAGATCCGGTGATGGATCCGAAGCGAGACGCGCTTGAGATCGAGATCCTGGAGCGCTGTCTGCGCCGGCTGGAGCAGGGCGCGGACCTGGAGACGCTCCTGCGGGAAGTCCCCGAGGCGGTCCCGTTGCGCCCGCTTCTGGAGACCGCCCTCTGGCTCCGGCGCGGCCAGGAGGTGGCTCTCTCTCCCGCAGCGCGCCGACGGCTGATCCGTCAGGGGCAGCTCCGCGCAGCCCGGCGGGCGGCTGCCCCGCGGGCGTCCCGGCCGGTCTTCCGCTGGGCGTGGGCGCTGGTGGCCGTCCTGGGCTTGATCCTGGTCCTTTTGAGCGCGGTGGGAGCGGCGGAGGCCAGCCTGCCCGGCGAGCCCCTGTATCCGGTCAAACGGGCCGTGGAAGGTCTGGTCACCCTGGGGATGTCGCCGGAGGAGCGGGCCCTCTACCTGGCGGAGCGACGCTGGTCGGAGTTCGAGGCGAGCGCCGCCCGGGGGCGCTGGCTCCCCGACCTCGCCGAGGAGAGCTTGGCCCGTCTGGAAGAGGCTGCCCGTCTGGGGGCGGAAGGCCCCGCAGGGCCCGCGGCGCGGCTGCGCGCCCTCTACGAGCGTCAGGGCGTCCTCCTGGAGGAGGCCGCAGCGGTCGCCCCGCCGGACGTCCGTTCCGCCCTGGCCCGCGCGCGCCAGCGCTGGGCCGGGCTGGCGCCGGTCCTCGGCCGGCCCGAAGGGGGGATCCCCGAACCGACCCGGTCGGTGGAGACGCCGGTCCTGCCGGAGCCGACGGCGGAGATCCTGCGGGAGCGAATCCACACCCCGCCGGGCCTGGAGAAACAGGAGACGCCTTCTGCGCCGCGCACCCCACCGGGCCAGGAGAAGAAAGAAACGCCTCGCCCGGTCCGCACCCCTCCAGGCCAGGAGAAAAAAGACACTCCGGGCCCTCCCCGAGGCCAGGATTCCGCTCCGCCGGGAGATCAAGGCCCAAAAGGCTCTCCGGGAAGGTAGAGGTAAGGCTCTCTCCGGCTGCATATCCTCATCACAAGGGGTGTGTCCCAATTTTGTCGGGCCTGGCTGCTTTGTAGGACAACTGCTCGCAGTTGTCCTACGATTTTGGGACACACCCATCACAAGGCCCGGCCGTCCAGGGCCGGGCCGCTTTGTCGATCCCCGACAAAACGGATAAAATGGGGGGGAACCTGCCCTCAGGCGGAGCAACGATGGAACGGCTCTGGACCCCCTGGCGGATGGCTTACCTGAAAGGGGAGGGCGAGGCGCCTCAGGGTTGCATCTTTTGCCGGAAGGTCGACGGTTCCGACGAGGCGGAACACATCCTCCTTCGCGGGCGCACCGCATATGTGACCCTCAACCGATACCCCTACAATAACGGCCACCTGATGGTCATCCCCTACGCCCACGTGCCCAGCCTGGAGGATCTGGACCCTCCGACGATGCTGGAGGTGATGCAGCTCGTCGCCCTTTCCTTGAAGGCCCTTCGTCAAGCCTACCGGCCGGAGGGGTTCAACGTCGGGGCCAACATCGGCCGGCCCGCCGGCGCCGGGGTGGCCGATCACGTCCATATCCACGTCGTCCCCCGCTGGACGGGGGACACGAATTTCATGCCGGTCATCGGCAACACCCGCGTGCTCCCCGAATGGCTGGACGACACCTATCGCCGTCTCCGGCCGCTGTTCGAAGAGCTGGCTTCCTCCCTTCAGCGGCCATCCGGAGATCCCTGATCCGAACGGAGCGGATGCGGAGGCGCATCCCGGCGGAGGGGAACGATCGTTCGTTGGCCCGGGAGGGGGATCCCCGGCAGGGCGGGATGGATGAGAGGCCTTGTTCACGGAGGGATCGCCATGCGCAAAGACGGTCGGGATCCGGTGATTGTGGGGGCGGCGCGCACGCCCATCGGGAAGCTGCTGGGGGCGCTCTCGCCCCTCCCGGCGCCCCAGCTGGGCGCCGTGGCCATCCGCGAGGCCATCCGTCGGGCGGGCGTCGATCCTGCCCATATCGACGAGGTCATCATGGGGGAGGTGGTCCAGGCCGGCAGTGGCATGGCCCCAGCCCGGCAGGCCGCGGTCGCCGCCGGGATCCCCGTCGAGGTGGGGGCGGTCACGGTCAACAAGGTCTGCGGCTCAGGGTTGAAGGCGGTGATGCTGGCGGCCCAGGCGGTGAAGGCGGGGGATGCAGACGTGGTGGTGGCCGGGGGGATGGAGAGCATGAGCAACGCCCCGCACCTGATCCGATTGCGGGCGGGGATGCGTTACGGTCACCTCCAGGCGGAGGACAGCCTGATCGCCGATGGCCTGCGCTGCCCCTTCAACCAGGTGCTGATGGGGGAGCTGGCTGAGTTCATCGCTGACCAGTTCGAAGTGACCCGCGAGGAGATGGACGCCTTCGCCCTGGAGAGCCATCGCAAAGCCGTGGCCGCCATCGACGCCGGCCGGTTCCGGGCGGAGATCGTCCCGGTGGAGGTCCCTGACGGCAAGGGAGGCACCCGGGTGGTGGACACGGATGAAGGCCCCCGGCGGGATACCTCCATGGAGGCCCTGGCCCGCCTCAAGCCGGCCTTCCGGCCCAACGGGCGGGTGACGGCGGGGAACTCCCCCGGGCTCAACGATGGGGCGGCGGCGGTGGTGGTGATGAGCCGAGCGAAGGCGGAGGCCCTGGGGATCCCGCCCCTGGCTCGGATCGTGGGCTACGCCCAGGCGGCGGTGGATCCGCAGTGGTTGTTCTACGCGCCGGCGAAGGCGATCCCTCGCCTCCTGGAGCGGGTGGGCTGGCGCTGGGAGGAAGTCGATCTCATCGAGATCAACGAGGCCTTCGCCGCCCAGGTCCTGGCCGACGCCCGGGCCATGGAACGGCAGGGATACCGGTGGGACTGGAGCCGGGTGAACGTGAACGGGGGGGCGATCGCCCTCGGGCACCCGGTGGGGGCGAGCGGCGCCCGCATCCTAGTCACCCTGATCTACGCCCTGCGGGACCGCGGGCTGCGCCGGGGCATCGCCACCCTGTGCCTGGGCGGAGGGGAGGCCGTGGCCATGGCCGTGGAGCTCGAGCCGTAGGAGCGGCTTCCGCTGCGACCTTTGCGTCATCGAAGATGGGAAGTTCGGGGCGAAAGCCCCTCCTACCGGAAAACGGATCACGCACCCCAACGATGGGGAGGATCGCCATGACGCTGCAGGATGTTCGAACGGTGGGCGTGGTGGGTTGCGGCCTGATGGGCTCGGGGATCGCCGAGGTGTGCGCCCGGGCCGGCTTTCAGGTCATCGTCCGGGAGGTGAACGAGGATCTCCTCCGCAAGGGGCTGGACCGCATCCGGGCCTCGATGGCGAAGGCGGTGGAGCGGGGCAAGCTGGCCGCCGCCGAGATGGAGGCGGCCTGGGGGCGCATCCGGGGCACCCTGCGGATGGAGGACTTCGGCGCCTGCGACCTGGTCATCGAAGCGGTGGTGGAGGACATGCCGACCAAGAAGCAGGTCTTCGCGGAGCTGGATCGCATCTGCCCGCCTCACGCCGTCCTGGCCAGCAACACCTCCTCCCTCTCCATCACCGAGCTGGGGAGCGTCACCCGGCGACCGGAGAAAGTCATCGGCTTCCATTTCTTCAACCCGGTCCCGGTGATGCCGCTTCTGGAGATCGTCATCGGGCTGCAGACGGCGGAGGAGACGGTGGCCCTGGGCCGGGCCCTGGCCGAGCGCCTGAACAAGACGGTGGTGATCTCCAAGGACCGCCCGGGGTTCATCGTCAACCGCCTGCTGATCCCCTACCTCCTGGACGCCATCCGGCTCCTCGAGGAGGGGGTGGCGACCATGGAGGACATCGACACGGCGATCCGGCTGGGCCTGAACCACCCCATGGGGCCGTTCACCCTGATGGACTTCGTGGGATTGGACACGTTGCTCTTCATCGCCGACGCGATGTTTGAGGAGTTCAAGGACCCGCGCTACGCGGCCCCGCCTCTGCTGCGCCGCATGGTGGCCGCCGGCTGGCTGGGCCGCAAGAGCGGGAAGGGGTTCTACACGTACGCGGCGTGAGGGAGGCGGGTTAGAGCAGACCCGGTGGTGTTCGATCTGGACATCGGGTCCATCCTGAGCTTTAAGGAGGTTTCCGATGGGGGTGGAGATCCTGGCGCAGGCGGGGTTGAACTTCGAGCTCTCCGAAGAGCATCGGATGTTCCAGCAGGTGGTGCGGGAGTTCGCCCAGAAGGAGATCGCCCCGGTGGCCGCCCGCTACGATGAGACAGGGGAGTTTCCCTGGGAGACGGTGCGCAAGATGGCCGCCATGGGGCTGATGGGCCTGGAGGTCCCCGAGGAATACGGCGGCCAGGGGCTGGACGCCATCGCCTCCGCCCTGGCGATGATCGAGATCGCCAAAGCCGACGCCGCCCACAGCGCGATCATGTCCGTCAACAACACGCTCTTCTGCTTCCCTATCCTCACCTTCGGGACCGAGGAGCAGAAGCGCAAATACGTGGCGCCGGTGGCCACCGGCCAGGCCATGGGCGCCTACGCCCTCACCGAGCCCCAGTCGGGCTCCGACGCCGCCGGCATGCGCACGCGGGCGGTGCGCAAAGGGGACGTCTACATCATCAACGGGCGTAAGTCCTGGATCACCAACGGCCCCGTGGCCGATTACATCGTCCTCTTCGCGATGACCGATCCTGAGAAGAAGCATCACGGCATCAGCGCCTTCATCATCGAGACCAACCGCCCCGGGTTCAGCCGCGGCAAGAAGGAGGAGAAGCTGGGCATCCGGGCCAGCGCCACCTGTGAGATCTACCTCGACAACTACGAGTGCCCGGTCGAGAACCGGCTGGGGGAGGAGGGCGAGGGCTTCCGGATCGCCATGACCACCCTGGACGCCGGGCGGGTGGGGATCGCGGCCCAGGCGGTGGGGATCGCCGAGGCGGCCTATGAGGCGGCCCTGGCCTGGGCGAAGCAGCGGGAGGCCTTCGGCCGCAAGATCGGGGAGTTCCAGGCCATCCAGTGGAAGCTGGCCGACATGCGGGTGAAGCTGGAGGCAGCCCGGCTGCTCACCCTCCAGGCGGCCTGGAAGCGGGAGCGGGCCAAGCGCACCGGCGAGCGCTACACGCTGGAGGCGGCCATCGCCAAGCTGTTCGCCAGCGAGGCCGCCCAGTGGATCACCTACGAGGCCATCCAGATCCACGGCGGCATGGGCTACAGCCGGGAGATGCCGGTGGAGCGCTACTTCCGCGACGCCCGCATTACCACCATCTACGAGGGCACCAGCGAGATCCAGCGCCTGGTCATCGCCCGTCAGATCCTGGGGTTCAAGAGCAGCGTCTGAACGCGACATCCTCCAGGGAGCGGCAGATCCACCCATGAAGGCCATCGTCTTCTATCAGCACGGGGGTCCGGAGGTGTTGCAGGCGGCGGAGCTGCCCACGCCCCATCCGGGGCCGGGGGAGGTGCAGGTCCGCGTCCACGCCTGCGCGATGAACCATCTCGATCTCTGGGTGCGGCGCGGGATCCCCGCCCTGCGGCTGGAGATGCCCCACATCCCGGGCTCGGATGTGGCGGGGGTGGTGACCGAGGTGGGCCCGGAGGTCTCGGGGGTTCAGGTGGGGGATCGGGTGGTGGTGAACGCCACCCTGAGCTGCGGGGAGTGCGAGTTCTGCCTGCGAGGGGAGGACAACCGCTGCCGCCGGGGGGCCATCCTGGGCGAGCACGTGCGAGGGGGCTACGCGGAATACGTGGTGGTGCCGGCCCGCAACGTCTTGAAGCTGCCGGGGGGCTTCCCTTATGAGGAGGCGGCGGCGGCCTCCCTGGTGTTCCTCACCGCCTGGCACATGCTGATCACCCGGGGCGGGCTACGGCCCGGGGAGGATGTGCTCATCGTGGGGGCCGGGGGCGGGGTGAACACCGCGGCCCTTCAGATCGCGAAGCTGGCGGGCGCCCGCGTGGTGGTGGTGGCTTCGAACCCGGAGAAGGCGGAGCGGGTTCGCGCCCTGGGCGCCGATCACGTCATCGATCGCTCCCAGGAGCCGGACTGGTCCCGCGTGGTCTGGCAGTGGACGGGGAGGCGGGGGGTAGATGTGGTGGTGGACAACGTGGGGCAGGCCACGTGGATGAAGAGCATTCGCTGTCTGCGGCCGGGTGGGCGCCTGCTGGTGGTGGGGGCCACCTCCGGCCCGAACCCGGAGGATTTCGACATCCGGTATGTGTTCTCCCGGCAGATCAGCATCCTGGGGTCCACCATGGGGACCCGGGATGATTTCCGGACCGTGATGGGGCTGGTCTTCGCCGGCCGGTTGCGGCCGGTGATCGACCGGGTGTTGCCCTTCACGGAGGAGGGGGTGCGGGAAGGGCATCGCCTGCTGGAGAGCGGGGTGGTCTTCGGCAAGATCGTCTTCCGGATGGATGAGGGGCGGTGAGCCCGCGGCGGCGCGCCCTGGGGGCGCTGTGGTTGGCCTACTTCGCCCTGCTCAACGCCCTGCGGGCCCTGTATTACGGGCTGGCGGTCCCGCGGGCGTGGGCCGAGGAAGGGATCCACGGCCCGTGGGGCTATCTGGCGGGGGCGGCCGGGTTGTGGGCCGTGATCTTCGGGGGGCTGGCCGTTCTCTGGTGGCGCCGGGGGCGCCGGGCTTCGAGGTGGGCCCTGGGGGCGATGGCCCTGTATCAGGCGCACATCTGGGTCCACCGCCTGCTGCTGATGCGAAGCCCCTTCACGGCCGGCAGCCACGGCTTCGCCCTGCTGATCAGCCTGCTCACCCTCCTTCTCACCGTCGGGATCCTCGGGGGCATCCGATGGGCCTGGGATGGGGCAGAAGTGAAGAAGAAGGGGATGTCCTGATCGGGACATCCCCTTCTGTTCATCGATGAACGGATCGGCGTCTGGCCCTCAGCCTTCCATCACCGCCTGGATCTGATCCAGGGCCCAGTCCAGGTCCTCCGGGGAGATCACCAGGGGTGGGGCGAAGCGGAGGATATGCTCGTGGGTGTCCTTGACCAGCACGCCCCGCTCCTTCAGGGCCTCGGCGAAGCGCCGGGCCCCGCCGGCTTCAGGATGGAGCTCGATCCCGATCAGCAGGCCGCGGCCGCGCACCTCCTTGATATACGGGCTCCGGATCGCCCGCAGCCGCTGCATGGCGTGCTCCCCCAGGGCCGCCGCCCGTTCCGGCAGACCCTCCTCCACGATCACCCGCAGGGCCTCCCGGGCCACGGCCGCGGCCAGGGGGTTGCCGCCGAAGGTGCTCCCGTGATCCCCCGGCCGGAAGACGCCCAGGATGTCCCGACGGGAGACCACGGCCGAGATGGGCACCACCCCGCCTCCCAGGGCCTTGCCCAGGATCACCATATCCGGCTGCACATCCTCCCACCACGAGGCCAGAAGCTTCCCGGTCCGTCCGAGGCCGGTCTGGATCTCATCGGCGATGAAGAGGACGTTGTGGCGCCGGCAGATCTCGGCGGCGCGGGCGAGATAGCCGGGCGGCGGCACCCGCACCCCGCCCTCCCCCTGGATGGGCTCCACCAGGAAGGCCACCGTGTTCGGGGTGATGGCCCGCTCCAGGGCCTCCGCGTCCCCATACGGGATGATCACAAAGCCCGGCGTGTAAGGGCCGAAGTCCTCCCGATACTGCGGCACCGTGGAGAAGCTAATGATGGTGGTGGTCCGGCCGTGGAAGTTCCCCTCGCAGACGATGATCTCCGCCTGATCCCGAGGGACTCCCTTCACCCGGTATCCCCACTTGCGGGCGGTCTTGATGGCGGTCTCCACCGCCTCGGCCCCCGTGTTCATCGGCAGGGCCATCTCATAACCGAGCAGCTCGCAGAGCTCCTTCAGGAAGGGCCCCAGCTGATCGTTCCGGAAGGCTCGGGAGGTCAGCGTCACCCGCTGGGCCTGCTCAATCAGGGCCCGGATGATGCGGGGATGTCGGTGCCCCTGGTTGAGGGCCGAGTAGCCGCTCAGGGCGTCCAGGTAGCGGCGCCCCTCCACATCATACACCCAGGCCCCTTCCGCCCATGCGATGACCACGTCGATGGGCTGATAGTTCGGGGCGCTGTAGGTGTTCTCCATCTCAATGTAATCGATCGAGCGAAGCAGCGTCTGAGCGGACATGGATGCCTCCTGGTTGGATCAGGATGGGACTCACCTTCATGGGGCCAGGCCCTTCGGGTCTGGGACCGGGGCCGGAGCGGCGCGGGAGGCCGGGACCCGCATCGCTTGCTCCAGGGCCTGCGCGACCAGCTCCTCCATCCGCACCCGCGCTTCGATCTCCCGTACGGTCTCCAGGGCAGGCCGGGTGATCACCCGGGGCGGCATCAGGAACTGGCAGCAATCCTCCCCGGGCATGATCGAGAGCTCATAGGTCCCGATGGCCCGCGCCCGCTCGATGATCTCGACCTTGTCCATCCCGATGAGCGGGCGCAGGATGGGCATGGTCGCCGCGTCCTCGATGACGGACAGGCTCTCCAGGGTCTGGGAGGCCACCTGCCCGAGGGAATCCCCGGTCACCAGGGCCAGCCCGCCCTCCCGGCGGGTGAGGGCCTCCGCCACCCGGACCATCAGGCGGCGGTAAAGGATGAGGCGATAGGGGGCGGGGGCGGCCAGGACGATGGCGCGCTGGAGCTCCCCGATGGGCACGATGTAGAGCCAGGGGTTCATCCCGTAGGGCTGGAGCTGGCGCACCAGGGCCGCGGCCTTGGCCTCCGAGGCGACCCAATCTCCGAAGGGCCCGCTGTGGAAGTGAATGGGGATCACCTCGCAACCCCGCTTGAGCATCAGATAGCCGGCCACGGGGGAGTCGATGCCGCCGGAGAGCAGCAGCCCCACCTTCCCGCTGACCCCGACCGGCAGTCCGCCGGGACCCCGATGGCGGGCGAAGTAGACCAGGGCGGTGTTGGTGGCGATCTCAATGTAAGCGACCCAGGCGGGCTCCTCCAGGTTCACCCGCCAGCCGGTGCGGCGCTGGACCTCCGCGCCGATGTGGCGCTCGATCTCCTGGGAGGTGAAGGGGAAGGATTTATCCGCCCGGGAGGCTCGAATGCAAAAGGAGGGGACGGGCTCGGAGGGGAGGTGGCGGAGGACGATCTCGGTGAGGACGTGGAGATCCTTCGCGGCGGGGATGGCCGGCGCGAAGTAGGCGATGCCGAAGACCGTGCGCAGGCGCTCCACCCAGAGGGCCTCCGGGATCGGGCGCGGGAGCCGGATCAGGAAGCGGCCGGGGAGGCGCTCCACGAGGGCCGGCCCGACGTCCTGGAGCCGCTCCTCGATCCGCCGGGCCAGGGTCCGCTCGAAGAAGCCCCGGTTGCGGCCTTTCAGGCCGATCTCCGCATAATGCACCACGGCATACCGGCTTTCCATCGCTCCTTCCTCGTCCTGGATCCGGATCTCGGTCCGCTCCACCGCGCCGGACGTCGGCCTTGACGCCGATTGAAATCGGCCCCTCAAGGCGCTGCGCGCCGGGCGTCGGCCTTCGCCGACGCAAAGAGGGATTCTTCGGTCGGCGCAGGTCGACCGTCGGCCGGAGGCTCTGCGCCGATTGAAATCGGCCTTCCGAGGCGCTGCGCGCCGAGCGTCGGCCTTCGCCGACGCAAAGAGGGATTCTTCGGTCGGCGCAGGCCGACCGTCGGCCGAAGGCTCTGCGCCGATTGAAATCGGCCCCTCAAGGCGCTGCGCGCCGGGCGTCGGCCTTCGCCGACGCAAAGAGGGATTCTTCGGTCGGCGCAGGCCGACCGTCGGCCGAAGGCTCTGCGCCGATTGAAATCGGCCCCTCAAGGCGCTTGCGCGCCGGGCGTCGGCCTTCGCCGACGCAAAGAGGGATTCTTCGGTCGGCGCAGGCCGACCGTCGGCCGGAGGCTCTGCGCCGATTGAAATCGGCCTCTAAGGCGCTGCGCGCCGGGCGTCGGCCTTCGCCGACGCAAAGAGGGATTCTTCGGTCGGCGCAGGCCGACCGTCGGCCGGAGGCCCCTGGAGGCCGAATTCATTCGGCGCACCCTGCGCCAAGCGTCGGCCTCCGCCGACGCAAAAGATGCTTTCCGGTCGGCGCAGGCCGACCGTTGGCCGAAGGCCTCCCGAGGTCGAATTCATTCGACTCACAAGCCGACCCCCGGCCAAAGGCCTCCCCAGGTCGAATTCATTCAACGCGCAAGCCTCCCTGGGCCCAATTCCTTCGGCGTGCAAAAGGGGCGCGGCCTTCGCGCCCCTTTTGCACCATGGGCGAGGCAGGACTCGAACCTGCGACCCTCCGCTTGTAAGGCGGATGCTCTCACCCCTGAGCTACTCGCCCGTTTTCCCCGCCGGCCGGGTCGCCGGCTGGGTGTTGAAGCGGTTCATCGCGGCCTCCAGCCCCTCCTCAATGAACGTTCGCATCGCCTGAACCGCCCGGTGCAACACCCCCTCCAGGATCTCCTCCTCATCCGGCCGGAAGTCCTGGAGGACGTAATCCGCTGGGTCCATCTGCCCCGGAGGGCGCCCGATGCCGATGCGCAGGCGCGGGAACTCGGTGGTCCCCAGAGCCTGGACGATGGATTTCATCCCGTTGTGGCCGCCCGGGCTGCCCCGGGGCCGCAGCCGGATCGCCCCCAGCGGGAGGTCCATGTCATCGTAGACCACGAGCAGCCGGTTCAGCGGCACACGGTAGGATGAAACCAGGGGACGCACGGAGCGGCCGCTCAGGTTCATGAACGTCTGTGGCTTGGCCAGGATCACCCGCTGGCCGGCCAGGCGCCCCTCGGCGAGGAGGGCCTGATGCTGGATACGTCGGAAGGCCATTTGATGGGCCTGGGCGAAGAGGTCCACCGCTCGGAAGCCGACGTTGTGGCGGTTGCGGGCATACTCCGGCCCCGGGTTCCCCAGGCCCACGATCAGCACCGGAGGCCCCTCCGGGATGTCCTCCTCCGCTGTCTCCCCCCCAGCGGGCTCCGGCCGCAGCGCCCGGAGGATCCGATCCAGCCGCTCCAGGGCGTCTTCGTAGTGCAGAGTCACCGGTTCGTTTCTCCCATGGAGGTTCCGACGCAGCGGCTCACTGGGCCCGCACCAGGATCGGCGCCCCGCGCCACAGGGATTCCAGGTCGTAGTAGCGACGCTGCGGGGGTGCGAACACGTGGACGATGATGTCCCCGTAATCCATCAGCACCCATCCGGAGGCGGGGTCTCCCTCCACCCGCGCCGGGTCCACCTGGTATCCCCGGGCCGTGGCCTCCGCGATCCCCTCCACGATCGCTTTCAGCTGTCGCTCCGAGGTCCCGGTGCAGATGATGAAATAATCGGCGAAGGCCGCCCGGGACCGGATGTCCATCAGCACCACATCCATCCCTTTTTTGTCCAGGATGGCGTCCACAATCCGGTGTGCGAGATCCAGCGTGTTCAGGGATCCACCTCCCGGGTCGAGGATCGATGGGCTCTCCGGGCTCGTTCGAACCCCCTTATCATTCTACCATGCCGAACGGGATCCTCCCATGTGGATCTTCCCCGCCTCTCGGGCCTCCCGGTTTTCCGTCGCAGGTGGATCCACGGGCTTTGCGCCCTGGCCGGCGGCAAGGCGGCGAGGGGAGATGGCGGGGATACGGGCCTTGCCCGGGCTCTTCGATCAGCGAAAAATAAGGTGAACCCGTGCGGGGTCAACGGATGTGAGCGGGCGTCCCTCTGAGTTTTCCGGTCCGAAATCCTCTGCGGACGGGAGGTGAGCATGGCGGAGGCGTTCCTGGAGACAGGGATGACGGCGGAGGAGATCGTGGCCCTCTGCCGGCAGTATACGATCTATGAGTGGTCCGCCCAGGGGATGGTGGATCCCATCCCGGTGGTGCGGGCGAAAGGGGTTTACTTCTGGGACGCCAGAGGGCGGCGCTATCTGGATTTCAACTCCCAGCTGATGAACGTGAACATCGGCCATGGCGACGAGCGGGTCATCCGGGCCATCCAGGAGCAGGCCGCCCGGCTTCCCTATGTGAATCCCTTCATGGCCACGGAGCCCCGCGCCCGGCTGGGCCGCATGCTGGCGGAGATCGCCCCCGGGGATCTGAAGAAGGTCTTCTTCACCCTGGGCGGGGCGGACGCGAACGAGAACGCCATCAAGATCGCTCGCCTTTACACCGGTCGCCATAAGATCATCGCTCGCTATCGTTCCTATCACGGGGCCACGGCAGGGGCTATCACCCTCACCGGCGACCCGCGGCGCTGGCCCGCCGAGCCCGGCATCCCCGGCGTCATCCACGTGATGGATCCATACCGCTATCGATGCCGCTGGTGCATGCGCGAGGAGCGCTGCACCCTGGATTGTCTGAATCATGTGGAGGACGTCATTCAGTTCGAAGGCCCGCACACCATCGCCGCCGTCTTCATCGAGACGGTCACGGGGACCAATGGGATCATCATCCCGCCCGATGGGTATCTGGAGGGCTTGCGGATGCTCTGCGATCGCTACGGCATCCTGCTGATCTGCGACGAGGTGATGAGCGGCTTCGGGCGGACCGGAGAATGGTTCGCCGTGAACCACTGGAAGGTGGTTCCGGATTTGATGACGGTGGCCAAGGGCCTGACCTCGGGCTATCTGCCCCTGGGCGCGGTGCTGATCTCAGAGCGCATCGCCGAGTTCTTCCGGGATCGGCCCTTCCCGGGCGGGCTCACGTATAACTCTCACCCCCTCTGTCTGGCCGCGGCCATCGCCACCCTGCAGGTTTATCAGGAGGATCGCCTCATCGAGAACGCCCGGCGCATGGGGGAGATCCTGGCCCGGGAGCTCGCCCGGCTGAAGGAGCGCCATCCCAGCGTGGGGGATGTGCGCAGCATCGGCCTGTTCGGGGTGGTGGAGCTGGTCAAAAACCGCGAGACCCGCGAGCCCCTGGTCCCCTTCAACGCCCAGCCCCGTGAGATGGGGATCATGAACCGTTTGAAGGAGTTCTTCCTCCAGAACGGGCTCTACACCTTCATCCGCTGGAACACCTTCTTCACCAACCCTCCCCTCTGCATCCGGGAGGAGGAGCTGATGGAGGGGCTGGAGATCATCGATCGGGGGCTGGAGATCACGGACGACGCGGTCGCATAGGCCGCGGATGCCCCGGCCTGTTCCGACATCCGGCAAGGAGGCGAGACCATGCGCGTCACCGTCTTCGGCAGCGGCGGCGTGGGAGGCTACTTCGGGGCCTTGCTCGCCCGGGCCGGCCACGAGGTGACGTTCATCGCCCGGGGTGCTCACCTGGAGGCGATGCGCGCCCGCGGCCTGCAGATCAAAAGCGTCCACGGGGATTTCCACCTGCGCTCCGTCCACGCCACGGACCGCCCGGAGGAGGCCCCGCCGGCGGATCTCGTCCTCTACGCGGTGAAGACCTATCACATCCCGGAGACGGTGGGGGTTCTGCCTCGCCTGCTCGCCCCGGAGGGGGTGGTGCTGACCACCCAGAACGGCGTGGAGGCCCCGGATCAGGTGGCCGCGGCGGTGGGGACGGAGCGGACCCTGGCAGGCGCTGTCTGGGTGGTTTCGCAGATCGAGGCGCCCGGCGTCATCCGGCAGGAGAGCGCCTTCCGGCGGGTCGTCGTGGGGGAGCTGGACGGACGGCTGACCCCCCGCGCTCAAGCGATCGCCGGCGCCTTCGCGGCGGCGGGGGCGGAGGCGGAGGCCACCGCGGAGATCCGCAAGGTGCTCTGGACCAAGTTCCTCTTCATCGCGGCCATCGGCGGGGTGGGCAGCCTGGTGCGTTTGCCGGTAGGGGCGTGGCGGGAGGTCCCGGAGACCCGGGCGCTGCTGGAGCAAGCGATGCGGGAGATTGAAGCGGTGGCCCGGGCGGCGGGCGTGCCGCTGGATCCCGATGTGGTGCCGCAGACGATGGCCTTCATCGACCGCCTGGCGCCGACGGCCACCTCCTCCATGCAGCGGGACGTGGAAGCGGGCCGCCCGCTGGAGATCGAAGCCATGAGCGGCGCGGTGGTCCGTATCGGGGCGCGTTACGGGGTCCCCACCCCTGCCCACGCGTTCATCTACGCGGTCCTGAAGCCCATCCACGCCCAGGCGCAACGGAGGGCCGGGGTATCCGCGGAGGCTTCCCCTTGAATTTCTTTCCGAAAACCCGGGGCGAGGAATCCGCCCAGGCGCTCACCGCTGCGGAAGGCCGAGGCTGAAGCCGCAACCCTGCGTCACCGGGGACCAGGATGCGGGGCGGAAACCCCTCCGTTGCAGGAGCGGCGTCCATCTCAACCCGTCGCCTCTGTAGGCCGGAATTCATTTCGGCATCCTTGCCGTAGGACCGGCTTTCGCCGCGATGGAGTAACCTGTTTTGCCGCCTGAACAGGCCTTAAAAGAACGCCCCCCGGCGGGTGGAGCTGAGCAGATACAGGAAGAAAGGTCCGCCCAGGAGGGCGGTGAGCAGGGTCAGGGGGATCTCCTGCGGAGGTATCAGGATGCGGCTCAGCAGGTCGGCGAGGGCCAGCAGGGTTGCCCCCAGGAGGATCGAGGCGGGGATCACCCGGGAATAACGTGGGCCGATCAGCAGGCGGGCCAGATGCGGGGCGATCAGCCCGACGAAGCCGATGATCCCGGTGAAGGCCACGGCGCCAGCCGTGGCCAGGGTGGCGGCGGCGATGGCCAGCCGTTTCACCCGCTCCACCGGCAGGCCCAGCTGCAGCGCCTGCTCCTCCCCGAACTGCAGCACGTCCAGGGGATAGCCCAGGGCGACCAGCGCCCCCAGGCCCAGGGCCACGTAGGGGAGCGCCCCCCATAGGGCTGGCCATCCGCCCAGGGCATAGCCCCCCAGCATCCAGATCCAGGCTCGATAAGGGGCGATGCGGCCGACCATCAGCATCAGCAGCCCGAGGCTCAGGGCGTTCAGCACCGCTCCCACCGCCACCCCGGACAGCAACAGCGTGGTGAGGGGGAGGGTCTTCCCGACCCGGGCCAGCCGGTAGACCAGCCCCACCGTCAGGATCCCCCCGATGAAGGCGGCGAGGGGGAGGCCCAGCAGGCCGGCGAAGACGCCGGGGAAGTTCAGCGCCACGGCGATGAGGGCGCCCAGGTTGGCCCCCGCCGCCACGCCGATCAGGTAAGGATCCGCCAGGGGGTTGCGGAACAACCCCTGATAGGCCGCGCCCGCTCCGGCCAGCGCGGCCCCGGCCAGGGCCATCAGCAACACCCGGGGGATGCGCACCTCCCACACAATGGTCATCAGGGTGGGATCCACCCCTTCCCCGGGTCGGATCCGCGCCATCAAAACCCGGCCGAGCTCCGGCAGGGGGATGCTCACCGGCCCCAGGGCCATCCCCATCCCCAGGCTCATCCCCAGCGCCAGCGCCAGGCCGGCCCACAGGCCGATCCGCATCGGGCGGGCGCGGCGTCGAAGCAGGCGAAGGGTCTCACCGGCCATTGGATGCTCCCCGGCGGAATTCCCCCACTCTCCCGCTCACGGCCAAATCCGCAGCGGGGCAGCCCGGGAGAGCCCGAGAGGCCAGCGCGGCGCCCGGACCTGCTGCGGGAACAGCTCCGGGTGGATGATCCGGGCCATCGCCTCCAGGCCCTCCACGATGCGCGGGCCGGGCCGGGAGATTCGATCCGCGTCGATGGGGTAGATCCGCCCCTCCCGCACTGCCCGCAGGCGGTTCCAGCCCGGCCGCTGTCGGACCTTCTCCGGCGTCTCGCCGTAGTTCGCTGTCCCCAGGATGATGAGATCGGGATCCTGGCGGAGCAGCTCCTCCAGGCTGAGCTGGCCCCACTCGCTGGAGAGGACGGCTCCGACGTTCTGCCCGCCGGCCATGGTGATCAGCCGGTCGATGAAGGAGCCCGGCCCCGCCGTCCAGGGCTTGCCCGGATCCGTGGCGTCCAGCTCATAGAACACCTTGGGTCGGCTGGAGGTGGAGCGGATCTTCTCCTCCAGGGCGGCGACCCGGGCGCGCAGATCGGCCACCACCTTCTCCGCATGAGCCGTGTTCCCGGTGAGCCTTCCCACGGTCAGGATCTGCTGGAAGATCCCCTCCAGATCCTTCGGGGTGCTTTGATGGAACACCGTCAGCCCCAGGTCCTCCAGAGCCTTCACCTGCTCCGGGCTGATCACCCCGGGCGCCAGGATGAGATCCGGCCGCAGGGCGACGATGGCCTCGGTGTTCAGGGTCGGATAGGTGTTGCCGATGCTGGGGACCTGCTTGGCCTCCGGCGGATAATCCGATAGCTCGTCCCGTCCGACCAGGCGATCGCCGGCCCCGACGGCGAAGATCATCTCCGTCGCCGAGGGAGCGAGGGTCACGATGCGCTGGGGACGGTCCTTCAGCACCACGGTCCGCCCGTGGTCGTCGACGATGCGCAGGAAGGGCGTGGGCGTGGGGGGGACGGTGGGCGTGGCCGTGGGCGCCGGGGTGAACGTGGGAGCAGAGGTCGCGGTGGGCGTGGGGGAAGGTGCCCCCGCGCAGCCGGCCAGGAGCATCAGGATCAAGAAGAGGATCACAGCGCGTCGCATTGGAAACCTCCCGGTTCAGGATGGGCGCCTCGCCGGAAGGGGCGAGGCGTGCCCATCCCGAACGGGGGCCGGAAACGAGCGGCCTCCCTGCCGGAACGGACAGGGAGGCCGCGTGAGGCCCGAGGGAAAGTCGGGACGGTGCAGGCGGCGCTCCTACCCCTTCCGCGAGGCTCGGAGGAGGCCGAGGCGGGCGACCGGGCTTCCATGGTCCGCGGTGGCGGCCATGGTTACCGTTGCGGGACAGCGCCGGACTTTCACCGGACTTCGCCTTTCAGCCCTGCCATCCGGGGCGTCGGGCACCTCGGCCGTATTCAGTTGTCCGACACGGCCAATGATAGTGCGAAGGGAAGGGGCTGTCAAGCCCGGCCACCGCCCATGCTACAATCAGGCCGCGTCCGATCGAGATCGGGAGGGATGCGGTGGATCAGGTGCTTCTCGCATGGATCGCGCTGATCCTGGGGATCCCGGCGGTGGCGGCGGCGCGGCGGCTGCTGGGCCTGCGCGGGCCCAGCCTGGCGATGGCCATAGCGCTGACGGGCGCCCTGGGGCTCTGGCTGGCGGCAGCCGGACAGCCGCCTCAAGAGGCTGCGTTGCGCATCGAGCGACCCTTTTCGGTCCTCCAGACCGCCTGGGTGTTCCGCCTGACTCCGTTTCTCTGGAGCCAGGGGCTGGGAGCTCTCCTGGCCGGGTTCCTGGTCGGATGGATGTGGACGGCTTACCCGGGACAGGGCCGGCGGTGGCCTCGGGTCCTGACGCTGGGGATGCTCGTGGCCGCTACCGGGGCGGTCCTGGCGGCGGATCTTTTCACCCTTCTGATGACCTGGGCCGCCCTTGACGCCATGTTCCTGGCCCTGTTGCTGGTCCGCCGGGGGCAGGCCGTTGTCGACCGCGCGGCGCTGGCCGGGCTGGTGAATGGGGCGGCGCTCCTGGCCCTTTGGGCGGCGGCCTGGCAGCTCTGGCGCGCCGGCGACAGCCTCTTCTGGAGCCGGATGGGAGGGGAAGCGGCGCTGCCCCTCTTCGTCCTGGCCACCCTCATCCGCCTGGACATCTATCCCTTCCACGTGGGGCGTCCCCCTGAACTGGCGGATGAGGTGGACCGCGCGGCGCTGCTTTACATCCTTCCCACCGCCGTGGGCTTGACCTTCTGGGCCCATCTGGTTCCGATGCTGCAGGGGTGGCCGGGGATCCCCTGGGTGGCCGGAGCGTTGGGGCTCACCGCGGTGCTCGGAGGGCTATGGGCGTGGGCGGAGCCGGATCCAAGGGCCGGGCTGGTGGAGGCGGCCTGGGGGAGCGCGGCGTGGTGGGCGCTGGTCGCGCTGATGGAGCCGGCTCTCGCCCCGCTGGCGGCGGCCCTCTGGCCGGTCTGTTTCGCCCTGCTGTTCACCGCGCCCTCCTTTCACCCGGCTTCTCCGTGGGGGTTGCCCGCCCTGGTGGCGATCTTGACCCTGGCGGGCGTTCCCCTGATGCCCGGCGCCGCTCTCTTCGCCGGGCTGTTCCGCGCCGCGCCGGCATGGGCATGGCCGATTCTGCTGCTCCCACACGGCCTGCTGCTTAGCGCCCTGGTGCGGGGATGGCTCCGTCCGATGGAGGAGGTGCTCCCCTCGGAGCGAGCCTGGCGGGTTCTCTACGGCCTGGGGCTCACCCTGGGGGTGGCCGGGTTGATCGGCCTGGGCCTCGCCCTAAGAGCCTGGCGGGAGGAGCTGTCTCCACCCCTTCGGGTGGTCCTGGTCGTCGGGCTGGGGCTTGCGGTCGGGATCCAGATGCAGGCCCATCGGGTGCATGAGGCGGCCCGGCGGTGGGCGCGGGTGCGTCCGTTCCTGACCCTGGACTGGCTGTATGCGGGCCTGACGCACCGGATCTCCCGTCCGGCCGCGGCGCTGCAACAGGCGCTGGAGTTCCTGGGCCATCCCGCGGCCATGTGGCTGTGGGCCCTGGTCGTGGGGGGGATCCTGCTCCTCCTCTGGCAGGGAAGCGCCCGGTAGCGGCGGGGAAGGCGCAGAGGCCGGCCTCCCGACATCAGCGTTCCCTGTCCGGGTCCGCTTGGTTGCAGGGCAGGTTTTCATTGCTCACTCAAATGGTTCGCCTCTATAATGCCCTTAGGGAGGCGCGCGATGGCCTTCACGGTGGAAGATCTGCGGGATCTGGCGGAGCTGCTGCGGGCGCATCCGGAGTGGCGGGAGCCCCTGTGGGCCCTGCTGGCCTCCGAAGAAGTGCGGCGGATGCCCGAGCGGATGGAGCGGAGCTTTCAGCGGGCCGCCCGCCTCATCCTGGCCCTCTACCGCGCCCAGCGGCAGCACTACAAGGAGTTCGTCGCCCATCGGGCCGAGACCGACCGCCGCTTCGCTGAGCTGGCCGAGGCCCAGCGCCGCACGGAGGAAAGCCTCCGGCGCCTGGCCGAGGAATTCGCCGCTCACCGTCAGGAGTTCATCGCCCATCGCCAGGAGTTCATTGCCCACCGCCAGGAGTTCCTGGAGTTCCGCGCCGAAGTCGACCGCCGCTTCGCTGAGCTGGCCGAGGCCCAGCGCCGCCACTACGAGGAGTTCGCCGCCTATCGGGCCGAGACCGACCGCCGCTTCGCCGAGCTGGCCGAGGCCCAGCGCCGCCACTACGAGGAGTTCGCCGCCCACCGGGCCGAGACCGACCGCCGCTTCGCCGAGCTGGCCGAGGCCCTCCGGATTCTGACCGAGCGGGTGGACCGGATGGAGCGCCGCCAGGAGGACCACAGCCGGGATCTGGGGCGGCTGAAGTCGATGCGCCTGGAGGCCCTCTACCGGGAGGACCCGGGCCTCTTCCGCCCTCTGTTGCGGCGGGCCGCCGTCGTCCCCAGCGCGCGCAAGATGGAGCTCCTGGAGGAGGCCGAGGCGGCCGGGCGCATCACGACGGAAGAGGTTGACCGGGCCGCCCCCCTGGACGCCCTGGTGGAGGGCTTCCATCGGCGGGAGGACCGCCGGGTGTATCTGGCGGTGGAGATCTCCTGGCAGGGGACGACGAAGGATGTGGCTCGGGCGGTGGAGCGGGCGGCCGTTTTTGCCCGGGCGCTGGGGGCGGAGGTGATCCCGGTGGTGGCGGCGAAGGAATTGACGGCGCCGGCGCGGCGGATGGCCCGGGCGCGGGGGGTGTGGTGGCTGCAGGACGGGAGGGCCTTCGCCCCCCAAGAGATCCCCGAGGAAGGACCGGAATCAGAAGAGGCCTGATCCCCTTTGTCCGGGCTGGCTGATCCGAGCGGGCTGAACGGCTGGATCCACCCGGATCCCATGGCGGCGACCTTTCCCCTGAGGCGTGGAGATGGCTCCCCCACATATCCTGATCGGAGGCGGCAGATGCCGATCTATCGCGGCCCGATCCCGGAGCCCGTGCGGGCCCAGCTGCGGGAGCTGGCGGGGGCCTGGCTGCCAGAGCCCGATCTCGAGCGGGCGTGCCTGCACGTGGGGACCTCCCTGGCCCGTCTGATCCTGCGCGCGATGCCCGACCCGCTCCCGGGCGTGGATCCGGCGGCGGTGACCCTGGGCCGGCACATCTTCATGGACCCCGCTTACTGGCCCCCCGATCGCCTCTCGGGGTTCCGCCTGCTGGTCCACGAGCTGATCCATGTGCGTCAATGGCGGGAGCGCGGGGTTCTGGGATTCCTGTGGGCGTATCTGCGCGATTATCTCGCCCGCCACTACGCGGGGGTGCGCCTGGAGCAGGAGGCCGAGGCGGTCGCTGCGGCGGCGGCGGAACAATGGCAGGCCCGCGGTCTTCCCGTGTAAACTTTTCCCCACAGGCTCTGGAGAACACCCCGGTATGGAGGGAGGCGATGCGACGGGTGCTGATCCTGGGAGGCGGGTTCGGGGGAGTGGCTACGGCCCATGCCCTGCGGCGGCGGCTCCCCCCGGAGGACGAGATCGTGGTGGTAGAGTGGCGTCCCTACTTCATGCTGGGCTTGCGCAAGACGTGGGCCCTGGTCGGCCGGGGCACCCTGGAGGAAGGACGCCGCCCGCTCCAGGCTCTCGAGCGCTTCGGCATCCGCGTCCTCCCCGGCACCATCACCGCCATCGACCCGGCGAACCGGGCGGTGGAGGTGGACGGCCGACGCTGGGAGGGGGACGCCATGGTGGTGGCCCTGGGGGCCGAGCTGGCCCCGGAGGCGATCCCGGGCTTCCGGGAGCACGCCCTCAACGTCTATGATCCTCAGGAGATCCCCCGGGCGATGGAGGCGGTGCGCGCCTTCCGTGGCGGCCAGGTGATGATCGGCATCTTCGGGGCGCCTTACAAGTGCCCGCCGGCCCCTTACGAGATGGCCTTCCTCCTCCAGGATTTCTTCGAGGCCCGTGGCGTCCGGGCGCGCATCTCCGTCTTCACCCCGCAACCGATGTCCCTCCCCGTCCTGGGAGCGGCCGGCTGCTCGGTGCTGGAGGGACGCCTGGCCGAGCGCGGGATCGATTTCCTCCCGAACCACAAGGCCACGGCGGTGGAGGCGGGGGCGGTGGTCTTCGGCGAGCGGCGGCGGCCCTTCGACCTGCTTCTCGGCATCCCTCCCCACCGTTGCCCGGAGGTCGTGGTCCGCAGCGGCCTGACGGACGGCGGCGCGTGGGTGCGGGTGCACCCGCGCACGCTGGAGACCCGCTTCGCCGGGGTTTACGCCATCGGGGACATCACTGAGATCCTCCTCCCCAACGGCATGCCGCTGCCCAAGGCAGGCGTCTTCGCCGAGGCCGAAGGGGAAGTGGTGGCGGAGCGGATCGCGGCCGTTTTCGCGGGGCGGGAGCCCGAGGCTTCCTTCTCCGGCGAGGGCTTCTGCTACCTGGAGCTGGGCCGGGGCGAGGCCATGCTGGTGCGCGGCCGTTTCCTCGTCGAGCCGGCGCCGGAGATCGAGATCACGGAGCCTTCGCCGAACTATCTGGAAGAGAAGAAGCGCTTCGAGGCCGAGCGCCTGCGGACCTGGTTCGGGGACGTAGCGGCCTGACCCGCGCCATCCGTTGGGGGAAAGGGGATGGAGCGACCCCGGGCGGCGCTGCGCTGGAAAGCGGAACGGATCGATCGGGCCCTGGAGGCGTATTACGGGATCCCGGCCCGCTGGCGCCTGGACCCCCTCTCCGAGCTGGTCCTGACCATCCTCTCCCAGAACACCAGCGATGTGAACAGCTGGCGGGCCTTCGAGCGGCTGCGGGAGCGCTTCCCCACCTGGGAGGCGGTGCGGGATGCGCCGGTAGAGGCGGTGGAGGAAGCCATCCGCCCGGCGGGCCTGGCCGCTCAGAAAGCCCCGCGGATCCAGGCCATCCTGCGCCGGATCACCGAGGAGCGCGGGGAGCTGTCGCTGGATTTCCTCGCCGACTGGCCGGTGGAGGAGGCGAAGGCTTACCTGCGGCGCCTGAACGGCGTGGGTCCGAAGACGGCAGCCATCGTGCTTCTTTTTTCGCTGGGCAAGCCAGCCTTCCCGGTCGATACGCATGTGCACCGCGTGGGGACGCGGCTCGGGCTGATCCCGGAGGGGATGTCGGCGGAGCGAGCCCACGCGTGGATGGAGGCCCTGGTTCCCCCGGAACGCTATCTCCCTTTTCATTTGCTATTGATCCGCCACGGCCGGGAGATCTGCAAGGCCCAGCGGCCCCGCTGTGACCTCTGTCCGGTGCGCCGCGACTGCGATTTCTACCGACGGCGGCGCGCGGCGGGGCGATGATCCCGGCTTCCGCTGTTTTAAGAGAGGACCTCCAGCCCGGCGAAGGAGGCCAGCAGCCGCTTGAGGCCCGCCTCCTCGAACATCACCACCACCTCCTCATCCGTGCCGATGGGCCGGCATTCCACCACCAGCCCCTCGCCGAAGCGCGGATGCCGGACCCGCAGGCCGGGGCGAAAGCGGGGGGCGGGGGGTGTGAAGGCGGGGGCCTCCTCCTTCCGGCGGCTACGGCCGGCGGCGGTTGGAGAGCGGGCGGCGGTTCGGGCGACGGCGGGGATGAGCAGCTCCCGGGGGATCTCCCGGAGGAACCGGGAGGGGGTGCGGAGCTCATCGTAGCGGCGGAAGGCGTAGGTGAGGAAGAGCTGGTCCTTCGCCCGGGTCATCCCCACGTAGAACAGGCGGCGTTCCTCCTCCAGCGCCCCCGGCTCGTCCATGGAGCGGCTGTGGGGAAGGAGCCCCTCCTCCAGGCCGGCGATGAACACGGTGTGGAACTCCAGGCCTTTGGCGGCGTGCAGCGTGAGCAGGATGGGGGCCTCCTCATCGCTTTCCAGCGTGTCCACATCGGTCAGCAGGGCGACGTCGGCCAGGAAGGCCGCCAGGGGATCCTCGAAGGCGCCGGGGCGGTAAGGCCCGGCGACCTTCAACAGCTCCAGGACGTTGTCCCAGCGGCGGCCGCCAACCTCCCGCTCTCCTTCCTCCAGAGACTCCACGTATTCCGCGTATCCGATCTCGTCGATGATCCGTCGCAGGAGCTCTGCCACACCGAGATGCTCGCGGTCCGCCCGCCAGACCCGGACGCGCTCGACGAAATCTGCCAGGGCGCGGCGGATCTTCGGGCCCAGGGAGATCCCCGGGGCGCCGGCGACGGCCTGCTCCACAGCAGCGAAGAGGGAGGTCTTCTCCTGGAGGGCCAGGGCGCTGAGCCGGGCCATGGTCGCCGGGCCGATCCCCCGCGGCGGGACGTTGAGGACGCGGGCCAGGCTGAGGTCGTCGTGGGGGTTGAGGACGAGCCGGAGGTAGGCGATGAGATCCTTCACCTCCCGGCGCTGATAGAACCGAACGCCGCCCACCAGCCGATAAGGGATTCCCGCCTGCAGGAAGGCCTCCTCCAGGGCGCGGGACTGGGCGTTGGTCCGATACATCACCGCGATCTCCCCCGGTCGGATGCGGCCGGCCTCGATGAGCTCCTGGACCCGCCGGGCGATGAAGGCCGCCTCATCCTCTTCGTCGAAGGCTTCGTAGAGGGTGATGGGAGCGCCGGGGCCACGGGCGGCGATCAGACGCTTCTCGTTATAGCGCTCGGTGTTGCGGCGGATGACCGCCTGAGCGGCCTGCAGGATGGTCTCGGTGGAGCGATAGTTCTCCTCCAGGACGATGATGCGGGCGTCGGGGAAATGCTCCCGGAAGCGGATCACGTTGCGGAAGTCCGCGCCGCGCCAGCCATAGATGCTCTGGTCCTCATCCCCTACGCAGAACAGGTTGCGGTGTCGGGAGGCCAGCAAGCGCAACAGCAGATACTGCACCGTGTTGGTGTCCTGGAACTCGTCCACCAGGATGTGGCGGTATCGCTCCTGATAGCGGGCGAGGACGTCGGGGTGTTCCTCGAAGAGCTCCACCGCCCGCAGGAGGAGATCGTCGAAGTCCAGGGCGTCGGCGGCCCGCAGGCGCTCCTCATAGCGGGCGTAAACCCGGGCCACGATCTCGTCGAAGTAGGTCCGGATCGGGTAGGCCTCGGGGCGGACGAACTCGTTCTTGGCCCGAGAGATGGCCGCCCGTAAGGCGCCCGGCCGGTAGCGCTTCTCATCCAGGTTGAGATCCCGCAGGGCCTGGCGGATGGCCTCGAGGGTGTCCTCCTCGTCGTAGATCACGAATTGGGGGTGGAGCCCGAGGAGAGGGGCTTCCCGCCGGAGGAACCGGGCGCAGGTGGCGTGGAAGGTCCCCAGGGTGAGCTCTCGGACCCGGTCGCCGAAGAGGACCTCCAGGCGGGAGCGCATCTCCTCCGCCGCTTTGTTGGTGAAGGTCACCGCCAGGATGTGGAAGGGAGAGACCCGGCGGGCGGTGAGCAGATAGGCGATGCGGTAGGTGAGCACCCGGGTTTTCCCGCTGCCCGGGCCGGCCAGCACCAGGATCGGCCCATCGGGGGCGGTGACCGCCTCCCGCTGGCTTGGGTTGAGCTCCTCCAGGAAAGAGAGATCCCTGCCCATGGTCCTCCGATCCGCATCAGGTCCTGGAGGCGTCCTGCCGTCGGCCACCGATGCGCCAGGGCGGATCCCCCAGGAGGGGCTCCAGGGTTTGGATCCACCGGGCCAGACGCTGGGCGAAGCGCTCCAGGCTGTCCTCATCCAGAGAGGTCAGCGGATGGGTCTCGAAGACCTTGGCCCATCCTCGATCCCAGGGCTCGGCCTCCACATAAGGGCCCAGTTGCGCGCGGATCTCCCAGATGTGCGCGCAGACGGTCATCAGCATCGCCCGGTTCCGCGCCGGATCCCGGCTCTCGAAGTGCAGGCCCACCTCGATCCGCCCCCGTCGCTCCCCCAGATGCCAGACCTCATAGTGGAAGGCCGGATCCCGGTAGTAGACCTGGACCAGCCAGGGCCGGGCGGACCAGCGGAACCCCTGCAGGTCCGGCGGCAGCAGCGGCTTCAGCCGTTGAGGAAGGGCCTCCATCCAGTCCCGCAGCCGCATGGCCTCGCTCCGGGCGCTCCACCCCATTTTACCCGGAGGCGAGGCTTCCCGGCTTTGAAGCGGGAAGATCGGGCGTGTCCCGATTTTGTCGGGCCTGGCCGCCTTGTAGGACAACTGCGAGCAGTTGTCCTACGATTTTGGGACACACCCGGAAGATCCCTTTCGGCCCGGATCGGCTCGACGATGGGGGTGAAGGCCCGCAGGTCCGTTCCCGGCGAGAAGCGGGAGAAGGCCCCGGGCCTGGAGGTCTCCGGTTGCGGTAGATCCGGTTTCCGGTTAGCATGAAGCGCCGGCCGATCCCCCTGTTTCCATGAGGATCTATGTCGCTTCCATCGGGGATGCGGGGGAACGCCGTGGGAAACAGTCTTCGATGAGGAGGTGGTTCCGATGGGTGCGTTGCCCAAGCGCCGGGTGACCCGCACGCGGCGGGGGATGCGTCGGGCGCACGATGCGCTCCGGCGTCCCAACCTGGTGCCGTGTCCCCGGTGCAAGAACCGGATCCTTCCCCACCACGTCTGCCCCCATTGCGGGACGTATCGGGGCGTGCAGGTGATCGAGGTGGAAGGGCGCGCCTGATCCTCGCTCTCCATAATGGGCAGGACCTCGGGATCCCAGGGCTGGAGGGGTGAGCGGCTCATCCCTCCGGCCTCTGTTCTCCCGGGGCGGCGCGCCGGAGCGCGAAGGGAGGTGAGGACGGATGGCCTGGCCGGGGGATGGGCAGGGGGAGGGATGGCCCTTCCCGGTGGAGGGGGAAGCGGGCATCCCGTCCGCTGCGGGACGGAAGGGACGGGTGTTCCTCGCGCTGTTCGGGGGGGTGTTGCTGGTGGGCCTCTGTGCGCTCTTCGCCCTGGCGGTCTTCGGCGCCCCCTGGACGCCGCGCTGGCTGGACACCGGGGTGCCGCCGGATCGCCTGAGCGAGGGGGCGCCGTTTCCCCTGACCCTCTCCGACCGGAGCGGACGGCTCTACCCGATGATCCTGGTGCGCACCGGCGATCGGATCCGGGCTTTCCCGATGCAGCCCCCCGGCATCCCGTGCCTGCTGAAGATCGAGGGGACGCAGCTGTGGGCGGAATGCGCCGGATGTCGCTTCGGGGCCGACGGCCGCCCGATCGCTGGGCCATGCGCGGCTCCGCTGCCGTCCTATCCGGCCCGCGTGATGAGCGGCTCCATCTGGGTGGACGTCAACCGGTCGCAGTAGCGAAGCGGAAGGCGAGCGCTCCGGCCTTCACGGCTCCGGAAACGCAGGGAGGAGGGGCACGATGCGGGAGGTGGTCATCGTCGCCGCGGTGCGGACGCCGATGGGCAAATACGGAGGGGCTTTAAAGGACGTGCGCCCGGACGACCTGGCCGCCCTGGTGATCCGGGAGGTGGTCCGGCGGGCCGGGATCGACCCGGCGATGGTGGACGAGGTCTACATGGGCTGCGCCAACCAGGCGGGGGAGGACAACCGCAACGTCGCCCGCATGGCGGCGATCCTGGCGGGCTTCCCCTACCACGTGGCGGCGGTCACGGTGAACCGGCTGTGCGCTTCGGGGCTCACCGCCGTCAACCTGGCGGCCCGGACCATCCGCTGCGGCGAGGCGGATGTGGTGGTGGCGGGCGGCGTGGAGAGCATGACGCGGGCGCCCTGGGTGATGCCCAAAGCCGCCGTCCCCTTCCCGCGGGGGAACGTCACCGTCTACGACACCGCCCTGGGGTGGCGGTTCCCCAACCCGAAGATGGAGGCCATGTTCCCCCTCGAGTCCATGGGCGAGACGGCTGAGAACATCGCCGAGGAGCATCCGGAGATCACGCGGGAGGAGCAGGACCGCTTCGCCCTGCTCTCCCATCAGCGGGCGGTGGAGGCTATCCGCTCCGGGAAGTTCCGCGAGGAGATCGTGCCGGTGGTGATCGAGCGCCCGGGGCAGCCCCCTCTGGTCATCGATGTCGATGAGGGGCCGCGCTATCGCATCGAGAACGGGGAGATCGTCCTGGACACGGATCTCGAGCGCCTCTCCCGGCTGCCCCCGGTCTTCCGGAAAGGGGGGACGGTGACGGCGGGGAACGCCTCGGGGTTGAGCGACGGCGCTGCGGCGCTGCTGTTGATGAGCGCGGAGAAGGCGCGGGCCCTGGGCCTGCAGCCGATGGCCCGCTGGGTGGCCTCGGCCGCAGTGGGGGTGAACCCCCGGGTGATGGGCTACGGCCCCGTCCCCGCCATCCGCAAGCTGCTGGAGCGGACCGGGCTCACCCTGGATCAGATCGATCTGGTGGAGATCAACGAGGCCTTCGCCGTCCAGACCCTGGCGTGTATCAAGATGCTAAGGCTGGACCTCAACAAGGTGAACGTCAACGGCGGGGCCATCGCCCTGGGGCACCCTCTGGGTTGCAGCGGGGCGCGGATCCTCACCACGCTGTTGTATGAGATGCGCCGGCGTCGGGCCCGCTACGGGGTGGCCGCCCTGTGCGTGGGCGTGGGCCAGGGGGAAGCGGCGCTGGTGGAGGGCATCCACGCGTAGCCGTTTCGCGGCGATCCGGGCTTTTCCGTTTCCCGGGCGGGGCGACCTCTCCTCTGCCTTGCTTCCATCGACCCATCGCTCGCAGGCCGGGCGCCGGGAGCGCCCGCTCCACCGCCATAGGGGGCGACCGGTTGGTCGCCCCCTTTCCCGCTCCTCCGATCGCGGGCTGCTGTCGGCCCGCTTCGCCAGGCCGTTCGTCCCGGCCACCTTCCCCCTTCCGGCTCAGGCGATCCATCCCTGCTGGCGGGCGAAGGCGGTCACCACCGGGATCTCGAAGTAATAGCCCTGGTAGGCCTGGATGGCGTAGTAGATGAAGAGCGCGAAGGCGGCCAGGCCGAGCAGCGGCGCGATGCAGCCGATGATGGGGATCAGCCCCAGGGCGAAGAAGATCACCATCAGGGCCACCTGGGCCGCCAGGGCCTGAACGGCGTGATACCGCTGGAAGGGACGGTTCTTCATGTCGGTGAGCAGGATGATCAGGGGGACGATGATCCCGATGAGGTAAGCCAGCAGGGCCATCAAACGGTCCGAATCCCCCGCTTCCTCTGCCGATGCCTTCCGAGGATTGATCAGCATGGAACCCTCCGTATAAGATTTTTGGCTTTTACTTCATTCTTGCAGCTCGCGGATGGAAGGCGCCCTTGCGAAACGTAGCCCTGCGAACACCTCTTCGATTCGCCGAAGCCTGGGCAAGCGCTCGCAGAGGTCCATGGTCCTCACCCCGGGCTCTTTCGTGCCAGCGCGGTCGCCACGAACCGCAAGAGCATCCTTCGGGCATCCTGCGATGAGGTAGGAGGATGGATGCCTGATCCGCGCTCCTGCGCCCGGGCCGGAAGCGACCTGCGCTCCCGGCCCGGCTCGTGGCCCTCCGGCCGAAGGGCTCTGGGGCTTAGGGACAGGCTGGGAAAGGCGCGCCGGAGACCGCATCCCGGACCCTGAAGGCCTTCTCCCAGGTCTGCGCGAACATCTCAGCAGAAGACATCAAGGAGCTGTGGACCTCCGGGTCCACCGCTTGGACCGCCCTCAGGAAGTCAGCGAACATGCCGTAGTGGGCCACGCCGTCGAGATGGTAGTCCCAAGTCTTGCGCCCGGTTGAGGGCTGTGGAAACCGATCATCGTAGCGGAAATAGAAGCGCATCGGTGGACGCGGCAGCTTGACGAGGCCGTTCGCGTCGGAGCCGATGGCCACCCTCCCCGTCCCCATGATCGTCCGTGCGATTCGGTAATTGGAGACGAACTCCTCGGGGGTTGTCGCCTCAGTGCCCAGGCCAAATATCCCCCCAAGGTCGCGGATTCGACGCAGCTGTTCCGGATGGCGCATGTTCTCGCCTACGTTCCTACCACCCTCTGAACGCACGCCGGTGTGACCCGAGATGAGGGGATATCCGCCGGGGACCGCCTCGGCGAGCCTCAGCGCGCATTCCAGGGTTCGATCGGACATGTGATCCACGTCGATCAGCATGCCCTTAGACATGGCGTGGATCATGGCCACTCGCCCCAGCTCCGTCATGCCGCGGGGATTGACATGGCCGACCCCGGGGGGACACCCTGGGGGTGCGGGGATCGACGGGAGCCGGGTGCCGAGCTTGACGAGCGCTGCAGCCCACAATTCCAGGCCGAGCCCAGGCTGCCATGGGCGAGTCACCCACTGCGCCGGGGCAGCGCATTGTGCCTCAAAGTAACGACCGGCTTCGCGGTAGTTTGAGACGGTGAACAGCTCCTGGTAGATGGCGGAGCCTCCGAACGCGTTGTCGATGACATGCACGGGGAAGATGTAGCGCACTCCCAGATCCCAGAGACGGTCGATCTCGCGGCGGACTTCGTCGGCGCTGGGGCGAGGGCGGGTCAGGTAGAAGTTGCCGATCGCGTCGAGCTCGACGCCGAGCACGACCGCGAGCTTGCCCTCCCCGACGATGCGACGCAGATCCGCGGGCGTGTAAGCGATCTCCATGAAATCACGGTGCCGCTCGACGAATTGCTTGATCTCGTCGATCTGCAGGTCGGCCGACTGCTTGTCCTCGACCGGGAGCGGATCGCCCGGGCCGCGAACGGCGTCCCCCAGGGTCTTGTTATTGACGGCCAGGGCGACCAGCACCCGGAGCTCCCCATACTGAACGGCGCGGCGGAGCCAGTCCACATACATCACCTGATGGGTGACGGCGTCCCAGGCCGGGTAGTGCTCAAAGGTGGGCCAGCCGACTGCCTTCTCGGGAAGGTCACGTCCCAGTTGGCTTTGTAGCTGGTTGATAATCTGCTTTCGAATCTCATCCCCGCACGGGTTGTCGAACAAACCCGGGCCGCCGTGGGTCGGGTTCGAGTTGGGAAGTGCGTCGGCGATGCTTCCCGCGCGCTGGTTCTGGCGATCGCAGGTGATCTTCGGAATGAGGGAGCCGACATCCGGACCGCCGACGATCAGATGCCCGCCGAAGCCCAGATGGGCCATGGGGTGGGTATGCAGATCGACCCAGCCCCTGAGGGTTGGCCGGATGGGCGCGATAAGGGTTGGATTCAGGACGGGCGGCACGAGAGCCAGGGCGGGAGTTGGCGTGGCCGGTGGAGGCTCGGTGGGGGTCGGCGCGGCTGGCGGAGCCGGGGTGGGAGTTGGCATGGCCGGTGGAGGCTCGGTAGGGGTCGGCATGGCCGGGGGAGCCGGGGTGGGAGTTGGCATAGCCGGTGGAGGCTCGGTAGGGGTCGGCATGGCCGGGGGAGCCGGGGTGGGAGTTGGCATGGCCGGAGAAGGCTGGATCACGACAGGAGTCGGGGGAGGCGGGACCTGGACCTGGATCGTGCATCCCATGCCGGCCATGACCAAGCCGATCAGGATGAGAATGGCCTTCAAAGAGCGTGGCCTCATGTTAGACCTCCTGTTCGTGCGTTCGTGTTCCCCGTTCGGGAACAGCTCCTTGCTCCTGCTTGAGCGCCTGTGGGCAAAGCCCCAAACGTCCGGCCTGATCGCCCCGATGATACGGAGAGAGCGCCCTCAAAACGTCTTCCGACGTAAGGATCTGCTCCGATCATGGCCGGGGGGCTGAAGGCCGCCGAAGGGATCCCCCGCGAGCCCGGAGATCGCTGCGCTTCGCTTGCAACCGGGTTCACAGCGACTAACAAAAGAGACCGCTCCCGGTGCGCATGCTGAGGGCGCCGTCCAGCGCCGACACTGCCGACACCATGCGCTCGAACCGCTCGCCAAAGAACGCGCCCCCTATCCTGCTGATGGCCTCAAACGCAGCGCTTTGCGCCAGACCGCAGACCACATCCGATGGATCCGCGATGCCCTCCGCGCCGCTGACGTCGGGCGCCGGACTATCCGGCGAAGTGGGCAACTGAGCCAGCAGGGCCGTTGCCGCTTCTAACTTCTTGTAGAGGGTGGAAGCCAAAAGCAGCCACACGCCGCCGGCAAAGCTGAACCCGCCCAATCCGGCCACCGCGGCCAGGTCGCTGACCAGCATGGCCCCGTCGAGGATCGTGGTGGCTGAGAAGCCGCTTCCGCCGCCGGCCGTCGCGGCGCCCTCGCCGCCGAGGACTCCCCAGACGCTCCCCCACGCGTCAACGACCCAACCCGCCGGCGTGGCGTCGCCGGGCCACAGAATCGTGCAACCTGGCTGAAGCCAGGGCGCGAAGAGCTCCTGCATGCGCCGGGATGTGGCCTCATCGGCGCCGGCCGCGCGCAGCGCGGCCTCGATGTCCCATCCCGTGCGCGCCAGGCGCAGCGGTTTGCCCTTCAGCACGGCCACGGTGCTGGTGGAAAAGATCAGCGCCTCGGCCAGCGCCAGGCGCGCGGCGCGTTGGGCGGTCAGCCGGAAGGCGCGGGCCGGATCGACGTCGGCCGTTCGAAAGCCCGCCAGCGGCAACAGGTCCAGCCAGCGCACGGCGGCCGGCTGGCCGTCGGCGGTCTGCCCCGGCAAGACGCGGTGCAGCGCCACGCGCAGGCCGGTCTCAAAGGTCAGCGGCTCATCGGCGTGGTCCGGCAGGGGGATGCTGGCCACGTGCAGGTCCAGGGGCGGCAGATAGATTGGGTTGCTCGCCAGGGCCGCCAGCCGCTCCGCGCGCGTGCGCGCCTCGAACACCGGCTGCAACGACAACAGCGCGGTGTAGCAGTCGTCCAGCAGGTGCGCCAGGGAGAGGGAGCCGGCCTCGAAGGTCAGCGTCGCGCGTCCCTGCAGGGCGCGGCGCACATCCGCGATGTGCTCGGCGGTGGGCGATTCATCGTTGCGCTCGGTGAACAGCCCACCCAGGGTGCGGGTGACCGCCTGGTTGCCCACCTGAACGGTGAGGAAAAGGCCGCTGAGGGCCGCTCCCGCGGCCCGTTGGGCGGGCGGCGGCGGCGTGTAGCGAGCCTCCGCCAGCAGGGCCTTGCTCGGCGGGCGCGTGGTGCCATACCGCTCGAACACGCGCACCGTGCGCGGCGCGTTGCCCCCTTCCGGCGCCCGATAGCTCAGGCGATAGGGCGGCGGGGGATTGTCGCGCAGCGCGGCGAGAACGGCCTGGACGGCTTCGTCGCGCGTTGTCGCCGTGAAGGCGCCCAGCCGGCCGGCCTGCCCCAACCGTTCCAGCATGGCCGCATCCACCTCCCCCACGCCGATGACCACCGCGGGCGGGCCAGCCTGCACGGCGGCCAGCGCCCCCGGCGGCGGCTCGCGGATCACCTGATCGTTCGCATCGGTCGCCTGTCCGTCGGTCACCATGACGATGACCGTGGGGCCGTGTCGGGCGGCGTCGGCCAGCGCCTCCCACAGGCGCGACCCATATCCGGAGATGTTTTGCACCTGAGGGGGCAGGGCAGCGGGGTCATCCGTCCAGTCGTTGTCGCCGACGCCGGCGCGCTCCTCGTCAATCTTGGCGATGCGGAACTGCGCGCGCGGATCGGCGGCCTTCAACCGGGCGGCCAGATCCTGGGCCAGGGCCTGTGCGCCCTCTGCGCGGAAGTCCTCCGGTATGCTGCCCGAGTCATCGAGCAGCAACAGCACGCGCGGGGCCGGTTGCGTCCAGCGCTCCATCACCGCCGGCATCGGCCGGCCGTCTTCCTCAACCAGGAAATGCGCCGCGGACAGATTCTCGATGACGTGGCCCTGCGCGTCCCGGGGCGTCAGCTCCAGGGTGATGAGGGGGAAAGCCGCCGCGTTCACCGTCAGGTCAAGGGAGGCGATGAGCGGCGCGTCCCCGGGCGGATCGGGCGGGGGCAGAGGCTGTCCGTCCAGGGTGACGCGGCCCGCTTCCTCACGCAACACCTGGCCGGTCACGGCGAACGGGTCGCCCACAGCGCTGAGCGCCTGCGTCGTGGCCGCGTCCACATCGGGCCCTCGCACGGCCAGCACCGGCGCGAAAAACACGCGCTGGCCGGGTTCGCTGGCCAGCACCTCCTCCAGCGTGCGGGCGCCGGCCGGCGCAAAGGCGATCTCGACCTGTCGGCCGACCAGGTCTTCCGCGCTCCACGTCTTTTCGACGAGCAGGAAACGCTCGGCCGGGGCGTGGCTGCGCGCGGCTTCCAGCCGCACCGTCACCGACAACGGCGGGCGATGGGGTTCGGCGGGCTTGAGCTCGCGGTCGGGCGGGGTGAAAATCGGTCCTTCGCGCGCCCACAGATTGACCAGCTGCGGCTGGCCGTTGAGGGTCAGGCGCACCGTGGGCAGATCATACAAGCGCGCATCGGTGCCGAAGAAGGGCACCGTGGCGCGGGCGCCTTCGCCCAACGCGGCCAGCAACGGCGTGGCCAGCTCCGCCGACGCGCGGCCTTCGGCATCGAGAGCTTGCGGGGGCTGCGGCGAGGGCAGGTTGAGGACGCGCCGCGCGGCCTCCAGCGTCGCCGGGTCCAGATCGGGGGCAAAGGGCGCCGGCGGCGCGCGGCGCAGCAAATCGGCGACCACCTGCCTCCCGCCTTGCGGGGCCTCCACCACCTCGGCCGGGAAGCCGGCTTGTTGCAACAGCCAGGCGAGCAGCTCGGCGATCTCGCGCGGGGTGCCGGCCCCGCCGCGCAACGTGGCGCGGACGCCCCAGCGCCAGCCGGCGAGCACGTTCCCCATCTCGTTTTCCGCAGCGGGATACACGGTGAACGCGTCCCGCACAAAGCGGGCGATGGCCTCGGGATCTTTGGCCGCCACCAGCGCCTCCGCGCGCGCCATCCGATGGTCGGGGCTGGCGCGCACGGCCCGGCGCAAGGCCGCCAGCGCCTCGAAGAAGCCCATCGGTCGCGGCGTCGGGGAAGGCGTGGGCGTCTCCGTCGGAGTGGGGGCTGGTGTCGGCTGCGGCCTGGCGCCCAGCCGACAGGCGGCCAGGTTGGCCGACGCCAGGGCCACCCAGAGGAGGAACTGCCGCCGCGTGAGCGCGGCGGTTTCCAGGCCGAACAGGCCACCCGCCGGCGTGGCGCCGTCGTCCGCCCCGTCCGCGAGGGCCACAGGCCCATCGGCCCGGATGATGGAGAGAAGCGCTCGGAACCCGGATGGACGGCCCATCGCACACCTCTTTCGTGTTAGAGGAACAGGGAATCCAACCCCTCCTGCCAAGCCCAAGGGTCGAACCCTTTCGCCTTTCCCGGCGCAGTCGCGCATCGTCCGGCGCGAATGTCCCGCTCCGGAGTCCCTCTCGACGTATGGCGCCTTAGGAGCGCTTCCGCCGCAGCAGAAGGACCCCGAGCAGTCCGAGCAACCCGAGCAATCCGCCCAATTGCAGCAGGGCGGCCAGGGCGTTGAGGATCAGCAGGATGCTCATCAGCGTGAAGAAGCCTCCCACCCCGATCAAGAGGTTCGAGGGCAGCCAGAGCTCCCACGAATCGATCACGACCGACTGCGGCGACTGGGGGTCGTAGAGCACCTTGACCCTGGCCCCGGTGCGATAGGACGGCGGATTGCTGCCGGTGCCGCCCTGGAAACGAACGGTTTGACCCTCCGCTGTGCGAAACTCCACGATCGGGTAGAAAAAGGTCTTGCCCCGATGGTCGGCGAGGGGAACCATTTCCACGACCCGACCTTCCGCCGGAAGCATCGTGGCGACCATCTCCTGGGTGTGGGCGCGCCACTGCCATCCCAGGGACAGGATGCCCAATCCGATGACGAGCATGATGGGGCCGACCCAAAAACCCCTGAGGCGCGTGATCGAGTTGATGATCCATAGGCTCATCATGGCCACCCTCCGTGAGCAGGGCGAGTCTTAGTGCGATGCCGAGCCGGCCCTATCCGAGCTCCTCCAAAGGCGTTTCCCTTTCCTCCGGGCGCGGGGGAGGGGGCCGATGGGAAGCGAATGGGAAGCCGGATGCGGGAAAACTGGTTCATGGCTTCACCTCCTCGGTCAGGCGCGGGCGGAGATTTCATACGCCGCGCGCAGGCCCGATTCAATGGCGCCCTGGATCCAGGCATGGCAGAGCGAGGTGTGTTCCCCGGCGAAGTGGATGCGGCCCTCGGGGGCCACGATGGAGTCATGCAGCAGGGTCTGCTGGCCGGGATCGAACAGGGCGAAGGCGCCGCCGGCGAATTCATCATCGTGCCACATCCAGGAAGCGCCGGCCTCGAATTCCTCCAGCACCTGCGGATGGATCAGGGCCACGTTTTCCAGGGCCTGCTCGATGCGATCCGCCGGGGAAAGCGACCCCCAACGCTGGGCATCCTCCGACCAGGTATAGGAGGCCAGGAGGACGCCGCGCCCCGTCTCGCGGCCGTGATCGGGATAGTAGAGATTGCGGATGGGCAGATCGGTGATCGTCCCGCCGCCGAAGATCCCGTCGTCTTCCTCCCAGAAGCGGCGGCGGCACTGGAAGAAGATCTTGGCCGCGGCATCGTAATGCAGCTGGCGGATGGCCCGCTGTTTGGCTCGGGAGAACGGCTGGAGGATCTCGATGTGCCGCAGGACCGGGAAGGGGATGGTCAGGATGGCGTAATCCCCTTTCTCGCTGAAGCGCCCGGCCCGGGTCTGAAAATGCACGGTCACGTCCTCTGGGGATTGGTCGATGGCAATGACCCTGGCCCCAAAACGGATATCGTCCATCAGTTCCGGCAGGAAAGCGCAGGGCAGGGCGTCCATGCCGCCTTCCAGTTCGATCATGTCGGTGTAGTAATGCCCGGCCTCCTCACGAAACAGTTCCAGGAAGGATGAATTCATGAGCGCCTCCTGGTTCATCAACAGGCCGAACATCTCGATCATGCCCTCCGACCACCCGTCCCGCTCCAGGAATTCGCGGATCGAGTATTCGTCATAACGGGCGACGATCTGCTCCCAGGCGGCCTCGCCTTCCTTTTCCAGCAGGTCTAACAGGGGCTGGATGGCCTTCTTCCATATTGCGGCCGCGGTCCGGCCGCGCTCGTGGGGCGCCACGTCGAAACCGAGCCGATCGGGGTGGGCGTTGGCCTCGGCTAGGCGCAGTTTCCGACCGCCGACATACACCCAGGCGTTGGGGTTGTCCATCGTGAAATCCCGGGTCTTCAGCCCGAATTTTTGGATATAGGCCATCGTCAGGCGATGCGCGCGGGGGATGCGCATGGCGCCGGCTTCGGCATACAGGCCGTGCGTGAACGGCTCCCGCAGCGTGTAGATGCGCCCGCCCACGCGCGGGCGCGCCTCCAGCAGCACCGGCCGATGCCCGGCGCGCTTCAGCTCGTAGGCGGCCACCAGCCCGGCCATGCCCGCCCCCACGACCACCACCTTTCGCGGGTGGCCGGTGGGCGGCAACCCTTTCTCGATGAGCGTGAGAGGATCGAACCGGGTCATTCGTCCTCCCGATAGCGTGACGCTTACGGTTTCCCCTGCTCGGTTTCAGCTGGCGCTTCCCCGCGCGTCAGCAGGTCCCACAGTTCTTCGGCCGATTTGAAGAACCATTGCCGGCGGCCATCGAGCGAGCGCAACACACCCCGCCACTCGCCCGGCGCAGCCAGCTCGCTCGGCTCCTGCCAGATGCGCACGATGTAGGTGATTTGACGTCGTTTTATGTTCACGTCAGGGTGCCAGGATGCTATGAACCTGGGAGGTGCGGCGGGTTCCCGCTGCGCTTTCTACTCCACACAGCGATAGGGCGGTCATTGGAGACGCCTCCTAAGCCACCGCCGGGATTCCAGCTCCTCACGGAATGGTGTAAGAGAGCAGGACGATCTCCGTCACTCCCGCGTCGCTCGATCCCCTCGTTTTCACCCACCCGACCCCCCGCGCATACCAGGACGCGTTCGTCTCCGTCATCGAAGAAACCGGAACGCCGGAGAAGGAGAGGTCCATCTTGTGCGAGCAGTCCACCCGCAGGGCTTCAAAGTCCCCGGCCGGCACGCTCACCCGCTCCATGCCAACGGCTTTGCAAGACCGATCCATCACCCCGCGCACTTCGATGCTCTGGCCTTCCCGCTCAAACCGGCCTGCCAGCACAATGTTCTGCCTCCACTCCATGCCCGGCCGGGGATCCGCCGGGAACGTGAGGCCCGTGTTGGATTCCACGGTAAAGTTCATCTGCATGCCCGCCGCAGCTACAGACGGACCGGAGGCAGGCGTCAGGCTGATGAGATTGCCCTCCCGACACTCCCAACTCCCCCGGCGGGTGACACCGGCGCTGAAGACGTCCTGATCGTCGAAGCCGTTTTCGCGGACGTTGACGATCGAGCGGGTGAACGTGTCGCCCACGGGGCCGCTCATCTGATACGTCCAGGAGGCGCCCGCCACCACCGGGTAGTAGGGGTTCTGGCACGGGCCGGCGGCAGGCGCAGGGGGAACCGGCGTGGCGGTGAGCGAAGGCCGGGCCGTCGGTTCCGGGGCGGGCGTGGCGGGGCCCCCGGCGACGGCCCGAACCGTCGGCGTGGCGGAGACCTCGGCGGTCGGTGCGCGGCCCGACGAGCAGGCCGACAGAATCAGGACCACAGCCGTCAGGGCCAGACGGATGATCTTCATCGTCTTCCTCCTTTCTTTGCAAACAGGCAGACCTGAGATCCCGGCTTAGCGAAGAATCAGAGGACAGGTTTTTTGTGAAACACGACCGATCGCCGCCCCCGATCAGGCCTTTGTCGCTGGGGTGGGCAAGCCGCTCTTGCCGGCAACGAGGGCGGCGGCCTTTTCGCCCAGCTCCCGAAATCGGGCCGAGATCGAATTCAGGCGCTCCGCCCACTCCGGACTCGGCCTCTGGCCTTCGATGGCCTTGAAGTAGACCTGCACGATGCAGGTCATCACGAAGGGATCCACCAGCGCGGCCTTCAGCGCGTATGCGGCGACGATGGCGAGGATCAACAGCCAGAAACCGGCCAGACCGGGTATCCAGGCCACGAGGGCGGCAACCGGCGCAATCGCCAGAAGAAAGATCCCAAAGGACAATATCCAGGCGAAGATGGCGAGCGATACCGCGTTTTTGAGCAACATCCGGTAGTTCTGGGCGTAGAGGATCACGCCGTCCCGGGCGCCGGCCCAGGGATTCTCTGAGTGGGTGCGGATGATGTAGGCGAGGATCGCCTCGTCCACGTAGGCGAGCGAGAGATGGATCACTGCGGTAATGAACCTCATCCCGGTCGTCAGCCCTGGTATGGGCAGGAATTCGCTGAGGCTCAGCACTGTCCGGTTGAAGGCTTGGAGGATGCTCTTGATGATCTGGTCGACGCCGAACAGCACCGATGCCTCCACGAAGCGAGCCTTGACGATCTGGGCGCCGTAAGCGATCTGACCCTTCCCCTCCGGGATCGGCCGATCGTCGAGCAGGTGCACCAGCACCGCGATGTGGCCGGCCTTGACGATATACAGCAGATACTCGCGAGCAAAGTACAGCGCCCCCGAAACGACGCTAAAGCCGACCAATCCGCCCCAAAACGCTCCGCTTCCCGCCCCATCCGCATCTTGAAGGATGCGGCCCAGCATGTATCCAATGCCGGCGCCGCCACCGGTGGCCGCTATATACGCGAGCGTGATGCCGAAGTAGATAGCGAGACGAAACCCGATGAACGGGAGGGTGCGAAGCATCAGGCTGAAGGTCTTGCCGATGTCAAAATCCCACATGATGCCCTCTCGTCTTTTAATCCGTGGCGAGATCAGCCCGGATGGATGGTTGAGCGCCTGTTCATCAGCCGCGATGGGCGAGATCGGATGCAGGAAGGCGGCCGGATGCATCGCCTCTGCGGACAGAGCCCGGGCGTCCGGCATGATCGCCCTGATTATCCGGGGGAAGCGTCTTCCAAACGTCCTCAAAGCGTCCCCGGGGGAACGGCCTGCCCGGCCTTGTCATGGCGAGAGAAGCGCTTCGGGGGCTTCACCCGCCTTGCGAGGGCGGGGGATGGGGGCGAAGGGATCCGGGGCGCTCAAAGGCAAGCGAGAAGGATGGGGCGCAGGGAGGAGTCGGGGTCCAGCGCCAGGTGAAGGGGAGCATAGGCGCTTTCAGCCAGGGCGCGCAGCTCGGCGCGGCAAGCTTGCGCCGGTTCGGCCTGATGGAGCGCCTCATAGAGGCGGAACAACATCATCAGGCTTTCGCCCATCAACGGTTGGTCCGGGCAGGCGCGCGCCAGGTTCAGGGCGCGCTGCGCGGCGGCCAGGGCTTCGGCGGGGTTCCCCTGCCTCTCCAGGTAAGCTGTTCGAACCAGGCTGGCCCGCGCCTGCTGGGGAACTTCGCCGGAGGCCCGCGCCGCCTCCGACAGGCCCTCGAACAGCGTCCAGTCGGGCGTCCCGCCCTGGGCCTGGGCCATCAGCGCCTCCAGCTGCGCCTGCTGAACGAACTGCGGCACGCCGCTGGCCTGCGCCGCCTGGAGGGCGCGCCGACAGGCCCCCAGCGCTGATTCCCACCGGCCCAACAGTCGCCACAACCCGGCGCGTGCCAGGCCGGTCAAAAACACCACGGGGTGCAGCTCGAGGGCGGCGGCCTCGGCTTCCAGTCCTGTTAGCGAATCGGCAGGGGCGCGCCCCTGCGCCAGGTCGGTGAGGGCCAGGTAGGCGCGCAGCAGCAGCTGCCCATACCTGCTTTCCACTTGTCGAGCAGCTTCGAATCCCCGCTCAAAATCCTGGCGTGCCTCCTCCAGTCCGCCCATGCGCAGGAGAGCGGCGCCGCGCCCGGCGAATTTGACCCACATGTTGGGCTGGTGGGATGCCCCGGCCAGTTCGAGGGCTCGTGAGTAGATGCGAACGGCTTCGCCGTAACGTCCCTGATTGAGGGCGATTTGTCCCAGCATAGTCAGAGCGGCAGACTCTATGCGACGCAAACCGCCCTTGTGGGAGGGTTCGATTGTTTTCGCAAGCATTTCCTGCGCCTGATCGTAGTTCTGCACAAAGACCAGCGCCGTGCCGAGATGCGTCAGGCTTTGGAGGGCCTGGGCAGAGAGGCCGTTGGTGGACTCTTCCAGCGACAGGGCCTCCTGCAGATCCTGGATCGCTTCGTGGAGGTGTCCCATCAACAAGGCGGCCATGCCGCGGACGCTGAGGGCATGGGCGATGGCCGGTTTTTCTCCCAGGGTGCGGGCGATGTCCAGGGACTGGCTGGCGGCTTGGTGCGCTTCGGGATAGCGGTCGCAGGTGTGGAGGACGGATGCTTGACGAATCAGGGCGTCGGTATACAGGGAGGGAAATTCGCGGCAGGCGGCGAGAGCGATTTCGATTTGGGAGAGCGCTTCGGCTGTCTGGCCACGATGGTGAGCGATCACCACGCGCTGCAGAGCCGCCCGCGCCCGCAGTTCCCGGCTTTCGCGGGAGGCGGTTTCTGCCCCCAGCAGGGCGACTGCCTGCTCGATGACCTCTTCCGCCTGCTCAAAGGTGCCCAGGTCGGTCAGTTCCTGGGCGTGAACCAGATAGAAGCGTGCCGCTGGAAGGGGTTTTTGGGCCGCCTCGTAATGGGCGGCGATCTCTGCCGCAAACCCGGCGCGCCCGGCATGGACGTTTTCCAGGGCGCGGGCCGCCTGCTCGTGGAGTCGGACCTTGCGATCGAGGGGGATTTCGTCAAGGATGATCTGGTAGATGAGCTGGTGTGGGAACATGTAATCGTCCGGCCCCGACGAGGCTGCATCCAGCACCAGGCCCTGGCCTTGCAGGCCATCCAGCACAGTGGCGCAGGCAGCCGGGGACCAGCCGAGCAGGGTTTCCAGTTCGCGGTGGGAGAAGGAAAAGCCCAGCACCGCCGCGGCTTCGAGCATCTGCTGCGCCTCGCGATCCAATCGGGCCAGCCGCATCCGGATCGCCTCGCGCAGGGTGAGCAAGGGCCGGCGAGAGAGCTGCTGAGCCTGACGCAGGCTTTCGGCGCCTTCACACAACAGGAGGGGAATCCCACGGGCATAACTGTTGATCTCATCATACAGGGCAGGGGTGAGGGTCTGGCGGCCCAGCAGCTTGTCCAGCAAGAGGCGGGTTTCCTCTTCGGTAAAGGCGCGCAGGGGGATTTCCCGCACGCAGCGACGGCGACGTAGCTCCCGTTTGAGGTCGAGTAACGCGGCAGGCACCCCGGTGGTGCGATGGGTGACCAGGAGCATAAGCGGCACGGTCTGACAGGCGTCGGCCAGGTCCGCCAGTAGTTCGAGGGAGGCGGCGTCCGCCCAGTGGACATCTTCCAGCACCAGCGCCAGTGGCCTTTGCATCGCCAGGAATTGAAGGCCCTGGCGCAGGGCGACGCGCAGTTCGGCGGCATCGGGCTGGGCAGGGGCGAGCAGGCCGGGGCGCAGCAGGCTCAAATCGGGAACCAGCAGGAGGATGCGACTCAGCCATTCGGGCGGGATCTCGGCGCTGCGCGCCAGCAGGGGTGCGGCGGCCGCAAAAATCTGGCGCCAGGGAGCGTAGGGGTGCGGGAGCGCGCCTCTGGCCAGGGGCGGACAATGTCCCCAAAACACGTGAGGCGACTTTTCGCCGGAGGGTTCGAGGAAACGATAGAATGCCTCGCGCACCAGCGCGGTCTTGCCTACCCCGGCCTCACCCGAGATGAAGACCATCTGGCCCTGACCATTCCGCAAAGCGGCGAGGAGGGCTTGTAGCTGGGCTAGCTCATGGGCGCGGCCGACGAAATGCGGCTCAGGCGGGATTTTCTTTTGCGGCGCGAGACGCGGCAGGCGGTTATTGAGGATGTCGTTGTAGAGGGCCATTATTTCGGGCATGGGCCGGGTGCGCAGATCACGCTCCAGGTCGCGCGCCAGCCTTTGATAGGTAGCGAGCGCAGCGGCGCGGTTGCCCGTAAGCGCCTCCAGCGTCATCTGCAACCGCGCGGCTTCCTCATCCCAGGGGTCCTGGGCGGTCAGCTTGCGCGCCCATCTCAAGGCGCGGGCGAGTTGATTCTGGTCGAGGCAAGCCTGGATCAGCCTTTTCAGCAGATCCAGATAGCGGCTGCGTAGCTCTTCGCGGCGGGCCAGGATGATCTCATCCATGTCCACGCCCGGCGCCAGGTCGCCGGCATACAGGCGGACGATTTCTTCCAGCTCGTCGATGTCGCTGCTTTCGCGCTCAAAGGCGCGCACATCCAGCCAGCAATCCTCCGAATCCGCCCACGAAACGGTCTGCGGGTAGTCACTCCTTTTGGTATTGATAATGCTTGAAGGTCAAGAACTCTTCCCAGGTCCAGATATGATCGGTCAACCCGATGGCCATCGCCGGCGTCCGCGGCCGATACCGCCGCCCCTCCGGCAGGCCCTCCCCCGCTTCCCGCAAGGCCCGATGGGGCCGCAGCCAGTTGTGCTCAAACAAACAGAGGATCACCAGCGCATCCCAGGTCCCTGTCGTCTTCGCAAAGGCATGGGTCTTACGCGTCAGCGCATTCAACCGATCGCGCAACATGCCATTCAACCGTTCCTCATGCACCGGATAGGGGCAATCCACCGCCTCCCCCAGAACCTGACGCACCTCCACGCGCACCATCCGGCCCTGATGACGACGCTTGACCGCTTGCGTCAACCCCACCCCAGGCGTGAGCACCAGGGGCGGACGCCCCCGCTTTCCCGTCGGTTGCGCGTCCCGATAGACCTGACGAACCGCCCGTCGGTAGACCGGCCGTCCATCGCTGATCCAGATCACGCCCCTCCTGCCAGATGTGCGCTGGCGGGTCTGCGCCACCACCTTCGGCGCGACCTCATCCTCCGAAGACCCAAAGCCCCACGCCACCACAAAACGAGTCGCCCGGTCCTGGCTCAAACATCCCCAACGCGGGCCCACCCCGCCCGCCGAGGCGTCTGGATCTCCAGCCTCTGGACACTTTTTTTGACAAACGACCAGAAAGCATCCACCTCGACCTCGCTCAAATGCAGGTCGTGGACCAGGACCTCGGTGAGGGCCTCAGCGTGTTGGGCGGCCATCCGGAGCCATCGGCCAATGGTTTCATATTTGTGGCCGGTGATCTCCTCAGCGGCGCTCAGGCTCCCCCGACGCATCACCACCAGCAGGGTGCGCGCCACTTCCGCAGGGGTCACACGCAAGCGATACATCGCCGTGCCCAGGGTAGGCCCAAACGAGCGCCCGCAGTTCCGACAGACCCAACGGGGCCGCCCACCCTTACTGCCGTTCTTTACCACATGGGTGGCCCCACAGCGAGGGCAGGGGGGGTTCTGGGAATTGGGCTTTCGATTCATCGGGCCCACCTCCGTCGGAATCTGGCCCCGATTATACCACCGAGCACTACTCAGGGGGGTGATTACCGGTCTGCGAGGAGACACGCAAAAACCGTTGGGCAGGAGGAGGGAGCGCGTTACGCAGGAGGTAGAGGTGACGGCGCAGGTTTGCCAGGGCGCCCGCCTCAGTCTCGTCAGGCCAGAGGGAGAACGCCAGCGCTTTGCGCGATAGCGGTTGTCCGCTCTGGAGCAGCAGGCGCACGAACAGCCGCAGCAAACTTTCACGTCGTGGCAGGGGGACGATCTTTCCCCCTATCTCCAGGCGGACTTCGCCCAATAAAAAAATCCGCAGATGCGCTGAGAGCGCGCGCATATCTCGGTCTTTCTGAGATGATAAAACGCTGCCCAGGGGCTGCTCGGGCACAAGGAGGTGGAGACGACAATGATCTGCGCACGAATCCGCACGAGCGGAGAGGACAGGTGCTCTGACGCAGTGACCTGGCCATGTGCGGCCCGCTGGACCTTGAGGATCAGAAAGCCGCCTATGGGCCTCCCCGTCGAGATCAGGCCTCTGGGTCCGTGCCGTGCTGACCGCCAGAGTTATTTTTGCTAATAGTTAATAAAAATATATCCTAAGAAGAGAGGGCTGTCAAGCGGCGATCCTGTGCGGGTGTGTCCTGATTTTGTCGGGCCTGGCCGCCTTGTAGGACAACTGCGAGCAGTTGTCCTACAGGAGCGCCGTCGACCTTCGCGAGGCTGAAGGGAAGCCAAGTCCTTTGGGCTTCAAAATCGCCGGGGTTGCCCTCGTATCCCGGGTCGACGCTCCTTGGGCAAACGCAAGGTGTTTCCGGTTCAATGAAAGGGGGCGGCCTCCGTTCGGCCGCCCCCTTTCCGGTTTCGGTGGCGAGGGCTCCTGCGCCCTTTCAGCTCCAGTCGCCCTTCTTGATGCGGGCCAGGAACTCGGCGTTGCTGCGGGTCTTGGCCAGGGCGTTGAGGAGGGACTCCATCACCTGGGTGAGGTCGTAGCCGCCCCCATCCGGCGGCGGGGCCATCATCCGGGCGATCATCCGCCGCAGCAGCCACACCTTCTCCAGGGTGTCCGGGTCCAGCAGCAGCTCCTCCCGGCGCGTCCCCGAGCGCTCGATGTCGATGGCCGGGAAGAGGCGGCGCTCCGCCAGCTTCCGGGAGAGGTGCAGCTCCCAGTTGCCGGTCCCCTTGAACTCCTCGTAGATCACGTCGTCCATCCGGCTCCCCGTGTCGATCAGACAGGTGGCCAGGATGGTGAGCGAGCCCCCGTTCTCAATGTTGCGGGCGGCGCCGAAGAACCGCTTGGGCGGATACAGGGCCGCCGAGTCCAGCCCGCCCGTCCAGGTGCGGCCGCTGGGCTCCACCACCAGGTTGTAGGCCCGGGTGAGCCGGGTGATGGAGTCCAGGAGGATCACCACATGCTTGCCTCCCTCCACCATGCGCTTGGCCCGCTCCAGGGCCAGCTCGGCCACCTTGATGTGGTTCTCCGGCGGCTCGTCGAAGGTGCTGTGGACCACCTCGGCCTCCACCGAGCGGTCCATGTCGGTGACCTCCTCCGGCCGCTCGCCGACCAGCACGACCATCAGGTGGACGTCGCGGTAGCGGGTGGAGATGGCGTTGGCGATGTTCTTGAGGACGGTGGTCTTGCCGGCCTTGGGGGGCGAGACGATGAGCCCGCGCTGCCCGCGCCCGATGGGAGCCACCAGGTTGATCAGCCGCGTGGTGAGGTTCTTGGGGTCCGTCTCCAGATCGAACATCTGGTTCGGGAAGATGGGGGTGAGCTCCTCGAACCGCGGCCGCTGGCGGGCCTGCTCCGGGTCCAGCCCGTTGACGGCCTCCACCCGCAGGAGGCTGTAGTATTTCTCCGTCTCCTTGGGCGGGCGGATCTGGCCGACAACAAAGTCCCCTCGACGGAGCCCGAAGCGACGGATCTGGGACTGGCTGACGTAGATGTCGTTGGGGCTGGGGAGGAAGTTGGGGTTCACCCGGAGGAAGCCGATCATCCCCAGGGAGTCGTCCTCCACGATCTCCAGCGTCCCGCCGCCGAAGGCGTAGCCCTGCTGCTCCGCCTTGGCCTGGAGCAGCCGCATGATGAGGTCCTGCTTCTTCAGGCGGCTGTAGCTCGGGATCTTGAGGGAGCGGGCCAGATCGCGGAGCTCATCCAGGGTCTTGGATTCCAGATGGATGTAATCGAAATCCAGGATGGGAACCTGAACCTGCGCCTGTTCCATGTCCATGGTCCTTCCGCTCAGGATGAGGATAGATGACCGCTGTGCATCGCGCCCGCCGGGGGCCGGACCGGGAGACGGCAGTGCGCCCGCTGGATCCTTGCCTTACAGGGTTATCTTCGGGGACGATGCCTCAGGCGGCTGAAGCACCCTCATTATATCGGGCTCTCGGGCCGGCGTCAAACCCGGGCCTCCCCACGGGGTTTCCCCCAGGGTCCCGGCCGGCCCCCGAGGTGTGTCCAAAAATCGTAGGACAACTGCAGGCTGTTGATCGGCATCCGAATCTCTTCAGGCGGGAAGAGCCTGTCCTGCCCAGCGGCCAGACCGGACAAATTTGGGACACACCCGTCCCCGGGGGTGTGTCCCAAGATCGTAGGACAACTGCTCGCAGTTGTCCTACAAGGCGGCCAGGCCCGACAAAATCGGGGCACACCCGCCCCCGGCCGGAAGTTGACAGGATTCCCAAGGCGGGGTATATTCAGGGGCAAAACTCCATACCGTAAAAGACGAAGAACGGGAGGAGTAGGCCCTGGGCCGGCGCCCAGAGAGGCGGGGGAAGGTGGAAGCCCGCTGCGCACGCCAGGGCTGAATGGGCCCGGGAGTCGCCGGACGAACGGGGCAAGAACCGCCCTTAGTAGTCCCGGCCGGAGTCGCCACCGTTATCCGGGCGGAGGGGATCGGAAGCCCGCGCTTCCTGTCCCCGCGAAAGAGTGGGGCTGGCCGACGAACCCCCTCGTCCCACCGGCGAGGGGGTTTTTGTTTCCGGCGGCCGGCCTCAGGAGGGTGGCACCACGGGCCATCCGGCGCCCGTCCCTCATCGAGGGGCGGGCGCTTTTTTATCCGCCCTCCGTCGATCCAAAGGGGGCTTTCACCTCGAAAGGAGCCGAGAATGCGACGCCTGATCCGGCGGACGATGTCGGCGGACCTCTGGACGCCCATCGGGCTCTACCAGGCCCTGAGCCCGGAGGGCCCCTCGTTCCTCTTTGAGAGCGTGGAGGGCGGGGCCTATCTGGCCCGCTATTCGTTCATCGGCCTGATGCCCCGCCGCGTCTACCGCGTGGACGGATGGCGGATGGAAGAGCGCGGGCCGGCGGGATGCCGGACCTATGATCTGCGTCAGGTCCACCCCTTCGTGGTGTGGCGGGAGGCCCTCGAGGCGATGGCTCCGGAATCGGCGGCGGAGCCTTTGCCCCGCTTCATCGGGGGGCTGGCAGGCTACCTGGGCTATGAGATGGCCGCTTTCTTCGACCGCGTGCCCCGCGCCCCCGGGGATGCCCTCGCCTTCCCGGATGCGATCCTGATGCAGGTGGAGACCCTGCTGGTCTTCGACCACGTGACCCAGACCCTCACGCTGTTCGCCTTAGCCGAACCCGGTGCCGAGGGCGAGGCGGAGGCGCGGCTAACCGTCCTGGAGCGCCGCCTCCGGGATCCGGTGCCGGCCTCGTCCATCCCAGCGTCCACCCCCGCCGCCGGGGCTTCCTGGGAGACCCGGGTGGATGCGGGGCGGTTTCGGGAGATGGTCCGGGCGGCCCAGGCCTACATCGCCGCCGGCGACGCCTTCCAGATCGTCCTCGCCCGCCGCTGGAGCCGTCCCATCGCTGTTCCACCCTTCGCCATCTACCGGACGCTGCGGCGCCTGAACCCTTCCCCCTATCTCTTCTTCCTGAACCTGCCGGGCCTGGGGCGGAACGGGGAGGACCTGGCGCTGATCGGTGCCTCCCCGGAGATGCTGGTGCGGGTGGAAGGCGGGGAGGCCACCCTCCGCCCCATCGCCGGGACGCGTCCCCGCGGCCGCTCCCCGGAGGAGGATGGGGCCCTGGAGCAGGAGCTGCGGGCCGACCCCAAGGAGCAGGCGGAGCACGTGATGCTGGTGGATCTGGGCCGCAACGATCTGGGACGGGTGTGCGACTACGGGACGGTGCGGGTGGAGGAGTTCATGGTGGTGGAACGCTATTCCCACGTGATGCATCTGGTCTCCACGGTGCGAGGGCGGCTGCGGCCGGGCTGTGACGCCCTGGACGCCCTGGCGGCCGCCTTCCCGGCGGGAACGGTCTCCGGAGCCCCCAAGGTGCGGGCGATGGAGATCATCGCCGAGCTGGAGGGGGAGGCGCGAGGGCCCTATGCCGGGGGCGTGGGCTATTTCGACCCGCGGGGGAACGCCGACTGGTGCATCACCATCCGCACGGTGATGGTGCAGGGAGACACAGCGATGGTGCAGGCCGGCGCCGGGGTGGTGGCGGATTCCATCCCCGAGCGGGAGGAGGAGGAAACCCGCAACAAGGCCCGGGCGATGCAGCTGGCGGTTGATCTGAGCCATGGGGCGGATAGGCGCTGAAGACGAAAGGGGGTCGCGATGCTGCTGGTGATCGACAACTACGATTCCTTCACCTACAACCTGGTCCAGATCCTGGGGCAGCTGCTCCGGGAGGCCGGGCGCACGGATGTGCCCCTCCGGGTGGTCCGCAACGACGCGGTGGATCTGGAGGACATCATGGCGATGGAACCCTCAGCGGTGGTGATCTCGCCGGGGCCGGGTCGGCCGGAGGAAGCCGGCATCACCATCCCGGCGATCCGGGCCCTCAGCGGCCGGACGCCGCTTCTGGGCGTCTGTCTGGGCCACCAGGCCATCGCCGCCGCCTTCGGCGGCCGCGTGGTGCGAGCGGGACGGCTGATGCACGGCAAGGCCTCGCCGGTCCTCCACCAGGGGGATGCGCTCTTCGCCGGGCTGCCCAGCCCCTTCATGGCCGGCCGCTACCACTCCCTCCTGGTGGCCGAGCCCCTTCCGGAGCCCCTGATGGTCACCGCCCGCACCCCCGAGGGGGAGATCATGGCGCTGCGCCACCGCCACCATCCCACCTTCGGGATCCAGTTCCATCCCGAGTCGGTCCTCACCCCGGAGGGCGTGCGGTTGCTGCGGAACTTCCTGCGGATCGCCGGATACCTGGATCCGGCGCCCGCCATCTCTTCCGGATCCTTAAGGGGAGGAGGTTCGCGATGATCCGGGAAGCGATCGCCAAGCTGGTGCGACGGGAGGATCTCACCCTGGAGGAGGCTGAGGCGGCGATGGGGGCGATCATGCAAGGGGAGGCCACGCCGGCGCAGATCGGGGCCTTCCTGATCGCCCTGCGGATGAAGGGGGAGACCATCCCCGAGATCATCGGATGCGCCCGGGCGATGCGCCGGGCGATGCAGCGGGTGCCCTACGAGGGGGTCGCGGTGGACACCTGCGGCACGGGCGGCGATGGGGCTCGCACCTTCAACCTCTCGACGGCGGCGGCCTTCGTCGTCGCCGGGGCAGGGGTGCCGGTGGCCAAACACGGCAACCGGGCGGTCTCCAGCCCCAGCGGCAGCGCCGATCTCCTGGCCGCCCTGGGCGCGGCCCTCACCCTGACCCCTGAGCAGGCCGCCCGCGCCCTGCGGGAGGTCCGCTTCGCCTTTCTCTTCGCCCCCGCCTTCCACCCGGCGATGAAGCATGCCATCGGCCCCCGCCGCGAGATCGGCGTCCGCACCATCTTCAACATCCTGGGCCCCCTCTGCAACCCGGCCGAGGTCCCCTATCAGGTGATGGGCGTGTTCGACCCAACCCTGGTGGAGCCTCTCGCGGAGGTCCTGGGCGCGTTGGGCAGCCGGCGGGCCTTCGTGGTGTGCGGGGTGGGCAACGTCGACGAGGTGACCCCGGCCGGCCCCGCCCGGGTCGCCGAATACGCCGACGGCCGGGTCCGATCCTGGATCTTCGACCCGGCCGATTATGGGATCCCGCGGGCGCCCCTGGAGGCCCTTCGGGGCGGCACGCCGGAAGAGAACGCCCAGCGGCTGCGGAGGTTGTTCCAGGGGAAGGAGAACGGCCCGCTGCGGGCGGCGGTCCTCCTCAACGCCGCCTTCGCCCTGCGCGCCGCGGAGCAGGTGGCGGACTTGCGGGAGGGACTAACGCGGGCCGAGGAAGCCCTCGAGGGCGGAGCGGCCCTGGCCGTCCTGGAGGACTACGTGGCCTTCACCCAGCGAGGCGCTCAGGAGCCCTGAGCATGTCCGTGCTGCAAAAGATCCTGGCCTGGAAGCGCGAGGAGCAGGCCCGGCGGATGCGGGAGCGCCCGCTCCCGCTGGTGCGGGCGGAAGCGGAGGCGATGCCGCCCCCACGGGACTTCGCCGCCGCCCTCGCCCGCCGGGGCGATCGCCCCGCCCTGATCGCCGAGGTCAAGCGGGCTTCCCCCTCCCGGGGAGACCTGGCCCCGACGGTGGACCCGGTGGCCCTGGCCGGGGCGTATCGGCGGGGCGGGGCGGCCGCTCTCTCGGTCCTCACCGACGCCCGCTTCTTCAATGGGGAGCTGGCCCACCTCCAGGCCGTCCGCCAGGCCTTCCCGGAGATGCCGATCCTGCGCAAGGACTTCACCCTGGATGCCTACGACATCTACGAGGCGCGGGCTGCGGGGGCCGACGCGGTGCTCCTCATCGTCGCCGCCCTGGAGCCTTCGCGTCTTGTGGATCTCCTCGCCCTCGCGGCGGAGCTGAGGATGACGGCCCTGGTGGAGGTCCATCGGGAGGAGGAGCTGGAGCGGGCCCTGCAAGCCGGGGCGCGGGTGATCGGGGTGAACCATCGGGACCTCCACACCCTGACGGTGGACCGAACGGTCTCGGCCCGGCTGCGGCCCCGCATCCCCGCCGGGATCCGGACGGTGGCGGAGAGCGGGCTGCGGACCCCCGCCGACGTCCGGGAGATGGGGATGTGGGGCTACGATGCGGTGCTGGTCGGCGAGGCGCTGGTGGAGGCCGGCCGGCGCCCGGACAGCTTCGATCTGGAGGCGGTGGTTCGCGCAACCCGGTCGCTGGCCGGTGGCGAAGAAGGGTGAGCCCGGACGAGGGGAGGCGACGGTGTTCATCAAGATCTGCGGGATCACGACCCTGGAGGACGCCCGGGCGGCCGTCGCGGCGGGGGCGGACGCGCTGGGCTTCGTCCTCTATCCGAAGAGCCCTCGCTATCTGCCGCCGGAGCGGGCGGCGGAGCTGGTGGCGCAGCTGCGCCGGGAGGCGCCCGGGGTGCGCTGCATAGGGGTGTTCGTGAACGAGCCGGCGGAGCAGGTGCGGGCGCTGCTGGAGCGCATCGGCCTGGATTGGGCCCAGCTCCACGGCGAGGAGCCCCTGGAGGTGGTGCAGGCCCTGGCGGACCGCGCTTACCGGGTGCTCCGGCTGCGCCCCGGGAGCGCCATCGATCCCACTCCCTACCGCGGGCGGCTGCCCGACGGCCCCACCCTGGGGGTGGACGCCTGGCATCCCACGGCCTATGGGGGGACCGGCCGGGTCGCCGACTGGGAGCAGGCGGCCCGGTGGGCCCGGGCGGAGCGCCTGCTTCTGAGCGGCGGGCTGACGCCGGAGAACGTGGCGGCGGCCATCGCCCGCGTCCGGCCCTGGGGCGTCGATGTCTCCTCCGGGGTGGAACAGGCCCCCGGGCGGAAGGACCCGGAGAAGGTGCGGGCCTTCATCGCCCGGGCGCGGGCCGCCTTCCGGGCCCTGCAGGAGGGGGTCCTTGTGGAACTTGAGGAGGAGGGCGGATGATCGCGCTGATCCCTCCACCGGTTTCGGAGCGGCCGGGCTACTTCGGGCCTTACGGCGGGCGGTATGTGCCGGAGACCCTCATCCCGGCTCTGGAGGAGCTGGAGCAGGCTTTCGAGGAGGCGCTGCGGGATCCGGAGTTCCTCCGGGAGTTCGAGACCCTGCTGCGCACCTATGTGGGGCGCCCCACGCCGCTGACGGAGGCCCGGCGGCTGGGAGAGGCCGTCGGCGCGCGGATCTTCCTCAAGCGGGAGGACCTGGCCCACACGGGGGCCCATAAGATCAACAACGCCCTGGGGCAGGCGCTCCTGGCGAAGCGCCTGGGCAAGCGGCGGGTGGTGGCCGAGACGGGGGCCGGCCAGCACGGGGTGGCCACGGCCACCGCCTGCGCCCTCCTCGGGCTGGAGTGCGTCATCTACATGGGCACCGCGGACATGGCCCGCCAGCGGCCCAACGTGTTCCGGATGCGCCTGCTCGGAGCCGAGGTGCGCCCGGTGGACGCCGGCTCCTGCACCCTGAAGGACGCCATCAACGAGGCCATCCGGGACTGGGTGACGAACGTGCGCACGACCCACTACCTGCTGGGCTCCGCCCTGGGGCCCCATCCGTATCCCGTGATCGTGCGCACCTTCCAGTCGGTGATCGGCGTCGAGGCCCGCTCCCAGATGCGGGAAGCCTTCGGACGGCTGCCGGACGTGGCGGTGGCCTGCGTGGGTGGGGGGAGCAACGCCATCGGCCTCTTCGCGGCCTTCCTGGAGGATCCGGTGGAGCTGGTGGGGGTGGAGGCGGGCGGGGAGGGGATCCCCACCGGCCGTCACGCCGCCCGCTTCGCCGACGGCGACCGGGGCCGCATCGGCGTCCTGCACGGAACCCGCACCTACGTCCTCCAGGATCCGTGGGGGCAAATCCTGGACACCCACTCGATCTCCGCCGGGCTGGATTACCCGGCCGTGGGCCCGGAGCACGCGTATCTGCGGGAGCGGGGGCGCGTCCGCTACACCGCCGTCACCGACGCCGAGGCCCTGGCCGCTTTCCGGGCCCTGGCCCGGCTGGAAGGGATCCTCCCCGCCCTGGAGTCCGCCCACGCCGTCGCCGAGGCCATGCGGATCGCCCGGGAGCGGCCCGGCGCGTGGATCCTGGTCAACCTCTCCGGACGGGGGGACAAGGACCTGGAGACCGTGGCGAAGGCCCTGGGGGAGGCGATCGGATGAGGGGCGTCGAGGCGGTGCGGGAGGCCTTCCGGCGCGCCCGGGCGGAGCGGCGCGCGGCGCTCGTCCTTTACTGGCCCGTCGGCTATCCGGACCTGGAGGCCTCGCTTCGAATCGTGGGCCTCCTGGCCCGGGCGGGCGCGGACCTGATCGAGCTGGGGTTGCCGTTCTCCGATCCCCTGGCGGACGGCCCGGTGATCCAGCGGGCGGTCCACCGGGCCCTGCAGGCGGGGTTCCGAACGCCCCAGATCCTGGAGGTCCTCGCCCGCCTGCGGGCGGAAGGCGTGGGCATCCCCCTCTGCCTGATGAGCTACGTCAACCCGCTCCTCGCCGCGGGGCTTCCGGGGTTCCTGGAGGAGGCGGCGCGGGCGGGGGCGGACGGGCTGATTGTCCCGGATCTCCCGCTGGAGGAGGCGGAGGCCATGCGGACGGCGGCGGGAGCGGCCGGCCTGGCCTGGATCCCCCTGGCGGCGCCCACCACGCCGGATGAGCGGCTGGCCCGCATCGCCGCCACCGCCACCGGGTTTCTCTATCTGGTTTCGGTCACGGGGATCACCGGGGCGCGGGATCGGTTGCCGGAGGAGGTGGTCGCGCACCTGCGTCGGGCCCGCCGGCATGCCGGCGGCGTCCCGGTGGCGGTGGGGTTTGGGATCTCCCGGCCGGATCATGCGGCCGGACTGGCTCCGGAGGCCGACGGGCTGGTGGTGGGCAGCGCCCTCATCCGGCATGCCGAGGCCTGCGGGTTCGACGAGGCCTCTCTGGCCGCCTTCGTCCGCGCCATGCGGGCGGCCGCGGCGCGCCCGGACGAAGGCCTCTCCTCGGCTCGGGGGCCGGGATGAGGGGCTGAAGCGGCACCTGCAACCCGATTCGGCGCACGGAGGGGTCATCGACCCGCAACCCCCGGATGGCCTCCTGCCGGGCCGAAGGCGCGCGCTTCATCGATCGGCTCGCGTTCGGCGATCGTTTGGAGTGCTCTTCCCTCGTAGGTTTCCGCCCTCGATTCTCCTAATTGCGTATCCGCGGATGTCCTTCCCAAGGCGGGAGGAATCGCATCCTCTGCGGAAAGGACGAAGGGGAGCAGGGATCCCCCCAAATAAGTTGGCAAAATGGGTATTGACATGGATCGGAAGGGATTCCACAATGGATGTGGAGACAATTAGAAGTAGCAATGAGGGTTCCTATGCCTTCTGCGTTACGCCTTTGGATATTGGGCGTGGGCTTGGCGGCGCTGGGGCTGGGTCTGGGGGGATGGATGCGGCTGGATCGGGAGGTCCAGCGAGATCGCTTTCCGCCCACCCCGGGGTGGGTCGATGCGCGGGGACAGGTGGACCTGGCGCGGTTTCCGACCCGCATTCCGGTGGTGGATGCGCAGGGTCGGCATGGGGGCTGGATCGATCTGCGGGAGGAGCCGTTCTTCATGGTTCCGCTCTGGAGATTCGCAATGCGGATCCCTTCACATGCGCATCCAGGCCATGGGATTGCAGGGTATATGCTCAAGCGAGCTCTTTCTATGTTATCTGGCCCTAATGGAGGTGCACGATGAAACTCCGTCCTCTTGCTGTCCTGTTGTCTCTGCTTTGGATCCCTTTGGTGCTTCTGATGTCTGGATCTGTGCGCGCTCCAATGTCCGTTCATGCGGTTCAGGAGTCCCCGTTTGGGGTGTCCGGCGAGCCTTTAGAATCGGCTCTCCGCCGGATCTCCTTCCCGATTTGGCTTCCCAACTGGCTGCCCTTTACGCCCACAACGCCCTTCGCCTTCGTCATCAACTATCCCAATGGAATCCAGACTATTCACATCGATTATGTGGATCCTCAAAGTCGGGCTTTTGTGGAGATATCTATCACAAATCATCCTGTAAAGACGATATCTGAGCATTATGAATTGCAGAAAGTAATCGTCAATGGGAAATACGAAGGAGTTTTCGTGGATAATAGGACAGTTCAGATGTTGGCCTGGAATCAAGAGGGGATTTCCATTATGATCACCGCCTCACGATCCGATCATCCTTATCATGTTTCTACCCTTTTACAGATCGCAGCGCATCTGAAGCGCGTTCAATAAGTTGTTTAATAAAAATTGAGTGATAAATTTCAGGATACAAAGAGGGACCTCCTCCTTTCCCCTCTCCCTTGCCGTGGGACGGTGCGGGCAGCCATCCTGGATGTGCAACCCTAAGAACAGGGATATGGCCTGGCTTCACCTCTTGCTGACTGTGTATTTCGCCCCGACCCTACGAGTGGCCGGGCTCGCCACGATGCAGCTGTGGAGATCCCAGGCCCAGCCGCACCGCCTGGAGAACTCCTCGAAAGCCCTTTATAATCAGAGCGAAACAACCGGCTTTCGCCCACGGTCGCATCCCGCAGCCCCGATCCATCCGAGCGTTTCGTCTACAGGCCGGCCAGGATCTCGAGAGTGAGGGGCCGTAGTCCATTGGGAGCGAGGGAGAGCCCCCAACCTTTCCCAGTTCGCTGGGGTAATTTGAATAGAGATCATTTGGGGAATGCTCCAAATTCGGTGGCCAGGGGTGCGTGGGGCGGTCCGGCCGGGCCTTCCGGGAGAAGCGCCTCATCGCTTCCTACGGAGCGAAGATTCGGACCTTGCGCCGGGGACGACCGGAGTCCGACTCGAGGCGCGAGAGGGATCCCTCGGGCGGTTCCCGAGCGCCCAGCGGGGGCGGAAGGACTCTCCCGAAGGGGCCCTTTTCCCTTAGAGCAAGGGGAACGCGATGGACCGAACCTTCATTTTGATCGAGGATCCCACCCGGGGCCCCCTTCTGGCCCGGGCTCTCACCGAGGCCCTGGGGGAGCCCGTCCTCTTCCTCGCTCCCTCTCAGAGACCCCCTGCTTTCCCCTGTGATTTCCTCATCGCCGCCGAACTGCCCGGCCGGTGCGGCCTGGATCTGGGCTTCACCCTGCAGCAAAGCTCAGCCTCCTACCGCATCCTCCTCTGGAGCCCTTCCCCTCCGGACCTCTATCTCTGGACGGCTTGGCGGCTGGGGTTCGCTGGGTACCTCGATTGCGCCGATCCCTGGACGGAGAACCTCCGCTGGCTCCAGGCCTTCCGGGAGACCGGAGAGGCTTGGCCTCCCCCTCTGCGCGCCCGGGTGGAGCGCTTCGAAACGGCCGTTGGAAGCCGTCTTCGACAGTTGCGCCCGGAGGAGGCAGAGCGGTTGGCAGATCTGGCTCGCCCGATCTCCTGGAAGGAACGGGCGTGCCGATGGGGGATCAGCCGGGAGGGCGCCCGGCGGGCTGCTCAGCGCCTGTGCGAGAAGCTGGGATGCGAAAGGCCGGAGGACGTTGTAGCCTGGGCATGGACCTACGGGCTGCTGAAGGCCACCTCCGAGGGCCCCATCCCGACACCGGCCCTGCAGTTGGTCCTGAGAGTCTTCTCTCGCCCGGATTCCCGAGGCCCTTCAGGGCACCCAAAGTCTGCAGGAGAGGCGGACCGAGCCCGGGCCGGGGGCGCTCCCTCCACCGCTTTCTAAAGAGCTGGAATCTCAGCGTGGCTCCTTAGCCGCGTCCCCCCTGGCGCGGAAAGAAGAGGACCCTTGTCGATCCCCTCCCATCCCTCGAGCGCGCCCCCGGGCCTGGTCCGATCTGCGCGGTCATGCGTTCCGGCTCCCTTCCGGGATGTTCGGCGGACCAGCGGTAACGCACTCCTACAACTGCCGCTGGAACCGCACGGGTCAGGATCATAAAAAGCCAGACTGCCACGCCCCCCATTATCTCGACGGTCAAGATCCGTCGGCCCTTCACTGAGAGCCTCCTTATTCCCACTCGATGGTGGCGGGGGGTTTGTTCGTGATGTCATACAGCACCCGGTTCACCCCGGGGACCTCGTTCACGATCCGCGTGGCGATGCGGTCCAGCAGCTCGTGGGGCAGGGGAACCCAGCTGGCGGTCATGAAGTCCTCGGTGGCCACCGCCCGCACCGCCACCACCTCCTCGTAGGTCCGGGCGTCCCCCATCACGCCCACGCTGCGCACCGGCAGCAGCACCGCGAAGGCCTGGGCGGCCCGCTCGGCCCAGCCGGAGCGGGCCAGCTCCTCCTGCACGATGGCGTCGGCGGCTCGCAACCGTTCCAGCCGTTCCCAGGTGACCTCCCCGACGCAGCGCACGGCCAGCCCAGGGCCCGGGAAGGGCTGCCGGCGCAGCAGGGCCTCCGGGATCCCCAGATGCGCCCCCAGGGCGCGGACTTCATCCTTGAAGAGATACCGCAGGGGCTCAATGAGCTCGAAGGAGAGATCGGGGGGGAGCCCGCCGACGTTGTGGTGGGTCTTGATCCGGGCGGCCGCCCGCCGCTCCGGCGCCCGGCTCTCGATGACGTCGGGGTAAAGGGTGCCCTGGGCCAGGAACCGGAAGGGGCCCAGCCGACGGGCGTGCTCGGCGAAGACGGCGATGAAGGTATGGCCGATCCGCACCCGTTTCTCCTCGGGATCGGTGACCCCCCGCAGGGCCTCCAGGAAAGCCTCGGCGGCGTTCACGGCGGCCACCGGCAGCCCCAGGGCCCGCAGGGCGGCCACCACCTCCTCCCCTTCCCCCCTGCGCAGCAGCCCGGTGTCCACGAAGAGGCACTGGAGCTGCTCGCCCACCGCCCGGTGGACCAGCACCGCAGTCACCGTGGAGTCCACGCCCCCGGAGACCGCGCAGAGCACGCGTTCCCCGCCCACCCGCTCCCGGATCCGCGCGATCTGCTCCTCGGCGATCGCCCCGGGGGTCCAGGTGGGCCGACAGCCGCACAGCGCCACCGCGAAGCGGCGCAGCAGCTCCCGGCCCAGGGGCGTGTGGGCGACCTCGGGGTGGAACTGCACGCCGTAAAGGCGGCGGGCCGGATCGCCGATGGCCGCGAAGGGGGCGTTGGGGGAGCGGGCCATCGCCCGGAAGCCGGGAGGGAGCGCCTCCACCCGGTCCCCGTGGGACATCCAGACGGCCATGGGGGAGGGCAGCCCGCGCCAGAGGGGATCCTCCGGCTCCAGGATCTCCACCTCCGCCCGACCGTATTCCCGGGCTGGGGCCGGAGCCACCCGCCCGCCCAGGGCGTGGGCCAACAGTTGCATCCCGTAGCAGATCCCCAGCACCGGCCGGCCGCTCTCCAGGACGTAAGGGGGAAGCGAGGGGGCGCCGGGCTCGTAGACGCTAGCCGGACCGCCCGAGAGGACGAAGCCCTTCGGCCGCAGGGCGAGGACCTCGGCGGGGTCCGCGTCCCACGGGAACAGCTCGGCGTAGACGCCGGCCTCCCGGATGCGGCGGACGATCAGCTGCGCATACTGGGAGCCGAAGTCGAGCACCGCGATGGCATCGTGGGCGGAATGGGGCGACATCTCCGGGACCTCTGTTCCTCCGCTGAAAGACTCTTGACGGCCTTGAAGGCCGGACCGGAGGCCTGCTCCGGACCCCCAACGGCATGATACCACCGGGTGGGACGACCGAATCCGGCCTGGGCGCCGAAAAAGCCGGCTGGCGGACGATCCGATCCAGAAGAACGGGCCGACGCGGGAGAGGGAGGATCCGGATGGGCCTGCGCGGCCCTCGGCAGCCCGGTTGGAAGCTGCCCCGTGGAGGACCCCGCTGCATCCGCAAGGGCCCGAGGAGGTTGGAGCGGAGGAGTTGGCAAAATGCCAACTGAGGTTGGCGAAATGGGCATTGACAGCGGACGGCCAGGGTCTTATCGTGGAGATAAATCGTAATAAAGAGGAAACGAAGATGGGTCGTAGGTCTTCTGCCTTTCGTCTTTGGATTCTGGGGGCGGGCTTGGCGGGGCTTATACTGAGCCTGGGGGGATGGAAGCAGTTGGACTTTCACACCCAGCCGCCAACGCCGGATCCTGCTCCCCCTCCCGCCTCCGATGCTTTCCTCTTCGGTTCCTCATCTGCCGCATCTTTCGAGCCGCCCCCCTTCATCCGTTATGCGACGGAATTCCCGCAGCGGACGGTGCGTCAGGAAGTGCAGGTTCGCCTTCGGATCGCAGACGGGCCTGAGTCCGTTCAGGAGCAACGGTATCGGGTTGAGCGGGTCGCCCTCACCGGCTCCGACGGCTATCCGGTGCAGGTTTATACACGGGAAGTAGACCCTCGGGGCCTTCTCCGGTATGAATCTCTGGCGGACCAAGGGGAGGAGCGGAGCTTCTACAATTCGGATCCCCCACTCTGCTTTCGGAAGCAGCCGGGTCTGAAGGCCTCGGTGTTGCAGACGTGGTTGCCCTCTCGGGTGATTGTCGAGCGGCTGGAATCCTCGGGCTACCGGTTGACGGGCCGAATGACTTTCCCCACTCCGGAACCCAACCTTCCGTTGCTCCCGGTCAGGGGGGAAGTCCCTTCATGGATTCAGCGCTGGGAACAGGTGGAGGAGATGCCGGATGGAGGTCAGCGGGTATGGGTGCTGGGAGTAGACCCGGCGGGGTGGGTAGTGTATGCGCTGGGGCGTTCGGAGATGAAGGAACAAGCCCGGTGGACGGAATATGAAGAGATCCGGGGGCCGGTGATGGTCGAGGAGCGAAGGGAGGCGTTGCGCCTTTCCGCGGAGACGGAACAGCGGTGTCAGCGCATCGGGTGGATTTCAGCTCGGTGAGGAGGTGAGGCAATGAAGCGTCTGGGGCTCGTGATTTTCGCCGTGATCCTGATGATGGGCTTCTTCGTCGCTGGAACGACCGGCGTGCAGGCCTCCTGGGGCGGCTGGTCCTGTAAATGGACAGTGGTGAATTACCCCGTCACCGGCGGTTATGTATCCGGCCGTGGATGCATCCAATGGACCACTCAGGGGATACTCCTCTGGCGGATCTGGGGGGATACCTATGCCCCGTGGAGTCGATGGGTGTATACGCGTGTTCAAGGATATGAAGGATGCGGCGAGCCCACACAGTTTCGTGTTGAGGCGAGTCGAACAGCCGAATATACGAATTATGGGACAAGTGGTGTGTCCGGTTCGGTTGTTGCGTTCACATGCCCTTCAGACCGGCCTCATCGATATCGGGTGGTCGCCCAGCATGCACGTTGGGAGGCTTCCCGTGGAACATGGGAGGGAACGATTGGCTCCGCGGATTGGTGAGGAGCAGGAACGGCCTCTGGATGATGTTGGGGATGTGAAGAGACCTTTTGGCTCTCTTCGCCCTGAAAAATCATAAAAGGATGGTTCGATGGTGCGACATCGATCTTGGGCGGTGCCCGGAGGACTGTTCGTGCTCCTGCTCCTCGGGTGGATGGTCTGGGCGGGCGCTTTCCGTCCGGCCCGGCCGGGAGCGCTTCCCCCGGTCGGGGAGGCGACCACGCCGACACCTGCTTCTCCTCCCGATGCTTCGTCTTCCACCCCGGCCGGGAGCCCGCCAGGAGCCTCGGCTCCGGATTTCCTTCGACCGCCTCCGGAAAGCCCGGGCCGTGTCCTCGCCTGGTCGTTTCGCCGGCGTTTCTTCGATCCCTCGGCGCCGGATCCGGCTAACGGTCAGGAGATCCGGGGCGAAGTCTTCCTGGAAGTGGGGGAGGACGGACAGCCGGTTCGCCTGCACGGACAATTTCGGCTCCCGGATGGCCATCTCTATGCGGAGCTGTGGCGCACCGCGGGGAGGGCCTGGGAGGCCCGCTTCGTGGATCCGGGGGGGCCGGTTTGCTTTCCAGAGCCCTCTTCTCCGGAGGCGATGCGGTGGGCCTTCCCGCCCTTCGTGGATCTGGGGAAACTGCGGGCGGATGGCTGGGAGCCGACATCGGAAGAAAGGACCGGCTTCGATCTACCGGCTCCACGTAGCCTGGAGGGAGCGGTGCCGGAGCGGATCTGGGGAGAGGGGCCTGTGACCTGGTGGAGGCGGACGGTGCGGTGGGAAGGGGGATGGGTCGAGCGGGCCTGGATGGCGATCAGCGAAGACGGGCAGTTGCGCGCGGTGCGCCAGGAGCGACGAGAGGCCGGGGGTCAGCGGCATTCCGATGAAGAACGGGTATATGGGCCTGTCTGGGTCCTCCGGCCGGATCCTCGCGGGGAGCTGCTGCTGCAGCCCAGCCCCGAGATGGCCCGGATCTGCGAAAGCGAAAAAGGGAAAACGGGAGGAACCCCGTGAGGCCCCGGCTTATAGCGGCTGTGATAGGTGTTTCCACTTTAACTTTGATTCTTATTCCCAGTGCTCATGCTTAATCGGGATGGAGTTCATGGTCGTGTCAGTGGACAGTGAGCAATGTTCCAGTTCCCGGGGGCGTATTGAGCGGTCGTGGATGCGCACCATGGTGGACAGCTTCAGGGCCACCCAGCTGGCGAATCTGGGGAGACACTTGATCAAGACACCTCCTCCCCCTTCGAATGCCGGGGCCTGGGGAGTCGTGTACGGGTAAAAGCCAGGTGATGCATCCTTTCTTCTTGGAACTGCGAAGGGAGGGGAACGATCAGACGAGGGACTCCTGGTGAGGTGGAGGAGACGATGAAATGATCAGGCATGCGTTCTCGGGAGGGATGAAGGGAGGGGTGGGGTTTCTGTTGGTGGGGGTTCTGGTGGGTCTGGGGGTCCTGGGGTTGCGGGAGGGGTTGCCGGCGGCCCTGACGCCCTCGCCGGCCCACGCGGCGGCGCTGCCGCGGGAGCCTTTCATCGCTTTTGTGGGCCCGCTTCCCTTCACCCGGGGTTTGCTGACGATGGAGGTGCTTCGAGCCGAAGGGGTGGCGCTGTTTTCGGGCTGGGTTCCGTTGCGGCTGGCGGCGATGGGGCGGCCGCTGGATGGGGTGATCGTGGATGGGGAGGCGCTGAGGTGGATGCGCCCGGAGGATCAGAAGTGGCTTCAGGCCCGGTTCCGGGAGGGGGTGGTGATCGTGGTGCTGGGGGTGGATCAGGACGAGGTGGCGCCGGTGCTGGGGTTGAGCCGCCTGCGGCTCCCGGAGGAGGGGGTGATCCCCATGGGATCGCTGGAGTATGTCATGGTCTATGAGGTGATGGAGGGGGATCCCCGGGACATCGCGATCGTGCGGGAGGCAGGACGCTTCTGGGAATCGCGGGAATTCCAGGCGCCCGCCGGCATAGCTCGTCCGCTGTATCACGGAGGCGGGAAGGCGATTGGCCGCCTGGACTCGGAGGGGGAGCTGCGGCTGCTGTTCCATCGGCTTCGGATGGCGATTCAAGGTGTTTACGAGATCCGGGCCCAGTATCAGGAAGCCCTCCGGGCTTTCGAAGGGAGGTAGAGGATGCGATCCGCGAGCCTTCGACGGTTGACAGGAATCTGGGTGGCTTTCCTGATTGCCGGGATAACATCCGGAACGGTGAGAGCGGAGATGCTGTGGTATGTTTACGCCCCAGGGATCGGTTATGTCGGCAAAGCGGGAACCACTGGTTGGGATAATGGCATTCTGCATGCTTACGGCGTTGGGGGATCGATGAGCACTCCACTTTACTATGTCTATGTCGAAACTCGAATCTGGCATTGCTATATGGGGACCTGCCAGATCTAGGATCGGAAATGGAATTCCTGTTTCAGCTGCACTCATGTCAGCACCAATGAGGTCGCTTCAGGATTCCAGCGCTCCTCTTGGGTCCGACCGACATCCCTCCGGAGCACCAGCGGAGGATGCCCTCGCCGACCGGTCGGTTGCGGATCGCGATCCACCCGGCGGATGGCCTTGGGAGGAACCTTCCGTCCATCACGGATCCCAGGCTCATCATCGTGATCCTCCGGGGGTGGAGTATTACACTTCGGTATGGCCGGCGGAGGTGATGTCCTGTGCGCGCTGCTGGTGGTCGGGCCGGCGCTGCTGAAGGGAGAGGGCTGGCGGAATGCCACGCGACTGCCTCTCTGCCTTCCCCCAAGCCTGAGGAGGCTATCCACAAAGCCGCGCCGTAAGCAGACCCGGGTCCTGTACGGAGCTGACCTTTGGAGAGAAGATCGGACAGGGGGTGGTAGGATGAGGGGGAATCCTCTTCGGGGGAGGTAGGAGTCACGGCCGAGGTCCTGCCTTTGGAGCCGATGGAGAAATTCATGGCCGAGATCTTGGAGCGGGACGAGCATGCGCAGAAGGCCGCCCGGTTGGTCCAGGCGATCCTGGAAGCCGGTTCTTTAAGGCCTACTCGGAGCTCTTGATCCTCCTCCAGCACCAGCTCCGGCTGAGGCTCAGGCAATTTTTGAGGCTCATCCGGCTGGCCCTGGACCGGTTCAGGACCATCGTCCCAGGCCGTGTCCTATCTCCTGTCTAAAGGTCAGCGGGAATGCTTTTGACGTCCTGCGCTTAGGAAGCAATAATAAATCAAAGGCCAAAGCAGGGGGACGACGGGAGGATCGGATGGCTCCAGTGCGGATCGAGGCCCAGGAGGCTCGTAACCGGTTTGCCGGTCTGCTGCGCCGGGTGGATCGCGAGGGCCAGATGATCATCGTGGAACGCTCGAGCCGGCCGATGGCGGTCATCATCCCCTTTCAGATCTATGAGCGGTTGATCGCGGAGCGCGAGCTTCGCTTTCGAACGCTGGATCGCATCCGGAGCCGCCTGCCGGAGGTTGCCCCGGAAGAGATCGAGCGGGACGTAGAGGACGCCATCGCATCCGTGAGGTCTGCCTGTGCGGAAAGCCGTGCTCGACACCAACATCTTTGTGAGCAGCCTTCTGACGCGCACGGGGCCCACCGCCCGGGTTCTGAATCGCTGGCGGCATCGGGAGAAGGGGTAAAAGGGCGCTGCGGACGGCGACCTCTCCGCCGTCCGCAGCGTGCGCTTTAGCGGATCACCCCCAGCTCCCGCCCCACTTTGGCGAAGGCCTCGAGCCCGCGATCCAGGTCCTCCCGGCTGTGGGCGGCGGAGATCATCACCCGGATGCGGGCCTTGCCCCGGGGAACGGTGGGATAGCCGATGGCCTGGGCGAAGACCCCCTCCTCGAAGAGCCGGCGACTGAAGGTCTGCGCCAGATGGGCATCCCCCAGCATGACCGGGGTGATGGGGGTCACGCTTTGACCCAGGTCGAAGCCCAGGCGGCGCATCTCCTCTTTGAAGTAGCGGGTGTTCTCCCAGAGCCGGTCCACCAGCTCCGTGGACTCCTCCAGGATCTCCACGGCGGCGATGCAGGCAGCAGTGTCGGCGGCGGTCATGGCGCTGGAGAACAGGAAGGGGCGGCCGCGCTGGCGCAGCCACTCCACGATCTCCCGGCGCCCGGCCACGTAGCCGCCCACCACCCCGAAGGCCTTTGAGAGGGTCCCCACCTCAATGTCCACCCGGCCGTGGAGCCCGAAGTGGTCCACGATCCCCCGGCCGCCTCGGCCCAGCACCCCCTCGCCGTGGGCGTCGTCCACCATCAGCATCAAGTGGTAACGCTCGGCGATCTCCACGATCTCCGGCAGGGGGGCGATGTCGCCGTCCATGGAGAAGACGCCGTCGGTGACGATCAGGCCCCGCCGGAACGTCCCCAGGTTCTCCCGGATCTTTGCCTCGAGGTCGCTGGGGTCGTTGTGGGCGTAGCGGACGATGCGGGCGCGGGAGAGGCGGCAGCCGTCGATGATGCTGGCGTGGTTGAGCTCATCGGAGAAGATGGCGTCGCCCTCCCCCACCAGGGCGGGGATGGTAGCCAGGTTGGCGTTGAAGCCCGACTGGAAGGAGATGGCCGCCTCCACCCCCTTGAAGCGGGCCAGCTTCTCCTCCAGGATCAGGTGGAGGTCCAGGGTGCCGGCGATGGTGCGCACGGCGGCCGGCCCCACACCGTATTTCTCAATGGCCTGGCGGGCGGCTTCCCGCATGCGCGGATGGTTGGCCAGCCCCAGGTAGTTGTTGGAGCAGAAGTTCAGCACCCGCCGGCCGTCCACGATCAGCCATGGCCCCTGGGCCGACTGGATGGTGCGGATGTGGATGTAGAGGCCCTGCTCCTGAAGGGCCTGCAGCTCCTCCCGGATCCACGCCAGTTTGTCGACGGTGGCAGGCTGTGCGGACATGACGCTCCCTCCCCGCGGATCATTTTTATGGGATCAGCATCACTTTCCCGCTGCGGCCGCTGGCCATGGTCGCGAAAGCCTGGTCGAACTCCTCCAGGCGGAAGCGGTGGGTGACCACCGGGCGCAGATCGACGGCCCCCGAGTTGAGCAGCCCCCGGATCTCATACCAGGTCTCCCACAGGCGGCGCCCGACGATGCCGTGGACCGTCACGCCTTTGAAGATCACCATGTTGGCCAGGTCGAACTCGATGGGGCCCGGAGGGAGCCCCAGCAGGGCCGCCTGGCCGCCCGGCTTGAGGACCGCGAAGCCTTCGCGGATGGCCGAGGGGGCGCCGGACATCTCCAGCAGCACGTCCACCTCCCCGCCGGCCAGATCCCGGATCGCCTCCACGACGTTGACCTCCTGCGGGTTGAGGACGTGGTCCGCCCCCATCCGTCGGGCCAGGTCCAGGCGGTAGGGGCTGATGTCGGTGGCGATGATCATGCGGGCGCCGATGGCCCGGGCCACGGCGATGGTCATCAGGCCCACCGGCCCGCAGCCGGTCACCAGCACCTTGCGCGCCCGCAGGTCCACGGCGAAGGCGGTGTGCACCGCGTTGCCGAAGTTCTCCAGGAGGACCGCCACCTCGAGGGGGAGATCGGGGGGATTCACCCAGGCGTTCTCGGCGGGGATGACGATGAAATCGGCGAAGGCGCCGTCGCGGTCCACCCCTAAAATGCGGGTGTTGCGGCAGAGGTGTCCTTTCCCGGTGCGGCACATATCGCAGCGGCCGCAGATCACGTGGCTTTCGGCGGAGATGAAATCGCCTACCCGGATCCCATCCACCTCCGGCCCGGTCTCGACCACCTCCCCGCAGAACTCATGGCCGATGATCAGGGGCGGGCGGATCCGCCCCTGCGCCCACGGGTCCCAGCGGTAAATGTGGAGATCCGTTCCGCAGATGGAGGCGGCCTTCACTTTCACCAGGATCTCCCCCGGACCGGGGGTAGGGATCGGACGCTGGGCCATCACCAGGCCCGGCCCCGGCGCCGCTTTGACCACGGCCCGCATGGTCTCCGTCATTCTTCCGCCTCCCGATCCCGGAATCGGGACCCATCCTCCCGGGTGGAAGGGCGGGTTCCCTTTCTATTATCGGACTGTTCGCGGGGAAAGGGGCGGTGGCTCCCGGCCGGGGAGCGGGCCGCGCTAATCCAGCACCGTCTGAGACAGCGGGCCGGACGCATGGGGGGATCGCGCTCCCGATGCGCCCCAAGCCCCTGCCCAGAGATCCGCACGGGCAGGAGCGGCTTCCGCCACGACCCTTGCGTCATCGAGGACGGGGGTTCGGGGCGAAAGCCCCCCTCCGTAAGCCGAAATTCATTTCGGCCTTCTTACCGCAGGCGCGGCTTTCGCCGCGACCCTTCGCGTCATCGAAGACAGAGGTTCGGGGCTGTAGGAGCGGCTTTAGCCGCGACCCTTGCGTCATCGAAGACGGATGTTCGGGGCTAAAGCCCCTCCTACAGGGGCCCATTTTTGTAGGAGCCGCTTCAGCCGCGACCTTTGCGTCATCGAAAACCATGGGTTTGGGGTTGTCGGGGCGGTGTCCGTTGTGACCCTTGCGTCATCGAGGCGGAAAGTTCGGGGCGAAAGCCCCTCCTACAGAAATCGTCTTTTTGTAGGAGCGGCTTCAGCCGCGACCTTTGCGTCGTCGAAAACCAGAGATTGGGAGTTGCCGGAGCGGCTTCCGCCGCAACCCTTGCATCTTCGAAGACAGAGGTGCGGGGCGAAAGCCCATCCTGCAAAAGGATGGATTTCGGCCCGCGGCGGCCGACGGGAGAGGCGCGGCCTCGCGTAATCAAAGGGGCGGGGCATCCGAACGCCCCGCCCCGGGATGAAGGGGAACGATTTCAGGAAGCGGGGACCGGCGCCCCGTGGCGTTCGCGGAGGCGGCGGGCGGCCGCCACCATGTGGCGCAGGGAGGGGATCACCTCCTCCCAGCGTCGGGTCTTGAGCCCGCAGTCCGGGTTCACCCAGATGCGCTCCGGAGGGATCACCCGGATGGCCCGCTCGATGATGGCTTCCATCGACTCGGGGGTGGGGATGGCCGGGGAGTGCACGTCGTAGACCCCGGGTCCGATCTGGCGCGGATACCGATGGCGCTCGAAGGCCTGAATGACCTCCCCCCGGCTCCGCGTGGCCTCGATGCTGATCACATCGGCGTCCAGGGCGTCGATGTATTCGATGATCTCGTTGAACTCCGAGTAGCACATGTGGGTGTGGATCTGGGTCTCCGGGCGGGCCCGGGAGGCCAGGCGGAAGGCCTTCACCGCCCAGTCGAAGTAGGCCGGCCAATCCCGACGCTTGAGGGGCGCCCGCTCCCGGAAGGCCGGCTCATCGATCTGGATCACCCGGATGCCCGCCGCCTCCAGATCCCGCACCTCGTCCTGGATGGCCAGGGCCAGCTGGAAGGCGACCTCATGGACCGGGATGTCCTCCCGGATGTAGCTCCAGGCCAGCATCGTCACCGGGCCGGTGAGCATCCCCTTGACCGGCTTCTCCGTCAGGGACTGGGCGTAGGTGATCTCCCGCAAGGTCATGGGGACCGGACGGCGCACGTCCCCATACAGGATGGGCGGCCGGTAGACCCGCGTGCCGTAAGAGAGGATCCAGCCGTGCTGGGTGATGGCGAAGCCCTCCAGCCGCTCGGCGAAGAACTCCACCATGTCCGAGCGCTCGAACTCCCCGTGCACCAGGACGTCCAGCCCCAGCTCCTCCTGCAGCTGGATCACGTAGCGGATGCGCTCCCGGATCAGCGCCTCATACTCCTCAGCCGGGAGCTTGCCGGCGCGGAAGGCCGTGCGCGCCCGGCGCAGGTCCTCCGTCTGCGGGAAGCTCCCGATGGTGGTGGTGGGGAAGAGGGGAAGGTTCAGCCGCGCCCGCTGCCGCCGGCTCCGCTCCTCGTAAGGGGCCTCGCGGGAGAAGTCCGCCGGGCCCAGCCGGCGCACCCGCTCCTGCACCTCCGGATGCTGCCAGCGATCCACCGGATGGGTGTAGGCATTCCAGCGCCGGGCTTCCTCATCCGGCTCCCCGGTCAGCAGGGCCTTCAGGAGGCGCAGCTCCTTCAGCCGCTCCGTGGCGAAGGCGATGCGCTCCTGCAGGGCGGGGTCCAGTTTCGCCTCCGCCTCCGTTGTCACCGGCAGATGATAGAGCGGCCCGGCGTTGGAGATCCAGATCTCCGCCCCCGTGTGCCGATGCAGGTCCTCGACCTGGGCCGCGGCCCTGCTCAGGTCAGTCTTCCAGATGTTGCGGCCGTCCACCAGGCCGGCGATGAGGATCTTGTCCGATGGGAAGCCGGCCCGACGGAGGGCCTCCCAGTTCCCGGGCCCGTGGAGGAGGTCCAGGCCGATGCCCCGGAGGGGGAGATCGTAGAGCGCCGGCAGGAAGTCCACCGCCTCGTAGTAGGTGAAGACCAGCAGCGCCGCCTCCTCGCCCAGGGCCGTGTAAGCCTCCCGGATGAGGGCCACGTGTTCCAGGGGCACGTCCAGTGCCCAGGCGGGCTCATCGACGTGGATGGCTTCGGCGCCGGCCGCCCGCAGGGATCGCAATAGCTCCCCATAGGCCGGCAGCAGCGCCCGCAGGATCTCCCCGAAGGCCTTGGGAGGATATCCTTTGCTCAGGCGGACGAAGGTGTAGGGCCCGATGACATAAGGCAACCCCTCCGGGTGCTTCCGGAAGGCCTCGAGGGGCTTGTTCCAGGCCAGGCGGAAAGGCGGCGGGGCGCCGGCGTCCATCCGGATCTCGGGGACCAGATAGTGATAGTTCGTGTTGAACCACTTGGTGAGCTCGAGGGCCCCTTCACCCCGGGCCAGGGCGAAGTAATCCTCCAGCCGGCCGCCGTTCGGGTAAAGGCCCAGCATCAGGGCCGTGTCCAGCATCGGGTCGTAGAGGGACATCTCGCCGACGGGGAAGCGATCGACGAACCGGCGGTAGGCGGCGAGGCGCTCCTCCTCTAAGGCTTCCAGGCCGGCCGTCAGCTCCGCCTCGGAGACCTTCCCCTGCCAGAAGCCTTCGATCAGGGTCTTGTATTCCCGCTTGCGCCCCAGACGCGGATACCCATATGCATAGGTCTGCATCGGCCTTCCCCTCCGGATCTCAGGATTCGTCTTCGGGTGAGAGCTCCCGGATCATATTGAAGTCGGCGCCTGAAGATAAAGTAAGCCGCAACCATCCCTCCTCTGCGGCTTCGATCCGATCACCAGTCCTCCCGGTAGCGTTCCTCCCGCCACGGATCCCCGCGCATGTGATAGCCCGCCTGCTCCCAGAACCCGGGGCGGTCCTCAGCCATGAACTCCAGGGCCCGGAGCCACTTGGCGCTCTTCCAGAAGTAAAGGCGGGGGACGATGAGGCGGAGCGGGTAGCCGTGCTCGGGGGTCAGGGGCTCCCCGTTGTAGTGGGTGGCCAGGAGGGCATCCTCCATGTATTCCATCGGGATGTTGGCCGTGAAGCCGTATTCACAGTGGGCCATCACGTAACGGGCCTCGGGCTTCACCCGGACGAACCGCAACAGATCCCGGAAGGCCACCCCGGTCCAGGTGGTGTCCAGCTTGCTCCATCCGGTGACGCAGTGGACGTCCACGGTGATGGTGGTGCGGGGCAGCTGCTGGAACTCCTCCCAGGTCCACCGCCGCTCTTCCTCCACCAGTCCGAAGACGCGGAAATCCCATGTGGCCGGGTCGAACTTCGGGACCGGCCCGTAGTGAAGGACGGGGAACCTGTCCGTGAGCACCTGTCCGGGCGGCAGGCGTCGCGCCGCGCGGGCGGCCTCCTCCTGGATCTTGCGTTCGAACCGCATCATCCCTCCTCCTTTCGCGACCCCATTGTTTCATCGGCCGATGAGGGGGATCGCACCATGCCGGCTTACGGGGTGGATTTGCGCGCAATCTCTACTATCTTAGCGTCCCTTCCCGGGCGCTGCCACATCCGGGCGGTCGGAGGCCTGCGGCGCAAACGGGTAAGGAACGAGGCGACGGCCCCCGCCCTCCGTCCGCGCTCCCCATGGCGGGGATGGGGATCCGGCTTACACTGGCATGAGGGGATGGAGAGCGCGGAACGAGGGAGGGAAGCGTGGGGGAGGTTCCCCTGCGGCTGGCCCTGGGCCTGGTGCTGAGCTTCGGGATCGGCGGGGTGGCCTATCGGCTGGAAGCCCTGGATCGCAGCGGATGGCTGGGCGCCGTCCTGGTGGGCACAGCGGTGTTCGGCTTCGGGGGCTGGCCGTGGGCCTTCCTGGTGCTCGTCTTTTTCATCTCTTCCTCCGCCCTCACCCATTATCGAGCAGGCCGGAAGGCGGGGGTGGCGCGGGAGTTCGCCAAAGGGGGGCGCCGGGATCTGGGCCAGGCCCTGGCCAACGGCGGCGTCGGCGCCCTCCTCGCGCTGCTCTGGGCGCTTTCCCCTCACCCGGCCCTCTGGTGGGCCTTCGCCGGGAGCCTCGCCGCGGTCACCGCGGACACCTGGGCCACCGAAATCGGGCTGCTCAGCCCCCGGCCGCCCCGACGGATCCGGGACGGTCGGCCGGTTCCACCCGGCACCTCCGGGGCGATCTCTCCGGAAGGGACGGCCGCGGCGGGGATCGGAGCGCTGGGGATCGGGCTCCTCGCCCTGCTGGGAAGCCCGGTTGGGGGATCCATAGGGGATGCGCTCCTCGTGGGCATGGCCGGTCTCCTCGCCGCTCTGTTCGACAGCCTGCTGGGGGCCACGGTCCAGGGGATCTACTGGTGCGATCGCTGCGGCAAGGAGACCGAGCGCCCGGTGCACGGCTGCGGTCAGCGAACCCGATGGTTGCGGGGGTGGCCGTGGCTGACCAACGATGGGGTGAACGCCCTGGCCGCCCTGGCCGGCGCCCTCCTGGCCGGGATCGGGGCGGCGTGGATCGGCTGAGGCGGCCCGGATCGCTCGCTCGGCTCGCTCTTCTATCATATATTGAAGGGAATGGTTCCGCACGCGGGGGAGCGATCTCCGCGTGGGAGGCGGGAGATGTCGGAGGGGGAGACGCTGTTCTGCGCCTTTCATCCGAACGTTCCCACGACCCTGCGGTGCAACCGCTGCGGGCGGCCGATCTGCGTCCGTTGCGCGGTGCAGACGCCGGTGGGCTATCGTTGCCGGGAGTGCGTGGCCGGTCAGCAGGCTCTCTTCTTCAACGCCCGCCCGCTGGATTACGGGATCGCGGCCGCGGCCGCCCTGGTCCTCGGCCTGATCGCCGCCCCGCTGGTCGCCGCCCTGGGCTTCTGGGTCATCTTCATCGGGCCGCTGGTCGGCAGCCTGACGGCGGAGGCGGTGCACCGCCTGATCGGACGGCGCCGCGGGCGCTGGATCTGGCTGGTGGCCAGCGGCGGGCTGGCCGCCGGCCTGCTCCTGTGGCGCCTGCCTCTCTGGCTGGCCTCTCCGTTTCTCCTCACACGCGCCCTCTGGGATGGCGTGTATCTGGCCATGGCCATCAGCACGGTGATCGGTTACCTGCGGTTCTGGCGGTAAGGCTTCGGGGCGGAGGATGGGATGCTGGTGGAGCTTCACGTGCGGGATTTCGCCATCATCGATGAGGTGATGTTGCGGCTGGAGCCGGGCCTGAACGTCCTCACCGGGGAGACGGGGGCGGGCAAGTCCCTCCTGGTCGACGCGGTGGCGGTGCTGGTGGGGGGCCGGGCGGACGTGGAGATGATCCGTGCCGGGGCGGAGCGAGCCCTCATCGAAGGCCTCTTCCAGGTCAATGAGGCGACCGCCGCGCTGCTGGCCCCCATCCTGGACGAATACGGGTTGCGGGAGGAGGAAGCAACTTCGGAGCTGGTCCTGAGCCGGGAGATCCGGCAGGGCGGGCGCCACGTGGCTCGGGTGAACGGGCGGCTGGTGCCCCTGCATGTGCTGAAGGAGATCGGCCAGGTCCTGGTGGACATCCACGGGCAGACGGAGCACCTCTCGCTGCTGCGGGCCCGGGAGCAGCTGGAGCTCCTGGATCGCTACGCAGGGGTGGGCGAGCTGCGGGCCGCCCTGGCGGAGCGGGTGGCCCGCTGGCGCGCGGTGCGCCGCGAGATCGAACAGCTGCGTCAGGATGAGCGGGAGAAGGCGCGGCGCATGGACCTGCTGCGGTTCCAGATTGAGGAGATCGAGGCCGCGCGGCTGCGGGAGGGGGAGGAGGAGGCGCTGCTCCAGGAGCGCAACCGCCTGGCCAACGCCGAGCAGCTGGCCCATCTGGCCGACGCCGTCTACCGGGCCCTCTACGAGGGAGAGGACGAAGCCCCCTCCGCCCTGGACCGCCTGAGCGAGGCCGCGCGGGCCCTGCAAGCCCTCGCCCGCATCGATCCCCTCTTCCAGCCCTATCTCGAGGCGATGGAGGGCCTGAGCGCTCAGGTGGAAGATCTCGCCCGCACGGTCCGGGATTATCGGGAGCGGATCGAGTTCAACCCGCGGCGGCTGGTTCAGATCGAGGAGCGCCTGGATCTGATCCGGCGCCTGCAGCGCAAATACGGGGACACCGTGGCGGAGATCCTGGCCTACGCCCGGCGGGCCCGGCAGGAGCTGGAGACCCTGACCCACGCGGAGGAGCGGCTGGCTGCCCTGGAGGAGGAGGCGGAGCGGTTGCTGCGGGAGATCGGCGAGCTGGGGGAGGCGCTCTCCCGGCGGCGTCAGGAGGCCGCGGACCGGCTGGCCCGGGAGGTGGAGGCCCAGCTGGCGGATCTCCGGATGGCCGGGGCGCGGTTCGCCGTGGCCCTGGAGCGGACGCCGGACGAGGAGGGGGCCTACGCGAACGGCGCGCGCTGGGCCTTCGACGCCACCGGACTGGACCGGGTGACCTTTCTCATCGCCCCCAACGTCGGCGAGGGGCTGCGGCCCCTGGCCCGCATCGCCTCGGGCGGGGAGACCTCCCGCCTGATGCTGGCCCTCAAAGTGGCCCTGGCCCGGGCGGACCCGGTGCCCACGCTGATCTTCGATGAGATCGACCAGGGGATCGGCGGCCGGGTGGGGGCCGTGGTGGGAGAGAAGCTGTGGCGCCTGGCGCGCCATCACCAGGTGCTGTGCGTGACCCATCTGCCCCAGCTGGCCGGCTTCGGGGACGCCCATTTCAAGGTCGAGAAACAGGTGGCCGGGGAGCGGACCGTCGCCCGGGTTCAGCGCCTGGAAGGGGAGGCCCGGGTGGCGGAGCTGGCCCAGATGCTGGGCGGGACCGGTCGGGCGGCGGTGCAGAGCGCCCGAGAGATCCTGGAATACGTAGCCCGCGTGAAGGCCGGGGAGGAGGCCCGGATGCTCTCCCGCCGTCGGTAAGATGCCCCCTGATCCGCGCCCTTGCCTCCTCCACGAGGGCCGCTCCCCTCCATTCGGCCCCGCGCCCCCCTCTCTCAGCCTCTCGAGGATTTGACAAGGCAGGGCTCCTCCGCTAAACTGTTTTTTGAAAAAATTTTTCAATAGCGGGGAAACCCATGGGCTGGGAGGAGCAGCTGAGCCGGGCCGGATGGCGGATCACGATGCCCCGGCGGGTGGTGATGCGGGTCCTGGAGCGGGCCGCGCGCCCCCTCTCCCCGCAGGAGATCCATGCCCGGGGGCGCCGGCTCCACCGCTCCCTGGGGCTGGTGAGCGTGTATCGGGCCCTCATGGTCCTCGAGCGGGCCGGGCTGGTGCGCCGCGTCCATCGGGAGGATCGGTGCGACGGCTACGTCCTGGCCTCGCCGGGCCACCACCATCTCCTGGTTTGCCGTCGCTGCGGCCGCGCCGTGGAGTTCCCCGGCGCGGAGGACCTGAGCGGCCTGATCGCCCAGGTGGAGCAATGGACCGGCTTCCGGGTGGAGGATCACCTGCTCCAGCTCGTTGGCCTCTGTGGGCCATGTCGGGATCTTTGATCTCAGAAGGAAAAGCGATGGCGCTTCGAGGATGGCGGGTTTTCCTGCCTGTGATGGTGTGGCTGGCGGCCTGCGCCCCGGGCGGAAGGGCGCCTTCCGCGGCTCCCGGCGCCCGTCCCCTTGCGGTGGTGGCCACCACCTCCATCGTGGGGGATGTGGTGCGCCAGATCGGCGGCGAGGGGGTTCAGGTGACGGTCCTGTTGCCCGTGGGGGCGGACCCCCACGCCTTTGAACCCAGCCCGCAGGATGTCGCCCGGGTGGCGGAGGCCGACGTGATCTTCGCCGTCGGGGCCGGCCTGGAGGTCTTTCTGGAGCCTCTCCTGAAGAACGCGGGGGGGAAGGCCCTGCATGTGGAGCTGGCGGAAGGGATCCCGTTGCGGCCCTTCGAGGCGATCGCCGGCTCTCACCAGGAAGAGGGAGAGGGATCCGATCACGGCCACGCGCATGAAGGGCCGTGGGATCCGCACGTCTGGCTGGATCCCCTCAACGTGATCATCTGGACCCACACCATTGAGGCGACGCTGAGCCGGCTGGATCCGGCGCGGTCGGATCGATATCGCCGCAACGCGGAGGCCTATCGGGCGCAGCTGCGGGAGCTGGACGCATGGATCCGGGAGCAGGTGGCGCAGATCCCGCCGGAGAACCGCAAGCTGGTCACGGAGCACCAGGTCTTCGGATACTTCGCCCACCGCTACGGCTTCGAGCAGGTGGGGACGATCCTCCCGGGGGTCACCACCACCGCCCAGCCCTCCCCCCAGGAGCTGGCCGCCCTGGAGGAGGCCATCCGGGCCCTGGGCGTGAAGGCCATCTTCGTCAGCAGCACGGTGGACCCCATCCTGGCCCGGCGGGTGGCGGAGGACACCGGGACGCGCCTGGTGCGGCTCTATGTGGACTCCCTGGGCGAGCCGGGGAGCGAGGCGGATTCTTACATCGGGATGATGCGCACCAACGTCCGTCGCATCGTCGAGGCGTTGCGCTGAGCCGGCTGGCATTCCCCGGATGGAGGGAGCGATGGCGCTGGCGAACCTGTGGCGGAAGGTCACCCGGCCGGGATGGGAGGCGTGGCATTCCCCCGGCCTGCCCATCCTGGAGGTCTCCGGGGTTTCCATGCGCTATGATGGCGTGGTGGCTCTGGAGGACGTCTCCTTCACGGTGGAGGCGGGCGAGCGGATCGCCATCGTAGGTCCCAACGGCGCGGGCAAGAGCACGCTGCTGAAGATCATCGCCGGAGTGCTGACCCCCACCGCCGGATCCGTGCGGATCTACGGCCACGGCCCCCGCGGCCATCTGTGCATCGCCTACATCCCACAGCGGAACCAGGTGGATTGGAACTTCCCCCTCACCGTGGCCGACGTGGTGATGATGGGGCGGGTAGGGAAGATGGGGTTGTTCCGCCATCCCGGGCCGCGGGATTGGGAGATCGTCCGCCGCGCGCTGGAGGAGGTGGGCATCGCGGAGCTGGCCGACCGTCCCATCCGGGCCCTCTCCGGGGGCCAGCAGCAGCGCATGTTCCTCGCCCGGGCCCTGGCCCAGGAGGCCGAGCTGCTGCTGATGGATGAGCCCTTCACCGGGCTGGACCTGCCCGCCCAGCAGGGGATCCTGGAGATCCTGGAGCGCCTGCGCCGGCAGGGGGTCACCGTCCTGCTCACCACCCACGATCTCGACCAGGCGGCGTCTTATTTCGATCGCGTGCTGTTGCTGAACCGACGGCGGATCGCCTTCGGCCCCCCTGAGGAGGTGTTCACCCCGCAGGCCCTGCAGGCCGCCTACGGCGGCCACCTGCGCCTGATCCGCGTGGGGGACGAGCTGATCGCGGTCGGGGATACCTGTTGCGAAGGAGGCGGAGGCGGTGGGTGAGATCCTGGGGCTCCTCCTGGACCCGTTGCGCTATGCGTTCATGGTGCGGGGCCTGATCGCGGCGGTGGTGGCGGGCGGGCTCTGCGCGCTGGTGGGCACCTATGTGGTGCTCCGCGGGATGGCCTTCTTCGGGGACGCCCTGGCCCATTCCATCCTGCCCGGCCTAGCCCTCGGCTATCTGCTCAGCGGCGGCTCCCGCGCCCACCTGTTCTGGTGGGGGCTGGGGACCGCCCTCCTGGCCGCCCTGGTCATCGGCGCCCTCAGCCGAGGAGGGCGGCTCAAAGAGGACACCGCCATCGGGATCCTGTTCGCCGGCGCCATGGCCCTGGGGGTGGTCCTGATCTCCACCTCCCGCAGCTACGCCGTGGACCTCACCCACCTCCTGTTCGGGGATGTGCTGGGGGTGGGGGAAGGGGATCTCATCCGCCTGGCGATCTTCGCCGCCCTCGTGGTCGCCCTGATCTTTTTCTTCTACAAAGAATTCTTGGTTGTCTCTTTTGATCCCGTCCTGGCGGTCACCCTTCGGCTGCCGGCTGCTTTCTTCGACCACCTGCTGCGGGTTCTGATCGCTGTCACGGTGGTGGTGGCGCTGCAGACGGTGGGCGTGGCCCTGATGGTGGCGATGCTGGTGACCCCGGCGGCGACGGCGTATCTGATGACCCGGCGGCTGCCGGCCATGATGGCCCTTGCCGTCCTTTTGGCCGTGCTGTCGGCGGTGGTGGGGCTGTATGCCTCGTATTACGCCGGCGTCGCCTCGGGGGCGGCCATCGTCCTCACCGCCACCGCGCTGTTCCTCATCGTCCGCCTGGCCCACAACGGACGGGGAGCCTCCGGATGAACCCGGGGAGGATTCGGATGGCCGGGGAGCGGATCCTGATCGTGGAAGATGAGCCCGCCGTGGCCCGCGGGCTGGAATACGCCCTGAAGAAGGAGGGCTATGAGGTCCTGTGGGCGGACACCGGGGAGAAGGCCCTGACGCTGGCCCGCCAGCGCGATCCCCATCTGATCATCCTGGACATCCGGCTCCCGGATCTCAACGGATTCGAGGTCTGCCGGCGGATGCGCGGCGAGGGCCTGCGGCAGCCCATCCTCATGCTCACGGCCCTGGACGAGGAGGTGGATCGCGTGGTGGGCCTGGAGGTGGGGGCGGACGACTATGTGGTGAAACCCTATCGGCTGCGGGAGCTGATCGCCCGGGTGCGGGCCCTGCTGCGCCGGGCCTACGGCGAGCTGGCCATGGCCGCCCCGGGGGAGCGGATCCGCTTCGGGGACATCGAGGTGGATCTGGAGCGGCTCCAGGTGACCCGGGGAGGCCGGCCTGTCCCCCTCACCCCTACCGAGTTCCGCCTCCTCCGATTCCTGGTCACCCACCCGAACCGCCCCTTCTCCCGCGAGGAGCTCCTGGAGGCCGTCTGGGGCTACGACCGCGAGGTCCTGGACGACCGCACGGTGGACGTCCACATCCGGCACCTGCGAGAGAAGCTGGAGGAGAACCCCTCCGCCCCCCGCTGGATCGTCACGGTGCGCGGGGTGGGCTATAAATTCCAGCCGTAGAAGAGGGCAGTCTCCCGGTAAGGGGGTGCGGGCAGTCGGTGTGCTTACAGGATGGGGCTTCCAGGACAGGGGAAGCACGGGCGATATCGATGGTTGCGGCTGACGTCGGTGGTGCGCAGGGCGCTGGCGGCCTGACTGGGGCGCAGTCCGAGGAGGACTCTATTCGGACGAGGCGTGTGCAGCGGAGATGATGGGTGGGGATTGTGAGGCTTGAGCATCCGTGGTAAAAACTATCATGCGGGCTTGATGAGGGAAACGTCGAAATCAGAAAACTATGTAGGCGGAAACGGGCCGGGAGGTGATTCCCATGACGGAGCGGGAGATGACGGTGGAGGCGGAAGGGGCGCTTATATTGCCTCGAGAGTTGCTGGACGAAGCCCTCCTGGGCAAACGGGTACGTCTTGTTGTGCGGAAGGGGGAGATCTCCATCCTTCCAGAAGAGCCGACTGATCCTTATCGGACGCTGGATGAACTGGCTGGATGCCTGGGGGAGGAACCTTTTGAGTTTTATGACTTCGACCTGGAAGTTGGAGGCTTTTATGAGGCTCGATGAGGTCCCTCCCGGCCCTGTCTATGTGGACACCAATGTGTGGTACATGTATCTCCGTTCCGACCGACAATATCTGACGGTTGTTCGTTCTTTCCTGGAGCGCGTCGTTAAGGGAGAGATTGTCGCCCTGGTAGGAGTTCCTGTCCTGGATGAACTGTTTTACCGCTTGCTGTTAGCACGCATTCGCGAACAGGAAGGCCAGCATCCTCTCACAGGGTTACGCCAGGATCCTGCAGGGCTGGTAAGACGTCACGCGCCGCCAATTCGCAAGGCTATTGAGATGCTACTTCGTTTGCCTAACGTGCATCTGGTCGGTGTGGAAACGGAGGATGCATATCGTTTCCTGCACCACGCCTCCCGATACGGACTGTTGCCTCGAGACGCTCTCCACGTCGCCATCATGGAGCGCCTGAACGTCCCCGCGATTGCCTCTGACGACCGGGATTTCGATCGTGTGCCGGGCATACAGCGCCACTGGATCGCCAATGCCCCTCTGCCTTAGAGGCATACGCTTCGCCTGGAGAGCCAGCATCCCCGGTTCTTCGTTATCCGCCGCCTGCGGGAGAAGCTAAGGAAAAATCCCTCCGCAAGCCCCGTCCAGGCTTCCCCCCATGGTTCAAGGCCCAATGGCAAATCCAGCCATCCTGTTAAGGAGCCTTAACGGAGGGACAACAGGGGCGCAATGCTCCGGGCGTAGCATGATCATTACGGACAGGCCTTGTGGAGAGGGAGGCGAATCGATGCGCCGGTGGGTATGGATCAGTCCGGGGGTTTTGGGAATGGCAGGGCTGATCGGCGTCGTCGTGGGGGCGCTGTTCCTGCTCGCCCGCGGAGGTGTGCTCTCCCGAGTTATGGCCGCTCCGGCTCCCGCCGCCTCTCCGATGCCGGTCCCCACTGAGTAGGGCAACTGCTTGCAGTTGCCCTACGTCTGGTCTTTGAGGAGGCACCATGCGGACGTTCGGGCGGATCCGCTCCATTCGCGGGTGGCTGATCGGAAGCTATCTGCTCCTCAGCATCGTGGCGGTGGGGATCACCGGGGTGCTGACGGTGAGCCTGCTGCGGGCGTATGGGATCCGGCAGGAGCAGGCGGTGCTGCGGGCGAACGCGGAGGCTGTGGCCCGGCAGGCCCGGATGTTCATGGAGCCGGAGCCCTGGCCGGAGGGGTTGACCCGCCTGGCCTACGCCACCGCCTTCCTGGGGAACGCCCGGGTGCGCATCCTGGACGCCCAGGGCCGGGTGCTGGCCGATTCGGGCTTCCCCACCGGCCCTGCGGGGGAGGCTTTCTGGGCCGCCCCTGCGCCCACTCCTGGCGCGGGGGGAACGGAGGTCCCTCCGTGGAGCTCCCTCTATCTGCGGGGCCGGGAGGGCTGGCCCGCCTATAGCCCCCCCGGGATGCGCTGGATGCGGATCCGCCAGTTCCGCAGTCCGTGGGGCAGCCGCTTCCACTTTGAGACGCTCCCCGGGTCCGCGGAGGCGGGAGAGGAGGTCACCGCGCCCTCGCTCCCGCTAATGGCGCGGGCGCCCATCGGGGATCCCCAGGCACCCATCGGGTATGTGGAGCTGCAGGCCGGGGTGGAGCCCAGCCTGGAGGTGATCGCCGCCACCACCCGCGCCTTCGCCCTGGCCGGCCTCGTCGCCGCCCTGCTGGCCGGGCTGCTGGGCCTGGGGGTGAGCGAGGCGCTGAGCCGCCCCATCCGGCGGCTGGCCCACGCGGCGGTGCAGATGGGCGAGGGAAACCTCCACGTCCGCGCGCCGGAGGCCGGGCCGGTGGAGCTGCGGCATCTCGCTGCCGAGCTCAACCGGATGGCCGAGCGCCTGCAGGCCAGCTTCACAGCCCTCGCCCGGGAGCGGGACGCCCTGCGTCACTTCATCGCCGACGCCTCCCATCAGCTCCGCACGCCGCTGACTGCCCTCCGCACCTTCCTGGAGCTCCTGCAGGGGCCGGCGGCGGAGGATCCGGAGGCCCGGGCCGCCTTCCTCGCCGAGAGTCAGGCTCAGGTGGATCGACTGGCCTGGATCACCCACAACCTCCTGGATCTCTCCCGTCTGGAGGCCGGCCTGATCTCCCTGGACCTCGCCCCCCATGCCCTGGAGGATGTCCTCCGGGCCGCGCTCTCCCTGTTCCGGGAAGGAGCAGCCCGGAAGGGGATCGCCCTCTCCCTCGAGCTCCCGCCGGAGCCCATCGAGGGGATCTGGGATCGGTGGCGCCTGGAGATGGCCCTGGCCAACCTGCTGGACAACGCGGTCAAGTTCACGCCACCCGGGGGGCGGATCACGGTGGGCGCCCGGCGGGAAGGGGAGCGCGTCCGCATCTGGGTGGAGGACACCGGGTCGGGGATCGATCCGGAGGACCTTCCCCATATCTTCGAGCGCTTCTATCGGGGGCGGAACGCCCCGGCGGAGGGAAGCGGTCTGGGCCTGGCCATCGTGCGCTGGATCGTGGAGGCCCATGGCGGACAGGTGGAGGTGCACAGCCAACCGGGTCAGGGCAGTCGCTTTGAGCTGATCCTCCCGCTGCGCGGCGAGAGGACGGCCTTCTGACATCCTCTACATCCGGAGGAACCCATGGGTCGACGAGGGCTTGGCTTCCTGATCCCGCTCTGGGGGATCGCGCTGGGAACCCTGCTTTACGGCGCCCTGATGGTCCTGGGGGCCCGCTTCGGCTTCCTTTATCGGAACGTGACCGGGTTCACGGCCCTGCAGCAAATCTCCCGCTGGGCCATCGGGGTGAGCGTCTTATCGGCTCTGGGGGTCGCCGCCCTCGTGGCCGGGATCGCCGCCCTCCGGCCCGCCCCGTGGCCCCGGAAGATTCTGCTGGTCCTGCCCGCCTGGTTGCTGTTCCTGACGCTCCTGGGGCTCCTGATGTTCCTCCTTCAGATCGGCACGGTGGGGCCGTTCGCTGCCCTCTGGACCGTGGGTAGCGCGGTGCTGTTGCTCATCGCGGTCACCGTCGCGGGCCTGCGGATGGAGCTCCCGTCTCGGATCCGCGGGTGGGTTCAGGCCCTGCTGGGGCTGGGAGGGATCAGCGGGCTGGTCGCAGGCCTCTCGCTCCTTCTGGCCTTCCTGCTGGCGATGGCCCGGGGGCCGGCTCCGGCCTTTGCAGGGCCTCGGGGGAGCTTCGGGCCCGGTGGGGCACCGGGCTTCCTGGGCCCTCCAGAGACCATGGGCGAAGGCGCCCGCGCCGTGCCGCCTTTCGGCGCGCCGGGGGAGCGATTCCGTGGAGAGCCGTTCGCAGGGCCCTTCCCGGGGAGGCCGCCGGAGGGGCTGGCACGGGTGCGGGTGGCTCCGTCCACGATGGCCGTCGGAGCCGGCATCCTGAGCGCCCTGGCGCTCCTCGCGCTGGGGGCGGTGGGCTGGAGCCGACGCCGATGGGGCGCCGAGGCCGCCCCCGCTGTGGAGATCGAAGGGGATCGGCCACGAGAGGGCCTTCGGGCCCTGGGCGCCGGGGCCATGCTGAGCCTGGCCGCCTTGCTGATCGCCCAGCTGATCCCGGTCCCGCGCGCCAACCCGCCGGTTCGGACGACTATCTCATGGGACTCTCCCCAGACCCAGGCCCTCTGGCAGCGGGCGTGCACGGACTGCCACAGCAACGAGACGCGCTGGCCCTGGTATACCGCGGTCGCGCCGGCCTCCTGGCTGACCGTCCTGCACGTGAGCGAGGGCCGGCAGGCCCTCAACCTCTCCGAGCTGGATCCGGCGGCGCTGTCGCCGGCCCGCAAAGCCCGCTTGGTGGAGGAGATCGCTCAGGTGATCCGTAACGGAAGCATGCCGCCGGCGGATTACCTGCTCACCCATCCGGAGGCGCGCCTCACGGATCTGGAGAAGGAGCTGCTCATTCAGGGCTTGCAGGAAACCCTCTCCCGTTAGCTCTTGGAAACGGAGGAACCGATGCGGAAAGGACGATGGGGGGTCCTCGTCTCGCTGATCCTGACCCTGGCCGTCGCCTGCGCGGGGGCTTCGACGGCCCAGTCCCCGCAGGGTCAGAACACGGTGGTCCGGGTGCGCCGGGGCACCCTGGAGGTCACCGTCAGCGGGTCCGGCAATCTTCAGCCCCACACCCTGGTGAACCTGGCCTTCCCCCAATCCGGCATCGTGCGCAAGGTTTACGTCGGGGTGGGGGACACGGTGAAAGCCGGCCAGGTGCTGGCGGAGCTGGACACGCGGGATCTGGAGCTCCAGCTGCAGAACGCTCGCATCAACCTGGAGATCGCCCGCATCCGGCTGGCCCAGGCCCAGGCGACCGCCCGGGCCCGCCCGGCCGACCTGGCGGCGGCGCAGGCGGCCCTGGCCAACGCCCAGGCCAGCCTGGAGGCCCTGAAGTCCGGCCCGGATCCCCGCGATCGGGAGATCGCCCGGCTGAACTATGAGGTGGCCAAGAACGCCCTGTGGCAGGCCCAGCTCAGCCGGGATAAGACGGCCGGCTCGCCCGGCGCTTCCTCAGTGGATCTGGAGCTGGCCCAGGCGCGGGTGGGGCAGGCGGAGCTGCAGGCCGAGGTCTCCCGCCTGCAATACGAGAAGGCCCAATCCGGACCCACGGAGCAGCAACTGAAAGCGGCCGAGGCCGCTCTGGCTCAGGCCCGGGCGAATCTGACCCGCCTGCAGGTGCAGGACCCCAGCCTGGACGTGCAGCTGGCGCAGTATCAGGTGCAGCAGGCGGAGATCGCGGTGCGCCAGCTGGAGCTGCGCCTGGAGCAGGCCCGGCTGGTGGCTCCCATCGACGGAGTGGTGACGGCGGTGAACCTGGTGGAAGGAAGCCCTGCCCCCACCGGAATGCCAGCCATCACCCTCGGGGATCTGAACCACCTGGAGGTGGTGGTGAACCTCCCTGAGGTGGACGTCGCCCAGGTGGCTCCGGGGCAGGAGGCGGTCATCATCCCCGAGGCCACGCCCGACACCCGCCTCAAGGGGAAGGTCGTCTCGGTGGCGCCGATGGGCTCCCAGATCCAGGGGGTGGTGAACTTCCCGGTGACCATCGCCCTGGAGGAGAACGCGCCGTCCGTGCGGGCGGGGATGACCGTGCAGGTCCAGATCGCCGTCGCCCGCCGGGAGAACGCGCTGCTCGTCCCGCGGCGGGCGCTGATCGCTCGGGGCGGGCAGACCTTCGTCACCGTCATGCGCGGCGACCAGACGGAGACCGTCCCGGTGCGGATCGGGATGCGTGGGGACACGATGGCGGAGGTCCTGGAGGGGCTGCAGGAGGGGGATGTCGTGGTGGTGCCGGCCGCCCAGTCGGGGGCCTCCGGCACCCGCGTCCCGGGACCCGGCTTCTTCGGCCCCGGGGTCTTCCGGTGAGCCCGTCGGCCCCTATCGACGAGGCGACTTGGCGCCCGCTTCATCCGCCGGGATGACGAAGGGGAGGTGGGAATGAGCCTTCTGGAGGGATTTCGAACGGCGATGGCGAGCCTGATGGCCAACAAGATGCGTTCCTTCCTGACGATGCTGGGGGTGATCATCGGGGTGGCCTCGGTGATCGCCCTGATGAGCATCGGCCGGGGAACTCAGGAGGCGGTCCGCGCCCAGATCGAGCGGGTTGGGACCAACCTGATCTTCGTGACGCCGGGCAGCCTGCGGGTGGGCGGGATCGCCCAGGCGCCCGGCTCCGCCTCCACGCTGACCGCGGCCGACGCCCGGGCCCTGGCGGAGCTGCCCGGGGTGACGGCGGTGGCCCCGGTCTTCCAGACGAACGCCCAGGTGATCCTCGGGCGGAGCAATCTGAGGGTCTCCGTCCAGGGCGTGACGCCGGAGTTCTTCGCCGTCCGCAACCTCCAGGTGGCCAGCGGCGACCTCCTCGCCCCCGCCCATGTGGAGACCGGGGCCCCCGTGGCGGTCCTGGGGGCGAACGTGGCCGCCCAGCTCTTCCCCGACGGGGATCCCATCGGGGGGTTCGTCCGGCTCAACAACATCCCCTTCCGCGTGATCGGCGTCCTCGCCCCGGTGGGTGGAACCGGGTTCGGCAGCCCCGACAACCAGATCTTCGTCCCGCTGTCCACCGCCCTGCAGCGGCTGGCCCGGGGCGGCCAGTTCCGGGGCAGCGAGGTGGTCTCCCAGATCCTGATCCAGGCGGAGAGCACGGCCGCGATGCCGGCGGTGATGGAGGCCGCCCGCTCCACCCTGCGGGAGCGCCACCGCCTCCTGGATGGCGACGACGACGATTTCACCCTCATCAGCCAGCAGGACCTGATCCAGACCTCGGCCCAGATCACGGGGACCCTTACGGTCTTCCTGGGGGCCATCGCCGCCATCTCCCTGATCGTGGGGGGCATTGGGATCATGAACATCATGCTGGTCTCGGTGACGGAGCGGACGCGGGAGATCGGCCTGCGCAAAGCCGTGGGGGCGCGGCGGCGGGACATCCTGCTCCAGTTCCTCACCGAGGCCGTCACCCTGAGCGGCCTGGGCGGGCTGATCGGGGTGGGGCTGGGGATCGGCGTAGCCAACCTCATCCGCGGCATCCCGGTCGGGACCGGGACGCTGCGCCCGGTGGTGAGCGGAGATGTGATCGCCCTGGCCCTGACCTTCGCCGTGGCCGTGGGCGTGTTCTTCGGCATCTACCCGGCCGCCCGGGCCGCCGCCCTGAATCCCATCGAAGCCCTTCGATATGAATGAGGCAGGCGGGATCCCGTCTTGTGGCGCTCCGGGCCGGCCGAAGGCAGAATGAACGGAGGTCCGAAACCCTCGCACACGCCATGGGAGGAGGAGGGATGGGCGATCCGGTGATGGTGATGGAAAAGGTGGAGAAGATCTACCGGCTGGGGAAGGTGGAGGTCCCGGCCCTGCGCGGGGTCGACCTGGTGATCCGGCGCGGGGAGTTCGTGGCCATCATGGGGCCCTCGGGCTCCGGGAAGTCCACCCTGATGAACCTGCTGGGCTGTCTGGACACGCCCACCCGCGGCCGCTACATCCTGGAGGGCCAGGAGGTCTCCCGGCTCTCCGACGACCAGCTGGCGGAGATCCGCAACCGCAAGATTGGCTTCGTGTTCCAGCAGTTCAACCTGCTCCCCCGGGCGACGGCCCTTCAGAACGTGGAGCTGCCGCTGATCTACCGGGGCGCCCGGGACCGGCGGGCCCGGGCCCGGCAGATGCTGGAGCTGGTCGGCCTGGGGGATCGCCTGCACCACCGGCCCAACGAGCTCTCCGGCGGCCAGCAGCAGCGGGTGGCCATCGCCCGCGCCCTGGTGACGGAGCCGGCGGTGATCCTGGCCGACGAGCCCACCGGCAACCTGGACTCGAAGACCGGTCGGGAGATCCTGGCCCTCTTCCAGCGTCTGAACCGGGAGCGCGGCATCACCCTGGTGGTGGTGACCCACGATCCCTTCGTCGCCCGCCACGCCGAGCGCATCGTCCGCATCCAGGACGGCCTCATCGTCGGCGACGAGCCCGTTCCGCCGGAGGAGCGCATCCTCGAGGACGGCGCGTAGGGAGGCCGCCATGGCTGCTCACGAACGGCGCTTTGATCCCCGAAAGCGGGCGCTGTTGCTGGATCCCGCCCGCTGGGCGAAGTGGGATCCGCCCCGCTTGCTCGCCGTCCTCCACCTGCAGCCCGGCGAGACGGTGGTGGATCTGGGGTGTGGACCCGGGTTCTGGACCCTCCCCCTGGCGGAGCTCGTGGGCCCGGATGGGATCGTCTGGGCCCTGGATGCGAGCCCGGAGATGCTGGAGGCCCTGGCCGATCGACAGCCCCCGCCCTGGGTGCGCCTCTTGCGCTCGGAGCTCCCGCGCATCGAGCTGCCGGACGCCTCCGTGGACGCTGTGTGGGGAGCTTTCATCGTCCACGAGGTGGAGCCCCTCGACGCGCTGATGCGGGAGCTCCATCGGGTCCTGCGGCCCGGCGGGCGGGTCGGGTTGCTGGACTGGCGGCCGGACGCGGTTCACGAAGAGGGTCCGCCGCGGGATCACCGGCTGCCTCCGGAGATCGTCCGTCAGGCCCTGGAGGCTGCCGGCTTCCATATCCTCCCCACGGACTGGCAGCATGAGGACGCCTATCTGATCCGGGCGCTCCGGCCCCTTCAGGCTTGAGCCCCTCGTCCGTTCGAACATCTCATCCGGGAGGTGAGAAAAGATGGCTCCTGCACGTCTCCTGCCGAGCGCGCTTCTGCTGCTCCTGATCGGCGGCCTGATGGCCGCCTGCGCGGCCCCGGCCCCGCCCGGGGCGCCTCCGACGACCCCCGCCATCCCCACGCCCGCTCCGGGCGGGGAGGGCACGCCTCCGGCTGCGCCCGCGCCCACCCCCACCGCAGCCCCCTCCGATGCGGCCGCAGGGGCTCGCATCGCCTATGAGGTCGTCCCGGCGGAAAGCGAGGCCCGCTACCGGGTGCGGGAACAGCTGGTAGGGGTGAATCTGCCCAGCGATGCCGTGGGGACCACGCGGGCCATCACCGGAGTGCTGGTCATGGAGGGGGACCGTATCGTCCCCGAGGCCTCGCGCTTCCAGGTGGACCTGCGCACGCTGACCAGCGATCAGGCGCGGCGGGACAACTTCATCCGGCGCAACACCTTGCAGGCCGACCGCTATCCGTATGCCGTCTTCGTCCCTCGCGAGATCCAGGGGCTGCCCTCGCCCCTTCCCACCTCAGGTGAGCACACCTTCCGGCTGATCGGGGATCTGACGATCCGGGAAGCCACCCGTCCGGTGACCTGGGAGGTGACGGCGCGGGTGGAGGGGGATCGCATCATCGCCCGGGCGCGCACCCAGTTCACCTTCGCTGACTTCGGGCTGGAGCCGCCTCGCGTGCCCGTGGTGCTGAGCGTGGATGAGACCATCCGGCTCGAGGTGGACGCAGTGCTTCAGCGGCAGCCGTGATCCGGAGGGCATAGAGTCGACAACCGTGGAGGATTGGATTCGCGCGCGCTGCGGGGAGGGCCGGACCGAGCCGGGGAAAACCCGGTTGGCCTGCGGCCCTCCCCGCCTTTACGGGGAAGTCCCCTGATCCCTCCGCTTGAAACCCGTGCGCGGGTCGCCCGCCCAGGCCCAGCCGCAAGTCCCCCGGAGGAGCCGAACAACCCGCCGGATCGTCCCTCCCGCTCGCGATCCGCTGCGGAATTCTAACCCATCGGGGCCCGGTTTTGTCACGCTCTTGTCACGATTGGCATGGAGAATCCGAAGAAAGACCCCCCACCATAAGACGGCTCACCGGGTATTTCACATGGGAAGCAACAGCGAGGAGGATCGGATGGTCATCGGGATCGCGGAGCCCAATCCGGGATTGGCGCCGTATCCCAAAGCTTATCCATCTGCCATGGATCCCTCAGCAAGGCCTATTCCCGGGCGTTCAAGCCGAATCCGAATCCGATCCTCCCGGTCCACCCCTTGATCCGAATGTGTGAGAATCCTAAGATAGAGATAGAATTCGGGCGGAGGGAACGCCATGGCGATCGGCGTGGTGAGCGGATGCCCCCTCCGGGCCCTCGGCCTCCAGGCCCTGGCTGAAGCGGAGGGCTTCCCCGTGGCCTGGATCGCCCCCACCGTGGCGGAGGCCCTTGGCCGCGTCCGCCGCCAGCCCCCCGCCGTTCTCCTCATCGACTTCGCCCTCCCCGATGGCTCCGGCCCGCGCCTCCTCCACGCCCTCCGCCAGGAGGGGATCGCCCTCGACGGCTTCCTCCTCCTCGCGGATCCCTATCCGGCCGGCCTCGCTCTCGCCTGGAAGGCCGGCGCCTGCGCCGTCCTCTTCACCACCCTGCCCCTCCCTCTCCTCCGCGTTCGCCTCCGTGCCGCCCTCCAGGGCACCCTCTCCTGGCACCCCGCCGACCGGCGCCGGGCCCAGGCCTGGTGGGTTCGCTTCGGGGAGCCCTGGGCGGCCCTCTCCCCCCGCCAGCGGGCCGTGGCCCTGGGGGTCGCCCGTGGCTGGAGCGACAAGGAGATCGCCCAGGCCCTCCGCCGGCGCCCCACCTCCATCCGCACCCACCTCCGCTGGCTCCTGCACCGCCTGGGGCTCCCCGACCGCGTCGCCCTCCGCCAGTGGGTCCGCAGCGGCTGCCTTGATGATCCCTACATCGCCCCCCTCCTGGACCTCGAAGACCCCCCCTGGCTCGGGGAGGATCGCCTCGAGGCGGGGTTCCTCCAAAAATGAGGAAGGCCAGGCCGCTCTTTCCTCCAAAAATGAGGAAGCGTGCCGAGGGCGGAGAAGTGGAATCCCTTTTAGGGGGGCGAGGCCATGAGCGAGCGGTATCTTCTCTTTGACGGTGGGTGTTCCGTATGTGCCGCCCTGGCGCGGGAGGTGGAGGCCCTCAGCGGCGGGCGGCTGGGGGTGCGGAATTTGCGGGATCCCGAGATCCAGGTCCTGCTGAACCGGGCCCGCCCCGGCTGGTAGTGGGAGCCGATGCTCGTCGAAATCGATGGGGAGCAAGTGCGGGTCTTCGCGGGCCTGGCGATGCGGATGCGGTTGCTCCAGATCCTGGGCCCGGCGCGGGCCTTGCGGGTGGCCCAGGCGGTGGCCCGGATGGGAGGCCCTGTGCTGGGCGTGGATTGGGGAAGGCGGCGGTTCCTCGGACGGGCCCTGGGCGCTTTCGGTGCCTTCGCGATCGGACCACGTCTCCGCTCTGTTATCTCCCCCCTCCATCCCTCTCCGTCATCCCTGGGGGAGATCGAAGTCCTGGCGGGTTCCCTTCGTGCGTTCACTGACGATGAGGTAGAGATCGAGACCCCTACTGGTCTGCGTAAGATCCGCATCCCCAACGGGATATCGGTTTGGAAAGGCGGCGAGCGTCCCCTTTCCACCCTCACAAGGGGAGACGAGCTGATGATCCGTCTCCACGTTCCTTCAGGAACGGCCCTCCGGCTATGGGCCAATTTGACTCGGGTGCAGGGGGTGGTGACGCGAGTGATTCCGGGAGGCTATGAGCTGCGGACGGGCGGTCTGTACAACGCACCGAGGACTCTCCGGTTAGAACCTGGGGAAGAGGTGTCGGTGGCCGATTGGCTTACTGAACGCCCGCGGGATGCATCTCCCCTTCGACTGGAGGAAGGGGATTTCGTGGATGTCATTGGAGAGCGGATCCCGGAGGGGATCCGGGGCACTCGTATCTGGGTGCATTCAGCCCGTCAAGTCGAGAGGCTCTCTTCCCCCGCCGATTCCCCACCTGCGGCGGATCGTATCGAGGTCGGCCCGAATGGCTTGTGCTGGTATATCTACACGGGGTATGCGGGCTGGTTTGATTGCCCGACCGGCGCAGGCCGCTGTGGGACATGCAACCTCGCTCGCAGTGATCAGGCCGCCTGGCCTGCGATGGATACCTGTGGCTGTTGCACCTGGAACTGCTGCGATTGCTCTCGGAACTGTAAAAACCAGATTTACCTCGCTTGCGGCAAGGATGTGGTGGTCTATGACCAATGCAGCACCAAGGTGAGGACCGTCTATATTGCCAGCTGTGGACCTTGCCAGCGCGCCAATTGTATTCCAGATTGTGTTCCCAATCATCCGGACACGGATCTGTGTAATCGGTCCTGCGCAGACTGCCGGGGAGGTCGAGCGGCCATCATTGATCTGACCAAGCCCACCTTCGCCTACTTCTACGATCCTGTTCGGCGAGGGTGCTTCTCCTGCGAGGTGCGGGTGCTGGCGCAATGCCCATCGTGAGATCGTAAGAATGGAGGGGACGATGATCGGAGGGGTTCATCGACTTCGAGGGATGATGCGGGCGTGGGCCATTGGCCTGGCGATCCTCGGCGCGGGATGCGGGGGAGCCCACCCGACCCCCTCCTCTCTGGGGTCCCTTTCGCCTTCCCCGCTCCCCACACCTATCCCGTCCGCTTCGCCTTCGCCCTCCCCTTTCCCTACGTCCGCTCCCACCCCCGGGCCGACCTTGCCCCCCGAGATCTATCCCTCTCCCCTCCCCCTGCGGCCTGGGGTGATCGTCCCCGGCGTCCAGGGATGCCCCAATCCCCAGGGCCTGGAAACCACCCCTCTCTCCAAGGAGGAAGCCCTGGCCGTGCTCCGGGCTGCCACCTCCGGCGACCCGGAGACGGTGCGGCAGGCCTACGATCCCTCCCATTGGGCACAGATCGACTGGGCCCGGCTGGCGACCCCGGCCACGCCTGCCCTGCCGGCGGAGGCACGGATCCCCTCGGAACGGGTGACCGATCCCCGGCCGGCGGGTGAATCTCCGTATGGGGAATTGATCGCCAATATGTGCGGGCGGGAGGTGCTGGCCCGTTCATGGTGGGTGGTAGTATGCGCAGGGCCGTGTGCGGAGGCGCTCCAGGCGGCCCCTGCCCTGAATGCCCATTTCTTCCTGATCCGGCGGCAGGGTCACTGGTTGATCTGGTGGGTTTATCCGTGAGGGGGAACGGGGGGCTTTCGCCGTTTGGGCGGCGGGCGGCTGGGGGTGCGAAGTTTGCGGGACCCCGAGGTCCAGGCCCTGCTGGACCGTGCCCGTCCCGGCTGGCGCTGGGAGCCGATGCTTGTCGAGATCGAAGGGGAGCGGGTGCGGGTCTTGGCGGGCCTTTCGCTGCGGGCGCTACGGGTGGCCCAGGCCGTGGCTCGCTTCGGGAGCTTTATCTCTAAGAGTAACAGTGGACGATTGCAATTTTTGTTTTACTTGTTTTACATTTTCTTGTTAAGTTTTGTTTTTAATACTCTCAAAGCTGCGGCTCATGACTGGAATATTTGTGGTGATGGGATTCCTGTTCGGTGGTATGGAACCTCCACCAGTCACTGGTGGCCTACTTCATGGGATTCTTCCTATCAGATTGCCATACAGCAAGCAGCGAGGAATTTCAATGCTTCAGATTTTGACTACTATTGGGCTCAACGAACTTCCGCATTAATGCTATGGGGTGACCTTAATTACCCTGACATAAATGTCGCGGGCGCTACATCGATTTATGTTAATCGCACCACCCATATCATACAAGCCGGATCTTTTTACTTCAATTTTCCTCATTTTAATGTAATTCCTCATACAGTTGACCAGAAAATATGCACCGCGATTCACGAACTCGGTCACGGAGCCGGGTTCGCTCACAATTCTCTCTATAGCATCCTTTATGCTGATCACGGACAGCGCTGCCACAATTGGCTAATCACCAATTTACAAAGTCACGATTATCAAGATATCAACAATAGGTATTGAGACGGAGGTTGACATGCGATTTCGAGTTATTGGAATGGGGATTGCAATTTTGCTGGCCCTCGCGATTAGCGCAAGGGATCGATTGACCCGTGGAGCGCCTCCCCATGACCTGCGGGGGTGGGTTGTTTTGGATATAGACTACGCTCCGGATGAACAGACCATGATACGTGAAGCGGAGTGGATCGTTCGGGCTCGCCCTCTTGGATCTCCGGAACCGATCGCGTATTCCTCGGACGGACGGCTGGTTTCGCTCGTCCAGACCGTTCAAGTGCTTGAGGTCCTGAAAGGCCCTACCCCGATCCCTCACTTGCGGATCCTTCGCTTGAGCGTGACACCGGAAGCACGGGCTCAGGGCTTTCGGATCGCAGAGGAGGAGGGAGGTTTCTCAGGACCCTTGCCCCCGGGGGAATATCTCTTGTTCCTGACCGCATCGGCGAAGCCGGGGATATGGGCCGTCGTGGGGCACTCCCAGGGGATCCTGGCACTGAATGATCGAGGGCAGGTGATTGCAACAGGGGCTTATGGGTTCTCAACGTGGGTCGGTATGGACATAACGGATATCCGAGAACGGATAAAGGCCGCTTCACGCTGAAAGAGGCCTTAAGGAATTTGCCTTGATGCCTGAGATTCGGAATGCAGTTCGGACACCGCGATTATTGGGACCCGTTACAGCCTGCCTCAGCTGGCTTCCGATAGTGACTTCAAGCCGCTCGCGGGGCTTCAATTCGGGGTTGACCTAGCCCCATTTGGGCGGGTGTCCGAACTTCTTTCCGAAGGTCGGGAAGGTCGGGATGGAACCGTGCGCCTCTGGTCCCTGCGCTGAGCCTACCCGAATGGCGGCGTTGTGCGGATGGCGGGCGGAAAGGCGGAGAGGGAGGTCGCCGGGTTCCCGGCCCCGGGTGGCCGGGAACCCGGATGGTCACTCTGTGTCCTCCTTTTTGGAGGACCACGGCTCCTGCCGGCTGGATCGAATGAAAACCGAAGGCTGATCCGAGCGGAGGGGAAGCGAGGACCGAACAATGGCTGCTGTAGGATGCGGGACGTTCCATATGCGCCGCTCTGGTCCGGAAGGTGAAGGCCTGGAGCGGCGGGCGGCTGGGGGTGCGATCGCTACGGGAGCCCGAGGTCCGGGCCCTGCTGGACCGCGCCCGCCCCGGCTGGCGCTAAGAGCCGATGCTCCTGGAGGTCGAGGGGGAGCGGGTGCGGGTCTTGGCGGGGCTGGCGATGCGGGCGCGCCTGGTGCAGATCCTGGGCCCGGCGCGGGCCTTGCGGGTGGCCCAGGCGGTGACCCGGATGGGAGGCCCGGTGCTCGGCGTGGATTGGGGGAGGCGGCGGTTGCTGCAGCAGGGCGGCGCCCTGGCTGCCCTGGCCCTCCTCCGTCGCCTCCCCGGAGGCTCCCCAATGGCCAGGCCCGAGAAGGACCCGCCCACCCCGCCCGCCACCGGAGCGGGCGAGCTCTGGGAGGGCTTCGTGCTGCTTCCGGAAGGCGCCCCGATTCCTCCCTTTGTTCGCCAGGTTCCCACCCCGATTCTGTGCCAGACCGATGGCCGCCCGGAGGCCGAGGCCCTGCGCGGGGAGACCCTCACATTTACGGAACTGGCGCCGTTGCGTTCCCTCATCCGGTTCCCCTTGTATGGGCCCTCCCGGCTGCCGCCGGGGATCGTGTGGCAGGGCGTGGCCGTCACCCGATTTGCGCGTTCGGGGGAGGTGTTTTCGGTGTCCTTGAACTTTGGGGATGGGGAGGGGGTGCCGCGGCTCCGGGTGATCGCCCAGCCGATGTATCCGTCCCCCTATCCGGTGTGGCCGGTGTATGCGCCGGATCGGCCCGAGGAGCCGATCTTTCCGGAGAAGGTCTTCTGAAGGTTGTTATGTGGGTTCTGTTTGGTTTGGGTATGTGGATTATATTCCTTACAATGATCCGGATAAATCTAAAGAGGCTCCCGATGGATGGCATGTCGTGAGTGGCCCGTTACTCCTCGGTCAAACATCTCAAGGATCATGTTGTGCTCCTTGTGGTTGCTCGTCCGGTTGCTGCTATACAGACCCTCACACGCACATGGAAAGGACGGGAGGAACTCGTGTTTCTCTATACTGCGGGCAAATAGTTACTGGAGGCACGACACCTATTTATCGATTTGATTATTCTATACCATGTCCCACAAAAACCGCCCCATAAGGAGAGATATAGAAATGCGCTGGAAAATCCTTTTGATTCTTTGCTGGATCTGTTTAAGCGGAATGCTTGCCTGCGTATCTTCAGCCTCACCTTCTGCTCCTCCTTCTGAAAATTTCCAATCTCCTGGGCGCGAGGAGAGCCCCGTAGCTCCGTCTTCTCCTCTGCCAACCCGGGAGACCCTGCGAGCCTTTCCAGGGTTCCGGCTGGAGCGGGTGATCGGCAAGGGCATCCTGCAGGAGATCGCCTGGAGCCCGGAGGGGCCCCGGCTGATTGTTGGGACTGCGAAGGGCCTGGAGGGCCTCGCGCCGAAGACCGGCGAAGGGGTGTGGCAGCAACCTCTTCCGGCCCGGCTGAAAGCCATGGCCCTCTCCTCGGATGGCCGCTGGCTGGCCGCCCTGGTGGGCCGGGACCTGTGGCTGTGGGCCCATAGGGGTCAGGGAATCGAGCGAATTCGGGTCCTCCCCGACGCCATCGATCCCGCTTTGGAATCCCCCACCCTGGCTTTCTCCCCGGATGGCCGTCAGCTGGCCTGGACCGTTTCGAACGCCGTGCGTCGGATCCGCGTCCCCGAAGGTGACGAGCTGGGGAAAATCTTTGCGCCCGGGGCCGGATGGGCCGCCTTCGCCCCCGATGGGGAGACGCTGATTCTGGCAGGTCCATCGGAGGGGGAATGGCGACGGATCGCAGACGGAGTGGGGATCCGCCGGGTGGCATGGGCCCTCCCACCGGGGGAGAGGGCCAGGACCTTCGCCCTCTCCCCGGATGGCGCGTGGCTGGCGATCGGGATCGGAGGGGAGGTGCATCTGTATTCCGGGCGCGATGGACAACTCCGCAGGAGGCTTCTCATCGGCGGCCGGGGGATTATCCGTCGTCTGGCCTTCTCGCCGGATGGGCAATGGTTGGCAGCCGGCACCGAAGGAGGGACGGTGGCCGTCTGGGAAGGAGCCGGGGAGCGCCTCCGATGGAGGCACGAGATGGGAGAGGGCGCCGTGGTGGGACTGGCCTTTGCCCCCAAGGACTTGCAGCTGGCCATTGCCCACGCCGGCGGCATCCTGGAGATCCGGCGTCTCCCGGAAGGGACGCAGGAAGGCCGCTGGGAGGGATATCTGGAGCCGGTGCTGGACCTGGCCTTCGGAGAAGATCGCCTGTGGATCGCGACCTACAGCCAGCGACCCCTCAACGCCCCTCAGTGGATCGTGTCGCTCTGGGAGGCCATCGGCCCCACGGCCCGGCGGGTGCAGCGCCTGACCCTGCCGGCGGAGCCGCTGGGAGCCCTCGCGCTTTCCCCCGATGGACGCTGGCTGCTGGCTCCCGATCCTGGTGAGCTCGGAGAGGGCGGGTGGGGGATCTGGCGGACGATGGATGGAGAGCGCGTGCTCCGGATGCCGGGAGGTGGCACGGCTGTTTTCTCCCCCGATGGTGAAGCCCTTGCTCTGAGCGATCCGACAGGTGGTCTTCGGATCCTCCGCCGCGCGGATGGGCAAGCCCTGCGCCGGCTGGATGGACTTTCCGGGAAGATCCTCCCGCTGGTGACCTTCTCGCCGGATGGCAATTGGGTGGCCGCCTCCGACGGCCGGGAAATCGGGGTATGGCAGGTCCCGGATGGCGCCCTGAGGCAGCGCGTGAAGCCGGGAACTGGAAAGCCGATCGAAGCGCTGGCCCTCTCGGAGGCGGGCGAGTGGCTGGCCGTCGCGGAGGGCGGCCTCGACGGCCCCTGGATCGCCCTGTATTCCGTGGCTACCGGACGGCTCCTCGCGCGCTGGGCGGCGGACACCGCGGCGGTGCTCCGCCTGGCCTTCGGGCCGGGAGGAGCCTGGCTGGCCTCAGGCGGTGGAGAGGGAACCGTGAAAATCTGGCGGGTGCCCGATGGGGCGCTGCTCCAGATCCTGGAAGGCCACACGGACGCCATCCTCGCCCTCAAGACCTCCCCCGATGGCCGAACGCTGGCCTCTGGATCTCTGGATGGAACCGTGCGCCTCTGGTCCCTGCGCTGAGCCTACCCGAATGGCGGCGTTGTGCGGATGGCGGGCGGAAAGGCGGAGAGGGAGGTCGCCGGGTTCCCGGCCCCGGGTGGCCGGGAACCCGGATGGCCACTCTGTGTCCTCCTTTTTGGAGGACCACGGCTCCTGCCGGCTGGATCGAATGAAAACCGAAGGCTGATCCGAGCGGAGGGGAAGCGAGGACCGAACGATGGCTGCTGTAGGATGCGGGACGTTCCATATGCGCCGCCCTGGCGCGGGAGGTGGAAACCCTCAGCGGCGGGCGGCTGGGGGTGCGGTCGCTACGGGAGCCCGGGGTCCAGGCGATGCGGAACCAGGCTCATCCCAACTGGCGGTGGGGGCCGATGCTCGTTGAGGTCGAGGGGGAGCGGGTGCGGGTCTTGGCGGGGCTGGCGATGCGGATGCGATTGCTCCAGATCCTGGGCCCGGCGCGGGCCCTGCGGGTGGCCCAGGCGGTGACCTGTGGCGCTCAGATAGCGAGCCCGTCACGTATGCAACCTCTCCTTCTTAGCTTTCTGATCCTCCTCACTATGTTGCTCTTTTTCCATAACGCATTCGCATATTCGGTGTGTTGCAAGTGGTCCACGAATTACGCCACGTATCGCTATGGCTACCTTCCAATGGCCTTCTGGGATCCCACTGATCGTGGCGCATCGGCTTGGAGCAGCGTCCCCACCACGAGCTGGCGCTATATCAAATATAGCGGATCACCCAATTCCATCGAGTGGGGAGGGTGGGATGGGCCAGGAAATGTTCTCGCAGTCACAGTCCTCTCGGGATACGGATACACGATCCAATCGTTCTGGATTCGATATGATAAAAATGAAAACTGGTATACAGGAACGGGAACTCCTGCAAGCAACCAATATGATGCCTGGTCAGTGATCACCCATGAGTTCGGTCACGCACTGGGCTTGCGTGATACCCAGTCCATTTACTGCCCTGGAAATGCCACGGATGCCACAATGTGTGGTCAAATCTTTCGAGGAACTACATGGTTTCGAAGTTTAGAGGCCGATGACCAAAATGGAGCTTTGTATTTGTATCCGCGGTAATGGACACGTTAAGGGAGCCAGGACCTTTGAAGACAATATCTCAGCCTCCCAACATGGAATTGTCCATAGTTCTTACTACGTTTGCGAAGGAGGATTTCCTATGTTTTCGTATATCATTTCGAAAAATCGAAGGTTTCTTCTCGTGCTGAGCGTGTTGAGCGGGCTGGGATGCCAGCCGGGTCTTCTCAACACCCCTCCCCCCTCCCCCTTCGTTTCAGCGCATCCGGTATACGCGGCGCTGTCCCGCCGGGAACGGATTCAGCAGGCGGATGCCATCGTGCGGGCCGAGGTGCAGGCCATCTCCCCCACCCGCTGGAACTCGGACAGCGGCCAGCCCTGGACCCCACTCCCCCCTGAAATCCCGGATCGCCCGGTTCCCGTGCCCATCCACACGGTCACCTTGCGGGTGATCCAAACGCTGGCCGCGCGCGAGTCACTCCCGGATTCGATCGAAGTCGTCGTCATAGGGAACAGCCCCCTGGAAGCGCCTCCGGCTCACCAGCGATGGGTGAAAGTGCCTGCGGAGCACCAGCTCCACGTGGGGGATTCCATTGTAGCCTTTCTGAGCCGGAGGGATCTGGTGTGGGAGGGGGGCAGGCGATCCGTGTGGATGTTTATAGGTTTCCCGGCTGCCTCGTATCTGAAGGCGCGCCCGGATGGGCGATGGGGAGAGGAGGTCTTCGATGGGCCACCGGAGGAGCGACAGCCGCTACGCTGGGAGGAGCTGGAGGCCCAGATCCGGGCGCTGCGCTTGCCATAAGACCCTCTGGTCCCCACAGGGAGAAGGTCACGAGGCAAGGCTGGATCCTTTCGGGAGGCGCGGAATGCCAGCATCTTCACGCCTGAAGAATTTCTTCTTGCGGAAGAGGCGATCACGGGGCGCGGCTGCTTCGAGTGCGGGGCCCGTTGCGGGCGTGGCGGGTGATTCAAGCGGTGGCCCGGCACGGCGGGCCGGTGCTGGGGGTGGATTGGGGAAGGCGGCGGCTGTTGCAGCAGGGCGGCACCCTGGCATGCTGGCAAACTGTTAGTGAGGGAACCACACTGCTTTACTCTTTCAAGTTTATTCATGCTGAGGAGGGGCACCGATGCAAGCCGGGACGGTCCTTCGCTGGGTCATTGTTTGGGGGGTCCTGGCAGCAGGGATCTGGGAGGCTTGCCAACCCTTGTGGCCACCCGCCCCTTCACCGGCTCCCACGCCAGCCACCCCTCTATCGATTCCCACGCGTCCCTCGGGAGGGACCACCCCTACCCGGGCCGCCGCAAGGACCCCATCCCCCGCCCCTCCGGCCTGTGTGTTTCAGGAGGTCCCGGATCCGGAGAACCCCACGCCGGCCGATCGTGCCTTGCTGCCGGATCCTTCCCACTGGCGGTGGGAGCCGGCATCGGCGGGCGGGCAACCCCTACGCGGGATCCGTGGTCTGATCCAACCCCCTCTGCCCTGGCGGGTTCTGTCGGGAGGGGCGGCGCTGGAGGTGCGGTTGTTGCTGAACCGGAACGCCCGGGCCATTCAGGTGGCAGTGGACCTGCGGAGGGAGGCCCATCGGCGGTTGCATCCGGAGAAGGCCTGGGATATCTTTCTAAGCCCGGAGCTGATCTTCCAGCCCCACGTGCGGGGAGCGGCCTGGGAGCTCTGGTTGCCGCGGGCCGCGGCCCAGCTGCGGGCGCGGCAGGAGACCTTCCCCTCGGACCGGATAGGATCCCAAGCGCTGCGGGTGACGCCGGATGGGCGGGTGAGGCTGGAGGATCCGGCTCGCGGCGTTTCTCGGGATCTGGGGGCGCCGGCGCCGATGGGGGAGGCGTTGGTGATGACCGGGACCATCGTGCTGGCGCGGGAACGGAATCGGTCGATGTGGTGGCGGGGGGACGCCGCCACGGGACAGTGGGAGCGGTTGGGGGAGATCCCAGAGGACCATCCCGGGGACTGGGTCTTTCGGAGCTGGGCGTGGGATCGCTCCGAGTGGATGTGGCTGGCGATCGGCGGCGTCAACGGCCTTGAGCCGGCCCACAGTCCCTCCTGGCGCATCCCGGCTCATCCTGGAGCTCCGCTTCAGTCCTTTCCGCCTCTCCCCATCTCCCGGATTCCAGGTGATGGCCCCGAGTCCGTGTGTGACCTGTTCCCTGTGGGGACCTCGGGCCGGTGGCTGTTGTGGTGCCGGGTGGCGATCCTGCGGCCCGAAGGCAAGCCGGTTGTGCAATTTGGGTTGACCATCGATGGGGCTACCGGGCGGGTGGAGGGTCCAGAGGACCTGGGATTGAGGGATCCGCTGGTGGATCTGCCAAAGGGCGGGGTGATGGGGCCGAGCTTTTACCTTTCCCCCGATGGACGGTGGCTGGCGGTGGAGTTCGCGGAGGTGGGGCCGGAGGGCGGCTGGCGGGGAGCGCGGAGCCTGTATTTGCTGGATGGGGCGCAGCCGGGATGGGTGCGCCGGTGGCCGGGTCGGACCTGGGTAGCCCGGGATCCGGCAGGGGGTGGGGTGGTGCTGTGGGACGTGGGGGAGGATCAGCTGGAGTGGCTGCGGCTGCCTCCGGATCCCAACGGGGAGCCAGTGTCCTTAGCGGAGGCGGCGACCGCCGGACCTCTGGCGTTTCTGGAAGGGGGATTGGTGACCCTATCCCGGATGAACCCGGCGGCGCTGCAGCTCTGGGATAAGGCCGGGCACCTGCAAGGGGAGTGGGACCTCTCCGCGGTGGTGGAGCGGATCTATGGCCTGCTGGGGGAGGGGGAACGGGTGTGGATCGGGGCCTTCGAGCGGGTGGCATCGGGGACGCCCTGTCGCTTCGCGCTCCTGGAGCTGCCGCTGGCAGGATCCCTCGTCGATACCCCGTGAGGGGCCCGCTGGGCCTTTCGGCATTTGAGGTGGGGATGGAGGGCGATGGATCGAGGCCGGAGCGGGGGATCCCGTCATCGCGCAGCGTGCTCCCCATCCGGTCCTTCCGGCGCTCGATCGAACCCGCCGATCCGGGAGGTGGTGATGCGACGGATAGGGCGTTGGGTCATCGGGATCGGATGGATGCTGATCCTGGGGTGTAGGGCGGGAGCCCCTATGCCGATCCCATCGGGTCCCCCCACCCTTCGTGCTCCCCTCCCGCCTTCCCCGACGTGGACTCCCTGGCCCTCCCCGACGCCAACCTGTCCGAGCGGGGCCGAGGCGTCCGCCGCGCCCTCATTCCCTGATCCGGCCGGCTGGTCCTGGCAGACGGAGAGGCGGGCCGGAGGGGTCCTGCGCCGGCTGACGCCGGGGGCCCCGGCGCCTCTTTACCTGCTTCCCTTTGACCGCTCCCCGGACGGCCGCTTCCTGGATGTCTGGGCTGTCCGCTGGATCGGCCAGGGGTGCGCATCGATGCGGATGATCCTGGATCGGAAGGGAGATGCCCATCGGCGCAGCCCCGCGGTTTTCCCCTTCTGCTTCATCCCGGACGTCCGATGGATCGGGCCGCGCGATCGGCCCACGCGGGCTCCGGATGGGCGGTGGGTGGCGGCGACGGCGGAGGGATCGGTGGTGACGTGGCGCGCAGGCGAGGACCTGATGAACCTGAACGCGCCGGCGTCGATGGTCTGGGCCGGCTACGCCGGTGGCGGGGTGGTGGTGGCCCTGGATGCCGATGGCGGGGTATGGCGGGGATCGCTGGGAGGAGGACGATGGGAGCCGGTGAGGGACCCGCAGGGGACGCCTCTCCGGGCGGGGTGGCTGGCGGTGGGGGCGGAGAGCCCGTGGGCGGTGGCCTTGCAAGCGGAGACGGTGGTGCGGCTTCCCACGCCCACGCCCCGACCGCCCCGGGCCGAGCCCTCGCCGCCTCCCCGGAGGCAGCCTCCCACCCCGGTTCCCGAGGTGCCGGAGGCTTTTGACGAGGTGCGGATCTGGCGGATCCCCCTGGAATGGGGGACGCCGGCGGCAGGGCCAGTTCACTACCGACGGGTGGTGGTCGGGACGGACGCGTTGCTGCCGTATGGGGCGATGGTGGTGGGGAGGGGACGCTGGGTGCTGGAGGGCGCGCCGGTCATTTTGGAGCAGGGGCCGGACGGCAGCATCCGTCTGGCCTCCCTGGGGCAGGTGGTGGAGATCCGCAGCGGGCGGGTTCTGGATGGGACGGCCCTGGGGTGGGGGCCGGAGGAGGTCCCGGTGAATTGGGAGGTGTCTTGGGATGGACAGTGGATCGGGGCGGCGATCTTCGACCGGACCGCGGGGCGGATCACCGGGGTGTGGGTGGCCCCGGCCGCGGAGTTGGATTCGGGGAAAGGATGGCGGTTCCCGGGCTGGACCGAACTCTGGCGGCCAGGCTGGGCGCCGGGGGGAAACGGGTTTGTCGTGGTGGCGCGGGAAGGACCAGCCGTCTGGGAGGTGGGCTGGCTGCCGCTGCCGCCGGATGCCGAAGGAGTGCGACCCCTGTCCGGCCTGATCCCTGGCTCGATTGGGATCCGAGGAGCGGAGGTGTGGGGGGCCAGGGAGGTCAACCCGGCGCAGGTGATGGCGGTGGATCGGACGGGACGGACGCGCGAAGTGGTGACGCTTTCCGGATCCGCCCGCGTGTGGGGAGGCTGGGATGCGGGGGAGGCGATGGTCCTGGTGGTGGAGGAGCGAGGAGGGGAGGGTTGTCGTAACACCCTGATGGAATGGCTTCCTACCCCCTGATCGGAAGGGGGAGCCCTCCGCCTCCGCTCCCTGCAACGGTGGCGGCGCTCCCACCCAGTTAGGCCTCGATGGCCGCACCGGCGGGGCCGGATCTTCGATCTCCGCTCGGGGATCCGGTTCCCAGCCGAGATCGGGATGGACGAGAGCCGGAGGATCCGAGCCCGCGGCTTCTTCAACGGCCTCCGGCAGCTTCGGGCAGCCCGGCCCAGCGTCGGAGGGCCCGTTCCAGATCCTGGGGCCAGGTGGGGCGGCGGGGGATGCGGAGGGCGCCGTCGGCGATCCAGCCGCCCAGCTCCCGCGCGATCCCATCGGCCCCGGCCGGGGCCGGCCGCAGGACCAGGGTTCGCCCCTCCACGTGGATCCGCTCGATCCCCGCCCGGGCGGCCAGGATCTTGAAGCGCAGCTGCTGGAGCAGGTTGCGGGCCTCCTCCGGGAGCGGGCCGAACCGATCCTCCAGCTCCCGGGCCATCTCCGCCACGCCTTCCAGGGTCTGGATCGCCGCCATGCGGCGGTAGAGCTGCAGCCGCAGGGCGGGGTCAGGGATGTAATCCTCCGGCAGGCCGATGGGCCAGGGGAGGTTGAGGGTCACGCCCTCCGGGGCCGGCGGCGGCGGCTCGCCCTCCCGCTCCGCCCGCAGCTCGACGATGGCCCGGTTCAGCATCTTCATGTAGAGATCGAAGCCGACGGCGGCGATGTGGCCGTGCTGACGGGTGCCCAGGATCTCCCCTGCGCCCCGCACCTCCAGGTCCCGCATGGCCAGCTGGAACCCGCCGCCCAGCCCGGGGATCTCGTAGATGGCCATCAGGCGCTCCCGAGCCTCCGCGGTGAGGGGGACCTTCGGATCATACAGGAAGTAGGCGTAGCCCTGCAGCACGCTGCGGCCCACCCGCCCCCGCAGCTGGTAGAGCTGGGCCAGGCCGAAGAGGTCCGCCCGGATCACGATCATCGTGTTGGCGTTGGGGATGTCCAGGCCGCTGCTGATGATGTCCGTGGCCACCAGCACGTCGATCTCTCCCCGGGTGAAGGCCATCATCGTCTTCTCCAGCTGCCGGGGCGGCATCTGGCCGTGAGCCATGCCGAAGCGGGCCCCCGGCACCAGGGCCTGGAGCCGCTCCTTCCAGGCCTCCAGGCCGTGCACCCGGTTGTAAACCACGAAAACCTGTCCCCCGCGGTCCAGCTCCCGCATGATGGCGGAGCGCACCAGCCGGTCGTCGTAAGGCCCCACGTAGACCTGGACGGGCAGTCGCTCCTCGGGGGGCGTCTGGATCAGGCTGATGTCCCGCAGGCCGCTCAGGGCCAGATAGAGGGTGCGGGGGATGGGCGTGGCCGTGAGCGTGAGCACGTCCACTTCCGCTCGCAAGCGCTTGAAATGCTCCTTATGCATCACCCCGAAGCGCTGCTCCTCGTCGATGATCACCAACCCCAGGTCCCTGAACACCACGTCCGGCTGGAGCAGACGATGGGTGCCGATGACGATGTCGATCTCCCCCTCCCGGAGCCGGCGCAGGATCTCTGCCTGCTCCCGGGGGGAGCGCAGCCGGGTGAGGACCTCCACCACCACCGGGAAGGGGGCCAGGCGGGCGCGGAAGGTCTCATAGTGCTGGTGAGCCAGGATGGTGGTCGGCGCCAGCAGGGCCACCTGCTTGCCGTCCATCACCGCCTTGAAGGCCGCCCGCAGGGCCACCTCCGTCTTCCCGAAGCCGGCGTCCCCGCAGAGCAGGCGATCCATGGGCCGCGGCCGCTCCATGTCCGCCTTGACCTCCTCGATGGCCCGCAGCTGGTCCTCCGTCTCGACGAAGGGGAAGGAGGCCTCCAGCTCCCGTTGCCAGGGCGTGTCCGGCGAGAAGGCGTGGCCCCGGGCCACCTCCCGCCGGGCGTAAAGCTCCAGCAGCTCCCGGGCCACCTCGGCCGCCGCCTGCCGTGCCCGCGCCCGCGCCTGGGCCCACTCCCCGCCCCCCAGGGGATGGATCTCGGGCGGCTGATCCGTCGGCCCCACATACCGGCTGACCCGGTCCGCCTGATCCACCGGCACATACAGCCGGTCGTTGCCGGCGTAGCGCACCACCAGATACTCCCGCTCCACCCCATCCAGGTTGAGGCGGACCAGGCCCTCGAAGATCCCGATCCCGAAATCCTCGTGGACCACGTAGTCGCCCTCCCGCAGCTCCCGGATCCATTCGGGGGGCGGGCCCCGTCGGGCGCGGCGGCGCCAGGGGAGGGGACGGAGCACCCCGAAGAGCTCCGCGTCGGTGAGCAGGGCGAGGCGGCGGCTGTCTTTGGAGCGGAAGAGGAAGCCGCTGCTCAGCGCCCCGCTCAGAAAGTAGATCCGCTGCGGGAGCGGGGGCGTTTCCAGGGAGGAGACGGCCTGGGTGGCCTCCCGCAGGCCCGGGGCGTGGTCGGCCCATACTGCCGCCAGGCGGCCCGCCTGCCGGCTCACGATCACCACCGCCTCCCGGAGCTGCAGGCGCCGGGCGAAATCCTCGATCATGCGCTGGATCTGCCCGCCGAAACGCGGCGGGGCCTCGAAGGGCAACGCCGGAGATCCTCCTTCCTCCGGCAGGGCGGTGATCCGAAGGGCGGGGCGCCGGCGCAGGGCGCTCTCCCATTGCACGCGATCCACCAGGGGGTCCGGATAATCGGGGGGGAGGAACCCGGCGCTCTCCCCGCGGGCCCGCAAGGCCCGGGCTTCCTCATCCACCTCCTCCCACGCCTCCCGGATCTCCGTCTCGTCCAGGAGGATCACCCATCCATCCTCGGGCAGATACGCGAGAGGGGTGGTCGCATCCCCATAGAAGTAAGGGAGGTAGAACTCGAGGGTCGGGAAGGGCGCGCCCTGGGCCAGGGCCTGGCGCTCCCGCTCCAGAGCTTCCCGTTCCGTCGCGGCCTCGGCCGCCGGCTCCCAGGTCGCCAGCCGGGCGGCCGCCGCGGGCCCATAGCCGGGCAGCGCCTCCCGGGCCGGGAAGATGCGCACCTGCTCCACCGGTCGCAGGGTCCGCTGGGTGGATGGATCGAAGGCGCGCATGCTGAGGATGCGATCGGCCTCCCATTCGATCCGCACCGGCTCCGGCGCGGTCGAGGGGAAGAGGTCCAGGATGCCCCCGCGCCGGGCGAACTGGCCGGGGTGAGTCACCATGGTGACCGGCTCGTAGCCGGCCTCCAGCAGGTAGCGGACGAAGCCCTCCAGGGGCAGCTCCTGGCCGGTCCGGATGATCCGGCGCAGGCGGTGGAACAGGCGGGGCGGCAGCGTCCGGAGCCGCAGGGCGCGGGCGGAGGCCACGCCCACCGGGGCGGGGTCGCCGTTCAGCCCGGCGAGGGCGGCCAGGGCCGTCAGCCGCTCCGCGCGGATCTCGGGGGGCCATGGGGCGCGCTCATAGGGGAGGACCGGCGGCTCGGGTAGCAGATGGGTGCGCTCCGGCCCCAGATAGAGGGCCAGGTCCTGGGCCATCCGCTGGGCGCGTTCCGCCGTCCCGGCCACGATCAGCGTCGGCCGCGGCGCTTCCTGTAGCAGCGCCGCGATCCAGAAGGGCCACGCCGCCCGGGGGAGGGAGATCCCCGCGGAATGGCCTGCCGCCAGCGCGCGGCGGGCCTCCTGCAGGGCCGGTTCGTCTTCGAGCAGAGAGAGCAAACCGCTTAAAAGCGCCATCCCTGGCCTGAACAGGGCGAGCGGGTTGGGTTCGCGTAGAGCCAGCTGGGTGGACAGTCCTTATCATTTTACGGCAGGCTTCGTGAAGGGCTCCACGGGCGCGTCTTCGGGCCTGGGAAAGTGCCTGAGAATAGCTGGCTGAGGCACTCTCAGGTGGATCACATCCGGGCGCGATGGGTTTTGGAGAAAGGGGATTTAGCCCCGAACTATCCTTCGAGACCACAACCGCAAAAGGTCGCGGCGGAAGCCGCTCCTACAAAAAGACGATTTTTGTAGGAGGGGCTTTAGCCCCGAACCCGTCTTCGAGGCCGCAAAGGGTCCTGGTGAAGGCCGTCCCTGCAACCCTGAACCTGCGTCTTCGATGACGCAAAGGTCGCGGCGAAAGCCGCTCCTACGACATGGATGCCGAAATGAATTTCGCGTTGCGAGGTGGTTCTGCGGATAGATCGGCGAGGGACCAGAGCCGGGCCGGGTCCACACGCTCCGGTTCGAGGGCGAAGACCTCTCCGAACCGCCGGGCGAGCTCCTCCTGGACCGAAGCCATCAGCCGGGATCGGGCCGCCTCATCTTCCGGCTCTCCCAGGAACATGGCCATGGAGACCACCCCTTTGTCCGCGATCCCGCAGGGGATGATCCCCGTGAAATACGTGAGGTCCGGGCACACGTTCAGGGCGAAGCCATGAGTGGTGATGCCCCGGGCGTCCACCCGGGCCCCGATGGCGGCGATCTTGGCCGGAGCCCGTCGCAGGGCGGGCGGACACCAGGCGCACCGGCTCATGGCGTCCGGCTGCACCCACACCCCGGGCGCCCCCGGGAGGGTCCCGGCGGCGATCCCGAAGCGGGCCAGGGTCTCGATCAGCATCTGCTCAATCCGCCGGACGAAGGCCACTTTGTCCAGGCCCCGGGCGTGGAGGTCCAGGATCAGGTAGCCCACCACCTGGCCGGGGCCGTGGTAGGTGACATCCCCTCCTCGATCGGTGACGACCAGGGCGACGCCCCGACGGGCGCGCTCGGCCTCGTCCCACAGGACGTGCTCGGGCCGGGCGGAGCGCCCCAGGGTGAACACGTGGGGATGCTCCAGCAAAAGCAGGGTGTCCGGGATCGCCCGGGCGGCCCGGGCCTCCGCCAGGGCCCGCTGCAGCGCCCACGCCACCTCATACGAAACGGTTCCGAGGACCGACCACCATCCGCGTTCCATCCGAGCCCCTCCGCGGGATCGCAGATGCCTTACAGGACCTCCAGGGGATCCACATCGACCCGCCACTCCGGCGGCAACGGGAAATCCCGCAGCCAGGCCACCGGGTCCGGCCCGCGCAGGAGGATATGCCAGCGGTAAAGGCCTCGCAGGCGGCTGAAGTAGCACGGAGCCGGGCCGATCATGGCCGATGGTGGCGCCCCTTTGGTCATCAGATGATGCCGCAGCGCCTCCCCCAGCCGCTCGGCGGCCTCGCGGGCCCGCTCGGCCTCCGCGTGCCAGTAAAGCAGCCGGACCAGACGGGCGAAGGGCGGATACCCGTGAGCTTTTCGGAAAGCCACCTCGCCCCGGTAGAAGCCATCGAGATCGTAGCGGGCGGCCGCGGCGATGGCCGGGTGATCGGGCCGATACGTCTGGAGGATCACCCGCCCGCCGAAGAGCCCCCGCCCCGCCCGGCCCGCCACCTGGATCAGCAGCTGGAAGGTCCGCTCCGCAGCCCGGAAATCGGGCAGCCCCAACCCCACATCGGCGAGGATCACCCCGACCAGGGTCACCAGGGGGAGATCCAGTCCTTTGGTGAGGACCTGGGTGCCGATCAGGACGTCCGCCTCGCCGTCGGCGAAGCGCTGCCAGATCAGGGCGTGCGCAGCGCGAGTGGGGGCTGTGTCCAGATCCCAGCGGAGGATGCGGGCGGCTGGCCAGCGCCGCCGCACCGCTTCCTCCACCGCCTGGGTGCCGATCCCCATGCCCTTCAACCGCCGGGAGCCGCAACGCGGGCAGCGCGCCACGGGCGGCTCCACGGCCCCGCAGTGGTGGCACACCCATCGGGTCGGATGGAGGTGTTCGGCCAGCGGGAGGTCGCATCGGGAACACCGCATCAGGTGCCCGCAATCCCGGCAGAACACGAAGGGCGCAGCCCCCCGGCGGTTCAGGAACAGGATGGCCTGCTGCCCCCGGCGCAACACCTGATCCAGCGCCCGCTCCAGGGCCCGGCTGAAGATCCCGGTGTTGCCCGCTTTCAGTTCCTGGCGCATGTCCACCACTTCAACGGGCGGCAGGCCGCTGGTCAGGGCCTCCGCCTCCGTCTCAACGAAGCCTTCCAGAGAGGCCCCGAAATGGCGGGCCTGGGCGGCCAGGCGCGGGCGATAGCCCAGGAAGCGGCGGGGGAGACGCAGCTCCTCCAGGAGGCCGTGCTCGGCCTGATATCGCAGCTCGATGCTGGGGGTGGCTGTGCCCAGGATCACCACCGCCTCCAGGGCGCGGGCCAGGGCCATCGCCGCGTCTACTGCATGATAGGCCGGGATCCGGTAAGGGATCTCGGGCCGCAGGTCCTGCTTGTAGCTCGGATCGTGGGCTTCGTCGATGACGATCAGCCCCAAATCCGGCACCGGCACGAAGAGGGCGGAACGGGTCCCGACCACCACGCGGGCCTGACGGCGTCGGATCCGCTCCCATATGGCCCGCTCCTGGGCCGGGCTCATCCCGCCGGTCCATACCGCCACCTGACCGGGAAACCGCGCCTCGAAGCGACGGGCGGTTTGGGGCGTGAGGGCCAGCTCCGGCACCAGAATGAGGGCGCCCTTCCCCCGCCCGAGGGTTTCCGCCACGGCCTGGAGGTAGAGCTCGGTCTTGCCGCTGCCGGTGATCCCGTGGAGCAGGAAGGCGTGGAAGCGGCCGGCCTTCAACGCCCGCTCGATGGCCCGCCAGACCAGGGCCTGATCCGGGGTGAGGGGCGGCGGCTCCTCCGGCACCGGATAGGGATCCGCGGCCTCCCAGATCGGCCGCTCCACCGGCTCGATGATCCCCCAGCGGGTCAGCTGGAGCAGGTCCGCGGGCGTGCAGCCGGTTTCCGCTTGCAGCCAGTCCGCCGGGAGCGGACGGCCCGCCTCCTGCAGCCGCTCCAGCAGGCGTTGGCGCCGCGCGACGATCTCCTCCCGCCGCCCCAGCCGGATCCCTCCTTCCCGCAGCGCTTGCAGGATCCCCTCCTCCTTCAACCGGATCATACGAAGGGTGGGGGGGCGGCCCTCTCGGATCCGCCAGCTCCGCCGGATCCAGCCTCGCTCCAGCAGCCGGCGCAGCGCCCGCTGTCGCTCGGCCAGGGGGAAATCCCGGAGGACGGCGTGGACCTCGCTGTGGGCGAGGGGGCCTTCCGCCAGGGCGGCCAGCAGGACCTGCTCGGCGAAGGAGACGGCCACCGCGCGCTCCAGCCCCCCGCGGGTGCCCTCCGGGGCGCACCGCTCGTAGACGGGCTCCCGGCGGGGGATCAGGCCGGAGGGGATCATCAGGCGCAGGCATTCGCTCAGCGGGGCCAGGTAGGTCCGGCTGAGCCATGCCGCCCACTCCAGGCGCATGGGATCCAGGACCGGCTCCTCGTCAAGCAAACGGATCACCCGCCGGCGGGAGCGGGCGCCTCGCTCCTCCTCATCCGGCCCGCGCCCTTCCGAGGGCTTCCCCGCAAGGCGGCGCCACACCACACCGGGCTCCGGCCGCTCGCCCCGACCGAAAGGGACCAGCACCAGATGCCCGGGCCGGAGGCGGCCGTTCAGGCCCTCCGGCTCCTCATACAGGAAAACGCCGCCGGCGTAGGCGGCGCCGGCGGCCAGCACCGCGATCTCCAGGCTCATCCCCGCTGCTCACGTCGCGCCCGGGACCTTGCCTCCTCACGCTTCACGAGCGATCCGCCCGCCCGGGAACCGGTCCGGGTGCAGGCCGGCGTAGACCCGATCCGGGGTCAAGGGGAGGGAATCGAACCAGACGCCGGTGGCATCATGAACGGCGGCCACCAGGGCGGGGGCCAGAGGCAGGAAGGGCATCTCGGCCATCCCCCGCACGCCCCACGGCCCCAGCGGATCGGGATGCTCCAGGATCAGGCTCTCGGTCTCCTCCGGGATATCGGAGATCCCGGGGATCAGATACGTGCTGAGGTGGCGGGTGAGGATGCGCCCCTGCTGCACGATGAAGTTCTCCGTGATGGCGTAACCGATGGCCTGGACCACTCCGCCCTCGATCTGGCCTCGAAGGTTGATGGGGTGGATCGCTCGCCCCACATCATCGGCGCAGATCACCTTCACCGGCCGCACCTGCCCGGTCTCGACGTCCACCTCCGCCAGGACCGCCTCGGCGACGTAGCCGTAGGTCACGTTGGGGCGCTCGGAGAAGCCGGTCTCAGGGTCGAAGGGGAAGGTGCGCACCGGCCGGTAGATGAACTCCCCGATGGCCGGGCGCTCCTCGTTGCGCCAGGCGGCCAGGGCCCGCTCCGCCGCCCCCCGGATGGCGTTGCCGGCCATGAAGGTCATGCGGGAGGCGGAGGAGCTGCCGGAGCTTTCCGTGAAAGCGGTATCGGAGGCGCGCAGCTCGACTTTCTCCGGCGGCAACCCCAGGGCCTCGGCGGCCATCTGGACCATGACGGTGTGCGCCCCCTGGCCGACGTCGGCGCCAGCGTGATAGACGATGGCCTTCTCGATGTGGGCGTCCCCGTGCAGCTCCACCCGGGCCCAGCAGTGCTCCGGGAAGCCGAAGCTGTAAGCGATGTTCTTGAAGCCGCAGGCGAACCCCCAGCCGTAGCGCTTCGTCGGATCCGACGAAGAAGGCGCCGCCGGCCGGACCCAGCCCCTCTCCGTCCGTTGCCAGCCGGCCGCCCGGGCGCAGGCCTCGATGACCTCGGCGATGCTCACCCCCTCCGGCACGATCCCGCCGGTGGGCATGCGGGAGCCCTCTCGCCAGACGTTGCGCAGGCGGATCTCCACCGGATCCATCCCCAGGGCCTCGGCCAGCTTGTTCATCTGCATCTCCGCGATGAAGAGGGCCTGGGGTGCCCCGAAGCCCCGCATCGCTCCCGTCGGGGGGTTGTGGGTCAGCGCGCCCCGGATGTCCGCCCGGACGTTGGGGACCACGTAGGGCCCGCAGATGGACATCGTGATGTTGCCCAGGACCTTGGTGGAGGTGTAGGCGTAAGCCCCCACGTCGGCGATGACGTCCGCCTCCACCGCCAGCAGACGTCCCTCGCGATCCGCCGCCCAGCGCACCCGCGCCACCACCGGATGGCGCTTGTGGTGGCCGATGATGGACTCCTCCCGGCTCCAGATGATCTTCACCGGGCGGCCCAGCTTCCATGCCGCCAGAGCCAGGAGGATCTGCACCGACATGTCCTCCCGGCCGCCGAAGGCCCCGCCGATGGCCGCGTAGATCACCCGCACCCGATCCTCCGGCAGCCCCAGGGCGTGGGCGATCTGATGGCGGTCCTCATGGGCCCACTGCCCGGCTGTCACCACTGTGATCCGTCCTTCCTCGTCGATATAGGCCACGCCGGCCTCCGGCTGGAGGTAGGCGTGTTCCTGGAAGGGCGTGCGGTAGGTGCCCTCCACGATCACCGCCGCCTCCCGAAAGGCTGCCTCCACATCGCCCTGGCGGATGCGGTAATGGCAAAGGAGGTTGCCCGGGTAATCGGGATGGACCTGCGGGGCGCCGGGGCGCAGCGCTTCCTCCGGGTCATAAACCCCCGGCAGGTCCTCATATTCCACCTCGATGAGCTCCACCGCCTGCGCTGCGATCTTCTCGCTCTCCGCCGCCACCAGGGCCACCACATCCCCCTCGTAGCGGACCACATCGGTGCCGGGCTTGCTGTCGGGTCCGCAGATCACCGGCTGATCGAAGTAGATCAGGCCGTATTCGTTCACCGGCACGTCCTTCGCCGTGAACACCGCCACCACCCCCGGCAGCGCCTCGGCCCGGCGGGTGTCGATCCGCCGGATCCGCGCCGGCGCGCGGCCGGCCCACTTCACCTTCAGGTAGAGCTGCCCCGGCAGATCCAGATCCCCCGGATAGGGGGTCCGGCCGGTTACCTTGCCCTCCGCATCGATTCGTGGGATCGAGATCCCGATGGCCATGGATGAACACCTCCGGTGATCGCATTCCGTGTTGCGCATCGGCCTGAGGATCGCGTTCAGGCCGCGCAGGCCGCCTGTTCACGCCGATTGAAATCGGCCTTCTCGGGCGCTGCGCGCCGGGCGTCGGCCTTCGCCGACGCAAGAGACAATCCTTTGGTCGGCGCAGGCCGACCGTTGGCCGAAGGCCTTTGGAGGCCGAATTCATTCGGCACACAGGCCGATCGTCGGCCGGAGGCCTTCATGCCGATTGAAATCGGCCTTCTCGGGCGCTGCGCGCCGGGCGTCGGCCTCCGCCGATGCAAGAGACAATCCTTCGGTCGGCGCAGGCCGACCGTTGGCCGAAGGCCTTTGGAGGCCGAATTCATTCGGCACACAGGCCGATCGTCGGCCGGAGGCCTTCGCGCCGATTGAAATCGGCCTTCTCGGGCGCTGCGCGCCGGGCGTCGGCCTCCGCCGATGCAAGAGACAATCCTTCGGTCGGCGCAGGCCGACCGTTGGCCGAAGGCCTTTGGAGGCCGAATTCATTCGGCACACAGACCAACCATCGGCCGAAGGCCCCTCTCGGTCGAATTCCTTCGACGGATCATCCGGCATGCCGAACCCGCTCGCGGGCCGCCTCCTCCACCGCCCGGATGATGCTGTAATAGCCGGTGCACCGGCAGAGGTTGCCGGCGAAGGCCTGCTGGATCTCCTCCAGGGTCGGCTGCGGGACCTCCTCGAGCAGGACGACCCCGGACATGATAAAGCCTGGGGTGCAGTAGCCGCATTGCACAGCCCCCTGGCGGATGAAGGCGGACTGCAGCGGGTGGAGCGACCCCTCCGTGGCCACGCCCTCTACGGTGATGATCTCCGCCCCGTGAGCCCGAGGCGCCGGCACCAGACACGACATCACCGCCATGCCATCCAGGATCACCGTGCACGCGCCACACTCGCCCTCCGCGCAGCCCTCCTTGGTGCCCATCAGATGCAGATCCTCCCGGAGCATCCGCAGGAGGGTCTTATCGGCCGCCCCGTGGACCGCCACCGTGCGGCCGTTGACGGTGGTGAGGATCGGCTCGGGCCCGTCCTCCCGATGGCGCACCCGTCCATCCCACGTGGCCAGCCCGGGGGGCACCTGGGTCCAGAAGGGGGAACGCCCCTCGCGCGGCCGCTGGAGCCGCACCGGGCGTTCCGGGAAACCCCGACGCTCGGTTCCGTCCCGCAGCTGGCGCAGGGCCCGCATGGTGAGCACCCGCACCATCTCCGCGCGATACCAGGCCGGTCCCCGGATGTCATCGATGGGGCGGGCAGCGGCCTGAGCCAGCTCCCCGGCCCGGGCGATCACTTCCTCCGTCAGGCGCTGGCCCTGCAGGAAAGCCTCCGCCTCCCGAGCCCGGACGATGGTGGGCGCCACCGCTCCCAGGGCGATGCGGGCGCGGGCCACCCGCTCCCCTTCGAAGGCCACTACCGCCGCCACGCTGACCACCGAGATCGCCTGGGCGCGCCGCAATCCCAGCTTAAGGAACGTCCCCCGTTCGTTCGGCTGCAACGGCTCAAAGGTGATGTCCACCAGCATCTCATCGGGGGCCATCGCCGTCTTCCGGACGCCCAGGTAGAACTCGTCGAACGAGAGGGTGCGCTGGCCCCGGGCGCTCCGGAGGGTCACCGTGGCGTCCATGGCCCAGAGGGGCACGATGGTGTCGTTGGCCGGCGAGGCGGTGATCAGGTTGCCGGCCACTGTCCCCCGGTTCCGGATCTGAGGAGAGCCCACCTCCCAGCAGGCTCGGGCCAGGGGAAAAGCCCGCTCCCGACAAAGGGCCGAGGCCAGGACCTGACTATGGGTGACCAGCGGGCCCAGATGGATGCGGCCATCCGCTCCGATGGCGATGGTGTCCAGGCCGGGGATGCGGGTGATGTCGATGAGGACCTCCACGCCCGGGCGTTGCCGGCGCTCCAGCTCCAGGATCAGGTCCGTGCCTCCGGCGATGATCCGCGCCCGGCTCCCGTGCTCGGCCAGCAGGCCCAGGGCTTCCTCCGTAGACGTCGGGGTGTAGTAGGCTTTCCACATGGGGTTTCCCCTCCTTGGGCTGCGCCTTGCCATCCTTACTAAGTTTAACCCATACGGGCTCCCGGCTCCGGTTCGAAGAGGGCTGGGGGTGTGTCCCAGAATCGTAGGACAACTGCTCGCAGTTGTCCTACAAAGCGGCCAGGCCCGACAAATTTGGGACACACCCAGGGCCGGGGAGCCTTCCATACAGCAGGAGGCTCGCTTATCATAGGGGGTATGGGGAAGCGTCCGCTCTGGATCGGCCTCACGGGGAACATCGCCTGCGGGAAGAGCACGGTGGCCCGCATGCTGGCGGAGATGGGGGCGTATGTCATCGACGCCGACGCCATCGCCCACGAGGTGATCCGCAAGGGCACCCCCGCCTACGAGGCCATCCTGCGCCGGTTCGGGCCGGGGATCCTAAGGGCGGATGGAGAGATCGACCGCCGGCGTCTGGGGGAGATCGTCTTCCGCGATCCGGCGGCGCTGCGGGATCTGGAGGCCATCGTCCACCCGGCGGTGCTCGCGGAGATCCAGCAGCGCGTCCTCGCCTGCCCGGACGCCCCGGCCATCGTCATCGAGGCCATCAAGTTGATCGAGTCCGGGTTCGCCCGGGCCTGCGACAGCCTGTGGGTGGTCACCTGCCCGGAGCCCGAGCAGGTCCGCCGGCTTATGGAGGATCGGGGGCTCACCGAGGAGGAAGCCCGGATGCGGATCCGGGCCCAGCCCCCTCAAGAAGAAAAGGTCCGTCAGGCCGACGTGGTCATCGACAACAGCGGGGACCTGGAGGCCACGCGCCGGCAGGTGGAGGCCGCATGGCGGCGATGGGTGCAGGAGCGGTCATCCGCTCCGGAGGAGGCCTCCTGAAGGCGGGATTCTGCGCCGGAGGAGAGGGACGATGAAGGTCACGATCCGTCGGGCTCGGCCGGCGGATGTGGACGAGATCTGCGAGCTGGTCCGCCGGGCCACCCGGGGGCGCTTGGCGCCCTCCCGGGACGAGGTGTTCGACCGGATGGCGGAGCGGGGGATGTTGCTGGCCTTCAGCCCGGCGCGCGAGCTGGTCGGGCTGATCAGCTGGCGGGTGGAGAACCTGGTGGCCCGTATCCTGGACTTCCTGGTCCATCCCCTCGACCTGCGGCCCACGGTGGGGCGCCAGCTGGTGGAGGCCGTCGAGGAGGAAGCCCGCCGTCTGGAATGCGAGGCCTGCGTCCTCTATGTCTCCCCCGAGATGTCCTCCGAGGCCCTTGCCTTTTACATCGGGCTGGGGTATACCCGCTGGCCGGAGGAGAGCCTGTCGGAGCCGTGGCGCGAGGCGGCGCACGAATTCGACGCCTTCGGGCGCGTGGCCCTCATCAAGCAGATCCGCGCCGAACGGGTGACCCAACCCATCTGAGGGGTTGCATATCCCCAGGAGAATCCCGAGAGAGGAGGTAAGATCCGATGTGGGCGACGATCCGAGGGTTCGCGGAGCGACATCCACGCCTGACCGCATGGATCGCCCTGGCCATCGGGATGGTGGCCATCCTGCTCTGGTCGGCCCGGGATGTGGGGCTCACCCCCTCCCAGATGCTGGCCCTCGTGGTGGCCACCATCATCCTGGCTGGCCTGTGCGTGTGGATCATCAGCTGGGAGGACGAGGAAGAAGAGGCTGGATCCGAGGCGCAGCCCTCGAAGAAAGCGTGAGATCCCGGCGGAACGGCGTATCCCCTCGGGCGGTGCCGCTCTCCTCTCTCCGGAGCCTGCGCGCCGGGCGGTGAGCCCTTCGGGAAGCCCTCCGCATCGATGGAGGAACCATGGAGCTCCTGGAGGCGCTGAAAGAGATCCGATCCTCTCAAGGGCTGCTGAGCTGGCTGGATGTCTTCAACGCCTGGGCGCAGGCGCGAGCGGCCGGGCCGGAAGGCCCCTTCGTTCAGGCCACAGCGGAGGCGGCCTTAAGCCACTTGGAGGAAACCCAGCCTCAGCCCTCCTATGAGGCGATGCGGTTGCTGGCCCGAGCCATCCTGGGCTGGTGGTCCCTAACGGTGGACGCGCTGGGCGGGAGCGCGGAAGCCCAGGGCCTGCGCGTCCGGGCCCTGACCCTGGCCCGCCAGCTGGATGAGATCACCGAGCGGCGCTGGGCCCTGTCCGCCTGGCTGGAGCGCCACGCCCCTCAGAAAGAGGAGTAAACCGCCCCCGGATTCCCGGGGACGGGAGGCTCGTTGCCCAAACAAAAACCCCGCCATGCCGTGGGCCGCCGGGCTGATGCACCCGCTCGCTCAGGTGGGGGCCTCCTGCCGGTTGCCGCCTTGACGTGCCCCGCGCGCAGGCCGTCTAACGCGTCCCCGGTCCAGAGTCCGGCCCCCTTCCTTTCAGGTGTTGGCGCCAGCCGCTGCACACAGCCGCACGCACATGGCCGGGCTACTTTTATTTTAGGTCAGGATCGTCCAAACGCGCAAGCCCCCAGGGCTTTCGGCTTTCCTGGGGCTCAGACCCCAGTGGGGACAGGGGGAGAGGAGGGCGTAGAAGGCGGCCCGCGCCGCGCCCACGAGGGCCCGCCACTCCCGCCTCGAAACCGACCCCTTCCGCATTCAGCGAGACAAACAAACCGGAGTCCCACGCTCATCTCCCCTTCCGCCCTATCCCCGGCAGCCCATCCAGAAAATCCCTCCGTTGCTCTCCCACCCGCAGCCCACAGGATGGGACGCGGGTGCAGGGGAGCAATGCGTCCTGGGACGGGATGATTCCGGTGGGTAGGAGTGTGGGGTTGGGGTTCAATTGGAGGAGTGTGAATCCGTTGCCGAAGGCGTTCACGCGGAGCGGGCAGCTCTGCCGTTGAGAGGCACCGCCCCCCTGATTTCGGGCACCATCAGGGGCTCCCCGCCTTCCTCGACACATAAAGGAGAAGCCATTGCTTGCTTGTCCTTCTCGGCTATAATCGAAACAGATGTTCTTCCGCAACTTGACCGTGGATCCACTCGCGCGGAGGATCTCCTTCATGAACGTGACCATCGCCCAGTCAGCGTTCGAGCGTGCCCTGTCGGTGGCGGGCCGGGCGGTTCCCTCCCGGGCCACTTTGCCAACCCTCACGCACGTGCTGTTGCAGGCCGAGCCCGGGCGGTTGAAAGTCGCCGGCACGGATCTCAATCTGGCTATCATTACATGGGAAGAGGCGCTCGTCTCCGAGCCCGGCGGCATCACGGTCCCGGCGAAGCCCCTCACGGAGTTCATCGGAGCTCTTCCGGATGAGCCGATCCATCTCCAGGTGGACCGGGAGACATGGACCCTCCAAATCGTGTGCGGAGCCTATGAGACGGCGATGAAGGGGCTGGATCCGGAGGAGTATCCGATCCTCCCGGAGCTGGAGGGAGACGGCTTCGCCCTGGACCCGGAGGATTTCCGACTGGCGATCGATCAGGTGACCTTCGCCGCGGCGACGGACGAGACCCGACCGATCCTGACCGGGGTTCTGATCCGCCGGGAGGAAGGGCGACCGGTCGGGCAGCCCGCGGGGGTGGCGACCTTCCTCACCATGGCGGCTGCCGATGGCTACCGGCTCTCCGTCAAGACCCTCCCGGCCCTGCGGGCGCCTGAGGGCGCCTTCTCGGTGATCGTCCCGGCCAGCGCCCTCGAGGAGGTAGGCCGGCTGCTGAAGGGAGAGACCGAGCCGGTGTCCATGATGGCGCTGCGGGGGCGCAATCAGGTGGGCTTCCGGCTCCGCCGGGCGGCGGTGCTCTCCCAGCTCATCGAAGGCCAGTTCCCGGACTTCCAGGCCATCATTCCGAAGCGCTGGGAGACCCGGATGGAGGCCCCCCGGGATGCGTTGCTGAAAGCGTGCAAGGCCCTCAGCGTGTTCGCCCGGGAGACCTCGAACGCGGTCCGGCTGGTCCTCACGCCGGGGGAGGAGGGACGCCCGGGGCAGGTCCTGTTGCAATCCCGCTCCCCTGAGAAAGGGGAGACCAAGGTGGCCATCGACGCTTTGGTGGAGGGCAACCGGCTGGAGATCGCCTTCAACGTCCGCTTCCTGATGGATGTGCTGGAGGCCATCGAGGACGACCGGGTGGCCTTCGAGATGACCACTCCGCAATCGCCGGTGAAGGTGCTCCCGGTCAGCGATCCTTCCTTCGTTCACGTGGTGATGCCGATGTTCCTGTGAGGAAAGCCTGCGGTAAGGAGGGTGAAGCGATGTATCACAAGCTGATCATCGCCGGGCATCTGGGAACGGACCCCGAGATGCGCTACACGCCGGAGGGAACGCCCGTGACCTCGTTCCGGATGGCCAGCAACATCCGCTATCGGGACGCCAGCGGGGAGCAGCGGGAGGAGACAATCTGGTTCCGGGTGTCGGTCTTCGGGCGGCAGGCGGAGATCGCCAATCAATACCTGCAGAAGGGACGCCCGGTGCTGGTGGAGGGCCGCCTGCGGCCGGACCCACAGACCGGGAACCCGCGGATCTTCCGGCGCTCCGACGGGACGGCAGGGGCGGTCTACGAGGTGCGGGCGGACCGCATCGTGTTCATCGGGCCGCGGCCGGCGGAAGCGCCGCCGGCGGTGGAGGCTGAGGAGCCGGTCCTGGAGGAGCCCGGCTCGATTGAAGAGGAGGAGATCCCGTTCTAAAAGCGGGAAGGACGCAGGCCGGGCGGGGTTGACCGCAGCAGCCGCCCTTATTTCGGGGCGCCCGGGAGCGGTGAGACCCAAGCCGCACAACCGGGATCCGAGGAGGGGCGACCTGTCCGGCCTGCGAACCCGCACGATAGAACAGGCGCCACACGAATCATCCGCGGAGTACCCTCCCAATGGAGCGCGTCGATGCGCCTCAAGGAACTGGAAGGGATCGCCCGCGAGATCCACGCGGTCCTGGAGGCGAAGAACGCAGCCCGGGACGCGGCTCTCATGCGTTGCCGGGAGCTGACCCGCCTGTGCGCGCTGTGCATCCGGGCCGTCCATCGAGAGGAATACGCGGAGGGCCAGCGCCTGCTTCGTGAGGCCCAGCAGGCCGCCTTTGTCCTGCAGACGGATCTCGCCCCCTTCCCCGACCTCCTGTATGCCGGATATACGCAGGACGCGCTGAAGGAGTGGGTCGAGGCCTCAGTAGTCTACGCCATCGTCACCGGACAACCCCTCCCGGGGCCGCGGGAGCTGAACGTCCCTGAAGCGGCTTATCTGAACGGCCTGGCGGAGGCGGCTACGGAGCTCCGCCGTCGTATCCTGGATTTGATCCGGACGGATCGCTTCGAGGAGGCGGAACGCCTGCTTCAGGCGATGGATGAGATCTATGAGGTGCTGATCACGATGGATTACCCGGATGCCCTTACGGGAAATCTGCGCCGGGCCACAGATGTAGTGCGGGGAACGCTGGAGCGAACCCGTGGGGAGCTCACCCTGAGCCTGCGGGAACACCTCCTCCAGATGGCGCTGCAACGGATCGACCTGCGCTTCAGCGAGTGATCCGCCCTCCCCTTTTCTTGAAGGGCTCCCGGACATGTGAAAGCATGGAAGTGAGGCGCTGGGACAGAATCCGGGCCCTGGGACCATCCCGGCCGTCTGGGCAGGTGAACGATGGCCTTTACGGTAAAGGATTTTGAAGATCTGCTGCGCATCCTGGATCGCTACCCCCACTGGCGGGAGGAGTTGCGCCGGCGCATCCTCCTGGAGGAGCTGGAACAGCTGCCTCGGGCGCACCGGCGGCTCTCCGTCCGCATGGGTCGGATCGAGAAGGCCCTGGCGGCGCTGGCCGAGACGGTCCGGAAGATGGCGCAGGACCAGCGGCGCCACGCCACCGCTCTGACGAAGTTGCGCAAGGAGGTTGCGGAGGCACGCGCCGAGGCCGATCGCCGGTTTGCCGAGCTGGCAGAGGCCCAGCGGCGGACGGAGGAAAGCCTGGCGGCCCATCGGGCGGAGACAGAACGCCGGTTCGCCGAGCTGGCAGAGGCCCAGCGGCGGACAGAGGAAAGCCTGGCCGCCCATCGCGCGGAGACAGAACGCCGGTTCGCCGAGCTGGCAGAGGCCCTGCGGCGCCTGGTGGAGCGCGTGGATCGGATCGAACAGGATGTTGGGACGCTTAAAGACCATGACCTGCGCCGGCGCTATGCGGAGCTCGCGCCCTCTTACTTCGGCGGCCCGAACTTCCGCAAAGTCCACGTGCTCACCCCCTCTGAGCTGGTCAACCGGCTGTTGGCCGCGCTGGACGAGGGGAAAATCGAACGGGAGGACTTCGAGGAAGCCCGTCGTATCGATCTGGTGGTTCGTGGCGAATGGGAGGGCCGCACGCTCCACCTGGCCCTGGAGACTTCCTGGACGATCGATCGCAGGGATGTGGAGCGCGCGGTGCGGCGTGCGCGGATCCTTCAGGCCCTCCTGGGGGAGACCTGGCCCGCAGTAGCCGGCAGCCGTCTGACCGAAGGGGCCCGCGAGCTCCTCCAGCAGATCCGCGAGGAAGGCCAGGCCATCGTGGTCGCCCAGGACGGCGGCATCGAGTGGCCCTCTTGAACGGAAGCCCCCGGCTTAGCGGACTTCGATCCGCAGGGGAGGCGCCGGGATGACCTCCCCTTCCTCCAGCTCAGCCGTCGCTTGAAAGACGTGGGCTCCGGGGATGAGGAGCCACCAAGCCCGATAGGGCGGGCTCGTCCACTCCATCCACGGCTGCCCGTCGATCTCCACTCGCACGGATCGGGGGACCCTCCCTCCGGTCCAGTGGAGCTCCACCAGGAGGCGCTGAGCCTCCGGAGGCAAGGAGGGAGCCCGTCGATAGATCGCCCCCGCAGGCGGGGAGACCCAGCGCAAGCCGCCTGCCCCCTTCGCTTCTCCCTGCTCCGCCTGAGGAGGTAGCGGAAACCCGTTTTCCTGAGCCCATTTCCAGGCCCGTGGCGGCCACATGATCATCACCCGCTCCTCCACCGCCTCGGGAGGCGTGTCCGGGCCCGCCAGGCCCCCGGTCCGACGATCGATCCGCCACCGGCGATACAGATCATCGGCCTCCTTCGGCTCGGTGCCCTCGATGAACCATTCCTCCCGGGTCTGGGGACAATCCGGTGTCGGAAGCTTGCCGGAAAGGGCGCAAACGGTCATCCGGTGCACCCCCTCCGGGACGGGGAAATCCCGAGCCGGCCGGCCGCGATGGAGGAGCTCCATCACGGCGTGCCAGATGGGAGCGGCGCCTGTCACCCCCGAAACCTCCCGCAAGGGCGTCCGATCCACGTTCCCGATCCAGACACCCACCGCCCAGTCCGGGGTGTAGCCGATGGTCCAGTTGTCCCGCCAGTCGCTGCTGGTTCCCGTCTTCACGGCGGCCGGCCGGTCCAGCCGCAGGGGGCTCCAGGCCCCGAACCCCAGCGTCCGCGCATCCGGGTCTTTCAGGATATCCGTGATCAGGAAAGCAACTCGTGGATCCAGGACCTGGGGGCCTGGGCTCGGCTCCGCGCGAGCGCGCAACCGCCCATGGCGATCCCGGATCTCGCGGATCAGGATGGGCGTCACCCGGCGTCCGCCGCTGGCCAGCGCGGCATACGCCGCCGTAAGATCCAGCAATCGCACCTCCCCGCCTCCCAGGGTCAGGGAGAGCCCATAGCGGGTGGGAGGGCCGGGGAGCTGAACCCCCAGACGATCCAGAAGATCCAGGAGGCGGGGAACCCCGACCTGCTCCAGCACGGCGACGGCGGGCACGTTCAGGGAGGAGGCCAGGGCGACCCGGGCGGAGACCGGCCCATGGTAGCGCCGGTCGTAATTGATCGGCTGGTAGCCTTCGCCCTCGGCGGTGATGAAGGTCTGCGGCAGATCCCAGAGAAGAGAAGCAGGGGTAAGCAGAGGGCCGCTGCGCGGATCAAAGGCCAGGGCGTAAGTGAAGGGCTTGAGGGCGGAGCCGGGCTGACGGGGGATTCGGACGCCATCCACCGCCCCGCTGATCGTCGCATCGAAATAGTCCGGGCTGCCCACCCAGGCCAGGACCTCCCCGGTCTGCGGGTCCAGAACCACAACGGCCCCGTTGCGGGCCCCCGCGCCCGGGCGATCCGGACGGGGGCGGTTGATCTCCGCGAGATGATGGCGCAGGATCCCGGTGATGGCCTCGTTCCACGCCAGATCCAGGGTGGTGGTGACGACCAGGCCCTCTTGGAACATGGCCTCTTCGCCGAACTGCGCCACCAGCGCTTCGCGGATCGCCATCACGAAATGAGGGGCGTGGATGGGGAAAGGGACGCTGGCGAAGCGCAAACGCTCCGCGGCGGCGATGGCCGCCTCCTCCGGGGAGAGGAAGCCATGCCGAACCATCAGGCGGAGCACCTGCTGCCGGCGCTCCTCTGCGGCCTCCGGCCGGGTGAGGGGATCATACCGGCTGGGCGCTTGCGGCAGGCCGGCCAGCAATGCGCACTCCGCGGTGTCCAGCTCCCCCGCGTGCTTGCCGAAGTAAGTTCGGGCTGCAGCCTCCAGGCCGTAGGCGAAGTGTCCGTAGAAAACCGTGTTCAGGTAAATCTCCAGCAGTTCATCCTTTCCGTAGCGTCGGCTGAGCTCCAGGGCCAGCAGAGCTTCCCGGACTTTCCGCCGCAGGGTGCGCGCGGTTCGCTCGTCCGGTTCCAGGAGCAGCGCGCGGGCGATCTGCTGGGGAATGGTGCTGGCCCCGCTCGGGGAGCCCTCCCCCCGCAGGTTCATCCAAAGGGCGCGCAGGATGGCGATGGGATCCACCCCGGGGTGCTCATAGAAACGGGCGTCCTCCGTCGCCAGCGTGGCCTGCACACAGGCCCGGGGGATGCGGGAGAGGGGAACCCAGGTGTGGCGTCCCTGATGGGGTGGGGCGATCTCATACAGGAGCCGGCCGTGGCGATCGAGGATCCGCACCCCGGGCGCAGGGGCGCGCCCGAGGAGCCCTTCGGGATCCGGGAGCGGGCCGATCCAGAGCCGCAACAGCCCCCCGATCCCGGCGAACCCGAGAACCAGGAAAAGGAGGGCCCTCCTGCGCCGCCTGCGCTCCTGATGTGCGCCCATGGCCCAACCTCTCCCGGGGCACCCTTTTTCAAAACTCCACCAGCGAGAAGGGAACGGGGACGAAGATCAGCAGGAACAGGATCCAGGTGAGCCAGCCGATGGCCTGGCGCATCGGGTTCAGGGGTGTGATGTCGTTCAGCGGCGGCGGATGGCGCAGGCCGGTCAGCATCGGCATGAAGGCCCAGAGGAACCATCCCGGCCAGCGCAGGCCCAGCAGCAAAAGGGCGAACACGCCGATCTCCGAGATCCGCCACGCGGCGCGGCCCAGCATCGCATACATGATGTGTCCGCCGTCCAGCTGGCCCAGGGGCAACAGGTTGAAGGCCGTCACCAGCAGCCCAATCCATCCCGCCCACGCCAGGACGTTCAGCTGCACATCATAGCCATCGCTCGGAAGAGGTCGTCCGAAGATCAACACCTTCAGCCCCCAGTAAAGGAGGGAGTTGCCCTCCAGGGCCACCACACCCCGCAGGGGGACCACCGGAGAGGTGTAGAGGCCGTAGATCAGGATCGGGAGGGCGACGGCCAGCCCGGCCAGAGGGCCGGCCACCCCGATGTCGAAGAGGGCCTTGCGGTTGCGGATGGGCGAGCGGATCTGGATGAACGCCCCGAAGGTCCCCAGGGTCCCGATCCACGGAGGGACAGGGATGAAATACGGCAGGGTGACTTCGCTGCGGTGTAGCCGCGCGGCGACGTAATGCCCCATCTCGTGGATCCCCAGGATCAGCAGGAGCGCCCCGGCGAAAGTGACCCCCTGGGAGAGGTTGAGGCCACCCTCGCTCCCGTAAAGCGCCCCGGCCCAGATGGTGGTCGCCACCGTGGCCAGGAAGAGAAGCAGGTTGATCCAGGGACGAGCCCGAGAGGGCCGGAACACCCCCGCCTGGGCGATGATCTGATCGGTGCTCCCATGACGACGCAGGATCGGGGTATAACCCAGGGCCTCGAAGCGATCGCGCAGGACCTCAAAAGCCGCCTCGGCGTCGGTCTGCAGATAACCCTCGAAAGCGATCACCTGATCCGGGGGATACAGCACCCGGGTCTCCGTGATCACGAAAAGCCCCCGCAACGCCGCCGCCAGCCGGTCCAGCGTGGAGGGGGTCCATTCCGTCTCATACCATACGGTTTCCATCGGATCCGTGCCTGATCGAGCGTGAGGATGGGGGATCGGGTTCTCCCTGGCATCTCGAAGGGCGGAGGGAACCCGCCCCGTTTGAACCGTCCCGCGGAGCCTTTGGCCGGCTCCCGGGGCGCTCCGCAACGTCTACCCCTTCTCTTCAGTCTAAGACACGGGTGCCGGGCGCGCAACGAGAGGCGGTGTGGCCGCCTGCTCCCCATGGCCGATTTTGCGGTAGGATTAGGACGGGAAGGATGGAACGTTGAGGACCCGCCGGCTGTGGCGAAAAAGAGATTAGAGGATTGTAACCCCAGGCCCTCGTTCATAGGCGCTCGGGAAACGAAGGAGGGAGATCCACCATGACCCTGAGACGATGGACCGGTCCGGGATGGGAGAGGGTTGTTCGCTCCCTCCGTTACTGGCTGCTTCCCGGGATGGGGGTCAAGCGGTGGCTGGTCCTGCTGCTGGTGGGGATCACGGAGCTGGCGCTGGCCTTGGCCTATGTGCTGGTCACCATCTACCGGGAGCAGCCCCTTCCGCCGGTCTTCTATTACATCACCCTGCAGTTCATCCCCCGGCTGGGCCGGGCGGCGCTCTTCGGGCTGCTGGGCTTCGTCACCACCGGTTTCGCCCTGCTCCGGTTGAACCGCACGCTGCTTTCCCCTTTCCTCCAGCCGGGGCGGGATGTGGCGGAGATCCTCCATCGTCACCGGCAGCGGGAGCGGGGCCCGCGCATTGTGGTCATCGGCGGAGGGACGGGTCAATCCACTCTGCTCCGCGGTTTAAAGGGGGTGAGCGCGCGGCTGACCGCGGTGGTCACCGTGGCGGACGATGGGGGCAGTTCCGGCCGGCTGCGTCGGGAGATGGGCCTGTTGCCGCCTGGGGACTTCCGGAACTGCCTGGCTGCCCTGGCGGAGGCCGAGCCGCTGATGACCGCCCTCTTCCAATACCGGTTCGGACGAGGGACCGGCCTCAACGGCCACGCCTTCGGGAACCTTTTCATCGCCGCCATGGCGGAGATCACCGGCAGCTTCGAACGGGCGGTCGCCGAATCCAGCCGCGTCCTGGCTGTCCGCGGACAGGTGTTGCCGTGCACCGTGGAGCACGTCATCCTGGCCGCGGAGATCCGGGATGCGGAAGGCCGCATCCATCGCGTGGATGGGGAGTCGGCGATCCCCGAGGTCCGGGGCCGCATCGAACGGGTGTGGCTGATCCCGGAGCACGCCCGGGCGTATCCGGAGACCATCCGGGCCATCCTGGAGGCGGACCTCATCGTCCTGGGGCCGGGGAGCCTCTACACCAGCGTGCTGCCCAACTTGCTGGTGGAGGGCATCGTCCCGGCCATCCGGGCCAGCCGGGCCCTTAAGGTCTACGTGTGCAATGTGGCCACTCAAATCGGGGAGACGGACGGCTATACCGTGGCGGATCACGTCCGGGCCATCGAGCGGCATGTGGGGGTGGGGCTTTTTGATCTGGTCCTGGTGAACAGCCGGGTGGACGTGCCATGGGAAGAGATCCCTGAGGAGGTGGGCGAGCTGGTGCGCTGGGATGGGCAGCCGATCCCGCCCTACACGGTGGTGGCGATGGATGTGATCGATGAGCGGATGCCCTGGCGCCATGATCCGGAGAAGCTGGCCCGGGCGCTGATGACCCTTTTCGAGCGCAGCCGCCGTTGAGGCCCGACCTGAAGGTTCTTCCCTCACAAGTCGAGGAGGTTCTGCGGTGGAGCGGCACGTCCGATCCGGGATGCGCTGGATCCTCGGGCTGGTGTTCCTGATCGGGAGCGCCTGTCTCCTGAGGCCCTCCCGTCCCGGCCCCCTGATTTATGAAGGGCCTTACCGGGTCGACCTGGCTGTGGGCGAGCGGTTGCCCGGGACGGATGTCCGTTACCTGGGGGTGGGGGCGCAGGGAGCGCGCGTGCGCATCGAGGGCCAGGAGGCGATCCGTCTGGCGGGGGATTCCCTGGAAGCGGAGGCCCAGCCGCATCCTGCGCTGGCGGTGCGCTACAACCTCCGGATCTACTCCTATGATGAACGCGCCCTCCATGCCATCGGCACCGTCCATGTTGAGATCCGGGAGGCGCAGCCGCGGATGGGACCGCTGCCGGAGAAGGCGGCGGTGCGCTTCACCGCCCCGGTCACTTATCGCGTGCCCCGGGACGGCGTGATCCCCGGGACCTCGATCGTTTATCGGGGGAAGGAGGATGGGCGGGCGCGCCTGGAAGGCCTTCCCGGTTACCCCTACCGGAACATCGGGGATTCGATCCTCTGGACCGGGCAGGTGCATCCCATGGCCCACCTGAACGCCACCCTCCGGGTCCTGCTGATCGAGGATTCCTGGCTGACGGTGGGCGGGACGGTCGAAGTGTGGCTCTCGGGGCTTTAAGAGGGATCGGTATCTCGGGAGAAGGGGGGCTTCCATGGTCCAGGCCTATGTGTTCATCCAGGCGGCGATGGGCAAGCCCAGCGCGGTGGCGGAGGCCCTGCGCGGGCTTCCCGAGGTGAAATCCGCGGTGGTGGTCACCGGACCTTACGACGTGATCGCCCTGATCGAGGCGCCCGACCTGCAGGCCTTAGGCCGGGTGATCACCGAGAAGATCCAGACCATCGAGGGGGTGGAGCGCACGCTGACCTCGCTGGTCACGGGGATCTGAGGGAGGGTCGCGTCGCGGCCGCTACGCGCCGCCCCGCTCGAACAGGTGGTCGATGGCTTCCGTCAGCTCCGCCAGGTTCTGGACCTGGTGGACCGCCGCGCAGAGCGGGGCGTAGAGGAGCATGTCGCTGTCGCCGGTGCCCCAGAGCGCTCGGGGCTCTGGATTGAACCAGAGGATGCGTTTCGCTCGACGACGGATGACCTCGAAGCAATCCAGGCGGGGATCGTTGTAATTGTTCCGCCCGTCTCCCACGATGATCACCGTGGTCTTCCGGTCCAGGGCGTCCAGGTGGCTGCGGCAGAAGGTGGCCAGGCTGGTCCCCAGGTCCGTGTTGTAATACCCCGGCGGGTTCTCCCGGAGCACCCGGCGCACGGCCTCCTCCGGCCGCTCCTCGGCGAAAATGGGCGTGATCTCACGCAGGTCATCGATAAACACAAAGCTGCGCGTGCGGCTGATCTGATCCTGAAGCAGATAGATCAAATGGAGGAAGAACTCGGAACAGTGCCGCACGGAGGTGCTGAGGTCGCATAGCACCACCAGTCGGGGCTTGAGGTGGCGCCGGCGGAAGCGCAGGTCGAAGGGGACGCCGGCGTGGCGCAGGTTAGCCCGCAGCGTGGCCTTGGCGTCCAGCCGGCGGCCATCCCCTCGCTTCATACGCAGGGCGGCCCGGGTGCGCAGACGGGCGGCCAGGCGGGCGACCATCTGGCGCATGCGGTGGAGATCGGTGGGGGTCAGGGCGTGGAACGGGCGCTCCAGGAGCTCCGCCTCGCTGGGCTCCGGGGGGCGCTCGGCCAGGCGTTCCAGGGCAGACATCCCCGCCGCCTGCTGGATCTGGCGGACCAGGGCGGCCCGGTTGGCCCGCATCCGTTCCTCCAGCTGCCGGAGCGTGTTCGCATCCATCCCGGCTTCCGCCAGCATCCGCAGGAGGGCCCGCAGCATTTCCTCCAGCCGTTCGTCCAGCCCCGCCCCTCGCTGCATCCAGCGGGCGAGGGCCTGGCGGTCCGCCCACTCCCGGATGTGACGGCTTCCGGCATAGCGGGCCAGGGCCTGGAGCTCCTCCGGCGTGAAGGGCTGACCTTCCAGCAGCCGGCGCAGCAGCTCCGCCATCTGGGGCCCGAACAAACGGGCCAGGGCCTGCAGCGCCTGTTGCAGCAGCCGCTGATCCCGGGGGGAGAGACCGCCCGTCGCGGGCATCATGGGGGGCTCGCCCAGCCCGAAGAACAGGGGGAAGAGCTCCTCGAAGATGGGGATCGCCCGGGCCTCCTTCACCAGGGCCGTGCGAAGGGCAGCTTTAAAGGTCTCCCGATCCATCACCCCCACCTGCTCCACCGCCCGCAGCGCGTCGGCCGACTCCGCGACCGAGACCCGAACGCCGGTGGCGCGAAGGGCGCGGATGAACTGAAGGATGCGCTCATCCACAGTCAGGCTCCTTTCCTCAAGGCCATTTTCGAAACGCCCGTGTCTCACTCTGGCAGATAACGGGAGCGATCCGCCCCCTTCCTGAGCGAATCGAGCGCCTGGCGGAACCCCACCCTCTCGGGATAGTGAGGGGTGTGGAGGCCACGGTCCAAGCCGCGGAAGGTGTTGCCATTCTGGCTCTGGAGCGTCTTACCGTCAAAAAAAGGCCAATGCCCTGACAAGCATCGCCAGTGGTTTCTTCTCTTCCCGCTGTGAATCTGGCCTTTTTCACCGGGCTCAGGCGCTACATGACCCCCGAGGCAGGCAGATCCAGAAGAAAGGCATTCCCTACCCGAATACGCGTGAGGCCTGCGGCGCGGGCTGCTTCCACCACTTCCCTGGCACCCAGCATACCCAAATGCCTTTCCGGGCCAGGAGACGGCCTGCGGCCAGCGCATGGGGCATCTGGGAGGATGGATCGCCGCCGAAGGGGTTCCTCCAAAAATGAGGAAGCGCGCCGAGGGCAAAGGGGATAAGATGAGAAGTGGAACCCCTTCCAGGGAGGCAAGGCCATGACCGAACGATATCTTCTCTTTGACAGCGGGTGTGCGGTGTGCACCGCCCTGGCCCGGGAGGTGGAGGCCTTGAGCGGCGGGCGGCTGGGGGTGCGATCGCTACGGGAGCCCGAGGTCCAGGCCCTGCTGAACCAGGCTCACCCCAACTGGCGCTGGGAGCCGATGCTCCTGGAGATCGAAGGGGAGCAGATACGGGTCTTCACGGGTCTGGCGATGCGCTGGCGCCTGGTGCAGGTCCTGGGCCCGGCGCGGGCGTGGCGGGTGGCCCAGGCCGTGGCCCGCTTCGGTGGACCAGTGCTGGACGTGGATTGGGGACGGCGGGAGATGCTCCGGAAGCTCGGGAGTGGGATCCTGGTTGCCTTCCTGGTTTCACCCTTCCGGCTTCCATCCAAATCCAAGGCCCATGCCTCTACAATGCCCCCCCAACCCACTGCGGTTTGCGATTGCGCAGTCTACCAGAGCAACGCATGCTCAGAATGCCGCCCGGATCCCAGCGGTGGGCAGGTGCTGTGGATCGGGGATCTTCTTCGTCAGTGGTGCTGTAGCGGGAACAACTGCTGGTGGGGAAATATCTGCGGGTGTGGAAACTGGCGTCGAACGGGCATCCCCTGTTGACGATCCTTCCTGGGGAGATCAGGGGTTGTGGAGCTTCCGATCCGAGAGGAAAGGGTGCATGGGATGGCTCTGGATTCGCTTCCGGCGGTGGGGGACCCCTCGGGGTTCGAGCGTTCTGGGACTGCTGTCGATCGCTGCTGGCCTGGTTCTCTTTCTCTCCGCCTCCAACACTTTGCAGGTCACCAGCGATCGCATCCTGGCTTATTACTGGCGGTCCTCTTATGATATCCTGGTTCGCCCTCGGGGATCCCGTTCGATCCTCGAAGAGAAATACAACCTCGTTCATGCCAACTTTCTCAGCGGAGCGGTGGGGGGCATCACCCGGGCTCAGCTGGAGGCCATCCGCTCGATCCCCGGTGTGGTCCTCGCAGCACCGGTGGCCATGGTGGGTTATCGGGCCACCACCCCGCTGGTCATCGACATGCTCTACATGAGCCAGCCGCGCTATCACCCGGAGCAATACCTGGGGCGATATCGCATCGAGCGAACTCAGCGCCTGTTCGATGGGATTCAAGAGCACGTCTATACCGATACCCTTGTTGGGGAAGTCCGTCCAGATCCAGAGATGTGGGCGGATTTCCGGCTAGCATATTCATTTTCCTTCCCGATCGCTCCCAGGGAAACCTGGATTCTTTTCCTGGCGGGGATAGATCCGGAGGCGGAAGCCAGCCTGACCGGCCTTAATGCGGCACTGAGGCGAGGCAGCAGCTATTTGGAGAACACGGCGGCCATCTCAAAGCTCCTCTCGCATGTTCCCCAGCGGCGGGAGTATTACTCCGAGGGTCTCCAGAAGGGCACCGTGATCGCTTTCCCGATGCTGCTTAACCGTCACTCTGCCTTCGTCATCACCCATACTGTTGAGATCTACCGGGAGGGGACAAACGAGCAGGTGTGGGCGCGCATCTTCCGGGCCCAGGATCCGGATTTGCTTCCCAATCATTTTCTGGAGGTGATCAGCCCGGGTGGGGCCACGCAGCTTGTGTATGCGCCCAACCCGGAACCATGTTCCTTTGACCTGCCAGCTCCGATCCGTTATCGAGAGGTTCCGCTCCCTCCTTTCCTGCCTGAAGGGACCATTGCCGTTGAGGCTGTTCCGATCGGGACCCGGGGAGGGGAGCTGGTCTTCCGGGATTCTCTGAAGCACACCACGCCATACTGCACGCGGCCGGAGTTCAACGAGATGTATCTGGTCCCCGTAGGGGAATTCAACAGCGAGGAGCTTTTCTACGCAACACCCCGTATCCTCCGGAACATCCCTATCGGCACCACTTATCCTCTTTCCCCGCAGGAGCTGGAGGAGCATGTTCGCTCCACCCTGAACCGTCTTCCCTTTGAGACCTACTTTTTGCCTCCTGTGATCCTGAAATATCGGGAGGATGGGGTTCCAATCCATCCTCCCCAAATGCTTCGGCCGAGCTTCAACTGGCGGGGCTATCTCACCACCCCACCCACGGCCCTGACCACGCTGGAGGGGGCCTGCTTTCTGCTCGGACGCGAGGATTGCATCAGCGCCATTCGAGTGGTGGTGGACGTGCAGGGACTAGACCCTCAGGCCCAGGCTCGTATTCAGCGGGTGGCGGAGGAGATCGTGCGGCGCACCGGTCTGGAGGTGGATATTATGGTGGGGGCCTCGCCTCGTCGAGTGTTTGTGCATCTCCCCGGGATCGGATGGGCTGAGGAGCTCTGGGTGCAGAAGGGCGTCACCACGAGGGTCTCCCGGGGATTCCGTCGAGCGGATCTGATCCTGTCGGGGGTCGTGTTCCTGGTGGCCTGGCTGTTCCTCCTGAACAGCCAGATGCTTGCAGTCCTGGGACGCACACGGGAGCTAGGGATCCTGAAGGCGGTGGGCTGGCGGACCCGCACGGTGTTCCGGGTGATGCTGGGGACCGCCATCCTGCAAGGCATGCTGGCAGGGGTGCTGGGATTGGGGCTTACAGCGCTGGCTGTGAAGGCCATGCGAATGGACGTGCCTGTAGAACGCAGCGGGCTGGCGCTGTTGCTGGGCCTCGTGCTTTATCTGAGTGGGGGACTGTATCCGGCCTGGCGGGCCGCCCGTCTGCCTCCTGTTACCGTGATGCAGCTGGGGGAGATCAGCGGCCGGGGGCTGGCCCTCGGTTCACTGTCCCTCTGGAGCTATGGGTTGCGCCACCTGCTGCGGCGGCCAGTACGAACAGCCATGGTTCTGACGGCGCTGGCGGTATCAGCGGCTCTGGCTGCGCTTCTCCTGGCTGTTCGCTCTGCGACCCGGGGAGAGCTCTACGGAATCCTGCTCGGGGAATATGTATACACTCACATACGCGGGTTCCATTATGGAATGGTTGGGATCGGCTTCCTGCTCAGTGGGCTCTTGATCGCAGAGGTCATGCGAGCGGGGGTGGCGGAGCGTCGCCGGGAGATCGGACTGTTGAAGGCCGTTGGCTGGCGTGATGGGACCGTGTTCCAGGCGATCCTGCGGGAAGCCCTTCTCGTGGGAGGGGTAGGGGGGGCCCTGGGCGTTCTGGGGGGCGCTCTGGCGTTCTGGGCCCTCTATCGCGCTTTGCCTCCCATCTGGCTTGCGGTGGGACCTGTGGTGGCCTGGCTGGCGATCGGGATCGGTATCTTCGCAGCCGTGCACCCGGCGATCCAGGCCGCCAGGATACCACCGGCGGAAGTGATGCGTGGGGAGTGAAAAGCTATGGCGGAGCTGCTTGTGCAGATAGAGGACGTCTCCAAGGAGTATATCGCTGGCGCGATCCGGGTGACCGCCCTCCAGGAGATCTCTCTCACGGTGGAGCGGGGGGAGTTCCTGGCCATCGTAGGTCCTTCCGGATCAGGCAAGACCACTCTGCTCAACCTGATCGGGGCGCTCGATCGCCCGACCCGGGGACGAGTGGTGGTGGACGGGATCGATCTGGGGGCACTTCGGGGAGACCAGCTGGCGGATTTCCGGCGAGAGCGAATTGGATTTGTCTTTCAGCTGTTCCATCTGGTCCCGGACCTGACCGCACTGGAGAACGTGATGCTGCCGCTGATCCCCTACCGGCGTCAGTTGAAGTTCAATCTGGAGCAGCGTGCCCGGGCGCTGCTGGAGGCAGTTGGATTGGAGAATCGAATGCGCCACCTGCCCGGACAGCTGTCAGGTGGAGAGCAACAACGGGTGGCGATCGCCCGGGCCTTGATCGGGAATCCCAAGCTGTTGCTGGCGGATGAGCCGACAGGCAATCTCGATTCGCAGACCGGGAAGGAGATCATAGAGCTGCTGCGGCGCTTAAACCGGGAGCAGGGGCTGACCGTGATCGTGACCACGCATAACCTGGAGATCGTCGCCTGGTCGGACCGCGTGGTGCGGCTGCGGGACGGCCGTATTGTAAAGGCATAATCCGCTTCATCCGCCCGGAAAGCTCCGGCTGAGCGTGTCCGCCGTGAAACGGGCCAGATCCCGGAACAGCGCCTCGGCCTGCGCTTCCTGCTCCTCGGAAGGGAGCTGGAGGTGGGCTTCCACCCGGCTGGCCATCTCCTCCAGCGCCTGAGGATCCGCCCGGGGGGCGAGCCACGCGAAGAGCGCGCGGTGGGCGCCTTTCCGCGCCATCGCCTCCAGCCCGTCCAGGATCTGGCGGTGGGGCGTCCCCTCCCAGATGGGCAGGATCATGGCCTCCCGCAGCCAGCGCTCCACCGGATACTCCCCCAGCACCCCCATCCCGCCGTGGACCTCCATCGCCCACTTCGCCGTCTGCACCGCCTGCTCCGCCGTCCAGTATTTGGCCAGATGGGTGAGCAGCCGGAAGAGGTGATAGCGCTCCGAGTAGGGAGGATGTTCCGGCCAGACTTCCTCCAGCAGACGGACCGTCGTCCAGACCAGGGCGAAGGCGGCCTGGAGCTCGCGGATGCGCTCGGCGAACTGGCGGCGCATCAGCGGGTGGTGGAGAACGGGGCGGCCGAAGGCGACGCGGCGCTCGGCGAAGGCCAGCGCCTCGGCGATGGCCCGTTGCATCAGGGCGACGCTGCCGACGCTGTTGGCGACCCGGGAGACATTGAGGACCTCCAGGATCTCGTAGATGCCGGTCTCCGGGCGCCCCAGCAGGTAAGCCTCGCTCTCCTGCAGCTCCACCTCGCCCGTGGGCACCGAGCGGGTGCCGATTTTATCCTTCAGACGCCGAATGAGATAGTTCAGGCCGCCGTCCTCCCGGTAGCGGGGGAGCAGGAAGAGGGCGAGGCCGCGGACGGTGCGGGGGGCGCCCTCAGGCCGGGCGGCGACCACGGCCAGCTCCGCCCCGGCGTTGCTGGCGAAATACTTCTCCCCCGTCAGCCGCCAGTGTCCGCCTTCAGACCGGGCGACGGTCTCCACGGTTGCCCCCAGATCCGAGCCGCCGCCGGCCTCGGTCATCCAGGTGGCGCCCTGCCAGACCTCGCCGTCCCGCCGGAGCAGAGGTGGGAGGAAGCGCGCCTGAAGCGCGGGATCGCCGTATTTGCGCAGGGCCAGGGCGGTGGCCAGAGAGACGGTGTAGGGGCAGTAAAGGCCTGCGTCATAGAAGGCTGTTACATATCCGATGAGGAACGTCGCGGCGAGCCCTTCCCCTTCGAAGGCCCGCCAGACCGCGCCGGCCCGGTAGCCCTGCAGGAGCATCCGCCGGTAATCCGGCGGGTAGAGGATCTCATCGATGCGGTGGCCGAAGCGGTCGTAAGCGCGCAGCCACGGCGTGCCCATGCGATCGATCATCGCGGAGATGGCCTTCCCCTCCGCCTCCCACCAAGCCTCCAGCTCCTCGAGCTCAGCCCGGATGGGAAGCGGAACCCCTATTGCCTGAAGGAACCGCGTGGGCGAAGGCAGGGCTTCCATGAGCTCGATCTCAGCCATGCCGATCCCCCTGTGGAAGATCCACCTCCATGATAAGCCCTCGCGAAGGGACGCGCCGGAGGATGTCCCTTCGGCCTCCGGGATCCGAAAAGATCCGTCGTATGATGAAATTGGGGAATGATGGATGACCTCGAAGGGAGGATGACGCGTGCTTCGATGGCTGAAGGCCGGGCTGGGGGGAGCTGTTCTGTTTCTGGGCCTGCTTCTCGCGATGCGCCGGGCGGAGGGGGAGGCCACGATGCTCCCGCCGCCCCTGTGGGGTCCCAACACGGTGGCCAACACCGATCGGAGCGGCTTCGCCCAGCAGGAACCCAGCCTGGCCATCCACCCCCGCGACCTCCGAAATCTGGTGGTGGCAGCCAAGGACTTCCGCCGCACCCAGGACATCACCCGTGAGGTCTGGATCTACGTTTCCTTTGACGGAGGACGCTCCTGGCCGATCCAGATCCCCTTCCCCGGCCTGCCCCCCACCATCACCCGCCAGAGCGATCCGGTCGCCCTGGCTACAGAAGAAGGGCGTTTCTACGTGCTGGCCCTGGGCGCCGGGACGCCCGCTTACCGCCATCACGGGTTGTTCCTGACCTGGTCCGATGACGGGGGGCGCACCTGGCGGGACGCTGTGACGATCATCTCGGATCCATCGACGATCCTCGATGATAAGCCCTGGTTGGCCCGCGACGCCCATCCCACCAGCCCCTACTACGGGCGCCTGTATGTGGCCTGGCGGCCCATGCACGCCGACGTGCTGTGGGTGGTCCGCTCCGAAGACGGCGGCCTTTCATGGTCCCGCCCGGTGACCGCGGCCGAGGGGGAGGGGGTGCAGGGGGCCATGCCGGTGGTGGGGGCCGATGGGGCCGTTCATCTTTTCTACGTGGAGCCGATGTCGCCCACCACGCCCGGATGGATTCGGGTGGTCACGTCCTTTGATGGAGGGGCTTCCTTCTCCGCTCCGCGGAATGTCGCTCCGGTCCTTCAGCCCCCCAGCCCTGTCCGCGCTTACGATCGGTGGCGGCTTTACACGCTGCCCAGCGCCGCGGCGGACCCCCGGGATCCGGCCCGGCTGTATGTGGCCTGGACGGAGGGATCCCCTCAGGAGGCCATGGGCACGGAGGTGGCCTTCGCCCGCAGCGAGGACGGCGGTCGCACCTGGACGCTGAGCCGGCCTTTCGCCGCCCCAGGAGACGCCGCCCATCCCATCGTGCGGACGGACGCGCGGGGATGGGTGCATCTGTTCTGGCTGGACCGCCGCGGGGATCCCCGGAACCGGCTTTTCGATGCCTTCTATGCTTACTCTCCGGACGGCGGGCGGACCTGGAGCCTGCCCTTCCGGGTGAGCACGCGCTCCTTCGATCTGAATCAGGCTGTGCCGCCCATCAGCCCGGCGCCCGGGGATTACTGGGGTCTGGATGTCCGGGGGGATCGCATCTGCGCAGCGTGGAGCGATACCCGGTTTGGCGATGAAGAGATTATGGTGACATGCGGGATCCTCCCCCTTGCCTCCTCCATCCTGCTTCCCGGGATCCCCCTGGAGTAGCGGCGGCCGGCGGAAGTTTGAGCCCCCGGCCGGGATGATGTTAGACTGAGGCGACGGATCTCAGCTCGACGGACGCGGGAGATGGCGCGTCGCGCCACCGCCCTGGCCCACCCGAACATCGCCTTCGTGAAATACTGGGGGAACCGGGATGAGCGCCTCCGGCTCCCGGCCAATCCCTCGTTCTCTATGAACCTGGGAGGGTTGCGCACGATCACCACGGTGACATTCCAGGAAGAAGAAGGGCTGGATCTCCTGTTCGTGAACGGCGTGCCGGTGGAGGGGCCGGCTCGGGAACGGGTCTCGGCGTTCCTGGATCACGTGCGAAGGATGGCCGGGTTCCGGGGCCGCGCCGTGGTGGAGTCCATCACGGACATCCCGCCCGGCGTGGGGCTGGCCTCCTCGGCGGCGGCCTTCGCCGCCCTGGCCGCTGCGGCGTCCGCCGCCCTGGATCTGCGGCTCTCCGAGCGAGACCTGTCCACCCTCGCCCGCCTGGGCTCCGGTTCGGCGTGCCGTTCGGTGCCCCCAGGATTCGTGGAGTGGGTGGCCGGCGAGCACCATGAGGATTCCTATGCTTATAGCGTGGCCCCACCGGAGCACTGGGACCTGTGGGACGTGATCGCTGTGGTCAGCGAGCAGCACAAGGCGGTGGGGTCCAGCGAGGGGCACCGCCGGGCGGCCACCAGCCCCCTTCATGGACCGCGGGTGGCGACCGCGCCGGAGCGGGTGGCCCGCTGTCGGGAGGCCGTGCTGCGGCGGGACTTCGAGGCCCTGGCGGAGATCGTGGAGACGGACGCCATCTGGATGCACGCGGTGATGATGACCTCCCGACCGCCCCTGTTCTACTGGGAGCCGGCCACTCTGATCGTGTTGCAGGCAGCCCGTCGCTGGCGGGAGGAGGGGCTGCCGGTGGCCTTCACCCTGGACGCCGGACCGAACGTCCATCTGCTCTGCCCCGCGGAGGCCGTGGAGGAGGTGGCCCGGCGGGCCCAGAGGGTGCCCGGGGTGCTTCGGGTGCTGCGCAGCGGCCCCGGCGGCGGGGCCCGAATCCTGCCGCCCGAGGGAGGCCCATGAAAGGAGGTCCCTATGGATGTTCGCGTGGAGCGGCGTCTGTTCACAGTGGAGGAGTATCACCGGATGGCGGAGGCGGGGATCCTCTCCGAGGATGACCGGGTGGAACTCATCGAGGGGGAGATCGTCGAGATGAGCCCCATCGGAAGCCGGCACGCGGCGGCAGTGAAGCGCCTCCTGAACCTGTTCCTGCCGGCTCAGGTGGCCGGCCGGGCGATCCTGAGCGTCCAGGATCCCATCCGTCTGGGGCGGCGTTCGGAGCCGCAGCCGGATGTGGCGTTGCTGCGGCCGCGGGAGGACTTCTACGCTTCGGAGCATCCGGGGCCGGAGGATGTGCTGCTGATCGTGGAGGTGGCGGAGCATTCGGCCGGGTATGATCGGGGGGTGAAGGTGCCGCTGTATGCGCGGTATGGGGTGGTTGAGGTGTGGGTGGTGGATCTTGGGCGGGGCGTGGTGGAGGTGTATCGGGGGCCGGAGGGAGAGGGATATCGAGAGGTGCGGGTGGTGGGGCGGGGGGAGGTCATCACGCCGCTCCAGCTGCCGGACCTGCACGTCCCCGTGGACCAGATCCTCGGTGAGACCTCCTGAGGGAAAGGGGGAACGATGGGGGTGGAGTTGCTGAAGCGTCTGTTCACGGTGGAGGAGTATCACCGGATGGCGGAGGCGGGGATCCTCTCCGAGGATGACCGGGTGGAACTCATCGAGGGAGAGATCGTCGAGATGAGCCCCATCGGAAGCCGGCACGCTGGGTGCGTCAACCGGATCAGCCACTGGTTCTCCCAACGAGTTGGTGGGCGCGCCATCGTCAGCGTTCAGAACCCCATTCGTTTGGGGCGGCGTTCGGAGCCGCAGCCGGATGTGGCGTTGCTGCGGCCGCGGGAGGATTTCTACGCTTCGGAGCATCCGGGGCCGGAGGATGTGTTGCTGATCGTGGAGGTGGCGGAGCATTCGGCCGGGTATGATCGGGGGGTGAAGGTGCCGCTGTATGCGCGGTATGGGGTGGTTGAGGTGTGGGTGGTGGATCTTGGGCGGGGCGTGGTGGAGGTGTATCGGGGGCCGGAGGGAGAGGGATATCGAGAGGTGCGGGTGGTGGGGCGGGGGGAGGTCATCACGCCGCTCCAGCTGCCGGACCTGCACGTCCCCGTGGATCAGATCCTCGGCGAGACCTGAGGGAAGGTCGTATCCGGCGGGGAACTTCGATTGGGGGGAGCGATGACGGAGCCGGTGATCACGATGCCGTGGGGTGTTTTGGGGTTCTTGCTGGCGCTGGGCCCGCTGATCTTCGTCCACGAGCTGGGGCATCTCCTGACGGCGAAGCTGGCCGGGGTGGCGGTGGAGGAGTTCGGGTTCGGCTTCCCACCCCGGCTGCTGATCCTGGGCCGGTGGCGGGAGACCCTGCTCACCCTCAACGCGATCCCCTTCGGCGGCTTCGTGCGGCTGCGGGGCGAGGAGGATCCGGGGATCCCGGAGGGCTTCGCCGCCCGGCCGTGGCCCTGGCGCCTGCTGATCCTCGCCGCCGGGCCCCTGATGAACATGGCCCTGGCCTGGGGGGTGCTCATCCTGATTTTCCTGCTCGGCGTGCCCTCCTCCCAGGTCCGGGTGGAGGGCGTGGCCACCGGTTCCCCGGCCGCCCAGGCCGGGCTCCAGGCCGGGGATGTCATCCTGGCGCTGGATGGCGTGCCGGTGGAGCGCACCGAGGATGTGCGGCGGCTGGCGCAGGAGCGGAAGGGACGCACGGTGACCTTGCGGATCCAGCGGGCGCAGGGCGTGCAGGAAGTATCCGTATACGTGCGGCCGGATCCGCCGCCGGGCCAGGGCGCGATGGGGGTGATCATCGCCTCGGTCCCGGATTACAGCCGGATGCAGCGGTTCGGGCTCGGGGAGGCGATGGCCCGCGGGACGGTGATGTTCGGGGCGTTGACGGCGCAGCTGTTCAGCCTGCCGGCCCGCATCCTCCTGGGCCTGGTCCCGGCCCAGGTCCTCCAGCCCGCCGGCCCTGTCCGCATCGGGGCAGAGGCGGGGGAGGCGCTGCGGACCAGCGTGGAGGTGGGCTCCGCCTATGTGTTCCTCACCTTCATCGCCCTGATCAGCCTGGCCATCGCTTTCACCAACCTCCTGCCCATCCCGGCCCTGGACGGCGGGCGGATCCTGTTCGTGCTCATCGAGGCCGTTCGAGGGCGGCGTCTGGATCCGCGCCGGGAGCAGGTGGTGCATCTCATCGGCTTCGCCTTCCTGCTGGCGCTGCTGATCTTCCTCTCCATCCGGGAGATCGGAGAGCTTTCGCGGGGGGCCGGCCCGTAAAGGAGGGGCGCCGCGCCGCTGCTCCCTCCTCCCGGAGGGAACTCTCATTCCTCTAAGAGCGGCGGTGAGGCCCGCCGCACGGGCGCGCGTCGATGCTCCGGATGACCCTGCTTCAGGAGGAGCCCGGTGGATCGGCCGGTGGTGGCCACGACGTTCTACGTGCGGTATGCGGAGACCGATCAGATGGGCCTGGTGCATCACAGCGCTTATCTGATCTGGTTCGAGGAGGGAAGAAGCCAGTATATGCGGGCCTGCGGGGCGGACTACGCGGAGATCGAGCGCAGCGGGGCGCTGTTCGCGGTGGCCGAGGCCCACGCCCGTTACGAAGCCCCGGCCCGCTACGGGGATCGGGTCACCGTCCGGACATGGGTGGAGGAGATCCGCAGCCGCTCGATCACCTTCGGCTACGCGGTCTACAACGCCGACACCGGCCAGCGCCTGGCCACCGGCTGGACGAAACATCTGTGCCTGGATCGGTCCGGCCGGGTGATGACGATCCCGGAGATCTGGCGAGCCGTCCTAACGCGCGGTCCGCAAGCAGGCTCCTTCGGGGACCAGAGCGTGCGGGTGGAGCGGACCGGGTGAGCGGGCCATGGCGTGAGGGCGGCGTGGCGCTGAGCTTCCGGACACCATTCCTGCGGGGGATGCGCCATGGAGTATCGCACCGTTCCGCAGCGCATCGTCATGGATTTCACCCGCTTGGGGCGAAACCTCATGACGGGCTGCTTCCTGCTTCATCGACCCATGGCTCGTAGACCGGGCGGTGCCCGTTCCGCCGCCAGAGGGATCTCCACAGGCGTCACTTCCCGGGGAACTCCCGGTAGGGCCGTTGAGGGTGGCCAGCCCGTCCGGGTCGGGTTCCGGTTTCAGGCTGTGCGGCTTGGTTCTCGCCGCTCTCGGACCGCCCGCCGCCCCCTGCCGCCGAGGCAAATGATAACAAAGATGGCAGCTACTGTCAACCTTTTCGTCGACACAGCGGATATCTATATCCAGGTGGCCCTGGCCTGGCTGCTGCGCAACCCGACCGTCACCAGCCCCATCATCGGGGCCAGCACGGTGGAGCAGCTCCAGGAGCTTCTAAGCGCGGTGGGCTGGTCCCTGCCCGAGGAGATCGCCCAGCGCCTGGACATGCTCACCGCATGGGATAGGGATTGAGCCGGCGGGATCGGGAACGGCAGAAGACGGTGATGCGAGTGGTGCTGCTCTCCAAAGCCCTGGTGGTGGGCGCCTACCAGCGCAAGGCGGAAGAGATCGCTCGCCACGAGGGGATTGAGCTCATCGTCCTGGTCCCGCCTGCTTGGCGGGATGAGCGGGGGGTGCTTCCTCTGGAGCGGGCGCACACCCGGGGCTATACGTTGCTGGTGGAGCCCATCGCTTTCAACGGGCATTTCCATCTTCACTTTTACCCGTATCTGGGCCGGCGCCTCCGCGCCCTGCGGCCGGACCTTTTGCACATCGAAGAGGAGCCCTACAACCTGGCCACCTATCACGCGGTCCGTCTGGCGAAGGGTCTGGGGATCCGCGTTGGCGTCTTCTCCTGGCAGAACCTCTTGCGCCGGTATCCGCCACCCTTTCGATGGTGGGAGCGCGCGGTGCTGCGGGCGGCGGACTTCCTGATCGCCGGCAGCGAGACGGCCGCGCGGGTCTGGCGGGCCAAGGGCTACGCCGGCTTGATGGCGGTGATCCCTCAGTTCGGGGTGGATCCCGAGTCCTTCCGGCCGGCTTCCCCGCGCCCCCCGCGGCCGTTCACCATCGGATACGTCGGACGCTGGGTGCCGGAGAAAGGAATCGACCTTCTGTTGCAGGCAGTGGCCGGGCTGGAGGGGGACTGGCGGCTGCGGATCATCGGCAGCGGGCCGGCGGGCCCCTTCCTGCGGCAGCTCGCGGCGCACCTGGGGATCGCGGACCGCGTCGCCTTCGAGCCGCCCTCCCCCTCGACCCGGATGCCGGAGGTCTACGCAGGTCTGGACGTCCTGGTGCTGCCCTCTCGAACCCGGCCGAACTGGACGGAGCAGTTCGGCCGGGTGCTGATCGAGGCGATGGCCTGCGGCGTCCCGGTCATCGGCTCTTCCGCGGGGGAGATCCCATGGGTGATCGGGGACGCCGGCTTGGTGTTCCCGGAGGGCGATCCGGAGGCGTTGCGGGCGGCGCTGCGTCGGGTGATGAGGGATCCCGATTTGCGGGCGGCGCTCCGCGAGCGGGGAAGGACCCGGGTCCTGGAGCGGTTCACCCACGCGGGGATCGCCCGGGCCACCGTCGCCCTCTATCACCGGGTGATGGGAGGGAACGCGGGATCGCTTCCGGAGCCGTCATGCGACGCGTCGCGCTGAACGCGCAGTTGCTGGCCGGCGAGGCCTCCTACCGTAGCGCCGGGATCCATCGTTATCTCTATGAGGTCCTGCGGCGCCTGCCGGAGGCTGCCCCGGAGATCGCCTTCACCGCCTTCATCGGGCCTCGGGCCATCCCCCCGGAGGTCCCCAGGATCCGGTGGGTTCGCACGTCCTGGCCTACCCATCAGCCTTTCGTCCGGATCCTGTGGGAGCAGCTGGTTTTGCCGCTGCGCCTGGCTCGGGGGAGCTGGGAGCTGTTGCACGCGATGGCCTTCGTGGCGCCGCTGGCGGCCCGCCTGCCTGTGGTGGTCACCGTCTACGACCTCAGCTTCCTCCTTTACCCGGAGGCCTTCCGGGCAGCGAACCGGCTGTATCTGCGGATGTTCACCCGATGGACCTGCCGGCGGGCGGCAGGGATCCTGGCGATCTCCCAGGCGGCCCGGGAGGATCTGATCCGCCGCTGGAGCCTTCCGCCGGAGCGGATCGCGGTGGCCTACCCGGGGGTGGATCCCCGGTTCCGGCCCTTGCCGGCGGAGGAGGTGGCCGCCTTCCGGGCGCGCCGGGGCCTGCCGGAGCGGTTCATCCTGTATGTGGGCACCCTGGAGCCGCGCAAGAACCTCGGGGTGCTGCTGGAGGCCGTCGCCCGCCTCTTCCCGCCGGTCCCGCTGATCCTGGTCGGGGGCAAAGGCTGGAAGCCCGCCTTTCTCCCCCGGTTGCGGGAGCTGGAGCGGGAGGGGCGGGCACGGTGGGTGGGGTTCATCCCCGATGAGGAGCTTCCTTTCTGGTATAACGCAGCCACGGTCTTCGCCTATCCCTCCCGCTATGAGGGGTTCGGGATGCCTCCGCTGGAGGCGATGGCCTGCGGGACCCCGGTGATCGCGGCGCGGGCCGCTTCGCTTCCCGAAGTGGTGGGCGAGGCGGGCTTGCTGGTGGACCCGATGGATGAGGAGGCCTGGACCGAGGGGCTTTCTACCCTATTACGGGATGAGGCGCTCCGGGAGGCCCTGCGGGCCCGGGGCCTGGCCCGCGCCGCCCGCTTCACCTGGGAGGCCACCGCCGCCGCCACCGTGCGGCTGTATCGAAGGCTCCTAAACGGGGCGGAGGGCCCCGGCTCCGGCTCGCTGCTCAGGCCGAGGGATAGGGAATAGAGTTATAATCGAAGGGGTTATGAACGGCCGAAGGGCTGGGGCTACATGGGAGGTGATCCATGCCGGTGCAGGTTAGCGTCCGCGCCATCAAGACCCGTTTGCATGAGCTCCTTCATCGCGTTCAGGAGGGAGAAGAAATCATCATCACGCGAGCCGGCAAACCGATCGCACGGCTGGTTCCGATCGAGGAGGAAAAGCCGGGCCGGCGTATGCCAGGCAGCGCAAAGGGAAAGATCTGGATCCGTGAGGACTTCGATGCGCCCCTACCCGAATCAATCATCACGGAGTTCGATCAATGAGGCTGCTGCTTGACACGCATGTCTTTCTCTGGTGGATCACAGATGACCCGCATCTCTCTGATAGGGCCCGCGAACATATAAGTGATCGCAGGAATCGCCTCTATCTCAGCGCGGCAAGTGGTTGGGAGATCGCCATTAAGTCCCAGCTGGGAAGATTGAAATTGCCAGATCAGCCCATGGATTTTGTTCTAGAACAAATGACATTGAATGAAATTGAAGAACTTCCTGTCCGCGTTCATCATGCCCTTTATGTCTTTTTCTCCCAGCATATCACCGAGATCCCTTCGATCGTTTATTGATTGCGCAAGCCAAATTGGAGCATCTCGTCATTCTTACTGCTGATCTCAATATTACTCGATACGATGTGAGAACTCTCTGGTAGGTTAGAAGATAGTGCGCCTTACAATATACAGGGAATTCGGACGTCGGGCGATCACGGATTCGGAGCGCGATGGGAGATCGAAAGGTTCCGCGGGGATGGAAGTGGCTTCGGATCGGCCTGGATCTGATGGTGATCCAGGCTGCCTTCGTCCTGGCGTATTTCATGCGTTACCGGTGGGAGTGGTTCCGGGAGATCACCTTCGACGCGCCGTTCTCCGCCTATATCCCCTTCCAGATCGCCTGGACGGTCCTGCTGCTGGTGACCTTCCGCCTGGACCGGGTGTATCCGCCTCAGATGGGGGCGCCCTGGCTGGAGGAGATGTATCGCGTCCTCAACGCAGTGGCCAAGAGCACCCTGGTGCTCATGGCCGTGGTCTTTTTCTCTCAGTCTCTCTTCTACTCCCGGTTGATGTTTCTGGAGGCCGCCCTCCTGGTGGTGTGGATGCTGGGAGCCCTACGGCTCCTGGAGAGCCGGGTCGAGCGGATGCTGCGCCGGCGGGGCCTCGGGGTGGTGCGCGCCCTGATCGTCGGGGCTGGGGATCTGGGGAGAGCGGTGATGCGGGCCGCCCTGGCCCGCCCGGAGTTGGGCTACCGGATCATCGGGTTTGTGGACGATGACCCGGAGAAGGCCCGCACGGACATCGGCCCCTTCCGTGCCCGGGGCACCCTGGAGGACCTGCCGCGGGTCCTGCGGGAGGAGGCGGTCGATGAGGTGATCATCACCCTCCCCCTGGCCTTCTACGATCGGATCCAGGAGGTGGTGCAACACTGCGAAGCCCATCGCGTCCCTGTACGCATCGTCCCCGATCCCTTCCAGCTCACCCTGAGCCGCCTGGACGTGCGGGACCTGGATGGGATCCCCCTGATCGGGATCCGGGAGGCGCGTTTTTCGCCCTGGCAGTTCCGCATCAAGCGGGCGATGGATCTGATCCTGGCCACGGTCCTGCTGATCCTCGCGGCTCCCCTGATGGCCCTGATCGCCCTGGCCATCCGGCTGGATTCGCCCGGGCCGGTGATCTTCCGGCAGGTGCGGGTGGGGAAGGACGGCCGTCTGTTCACGATGTATAAGTTCCGCACCATGCGGGTGGGGGCGGAGCAGGAGCAGGAGCGCCTGCGGGCGTTGAACGAGGCCAGCGGCCCCCTCTTCAAGATCCGCAACGATCCGCGGGTGACGCGGGTGGGGCGGATCCTGCGCCGGCTGAGCCTGGACGAGCTGCCCCAGCTGGTCAATGTGCTCAAGGGGGAGATGAGCCTGGTGGGACCGCGCCCGCCGGTCCCTTCGGAGGTAGAGGCTTACAAGCCCTGGCAGCGCCAGCGCCTGTCCGCCATCCCGGGGATGACAGGGCTGTGGCAGATCTCCGGCCGCAGCGACCTCACCTTCGACGAGATGTGCCTCCTGGACATCTACTACATCGAGAACTGGTCCCCGCTGCTGGACCTGGAGATCATTCTGCGCACCATCCCCCGGGTGATCATGGGGGAGGGGGCGTATTAACGATCCCGGGAAGCGTTTTCATGTTTCATGATTCCGCCATAAACCCAATTACTCCAGGTTCTCCATGAATTCCTCCGGCGTTACCCTGGCCTGTCAAAGGATGCCTCGAAGGGTTCCAATCGCGAGCTCTCGATGCAACGGAACTACACAACCGATATCTCCCTCCGGTGTGTTCTTTTTAAGGATCACATGGGAGCCTTTCTGTCTTACTTTCACAAATCCTAATCTTTCTAAAGCACGAATGGCCTCTTCTCCAGACACACGTCGTAATTTAGACATTGATAGCGACCTCAAATGTAGTCAGAAGAGGATGAGGAACATCGGGGATGGGAAACTCTTCGAGATAAAGCTCTGTTGCTTCTTTCAGATTTTCAAGGGCTTCCTCGATGGTGTAACCTTGACTGACCGTTCCCACTTCTGGACATTCTGCAACATAGATATCCTCTCCTTTGCGAATAATAGCGGTAAGAACGCGGACTTGCATGGCTGCCTCCCTGCCTCATCTGGGAGTTTCAAAAGCCCTCCAGCCGGCTGAGATCGGCGATCCCGTCGGCCAGGTCGGCGATGGCCTGGAGCAGGGCTAGGCGGTTGCGGCGGAGGGCCTCCGCTTCGTGCATCACCAGGACCTCTTCGAAGAACCGATCGATGGGGGAGGCCAGACGCTCCAGGGCGGCGACCAGGGATTCCACGGGGCTCTCCGGGCCCACCTGCTCCCGGGCGGCGCGCACGGCCTCCCACAGCGCCTGTTCGACATCGCTCTCAAAGCGAGCGGGATCCACCCCCGGGGCCGGCTCGCTCCCTTCGGACCGGGCTTTGCGCAGAATGCGCACGCACCGGCTGTAAGCGGCCAGCAGGCGTGACCAGTCGGGCCGCTCCACTGTCCGCTGGAGTGAGGCAACGCTCTCCGCTGCCCACGCCGGATCGTCGCCCCGGACCGCGAGGATCGCCTCGATGACATCGTAGCGATAGCCGGCCTCCTGGAGGGCGGCCCGCTGCCGGCCGATGAGGAAGGCTCGCACCTCCTCCAGGATCTCGGGAGTCACCGGCACCGGCTGGACGGTTGCCGCGGCGGCCAGACCCTGGGAGAGGGAGAACCGCAGGCCGTGGGCGGTGAGGATCTGGATCAGGCCGGCGGCCGCCCGGCGCAGGCCGTAGGGATCCGCGGAGCCGGAGGGCGCCAGCCCCACCGCGAACAACCCCACCAGGGAGTCCAGCCGGTCGGCGAGGCCCAGGGCGATCCCCGGCCGGGTCTGGGGAAGAGCGTCGCCGGCGAAGCGGGGGAGGTAGTGCTCGAAGATGGCGGTCGCCACTCCCTCCGGCTCGCCGCACCGGCGGGCGTATTCCCGCCCCATCACCCCCTGCAGCTCGGTGAACTCGATAACCATTTGGGTGGCTAGGTCCGCCTTGCACAGATGCGCCGCCCGGGCGAGGAGCCCCATCTCCTCGGCGTCCAGCCCGAGCATCTTGCCGATGCGGGGAGCCAGGGCTTCCAGGCGGCGGGTCTTATCCAGCATCGAACCCAGCCGCTCCTCGAAGGTCAGGGTGGCCAGGCGGGGGAGGAAGGCCTCCAGAGGCTGGCGGGTGTCGTGGTCGAAGAAATAGGCCGCGTCGGCGAAGCGGGCCCGCAACACCGCCTCGTTCCCCTGGCGCACCTGCTCCAGCCCGCGCCGTCCGCCGTTGCGCACCGCCAGGAAGTAGGGGAGGAGCTGCCCATCGGGCCCGAGCACCGGGAAGTAACGCTGGTGCTTGCGCATCACCGTGATCAGGACCTCGGCGGGCAGGCGGAGGGCTTCAGGGTCGAACTGGCCCCGCAACACCGTGGGCGTCTCCACCAGGTTGGCCACCTCGGCCAGAAGCTCCGGGTCCTCCGGGACCGTCCCGCCCACCTCCGCGGCCAGCCGTTCCAGCTCCTTGCGGATCCGCGCCTGCCGCTCCGCCACCGGGAGCACGATACGGGCTCGACGCATGGTGGGGAAGTAGTCGGCGGCCTGGGCCAGGCGGAGGACCGGCGAGCCCCGAGGACGGGGCCCGCGGGTCTCGCGGCCGCTGCGGACGCCGGCGAACTCGAAGGGGATCACCTCGCGCCCGTAGAGGGCCACCAGCCAGCGGATGGGCCGGGAGAAGGCCACCCCGCTGCGGTTCCAGCGCATGCTCATCTCGAACTTCAGGCTGGCGATGAGCCGGGGGAGCAGCTCCGTCAGGACAGCGGGGGTCGGCTGCCCCTCGGCCCGCCGGATCACACCCACGTAGCGGCCCTCCGGGAGCTCCCGCACGGTCAGGGCCTCCACCGGGATGCCCTGGGCCCGGGCGAAGCCGAGGGCGGCGGGGGTGGGATGGCCCTCGGCGTCGAAGGCCACGTGGGCCGGCGGGCCCTTCACCCAGGTCTCGATCGCGCGGGTGCGGGGTTGCAGGCGGCGGACGTAGAGGACCAGCCGGCGCGGCGTTCCATGGACCTCCATCGACGCATACTCCAGCCGGGCCTCCGCGAACATGGCGGGGGCGTTCTCGGCCAGCTGGGCCAGGGCCGCCTCCAGATCCCGCGCGGGCAGCTCCTCTGTGCCGATCTCCAGCAGGAGATCCTCCGCCTCCTCGACCGTGGGGAGAGGCGGCATGGGCTCGGGAGGTGGCGGGGCGGGCGCCTTCCGGAGGAAGGGATAGCCCAGGCGCTCTCGCTGTTGCAGGTAGAGGGTGGCCACTTGGCGGGCCAGCTCCCGCATGCGGGCGAAGTAGCGGGCGCGCTCGGTGACCCCGATGGCCCCCCGGGCGTCCAGCAGGTTGAAGGTGTGGGAGCAACGCAGCACGTAGTCATGGGCCGGGATCACCAGGCCGCGGGCGATGCAGGCGCGGGCCTCCGCCTCGTAGTGCTGAAACAGCTCCCGAAGCCGCTCAATATCCGCCAGCTCGAAGTTGTAGACGCAGTGTTCGACCTCCGACGTCTTGAGGATCTCCCCGTAGGTGTGGGTGCCGTCCCAGTCCAGATCCCAGACCGAGGGAACCCCCTGGAGGTAGAGGGCGATGCGCTCCAGCCCATAGGTGATCTCCACCGCCACCGGGTCCAGGGGGAGGCCGCCGGCCTGCTGGAAGTAAGTGAACTGGGTGATCTCCATCCCGTCCAGCCAGACCTCCCAGCCCAGCCCCCAGGCGCCCAGGGCGGGGGACTCCCAGTTGTCCTCCACGAACCGGACATCGTGGCGGCGGAAGTCGATGCCCAGGGCCCGCAAGCTCTCCAGATAGAGCTCCTGAGGGTTGCCGGGGTCCGGCTTGAGGATCACCTGGAACTGGTGATGGAGCTGCATCCGGTTGGGGTTCTCGGCGTAGCGGCCGTCGGCGGGCCGATAGGAGGGCTCCACGTAGGCCACCCGCCAGGGCTCAGGGCCCAGCACCCGCAACACAGTGGCCGGGTTCATCGTCCCGGCCCCCACCTTCTCGCTGTAGGGCTGCCAGATCAGGCAGCCCTGCTCCGCCCAGAACTCCTGCAGTCGGAGGATGATCTCCTGGAACGAGAGCGGACGTCGAGGCGCCATCCTGCCTCCTCTCCTGGGAATAAAAGGCGATGGGCGCGCGGGGGCGCCCACCGCCTCATTATCGCATAGCGCCGGCGGCGAGGGGAGGGGGCTACGCCGTCCCGAACTCCCGCCGCAGCTGCTCCGCGGCCTGGCGGATGGACCGGAGCTTGCGGAAGGCCACCTCCGGGGTGGCCACCGGGCGCTCGGCGAAGGTCCCGAAGCCGCAGTCCGGGTTCAGGAAGATCTGCGAGGGTTCGAAGTAGTTCAGGGCCTCCTTCACCCGGGCGACGATGAACTCAGGGGGCTCGATCTCGGCGGTGCGCGGGTTGACCACCCCCAGGCCCAGCTCCCGCTTCTGCCGGCACTCCCGGAAGACCTCCAGGTCGCCGGCCCGCGGGGTGGCGAACTCCAGCACCCACTGCTGCACCCGCATGGCCTCCAGGGTGCCCAGCAGCGGCCGGTAATCCCCGGTGAGCAGCGCCTCCTCCCGCGTGGTCCAGTTCCCCCGGCAGATGTGGACGCCGATGCGCACCCCTTCCACGCCCAGCACCACCCGGTTGATCAGCTGGGCGGCCCATGCCAGCTCCAGCTGGGGGTCCTCCCCCGCGGCCGAGAGGGAAGCGCACATGAAAGTGCGGCTGTGGACCGGCGGCTGGAACACCACCTCGGTCAACACCGGCTCGTCCAGCTGGATGAAAGCCGCTCCCGCGTCCCGCAAGCGCAGGATCTCCTCCCGCAGGATGGCCACCACGTCCTGGGCCAGATCCTCCCGGGTGGGGTAGACGCGGTCGGAGAGGCCCTGCACCCACATGGTGCGGGTGAGCAGGTAGGGGCCCGGGAGGGGGATCTTGATCGGCCGGTCGGTGTGCCGACGCAGGAACTCCAGCTCGTCCAGAGCCAGGGGCATCTTCAGGCGGATCTTGTCCACCGCCACCGGGGTCTTGATCGCGTAGGCCGGGACGTCCAGCTGGCGGAGGATCTGCTCGAAGTAGGATTTGTCCTCCGCGTAGTCATACATCTCGGCCACGCTCATCATGCGGACCCCTTCCAGCTTCTCGACGACGAAGGAGTAGAAGTTGTCACGGCGCTGTTCGCCATCGCTAACGATCTCCACGCCCGCCTCCTCCTGGGCCCGCAGGGCCTCCAGGACGGCGCGGTCGGCGATCTCCTGAAATTCCGAATACGAGAGCTGGCCGGCGTGGCGCTTGCGCAAGGCCTCCAGCAGCCATGGCGGCCGCGGCCAGCTGCCCACCACCGTCACCGGAAAGAGCGGCAATCCGTTGCGCGCCATCGTTCCCTCCTGAAATAGATCGAGGTGCGGAAACCCCGGCTGTCTCCCTCAGCAGGGCATCCCGCCGCGGGACCCTGAAGCGCTTTCCTCCGTTTCGGGGGAATACCGGAACCACCAGCCCGAGACGGTGGCGATCTCCGTGCGCAGGGCCACCGGGCGGGTGAAGGTGTTGCCGACGGGGGAGGTGGCCACCGTTTCCTCCCACAGGGCCTGTAGCGTCTCCTCATCGGCGTCCGCGTCCACGTAAGCCTTGGCGATGACCTCTCCGTAGCCGGGGTGGCCCTCCCCTTCGAAGCCCAGGAAGCGGAGCAGGTTCTCGATGCGTCCCTCCAGGGCCACCTCCAGGTTCCGGACGGCGATGCCGCGGCGGGTGGCGTGGAAGACGAAGCCCAGGCCCAGGCAGGCCCCCAGCGCTCCCAGAGCATACTCCAGGGCGCTCAGGCCCGCCTCTCGCCCCGAGCGATCCACCGACTCATCCACCGTGAAGGATTGGTTGCGGATGTAGACCCGGCCCCGCAGGCCCTCCTCCCACCGGAAGCGGGCCCAGCGCCGGGGCTGGACCGCCTCCGGGCGAGCCCGGACTTCTTCCAGCATCTGTTGCAGAGCCTCCAGATCGACGCCGTTTAGCGAAGCGCTCATCCCGGGTGCCTCCTCTTGAATCGGATCGTCCGCCTCAAGCGGCCGTCGCCCGACGGAGCTCGGGCCGCAGGGTCACCGGGCGGGCCAGCGTGTTGCCCACCGGCGAGGTGACCACCGTCTCCTCCCAGATCGCCCGGAGGGTCTCTTCGTCGGCGTCGGCGTCCACATAGGCTTTGACGATGATCTCGCGGTAGCCCGGGTGCCCTTCCTGGCTCAGCCCCAGGAAGGTGAGGATGTTATCGATCTCCCCCTCCAGGGCGATCTCCAGGTTGCGGAGAGGGATCCCACGTTTGGTGGCGTTGAGGACGAAGCCGACGGTGAGGCAAGCCCCAAGGGCCCCCAGCACATATTCCACCGCGTTGGGGGCCTCGTCCTGGCCCACCAAATCGGCGGGTTCGTCCACCACAAAGGAGTGGTTCCGGATGTAGGCCCGTCCCTTGAACCCTCCCAACCAGCGCACCCGCGCCGTCCAGCGGTTCAGGGAGCGGGCGGCCTCCGGATCCGCCTGCACCTGCGCGCTCAGCTGCTGCAGCTGCTCCACATCCAGGCCGTTCAGCACCAGTCCCATGGGAAACCTCCTCAAAAGGGTGTGAATGGGCGTTCCCGGAGAACGGATCCAATGCGTGGATGGGGAGAAGCGGGAGCAGGAAGGGGAAAAGCCGGCCGGTCCGGGGATCTGCGGGATCAACCCCCTCCTGACCCCCGCGGCGGACACCTGCAGTTCGAAGGGAGAACCCGAAGCGGATCGATCCCCGACATGCCCGGTCCCTCCGAGATCGGCGCGCTCCGGCCGGCGATGTGTTTTCATGATACACGCAGGAGCCCTCTATCTGTCAACTCGGGCCCAGCCGGCATCGCTTCTCCCCATCCGCCGATCGACCGGCTTAAGCCTTGCATTCGGGGCTGCACGATCCCGCGTGGGCCTGTATCTCCATCTGCGAGCGCCGCCCCACGGACAGGAAGGCCCATGGGTTTCCTCATCCCGGATCTCTATCCGCTATAATCCACTTAGGCGAATGGGAACCGCGGAAGGAGCCCGGTCTTCTTGAACCGGAGGTGGGGATGGGGATCCGGCTGGATCTGCTGCATCGGGTGACGGATGAGGAGCTGTGGGAGCTTTCGGAGCGCAACCCGGGCTATCAATTCGAGCGCACCGCGGACGGGAGGCTGATCGTGACCCCCACCGGCGGCGAGAGCGGACGACGCAGCGGGGAGGTGTTCTACCAGCTGGAGCACTGGAACCGTCGGACCCGCTTGGGGGTGGCTTTTGATTCCTCCACGGGCTTTCGGCTTCCGGATGGGTCCTTGCTTTCTCCGGACGCCTCGTGGGTGCGGCGGGAGCGGTGGGAGGCCCTCAGTCGGGAGGAGCGGGAGGGGTTTGTCCCCCTTTGTCCCGATGCTGTGTTTGAGGTGCGGTCGGCTTCCCAGAGCCTGGGGGAGTTGCGGGAGAAGATGGAGGCTTATCGGGCCAACGGTGCCCGCCTCGGCGTGCTGATCGATCCCTACCGGCGCGCGGTGGAGATCTACCGCCCCGGCGCCCCGGTGGAGCGATACGAAGGGGTTGAGCGGGTGTCCCTGGATCCCGAGCTCCCCGGCTTCACCCTGGAGCTGGAGCCGATCTTCGAGTGAGGAGGTGGGGATGGGGATCCGGCTGGATCTACTGCATCGGGTGACGGATGAGGAGCTGCGCGAGCTTTCCGAACGCAACCCCGGCTATCAGTTCGAACGCACCGCCGACGGGAGGCTCCTCGTGACCCCCACCGGATTGGCAAGCGGACGACGCAGCGGGGAGGTGTTCTACCAGCTGGAGCACTGGAACCGTCGGACCCGTTTGGGGGTGGCTTTTGATTCCTCCACGGGCTTCCGGCTTCCGGATGGGTCCTTGCTTTCTCCGGATGCCTCGTGGGTGCGACGGGAGCGGTGGGAAGCCCTCAGTCCCCAGCAGCGAGAAGGATTCGGCCCCTTCTGCCCCGACGCCGTCTTCGAAGTCCGCTCCGCCTCCCAAAGCCTGGAAGAACTCCGAGAAAAAATGAAAACCTACCTGGCCAACGGCGCCCGCCTGGGCGTGCTGATCGACCCCTACCGGCAAGCCGTGGAAATCTACCGCCCCGGCGCCCCGGTGGAGCGATACGAAGGGGTTGAGCGGGTGTCCCTGGATCCCGAGCTCCCCGGCTTCATCCTGGAGCTGGAGCCGATCTTCGAGTGAGGAGGAGGTGAGGATGGGGATCCGGCTGGATCTGCTGCATCGGGTGACGGATGAGGAGCTGTGGGAGCTTTCGGAGCGCAACCCGGGCTATCAATTCGAGCGCACCGCGGACGGGAGGCTGATCGTGACCCCCACCGGCGGCGAGAGCGGACGACGCAGCCTGCAGATAGCCTATCAACTGGAACGCTGGAACCGTCGGACCCGTTTGGGGGTGGCTTTTGATTCCTCCACGGGCTTCCGGCTTCCGGACGGGTCCTTGCTTTCTCCGGACGCCTCGTGGGTGCGGCGGGAGCGGTGGGAGGCCCTCAGTCGGGAGGAGCGGGAGGGGTTTGTCCCCCTTTGTCCCGATGCCGTGTTCGAGGTGCGGTCGGCTTCCCAGAGCCTGGGGGAGTTGCGGGAGAAGATGGAGGCTTATCGGGCCAACGGCGCCCGCCTGGGTGTGCTGATCGATCCCTACCGGCGCGCGGTGGAGATCTACCGTCCCGGCGCCCCGGTGGAGCGATACGAAGGGGTTGAGCGGGTGTCCCTGGATCCCGAGCTCCCCGGCTTCACCCTGGAGCTGGAGCCGATCTTCGAGTGAGCCGGGCTTCTTCGTTTGGGTCCGAAGGCGAAGCAGGGCTCCGGTCTCCCCGACGATCTCCTACCCGAGGTGGAGAAGTCGACTGAGGAGGGCACGGGGCACCAGCCTGCCCCGGAGTCGGAGCCATCGCACCCTCCACCCCCGGCTTCGAGGAAGATCAGCCAGGGTGCGCACCCGCAGGGCCCGGCGGACCGCTCCGGGGGTCCAGCCCGGAGGGAGGGGCGCGTGCACCGTCACCGTCCGCCCGGGGGGCAGATCGAAGAAGTTGTCGCTGAAGACGATGTCGGCTCCCGGGAGCATGAGCGTGACGAAGCGGGCCAGGGCGCGGGCGCGCAGGGTGATCCTCATGGTTTCTCCTTGAGCCTCCACTTCCACCATCAGGCCGGGATCCGGCAGGCGCAGGTCCTTCTCAGGGGCGAAGAGGGCCACACGCAGATCCTGCCGCGTTCCTTCCTCCCACCGCTCCGCCACGAAGGCCAGCGCCCGCCGATGGCGGCGCCGCCATGCCCCGACCTCCACCACGCGGATGAGGTTCCCTTGCAGCGGGGGCGCTTCCGCAACTTCTTCCCCTCGCTCGAGCACCTGCCCCTCGAAGGTCTCCAGGGACCAGCGGATGGTCCCCCGCCAGGGATGAGGGGTGTCGTTTAAGAGAAAGATCTCCACATGGTCCTCCTGCGCGTCCAGGGAGAGGGCGATAGGGGCAAAGAAGCGGCGGGCCGCGTAATGGAGGGCTTTCCATCGGCCGTAGACATCCAGGCTCGACCAGGAGATGGCGGGCCAGGTGTCGTTGAGCTGCCAGTAGAGGGCCCCGCCGCACCGGTTGCGGTGGCGCCGCCAGTATTCCACGGCCTGCCGCACGGCCTCCGCCTGGGCGATCTGGGTGAGCCAGGCCAGATCCTCCAGGTCCTCCGGGATCGGGAACCGCTCCGTGAGGTAATACAGGAGCCGCTGCATCCCGCCTGGGTCCCGCTGGCGGCGGCGGAGGGCAGGCGCGCGGAGGGTGGGATGCGGGGACAGTCCAAAGGCGGCGAGGGTTCCCGAGGTCGGCAGCGACTGCAGGCCGAACTCGCTCACGAACCGGGGGATGCGGGCCCGATAGGCGGCGGTGGGGGCCAGGCCGTGCCAGACCCGCCAGAGGTGGGCGTCGCCCCGTCGGTCGCCGTTGACTTCCCGGCGGAAAGCTCCGGAGGAGGGGGAGCCGGGCCAGTAAGGCCGGTCGGGGTCCTCGGCCCGGACCCATTCGGGGAGCGTGTGGTAGAAGAAGCGCTCGTGGGCGGCAGCCAGGCAGGCCAGCTCCGCTCCCCGCCTCCAACCCTGCCAGCGCCACAACGGCCATAGCATCTCGATCTCGTTGTTGCCGCACCAGAGGGCGAGGGAAGGGTGATGCCGCAGGCGGCGGACGTTCTCGCTCACCTCCGCCCGCACCTCCTCTAAAAATTCCGGCTCGTCGAGGGGATAGAGCATGCAGGCGAAGGGGAAATCCTGCCAGACCAGGATCCCACAGCGATCGCACAGGGCATAGAAGCGGTCATCCCCGTAGCCCCCGCCGCCCCAAACCCGCAGCACGTTCATCCCCGCAGCGGCCGCGCTCCGAACCAGCCGATCCAGATCCTCCTCCGGCACAAAAGGGCTTCGGGCGTCGAGCGGGACGACGTTCGCGCCTTTGGCGAAGAGGGGGACGCCGTTGACGACGAAGACGAAGGATTCGCCCCACGCATCTTTCTCCCGCTGAAGCGCCAGCGTCCGCAGCCCCAAGACCTCCCGCCTCCGGTCCAGAAGGCGATCCCCGGATCGCAGCTCCGTCTCTACGACGTAGAGAGGCTGCTCCCCCAGCCCGTTGGGCCACCAGCGATGGGGGCGCAAGACGGGCAGCTCCGCCGTGAAGGCCTCCTCCTCCACGGGAAGCTCCCATCGGGTGACGTTGCCTTCCGGAGCCATCAGGGTGATCCGCATGGAGAGGGGAAGATCCCGCCAGCGTTCCACCCGTGCTTGAAGCGCCAGGGTCACCCGCTCCCCGTGATGGTGCTGGCGGATGTGCAGATCGGCGATGCGGGCGATCGAGAACCCCTCCAGGGCCACGGGGCGCCAGATCCCCATCGGGGGGAGCTCCGGCCCCCAATCCCAGCCGAAGTGGCTGGGTGCCTTGCGCAGGTGGGCGACCCCGGGGTGTCCGAGGCCGGGGAGGGGGCGGCGGCGGTGCTGCGCCCGGACGAAGGCGAGGGGCGAGCGCAGGCGGATGAGGAGGACGTTGACGCCGGGACGGAGCAGGGGCTTCACCGCCCAGCGATACGAGCGGAACATGTTGCGGGCCTCGCCCAGGCGTTCCCCGTTGAGGAAGACCTCCGCCACGGTGTCCAGCCCTCCACACACCAGCTCCACCCGCTCCGCGGCGGCGAGGGCAAAGTCAGACTGGAAGGCGCAGCGGTATTCCCAATCCTTCTCCGCAACCCAGGCGGCGTGGCGCAGACCATCTCCGAGGAAAGGGTCCGGGATCCGGCCGAGGGCGAGCAGATCCAGGTGGACGCTGCCGGGCACCCGCGCCGGCAGCCATTCCGTCCCGTCCGCGGATCGGAACCACCAGGGCCCGGAGAGGATCTGACGGTGCATCGCTTCCCGTTGCCTTCCGAATCATCGAGGGTGAGGGGAGGGGAAGGAGGATTCCGATCCCAGGCGCTCCCGGAAGATGGCGGAAGGGCCCCCGGATCTTCCGGCCCCTCCAGCTCCTGCAGGATGCGCTCCCGCTGCGCGTTCCTTCCTCTGCCACCGGAAGGACGGAGCGGGGGGCAAGGATGCGTCTCGATGTCCATCATACCTCCGAAGCCCGGGAGGGGCGAACGCGAAGGGTTTCCTCCCAGGCGGCGGTCAACGACCGGATGTCCGCGAAGACCAGGTCAGGCTGGATCGAGCTTTCGGCCAGCCTCTCCGGAGTGGTCGCTCCGGAGAGCACCAGGATGGTGAGGAGGCCGGCGCGCTTCCCGCCCAGGATGTCGGTGGGCAGCTGGTCGCCGATCACCGCGGTGGTCTCCGGGGCGGCTCCCATTCGCTCCATGGCGATCTGGAACATCAGGGGCTCCGGCTTCCCCACCACCACGGGGGCGACCCCTGTGGCCCGCTCCAGGAAGGCGAGGGTGGCCCCGTTGCCCGGATAAAGTCCATCCTCCCCCGGCCACACCGGGTCCGGGTTGGTCCCAATGAAGCGGGCGCCGTTCCAGATGGCCCGGGCGGCTCGAGCCAGCTTCTCATACGTGAGCCCCCAGTCCAGGCCGACCACCACGAAATCGGCATGTTCTTCGTCGACCACCTGAAAGCCTGCCTCGGTCAGGGCGGCGCGGAGGGCCCGTTCGCCGATCACCAGCACCCGGGCGCCCGGGGAGGCGACCCGCCGGAGGTAGAGGGCGGTGGCGTCGCAGGAAGGAAGCACCTCCTCGGGGCGCACCGCCACGCCGAAGCGGGCCAGCTGCGCGACGTAATCGTCTCGAGAGCGGCTGGCGTTGTTCGTGGCCAGGATGAAGCGGATCTCATGGCGGCGCAGGAAATCGAAGAAGTCCGTGAGGCCCTCCATCGGCCGTTTCCCGCGCCACAGCACGCCGTCCATGTCGATGATCAGATGACGGATGTGTTGCAGGCGCTCCATATCGGAATCGCTCCGGGGCAGGGTGGATCGGGACGTTTAAGTTTACAGGTTACGGATCGTCTCTCGATAGGCTTCCGGGGTATCGATGTCCATCACCCAGGAAGAATCGGGCACCGGGACCACGGCCACGGCCTCCGGAAAGGCGCGCACGAGGGCTCGTCCCCCCTGCTCGCCTTGTAGTGTCATCAGGGCCGGGAACAGGGGGCGGGCGAACAGGGCCGGCGGACGGGGTTCTCCCTCCAGCATGCCGACCACCATCGGCCGTCCGGTGGCGCGATGGATCTCTATGAGCCGGTTCAGCCAGCGCGGGCGCACCAGCGGTTGATCCACCTGGAGGAGGACGAAAGCCTCGACGCTGGGGGGCAGCGCCTGCAGGCCGGCCCGGATCGAGCCGCTCATCCCTTCCTGCCAGTTCGGGTTCTCGACGATCTGGACGGGCAGCCCCTGTAAGGCTTGCCGCACGGCCTCGGCCTGCGCCCCCACCACGACGATCAGGGGATCCAGCCCGGCCCGCCGGGCGAGGGTGGTCACGTGACGGACCAGCGGGCGGCCGTGCCAGTCCGCCAGGGCTTTGGGGCCGCCGAACCGCCGCCCCTCCCCGGCGGCCAGCACGATCCCAGCCACCCGGGGAGCTGCCGGTCCGACGAGGGCGACCGGGTCGCCCCCTACGAGGGCCACCACACGCTCGAAAGCAGTCTGTGGGAGCGCCACGCACACCCTCTCGAAGGCTTCCGGATCGAAGGTGCGCCCCCGGGTGAGGATCAGGAGGCGGCGGGCCCCGGAGGGGATCCCTTTTTGCCCACCCTGCGGATGGGAGACCAGAGCCGCCAGCCATTCCGGTGTGACCGGGTCCTCCGGGTGCCCGCCGAGGTGGGCGAGGGCGAGGGCGCTGCGATGAGTGGCCGCGTCGATGGGGCGGCCGATGGCCTCCAGGCTGGCCACCACCGCCACGGCGTCGACCTCGGCGGGCAGGGCCGGCTCATGGTCCGCCGGCCACTTCAGCGCCATCCGGCGCGCGCCGTCCGCTTCGATCAGCCAGGAGGCCTCCGGCATCCGGAGGATCAACCGGTCGAGGTGCTCGGGCGGCGGCCCCTGGATCTTCCAGGGATGGGCCGGGTAGGGACCGTTCGGAGGCTCCGCGAGGGCCTCGACCCGCCGGGCTCCGAGAACCCAGCGGGGGAGACGCCGGAAGAGGGCTCGGAGCAGCTCCGGAGAGGGTGCCTCGCTCAGCAGCAGGCCGATCCCTTCCGGGAGCACCGGCTCCACGATATGCGTGGTGGTCGTCCACACCGCTGGGGCGTCCGGTCCTCCCAGCTCGTGCAGGAGGCGCCAGGCCGTTGTGGTTTTGCCACCGGCTCCGACGAAGGCGATCACTGCGCCGGGCGCCAGCCCCAGCGCCTCGTGGAGGGCAGCCGGCGCGGCCCGGACGGTCAGGGCCTCCCTCATGCATCTCCCTCCGGAAGGGGGAAGCGGCGGCGGAGGAACTCCCAGGCGACCCGGTCGATGGCATCGCCGGGCTGCCAGCGCTCCTCCAGGTTCTCGATGCCGAACAGCGTCTCCAGGGCGCGGCGGGTGGCCTCGTCATAAACCCCGGTGATCTCGCCGGTGTAAAGGCCGACGTGGCGCAGCAGGCGCTGGATCTCCTGGGCCAGCGCGGCGTCAATGGGGATCCGGTCTTCCGGCCGGGGGGTCCCGAAGTAGAGGTGATGGAGCTCCACCAGATCCTTCAGCTTCGCCACCGGGTCCGGGTCGTCGTCCACCCGGAGGTCCATATAGCGGTCGTTGAAGCCGCCGTAGCCGCCGCCCTCGCGGACCACCAGGATGGCGGCGGACTGGCGGCCGCGGCGGTCGCCGCCGGCGCGGTCGCCGGCGAGCAGGGCGGCGACCAGGCGATCCGCCAGTTCTCCGGTCGCTTTCACGAAGGTCTCGGCCATGGCCTCCAGGGTGCGCGCGTCCACCAGGAGGTTGCCCTGGCAACAGAACCCTTCGCCGATCCGGTGGCCGGCCCACGGGAGGCATTCGGCGCCGGTGAAGGCGGCAGCCCGGCCGGCCCGGTCCACCAGGCCGACCTGACGCTTCTCGCGCTCGGGGTCGGCGGCAAGGAGGTGGGCCAGGGTTTCTTCGGCGGAGAGCCCCTCGGCCATCCGATCCAGGCCTTCGGGGCCGAAGCGGGTGTTGGCGTAGGACTGGGTGGCGACTGCCCCGGCGCCGGCCCGGGCCCAGGGCACCACGGCGCCGGCGGCCAGGAACTTGGAGGCCACGGCCACGCCCCACTCCTGGCGGGCCGGGTCGAAGGCCACGATGGAGAAGGTGGCGCACGGGAACATCTTTGCCTCCCGGGCCTGAAGTCGTTATGGAAAAAGATGCCCTCCGGTCGGCGCAGGGCGATCGCGGGGGGCTTTCACCCCGAACCTCGGATCTTCGACGGCGCAAGAGTCGCGGCGGAAGCCGCTCCTACCGACATCGATCTGGATGGCGCAAGGGTCGTGGCGAGAGCCGTTTCTACTCGGTCACCACCGGGATGATCATCGGACGGCGGCGGGTGTGGCGGTAGAGATAGTCGGCGAGGGCGTTCTGGATCCGCTGGGCGAGGGCCTGGCGGGACTTCCCCTCCCCGTTCGCCGAGCGCACGGTCTCGAGGATCAGCTCCTCGGCTCCCGCGAGCAGCTCCTCCGCCTCCCGGGCGAAGGTAAACCCGCGGGTGATCAGCTCCGGCCGCCCGATGATCCGCCCGGTGCGGGGATCCCGCCGTACGATGGCGACCACGAACCCTTCGCGGGAGAGGACCTCGCGCTCCCGCAGCACCTCCGGGCCGATATCGCCGATGAGGGCCCCGTCCACGAAGACGTAACCACCGGGCACCCGCTCGGCGATCCGCCCCTGGCCGTCCCGGAACTCGATGACCCAGCCGTTCTCCACGGTGAAGATGCGCTCGGCCGGGATCCCCAGCTCCATGGCCAGGCGGGCGTGGGCCTTCAGATGCCGGATCTCGCCGTGGATGGGGATGAAATACTGAGGCCGGACCAGGTTGATCATCAGCTTCAGCTCTTCCTGGCTGGCGTGGCCGGAGACGTGCACGGGGGCGATCGGATCATAGAGCACATCGGCTCCCCGCTGGAAGAGCCGGTTGATGGTTCGATGCACCATCTCTTCGTTGCCCGGGATCGGGTGGGCGGAGAGGATGACCGTGTCGCCCGGCACGATCTTGAGCTGGGGATGCTGGCCGGCGGCCATGCGGGCCAGCACCGAGGAGGGCTCCCCCTGGGCCCCGGTGGTGAGGATCACCACCTGAGACGGCGGATACCGATCCACCTCGTCGAGGCGGATGAGCACCCCGGGAGGGATCTCCAGATAGCCCAGCTTCTGGGCGATCTTCACGTTCTCCAGCATGCTGGTCCCGGCGAAGGCGACCTTGCGCCCGTGGCGGACCGCGGCCTGGATCACCTGCTGGAAGCGGGAGATCAGGGAGGCGAAGGTGGCCACGATGATGCGGCCCTTCGCCTGGCGGAACGCGGCGTCGAAGGCCGGGTCGATCACCCGCTCCGAAGGCGTCCAGCCGGGGCGGTCGGCGTTGGTGCTGTCGGAGAGCAGAGCCAGCACCCCCCGCTTGCTGAACTCCGCCAGGGTGGCGAAATCCGTCGGCTTGCCGTCCACCGGCGTCTGGTCGAACTTGAAATCCCCGGTGTGGACGATCAGGCCCGCCGGGGTGGTGATCCCCAGCCCCACGCCGTCCGGGATGCTGTGGCAGACCCGGAACAGCTCCACGGTGAAGGGCCCGATGGTCAGCCGGTCCCCGGCCTGCACCGTGTGCAGGGTGACCCCCTCTGTGACCTTCGCCTGCTTGAGCTTGACCTCGATCAGCCCCCGGGTCAGGGGCGTGGCGTAGACCGGCGCCGGGATCTCCCGGATCAGGAACGGGAGGGCCCCAATGTGGTCCTCATGGCCATGGGTGACCACGATGGCCCGCACCCATGCCTTCTTGTCCCGTAAATACTGCCAGTCGGGGATGATGAAATCCACCCCCAGCATGTCGTTCTCCGGGAACATGATCCCGGCGTCGATGATCAGGATGTTGCGGCCATATTCGATCGCCATCATGTTCTTGCCGATCTCCCCCAACCCTCCCAGGGGCACAATCCGTAACACCTGAGCCATTGTGCAATTCGCCTCCTGCGTAGAACAGTTCAGATTTCGCTCTCCTTGCAATGTTACACCGCCTGCTTATCCCATGCAGCGGGCATCTCAACGCCCGCGTAGATCCTTCCTGAAACGAAAAGGCCGCCAGCGCCCCCTCGGGCATCCGGCGGCCCCATCCCGAATCGCCTGTGAGCAGGTCTTTCGCTTCCTTCATCATTCCCTATTGTAGGAGATCTTTTGCGATCCGTCAACTCCGCTCGCCTCCGGGGTGTGTCCCAAAATCGTAGGACAACTGTCGCAGTTGTCCTACAAGGCGGCCAGGCCCAACAAAAGCGGTCCTTCCCCTTGGCGGGGGACGGTGTTTTGTGTTATAAACAAGGCTCGGTTTCTCAACCATACCAGTGGCCGTTGAGGTGTCCTCGGCCTGGGCGGCGAAGGGGGAGGCGCAGGATCACCGGATGTCTGCCCGGAAGAAGCGAAACCCCTGGCATCGGAGGGACGGATGATCCCGAATCGCACGCGGGCCCGGTTGCGCGACGGAGCGGCGACCGTCGGCGCCTGGCTGGGCCTGGGCAGCCCCTACGCGGCGGCCCTGATGGCCCGCCTGGGCTTCGACTGGCTGGTGGTGGACACGGAGCACAGCCCCTTCAGCTACGACGCCATGGCCCAAAGCGTGATGGCCATCCTCCCCACCGGCACCACCCCTCTGGTCCGGGTGCCGTGGAACGACCCCACATGGATCAAGCTGGCCCTGGACACCGGGGCGCTGGGGATCGTGGTGCCGATGGTGATGAACGGCGAGGAAGCCCGGCGGGCCGCGGAGGCCGCCCGCTTCCCACCCCGGGGGATCCGCTCGGTCGGGGCCTGGCTGGGGCCCCGCCTGCACGGGGCGGACTACCTGCAGGCTATCGACGACGAGGTCCTGGTGGTGGTCCAGATCGAGCACATCCGGGCAGTGGAGCGGGCCGACGAGATCTGCGGAGCGGAGGGGGTGGACGTGGTGTTCATCGGCCCCAATGATCTGGCCTCCTCGATGGGTCTGCGAGGGAGGGACTTCCGGGAGAACCCGGCCTGGGAGGAAGCCGTCCAGACGGTCCTGCGGGCTGCCCAGCGGGCCGGCCGGCCGGCGGGGATGATGTGCATGTCCGTTGAGGAAGCCGTGCACCGGCGGGCCCAGGGCTTCCGGTTCCTCGCCGTGGCCTCCGACGCCCGCTACATCGAACAGATGGCCGGGGAGATCCTGCGACGGTGGAACAGCTCCCTTCCATAAGACGATCTGCGAATGATTTGTGTGGAACCTCAAAGAAAGAGGCCCGGCCGCGCGGCCGGGCCTCTGCGCTCTGGGGAGGGAGGACTCGAACCTCCACCCTCGGCTCCAAAGGCCGGTGTCCTGCCCCTTAGACGACTCCCCACCACTTTCTCATTATAGCGCGGCGTCGTCCTCGGGGCCAGCGCCAGCCCCCCGGGTGTGTCCCAAAATCGTAGGACAACTGCTCGCAGTTGTCCTACAAAGCGGCCAGGCCCGACCAAATTGGGACACACCCAGCCCCCCTTCACGGCTGGTGCGGGTTGAAGGTCCGGATGAAGGCGATGATGTCCGCCAGATCCTGGTCCGTCAGGGCCGGGTTGCCCCCCTTCGGCGGCATATCCACCCCCGTCGTGTTGGCCGGATCCGTCGCCGGCCGCCCCTTCTTGATAAACTCCAAAAGCTGAACGTCCGTCTGCTGCCGCACGAAGGCACTGGTCGTCAGATCCTGTCCCAGCCCCGGCAGCCCCTTGGCGTCCGCCCCGTGGCACGAGGCGCAGGTGCCCAAAAACAGCTCCTTCCCCTTCTCCGCATCCCCCTTCAGGGCCACCGCCGCCGGCGCCGCCTCCCCGCCGCCCGATGGGCGCGAGGCGGGCGCCCCGCCTCCGCACGCGCTGCCCGCCATCAGGATCCCGAGAAGCACCAGCATCCCGAGCCGCCGTCGATCCATGGCCATGGCCTCCTCATCAGGGATTCATTTCCTTCACCGTCACGGTGACCGGTTTCTCCCCGCTCTTCTCAAAGCGAAGCGTCAGCGTGAAGGTGTCCCCGACCTTCAGATCGCGCCGGAGCCCGATGAGCATGACGTGAAGGCCCCGGGGGCGGAACTCCACCTGACCCCGGGCCGGGATCTCCACCCGGGGGACCGGAACCATCTTCGCCACGTCACCTTCCATTCGGGTCTCATGAAGTTCGACCTTTTCTGCCACATCCGAGGTCGCTCCGATCAGGGCATCCGGCTGATCCCCCTCGTTGCGGATCACGAAGTACACCGCGCTGGTGGCCGCCCCGCCGTGACCCCCATGGCCCTCCCCCATGGACATCCCCCCGCTCATCGCCGGGCGAGCCCACGGATCCACAATCCGAATCTGGGGGCCAGAGGCCCCCGGCGCCCCACACGCGACCAGCGCCAGCAGGAGACCGCCTGCGAAGGCTACGCGCAAGATCTGGATCCAGGACATCGCGACACCTCCGTGCAGAGTGTCGTTAAAATGAGCTCCTCAGCGCCACGTCCATCGGAAGCGGCACCGAGGAGGCCGGCCGCTCCCGCACCAGCCGGCGGATCTTCTCCATGGCCTCCGGCAGCTCGGTTCGGCTCCCGGGCAGCAGCGCCCGCACCCGCCCCTGACGGTCCACCAGGAAGAGGCGATCGGTGTGGTTGATGAAGTAAGTCGCCGCCCCGGCGGAGGCGCCGGGCGTGGCGGCCGGCGTGCCGTTGATCACATACACCCGCTCCGTGTAGATCCCCAGCGCCTCGGTCAGATGACGGATGGTAGAAGGATCGCCGGTGAGGAAGGCCCAGTTCGTGAAATCCACCTTGCGGGCCTGGGCGTAACGCCGCAGGACCTCCGGGGTGTCCCGCTCGGGATCGAAGGTGATGGTGACGAAAAAGACCTGATCCGAGAGGCCCTCCGCAGCCACCTGCTCCTGGAGCTCCCGCATCCGGGCGGTGATCAGCGGGCAGACGTCCGGGCAGTGGGTGTAGATCATCCCCAGGACCACCACCTTGCCTCGGGTCTGTCCCAGCCAGAACGTGCGACCCTCCTGATCTGTGAACGGCCAGTCGGGGACGGTCATATACACCGGCAGGGACTCGGCCCGGGCGTCCAGGGCGATCTTCACCGCCCCTGCCGCGGCCACCAGAAGCAGACCGATCCCCACCCCCAGCCAGAACCCGCGCGGCATCCCTTTGCCTCCTGAAATTCCGGATCTCCCGTCCTAATTTTCTTCCCTTTTTCCTCTTTCCTCTCCATACAGAGGGGGCGGACGACGAGAACGTCCGCCCCCTTCGAGGTCAATGGTCCCGCCGATCAGGGCCTCAGCGGATGGGCACCGCGCTGGAGGGAAGGTAGCCGTAAGCCGAGAACGGCGAGACCTGGAGCACCTGGGTGATCACCGGCGTGTAGGAGAGCACGATGAGGACGGCGGCCACGGCCAGCCACACCCGCCAGCGCTCGAAGGCGAGAGGAGCCTCGGCAACGGTGTGCAGGGCCTCGGCGATGGGCACCTCCACCGCAGCAGGCTTTCGGGAGAACCAGAGGGTCATCGCCATGTTCAACAGGAACAGCACCCCGGCGATGAACATCAGCGTCCCACCCACCGCCGCCATGATCAGGAACGGCATCCATTCCGGCAACAGATACGGCGAGAAGCCCAGATTGGTCCGCCGCGGCTCGCCCTCCAGCCCACCGCGCATCATCCCCACGGCGAAGATCATCACCCCGACGAACCAGAGATACACGTTCGCCAGGGCAACCTTCCGGCTCCACAGGGCGCGGCCGGTCAGGTAGGGGACCAGCCAGGTGGCCATGGCCATGAAGGTCAGGGTCACCGCCGTGCCCACCGTGAGGTGCAGGTGGCCGGGGACCCAGGAGGTGTTGTGGACCACCAGGTTGACGTTGTAGGAGGCGTTGACGATCCCGCTGATCCCGCCGAAGACGAAAGCGATCATGGAGAGCGTTGCGCCAGCGAAGGCCGGCTCTCCCCACGGAAGCCGGAAGATCCAGTCGATCCACCCCCGGCCGCCCCGCTGCCGGCCGGCGTATTCCAGGGAGGCCATCAGGTTGAAAGCGGTCAGCAGGCTGGGGATCGTCACCAGGAACGTGCCGAAGGCGTGCAGCAGCTTCCACTCCTGCCCGATGGCGGGATCGGCATATTGATGATGCACCCCGATGGGGGTGGAGAAGATCAGCAGCATCAGGAAGGCCAGGCGCGCCATCGGATCGCTATACAGCTTGCCGCCAGCCAGGCGAGGAACCATCGTATACCAGACCACGTAGGCCGGCAGCAGCCAGAAGTAGACCAGGGGATGCCCGAAATACCAGAAGAGGGTCCGGGCCAGCATCGGGTTGGTCTGCTTGACCAGGCCCAGGGACCAGGGGAGCAGCAGGAAGAGGACCTCGATGGCCACCCCCAGGGTGGCGATATACCAGAGGACGAAGACCACGATGGATCCGAAGGTCATCAGCGGCGTGCGCTGCCCCGGGTTCTCCCGACGCCAGGCCACATAAGTGAGGATCAGGTTGGCCCCGCTGACCCAGGAGCCCACGATGAGCAGGGTGGCGCCCAGGTAGAAGGCCGGATGGGCCATCAGCGGCGGGTAGAACGTGTAGAGGACGTTGGCCTGGCGGGTGAGGATGGCGTAGCCAGCGGAGATGACCCCCACCGTCATCAGCCCGAACCCCGTCCACCCCAGGGCCAGGCTGTAGAGGGGACGCCCGAGGGAGGCCCGCACGGCCACCGCGAGCAACGCCACGATGTTGAAGGTGGTCCACACCAGAGCGTTCAGCACCCCATGGAAGGTCAGGCCCTGGTAGTAGTCATACAAAGGCGTGGGGGGCAGCAACTTGGCCCGGCTGAGAACCTGAAGCAGGCCGAAGAGAATGCCTACCGCGATGGCGATGTAGGCCACATACAGGTGCCAGCGGATCAGCCGCTTCTCGCCTTCGGAGATCGCAAGGGCTCCCATCGCAACCTCCTTGAGAGGCAGAGGTTCCGTCTCACAAAGCCTTGCGGATGATGTCGGTGACGGAGATCACCCCCAGCAGCCGCTCCCGGATCACCGGCGCCCGCCGGATCCCGGTCAGGGCAAAGAGACGGGCCACGTTCTCCACGGAGAGGTCCGGGTTCACCACGATGCAGGGCTTGGTCATGATCTCCCGCACCAGCACGGACTGCGGGCTCAGGCCCTGGGCGACGACCTTGTAGACGATATCGGTCTCCGTCACGATGCCGTAGGCGTCCTCCTCATTGGCCCGCTCCACGATGAGCGCCCGCAGGCCCTTCTCTTTCATCAGGGCCACCGCCTCTGCGACCGTGGCGGAGGGCTCAATGGTCACCACCTCCGTGGTCATGATGTCCTTCGCTTTCAGCCCCATGGCGCACCCCCTTCGCGTATGGCTTCAGCGGGCCCAGCACGCCAGCGCCGAGGCCACCGCCCGTGGCGTCGGGAGAGAAGGCCCCTCCGCGGCCCGCGGCTCGACGATCACCTTCGCCGACATGGCGTGGTGGCCCGTCCCGCAATACTCATGGCAAACGATCAGATACTCGCTGGGCTGATCGAAGCGGACCTGTGCCCGGTTCACCACACCAGGCACAGCCATCATGTTCACGTTGGTGTTGAGGATCTTGAAGCCGTGCTGCACGTCCTTGCTGACGAGGTTGAAGGTCACGAGGGAGCCGGCGGGGACGCGGATCTCACGAGGGTTGAAGGCCCACATCTGAGCGACGACGTTGACCACATACCGGCCGGGGGCCACCTCCTGGACGGCGGGCTGATCGAAGGGCGGGATGTCCGTCACGCAGGTGGGCACGCGGATCCCCAGGCCGAAAGCGCCGACGACGATGGCGACGAAGAACGCGGTCATCAACAAGCCGGCGCCGAAAACCGCCACGCGCTCGAAGGGATCGTGGATCATCCCTCACCTCCGCGGATGAGGATGGGGCCAGGAACGCTCAGAAGGCGGTCATCCCCCGGGGGAGGAGGACCGTCAGGTAAAGGCCGAACCACATGGCCGCGAACAGCAGGATCATGCCGATGAAGAGGAGCAAAGCCGCCTTGGGCTGGAAGGCCTCCTGCATCGCGCACCTCCTGTTCAGGGGGTGGGGATGGAGGAGCGCGGCACCGGCGAGGCCGGCGCCGCGGCGCCGTTGCGGGCCTGGGCCGCCCGGATCTGACGCCCTCGCTCCGCCACCTGAGCGAAAGTGGTGGAGCCCAAAAGGCGCTCCAGATACGCCTGCGCCTGGGCCCAGATCGGATGGATGGCGCAAAAGCTGTAGCGCGGGCAGAGATGAGGCTCCCGGGAGCAGCGGTTGAGGCGAATGGGGCCTTCCATGGCCTCGAGGACCTCCAGCAGCGTGATGGACTCGGCCGGGCGCGCCAGGCGGACCCCTCCTCGACGCCCCCGGCTGGCCTCCACAAACCCCGCCGCGCACAGATCCCGGATGATCTTCTGCAAAAAGGCGTAAGGGATAGCCTGCCGCCGCGCGATGTCCCGGGCCCGGGCCCGCATTCCCGGCGGCAGCATCGCCAGATCCAGGATCACCCGCATCGCGTAATCCGCCCGCCGACTGATCTCCATCCCCTCCCCCGATTTTGTGGAGTTTTCAGACCGGCATGATCCATTTTTTCAAACCGACCCCATCCGGGTAGTGCCCTCCCTCACGTTCTCTCTATGACATCCGGCAGGTCCCTTTCCGGGCCTTCAGGTTCAGCGCCCATAACCTGGGACCTCCTCGTCCGTTATTCATGGACGGAAGCGCGGATAGGGCTTCCCAAATCCGTAAGGCCAGGGAGGTGTGCGATGCGTCGGCAATGGATCGGGCTGATCGCGCTGACGGTGCTGGCCGTGCTGTTGGCCCCCGTGGGGGCGGCCTGGGCCCAGGAACCCACCCCCACGTCGACCCCCGCCCCCACCCGGCCGGCGACGGTCCGCGGGACCCTTACGGCCATTCGGGCGAACGGATTCACCCTTCAGACGGAGCGCTGGGGCGATCTGGAGGTTCGGATCACCGAAGGGACCCGCTTTCGCGTCCCCGGCTTCGTGCGCGCGGACCTGAGCGACGTGCGGGTGGGGGATTCCGCCACCGTACACGGCCGCTGGATCGAGGAAGGCCGCGCCCTGGAGGCGCACTGGGTGATCGTCCGCGGGCCCACCCAGGTCCGCCACGGGACCATCCAGGGCATCGATGTCTCGACCCGGCGGATGGAGGTGAAGACCCGGGCGGGGGAGGTGATCCCGGTGGAGTGGACGGAGCACACCCGCCTGCATGTGACTGGCGTGCTCTCGCCCACCTGGTCGGACCTGGGGGCGGGGTATCCGGTCACCGTGATCGGGCATTTCGTCCAGGGCACGTTCCTGGCCGGACGGGTGGTCTCCCATCGCCCGCGCCATCTCTTCCAGGGCACCCTCCAGGGGATCGAAGGGACCATCCTGATCATCCAGACCCGAAGCGGCGAGACGGTCTCTGTGAGGACCGATGAGCACACCCGCATCCGGACCCCCGGCCGTCCCCATGCCGCCTTAGGGGACTTGCAGGTGGGGGATGTCATCACCGTGTGGGCGGTGGGCCAGCCCGATGGGAGCTGGCTGGCCCGGCTGGTGGTCGCCCGCTCGCCGCGGGCCCCGAAGCCCGCTCAGGGTCCCGAAAAAGGCCCCGGCAAGGGCCCTGCCCCCACCCGACGGCCGTGACCCTCAGGCATAAGAAGCAGGCTCTCGTGGCGGGGGTGTGGCGCCGCCACACCCCCGCGATCTCCGCAATCCAGAGGGGAAGGAGGGTAAGGTGAGCCGAGCGTTCCCCCTATGGATTCTCCTGTTCTCCATCGGGATTCTGTTCTCCGCTTGCGCCCGGGGCATCCCGGAAGGAAGCCGGCCGACCGCCCCGCCACCCGGCCGGACGGGAGGTCAGGGGACGGTGGCGCGCCCTCCGGCCTCGCCGCCGCGCCCGTCCCCCATCGAGGAGCCCTCCGGGGAGGCGATGACGCTGGAGGGCCGGATCACCGCGGTCATCCCGGGAGGCTATCAGGTGGACGGTCATCGGGTGCATGTGAGCCCGGAAGCGGACGTGGAGGGCCCGCTGCCGGTCGGGGTCTACGTGACGGTGGTCGGGATCGCTCGCCCGGATGGCTCGATCGAGGCAGAGGTCCTGGAGGTCCTGCGCCGCCCGGGCGCGGAGCGGGAGTGGGAGGGAACGCTGGAGCAGGTGCATGCGGATGGCTATCAGATCGATGGACGCCGCGCCTTCGTCCTCCCCACCACGGAGGTGATCGGAGATCCAAAGCCCGGTTCCTCGGTTTATCTCTCCGGGTTCGAGCAGCCCGATGGCTCCCTGGTGGCGGACACCGTGATCGTGATCGAGACAGAGCCGTGAATCCCCACATCGGTTCTCCGCCGCGGCGGGGGCTGGGCCGGGCTCAGCCCCCGCCGATCTTTTGGACCCCGCGCGCGCTCGACGCCCATTGGGCTGTTTGACGGGCCCCTATGCGCGTGGCAACATACGGATAAGGAAATGGAGGACGATCCCGCCGGATGTGAAGATGTGCGGAGAGGAAGAGATGCGGTTGTTGCTGGTGGAGGATGATGCTTCCCTGCGGGAGACCCTGAGCGAGTCGCTGCGGCGAGAGGGCTTCGAGGTGATCGCCACCGGGGATGGCGGGGAGGCCCTGGAGCTGGCTCGCACGACCCAACCGGATCTGATCATCCTGGACCTGATGCTTCCCACCCTGGATGGCCTCTCCGTCTGTCGGATCCTGCGAAAGGAAACCGATGTGCCCATCCTCATGCTCACCGCCCGCAGCGGGCCGGTGGACCGCGTCGTCGGTCTGGAGATGGGCGCGGACGATTACGTGGTGAAGCCCTTTCATATGGGAGAGCTGCTCGCCCGCATCCGGGCCCTCCTGCGGCGCGCCCGAGGACGCCCGGCCACCACCCTGACCGCTGGGGACCTCACTCTGGATTTGCTGGCCCGCAAGGCCTTCCGGGGCGGCCGGGAGCTTCGTCTCACCATGAAGGAGTTCGATCTCCTGGCCACCCTGATCCAGCACCGGGGCCGCGTCCTGAGCCGGGCCTTCCTCCTGGAGCGGGTGTGGGGCCTGGAGCACCCGGTGGACACCCGGACAGTAGACACGCACATCCGCTGGCTTCGGGAGAAGATCGAGGAGGACCCTGCGCATCCGCGGCGGATCGTCACCGTGCGGGGGATCGGATATCGATTCGAGGGATAGGGATGCTGGAGCTCTCTCTGGCGCTCCTCGCGCTGCTCGCCCTGGGGGGCCTGGGCTTCGTCTACCGGCGGTGGCAGCGAGCGGAGGCCGCCCTCCGGGAGACCCGCTGGCGGCTTCGAGAGGAAACAGCGGAGGCGCTCCGCTTCCGCGCTGATCTGGAGACCCTGGCTCAGGGCGGGACGGAGGCCTTGCTCCTGCTGGATCAGGAGCGGCGCATCCGCTGGGCCAACCGTCCCGCGATGGAGCGCCTCGGCGCCCGGCCGGGCCGCACCCTCCTGGAGGCCACCCGGTCCCCCGAGCTGGACGCGCTGATCCCGCCCCCGGCTCCTCCCGAAGGGGAGGGGATGAGCATCCGGGAGCTGCGCTGGCAGGGACGCTGGTGGCAGGCCACCGTCTGGGAGGGACCGAACGGTTACGGTCTGGCCTTGCTGGACATCACGCGGGAGCGCGAGGCGGAGCGGGCGCGGCGGGAGCTCACCGCCAACGTGGCCCATGACCTCCGGACCCCGCTCACCACCATCCGCCTGCTGCTGGACGAGCTCCGGCCCCCGGATCCCCTCCCCCCGGCCTGGCAACGCCTGATCGGAGAGGTCGACCGGCTGATCGGGCTGGTGCACACCCTCCTGGATCTGGCCCGGCTGGAAGCGGGGGAATGGCCGATGGCCTACGAGGCGCTGGAGGTGAGCGCCTGGGTCCGGGGCGAGGTGGAGCGCTTCGCTCCGCTCTACCAGGCCCGTGGGCTGAAGGTGACGCTGGAGATCCCCGAAGGGCTCCGGGTGTGGGCGGATCCTGAGTGGGCGGGCCGGGCGCTGGGGAACCTGCTGGACAATGCCATCCGGTTCACCCCGCCAGGGGGTGAGATCCGGGTGCGGGCCTGGCCGGAGGGGGAGTGGGTCGCCATCGAGGTGGCCGACACCGGGCCGGGCATCCCGCCGGAGGAGCTGCCCCGCATCTTCGAGCGCTTCTACCGGGGGGATCGGCATCGGGGGGGTGGCGGGAGCGGCCTGGGGCTGGCCATCGCGCGCCATGCCGTGGAGGCCCACGGCGGCCGCATTCAGGCCTTCAGCGAACCCGGCCGGGGCGCGCGGTTCGTGTTCACGCTGCCCGCGGTCGGGGAGCCTTGAGAACGACGGGGAGGCGCGAATGTCCTCATCCACGCTGCAGATGCGGATCCTGACCCTGGGACCCCTGGCCACGAACTGTTATATCGTCTTCTGCTCGGAGACCCGGGAGGCGCTGATTGTGGACCCCGGATGGGATGCCCGGCAGATCCTAACGGTGGTGCGAGCGCTGGATCTGCGGGTGCGGTATGTGGTCAACACCCATGCCCATTGGGATCATATCGGGGCGAACGCCGCAGTGGTGGAGGCCACCGGGGCGCCCCTGGCCCTGCATCCGGCGGACCGCCCCCTGCTTGAGGCGAAAGGCGGAGCGGACTGGTGGTCGATCCCCCTTCCGCCCAGCCCGCCGCCGGATCTTGAGCTCCGGGATGGCGAGGTCCTGCCAGTAGGGAAGTTGCGCTTTCAGGTGCTGTGGACGCCGGGCCACACCCCTGGGCACATCTCCTTGTATGAGGCGCAGGCCGGGGTGGTCCTGGATGGGGACGTGCTGTTCGCCCGGGGCATCGGCCGCACGGATCTGCCCGGTGGGGATTACGAGACGCTCATGCGGAGCATCCGGGAGAAGCTGCTCACCCTTCCCGATGAGACGCGGGTGTATCCGGGGCACGGGCCGCCGACCACGATCGGCGAGGAGCGAGCGGCGAATCCGTTCCTGGAGTTTCTGGAGTAGATGAAGAGGCGTCCTCCTGGGCGGCCCACTCCAGCCGCCAGAGGCGCGGGAAGAAGGTTCCGACGAAGGTGGTTCCGAACAGGGTCCCTGTGAGGAGGCGAAGCAGGGGCGTGCTCTCGCGGGGGGTGAAGGGGCCGATCATCGCCAGGATGTAGGAAAGCAGCTGGGAGCCGCCGTCCAGGGCGATGGGGAGCAGGCCCACTGTGAGGAAGGCCCAGAGGGGGAGGGGGCGTCCGGGGCGCCGGCGGAGGAGCATCACGGTGGCGGTCAGGGCCATGGAGCCGTAGATGGCCAGATCCCGCTGGCAGAGGGCCGTCTTCCAGCCGACGGAGGGATCTCCGATGAAGGCGCGGGGCCACGGATCGCCGGGCAGGCGCTCGGATCCCACTCGAGCCCGGAGCTCCTCCAGCGTGTAGGCGGGCTGCTCCCCGAAGAGGAAGAAGGACCGCTGGGGAAGCTGATGGCAGGTGAAGGAATACAGCGTATAGAGGGCGGTGGCCAGGGTGTGGAGGCCGGTCCGGACCGGGGGGCTGACCCGGAGGACGTGCGGGATTCCCTCCAGCAGGGGGGCGAGGAGGCCGCCGCCCACATACAGCCAGAGCCCGAAGGTCAACAAGAGGATGCTCCGAGGGATCGGTGTCCTGCGCATCTTGACACCCATGGATGGCTCCCCGTAGAATGAAATCGACGCGCCGGGGTGGCGGAACAGGAAGACGCGCCTGACTCAAAATCAGGTGGCCGCTCAGGCCGTGCGGGTTCGACTCCCGCCCCCGGCACCTGTGCATGATACCTGCGAAACGCCCTGGCGGGGGACTTGCCGAAATCCGGGGTGTGTCCTGATTTTGTCGGGCCTGGCTGCTTTGTAGGACAACTGCGAGCAGTTGTCCTACGATTTTGGGATACACCCGAAATCCGGGGCCGGGAAGAGACCTCAGGGCTCCCTCCTCCGAACGATCCCGCGGAACACCTCATTACGGGGTGGAACCCAACCGGGTCGATCGGGAAGGCCGGGTCGCCCCCCCCAACGGCCCCGGCGTCCAGCCTTCCGGCTGCCGGATCCCGAGGAAGCCGGGGTGACCTGCGATCGCCCCTGCCCGCCGGCATGCACCTCCGGAGTCCGTGGACCATCAATCGATCCTCCGGCGCCCGGATCCGTCCCGCGTTCGGAAAAGCCGGAAAGCCCAACAGAGGAGACCGAAGGATTTGCGTGATATAATCAAGTGTGGGAATTAAAGGGCAGGAGGCTGCATGTGAATTCGGTGCGACTGCGCAACGGGCTGATCTGGCTCCTCATCGCCATCACCCTCATCGTCTTCCTGGCCATGGGCCGGGGAGGGGGAAGCCGCGGGGAATCCGTCTCCCTCACCGACATCGCCGCCCGTCTGGAGGCCGGCGAGGTCAAGAAGGTGGTGGTCAGCGGCGACTACATCCAGGTCGAGCTGCGGAACGGCAAAATCCTGACCGCGGTCAAGGAAAGCGGCTCCACCTTCCTCGATCAGATGAAAGCCCTGGGGGTGCCCGAGGATAAGCTCCGGAGCATCCAGTATGTGCCCGAGCGCCCCAACGAGTGGGGCAGCATCCTCATCGCTTTCCTGACCTATGGGCTGCCCGCCCTGGTCGTGGTCGGCTTCCTGTATTTCATCCTGCGACAGGCCCAGGCGCCGGGCAACCAGGCTTTCAACTTCAGCAAGAGCCGGGCCCGCATGTTCACCGGGGAGCGCCCCACGGTGACCTTCGATGACGTGGCCGGGGTCGATGAGGCCAAGCAGGAGCTCCAGGAAGTGGTGGAGTTCCTCAAGGAGCCGGAGAAGTTCATCGCCCTGGGCGCCCGCATCCCCAAGGGGGTCCTCCTGGTCGGCCCGCCGGGCACCGGCAAGACGCTGCTGGCCAAGGCCGTCTCCGGGGAGGCCGGCGTGCCCTTCTTCTCCATCTCGGGATCCGAGTTCGTGGAGATGTTCGTGGGCGTGGGGGCCGCCCGGGTGCGGGATCTTTTCGAGCAGGCCAAGCGGCACAGCCCCTGTATTGTGTTCATCGATGAGATCGACGCCGTGGGTCGCTACCGGGGCGCCGGGATCGGCGGCAGCCACGACGAGCGCGAGCAGACGCTGAACCAGATCCTGGTGGAGATGGACGGCTTCGACACCGACACCAATGTGATCGTCATGGCCGCCAGCGTCACCGGCGACACCCCCATCCTGATCAAGGAACGGGACGGACGCGTCCGTCTCCTGCCCATCGCGGAGGTGGTGGACCGCTACTACGCCCCGGGCGAGGAAGGGGTCGAGAAGCCCGCCGACTTCATGGCCCTCGGGCTGGTGCCCCGCCATGATCCCCGGGGGAACCACGCCCTCCTCTTCGGTCACAGCGCCTTCGTCCCGGTTCGCGGGGTGTTCCGGCACCGGGTGAATGAGATCTACGAGATCGAATTCGCCGGCGGGACCATTCGGGCCACGGGCAACCACTCGGTGTTCGTCCGCACCCGGCAAGGCCTGGTCACCAAGGCGGTGGCGGAGCTGCAGCCCGGCGATGTCCTGGTCGCCTTGCCCTACAAGGTCAACCGCACCTCCCGCGCCCGCGCGGTTCGCGCGCACCGCTTCCCCCAGGCCTTTTCGATGGAACTGCCCCTCTACGAGGAGCCTGAGGAAATCCGGGCGGCCTACGAATGGGCGGTCGCCGCCCCGCTCCCACAGGCCGCCGTCGCCGCCGCCCTCGGGGTCTCCCAGACCACGAGCTCCAAGTGGCGCCGGGGGCTGCATCTCCCGCGCTCCTTGAGCCGCGTTACCTCCCGGCACGCGCTGCCGGAGAAGGTGCCGGTGACGCCGGAGCTATGCCGGCTCCTGGGATATTTCGCCGCCGATGGATACAGCCGCAAGGAAGTGGTCTTCTCCCTGGGCGCTGACGAACATGAGGAAATCGAGGACATCCGCCGGCTGATGCGGGAGATCTTCGGCCTGGAGCCGGATCGTATCCGGGAAGAGCCGGGGCAGGCCATCCACCTGGTGTATCCCAGCAAGCCGCTGGCGGATTTCTTCGCCCGCCATGTCGGCCGGACGGCCTGGAACAAGCATGTGCCGGCCTTCCTGTTCGAAGCTCCCTTTGAGTATTTCGTGGAGTTCCTGCGAGGCTATGCCCGGGGGGATGGCTACATCGACGCCCGGGGCAAGCTGGAGATCACTTCGGTGAATCGTCAGCTGATCCTGGAGCTCCACTGGCTCTGCCGGATGCATGGCCTCAACAGTTACATCTCTACCTTCCGCGCCCGGGCCGGGCGCCGGATTGCCGGAGGCAAGCCGCTCCCCGCCACCCGAGCATATCGCCTGGGCCTGGGCCGCTGGGATAACCCCCTGCTGCCCGGTTGGCAGCGGGAGAACAGCCGCGCCCACCTGCCGGTGATCCGCTCAGTGCGCCGGATCCCTTACGATGGCTATGTCTATGATCTCTGTGGCTGTCAATATGAGGCTTTCTTCGGCGGAGAGACGCCCATCCTGCTGCATAACACGAACCGCCCGGATATCCTCGATCCCGCCCTCCTGCGCCCCGGGCGTTTCGATCGCCGGGTGATCCTGGATCGGCCGGACGTGAAAGGGCGGGAGGCGATCTTCCGGGTGCACCTGCGGGGCAAGCCGCTGGACGACGACGTGGATGTCTCGGTGCTGGCCCGGGCCACGCCGGGCTTCGTCGGCGCGGACATCGCCAACGTGGTCAATGAGGCCGCCATCCTGGCCGCCCGCAAGAACAAGAAGAAGATCTCCATGAAGGATTTCGAGGAGGCCATCGAGAAGGTCATCGCCGGCCCTGAGCGCAAGAGCCGCATCATCACCGAGCGGGAGAAGCGCATCATCGCCTACCACGAGGCCGGCCACGCCGTGGTCGCTTATTACCTGCCCAACTGCGACCCGATCCACAAGGTCACCATCATCCCGCGGGGGATGGCCGGCGGCTACACCCTCGCCCTCCCCCAGGAGGACCGCACGCTCTGGACGCGGTCCAAGTTCCTGGACGACATGGCCATGGCCCTGGGCGGACGGGCGGCGGAGGAGATCGTCTTCGGAGACATCACCACCGGGGCGGCGGAGGACCTGGAGCGGGTCACGGAGCTGGCCCGGGCCATGGTCACCCGCTACGGGATGAGCGAGAAGCTGGGGCCGATGGTCTTCGGGAAGAAGGAGGAACTGATCTTCCTGGGCAAGGAGATCGCGGAGCAACGCGACTACAGCGACGCGGTGGCCCAGGAGATCGACGCTGAGGTCCGCCGCTTGGTGATGGAGGCCTACGAGCGGGCCAAGCGGATCCTCACCGAGCACCGGGACAAGCTGGAGGCAGTGGCCCAGAAGCTGATCGAGATGGAGACCCTGGACGCGGAGACCTTCCGGGCCATTATGGAGGGACGGCTGCCGCCGGAGCCCAAGGCTCCCGAAGCCCCCGGCCCCAGCCCGCAGCCGGCCGCTCCCCAACCCAGCGCCCCCACCCCGGGCACGGGGCCTGCCCCGGTCCCCGTTCCGGCGTGACGAAACGACCGGCAAAACCCGCGGAGGCGGGCGGATCCGCGCCCGCCTCTTTGTTTATGGCGTTTATGGCCGCACCTCGATCTCCCCCAGCGGCACGGCATCCATCCGATAGCGAGCCCCCGAGGGATCCACCGCCATCCAACGTCCCTCCTCCGAATACCAGCCCGCGAAGATCGCATATCGGCCGGCTGGGAGATCCTCCGGGATCCGTAGTGTGTGGATGTCCTCCACATATTCCCCCGGCTCCCAGGTCACGATGGGGCGCTGGCCTCCCTGCGGCGGTCCATCCCCCGTCGCCCGCGGCGGCTGATCCGGCCGCCGGCTCAGGTGGACAAACACCACCCCCGGACGCTCGGGCCGGCGTCGCACATGCCAGGCCAGACGGACCTCCACGATCCCACCGGGGGCAACCCCTTCAGGTTGGATCTCGTAGCGATCCAGACAGACCGTCTCCGCAAAACAGGCTCCCCCCTCTCGAGCCAGCGGGATGGGTTTGCGACGGACCGGCCATGACGAGAGGCTCACCGGGAGGACCGGATAGCCTCGACGGTAAAACGGCCAGAAGGTGTCCCAGGGAAGCTCCCGGCCTGCCTCGTCATAGAGAGCCAACCGGATCTGCCCATAGCCTCGCAGATCCGGGGGCAAAGGGACCCAGATCCGCTGGGCCACCACCTGGCCGGCCCGCCAGCGATCCGCGGGGAAGGTCGAAGGCCCCAGCTGCCCCCGGAACAGCAGCCGGCGCTCCCCTCCCTGCTGCCAGAACAACGCCATCGTCCGCGCTTCGGGCGGGGAGGCCTCCGCCCGCCAGCGCAACCAAAGCGGGATCCCCAAGCCGGGGAAGTAAGGCGGGCCCGCCTCCGGCTGGGCCGAAAGCAGCTGCAAACCTCCCGCGGAGCGAGCGATGGGAGAGAGGGAAGAGAGCTCCGTGTAGCCCTCCAGGGAGAAGAAGGGCGACTCCCAGACCGGACCCCCATCCGCCGGGATGCGCCGGTCGAGGTCGAAGGCCTCCACCCGCAGTCGATAACGGCCGGGAGGAAGACCGGGCGGCAGCCGCAGGCGGACCTGCTGGCAAACCGGTTCCCCCTCTGGCCAGCGCTCGGGCGGATACGAAGGCCAGATCGGCTGGACCTCCCGCGCCCAGACGGTGCCGGCTTCATCGACCAGCTGGATCCCCAACCACAGGTTCAACGAAGAGGCGCTCCCCTTCTCCCAGAAAAACCGCGCCCGCAGGAAGGGACTTGAAGGCTCCACCTCAAAGCCACGGAGCCGGAAATACGCTCCGAACCCCACGCCTGTCGGAAAGGTCCGGGGCGAGGGCGTGCAACCCGGGGAGGAGAAATCGTAAACCAGCACGCGGACCCAGACGTTGCGGCTGGGGAAGACCTCCTGGCTCAGATAGCGGCCCCGGCGGCCCAGCCAGTGGAAGAGAACCTGCTCCGGTCGGGCGAGATCCTCCGAGGAGAGACCTACGATCAACCAGATCCGCTCGATGGGTCGGGGCCAGCCCTCCAGCCGGCGGACCAGCGCTTCCTGCCCCTCCCCGTCCCGGCCGGTCAGCAACAGCGGCGCGGCGCTCCGATTGTAATACCCCGCCAGGGGCGTCAGCTGAAGATCCTGCAGAATGATCAGATCCTCCAGGGCCGCCCGCTCGCCGACCCAGGCCAGCGCCCCTCGCCAGTCGTCTTTAAGAGGATATGGATCCGCGAAGTATCGATAGTCGCTGAACAGCATGCCCATCAGGAGGAGGCTCGGAAGGAGCATCCCCCAGAGAGCACGCCGCGCCAGGGCTGCAAGGCCCACCGAGGCCAGGAGATATGCCGATGGGACGATCAGAAAGAGGTGCCGGATGTTCTGGTAGAGAGGCTTTAGATGAGAGAGACCATACAACCCGAGCAGAGGACCGAAGAAGGCCGCCAGGAGCAACGCAACCGCTTCCGGCATGCGTCGGGTCAGCGTCCAGACGCCCACGCCGATTACCCCGACCCACAACCACTGGAGCGGCCAGCTCCAGGGATCTCCATAAGGAAAAGAGGTGCCAAAGGCTGAAGCCCGTAGCACATCCGTTAGGATCCCCTCCAGTGGGACGAAGAAATAATCCCGCTCCGGGCCGCTGGTCAGCCGCTGATACAGGAAGGGGAACATTGATCCGAACAGCAGCGCGGGGATCAGCAACCAGAGCGCCATGCGTCGCAGATCCCGCCGGGGCTGGGCCAGGGCCCAGAGCCCGAGGGCCGGGACCAGGAGGAACGCGGTGTAATGGGTCAGGATCATCGCGAGCAGCGTCATGAGGGCCGCAATCTGCCGGCGGAGGCCCAGGGACGCGCCGTGCCCGGAGGGAAGCAACAGGAAGAGCAGGAGCCCGCTCTCCAGGGCCAGCAGGGTATACATCCGCGCTTCCTGCGCATACCAGAGGTAGAGCGGGGAGGCCGCCGCCAGGATCGCTCCCGCCCACGCTGCCGCGGGCTCCCTCAAACGCCTCCCGGCCACCCAGGCCACCGGGATCATCAGGATGGAGGCGAACACGGAGGGGAAACGGAGGGTGAACTCGCGATCACCAGCCAGTCCCACCCAGACCTTCAGGACCGCGAAATAAAGGGGGGGATGATTGTCGATGGTCTCGATGGGCTGTATGCCCTGCAGCACAATGCGGCCGCGCAGGAGATCCTCCCAGGACGCTCGGGCCCGGTAGAGGCTCAACCCCTCATCGCCCCACAGGGAGGGCTCGCCCAGCCGATGAAGCCGGAGGCCGAAGGCCAATAGAAGCAACAGCCCCATCCCACCCATGGCCCAGGAGCGGGCCCAGGGCCGCATATGCCGTCGCATGTGCGAAACCCCGATGGGAGATCCCGGAGGGATTATATCCACGAAGGCCGGGCCAGAGCCTCAGATCAGGGGGAACACCCGCCCATGGTAACGCAGCCGGAGGGCCTGATTATGCGCGTCCGCCCCCTCCACGTTCCCGGACCGGAAGAGGGGCGGGGGGACTCCCATGGCGAGGAGGCGAGCTGCGGCCTCCACCATCACCGCCTGCAACAGCGCCGCCCCTACCACGGTGGAGGTCGGCCCCGCGGAGAGATCCGGCTCCAGGGCCACGGCCGCATCCCCTGGAGCCCCCAGGGTGTCCAGGACTACGTCCGCGAGCTCGAAGAGGCGCAGGCCGGAGGAATGCCGCGAGGGCAACGAGCGGCTGAAGGCGACGGCGGTCACGGCGATCACCGGAAGGCCCTGGGCGCGACCCTGGAGGGCCACCTCCACCGGGGCCGGGTTACGGCCGGAATGGGAGATCACGATGAGCACATCCCCGGGCTGGAAGCGGTGCGCGGACAGGAGAGCCGCGGCGAACTTCTCCACCCGTTCCGCCCGCCCGAAGAGCGGATCGAAGAGGGGATTGACGTTGGCGAACCCCCCGGCCCGGCCCACCACATCCAGGGCGACCAGCTGGGAGTGGCCGCTGCCGAAGACGTGCACGATCCGATCCTCGGCCACCGCGCGGGCGATGCGCTCCGCCGCCGCCGGGATCGACTCCCGGTTCACCTCAAAGGCCCGCTGGAGCTGATCCATCACGACCTCGCGATACACAACCCAGCTCATCCCGCTCCCTCCCGGGTCACTTCGGGGTAAGAAGATGGACCTGGAACGCGTAGCGATCTCCCCGGTAGAGGGATCGCACGAACTCGATGGCCTCGCCGCTCTCCAGGAAGGTGACCCGCTCGAACAGGAAAGCCGGCGAGCCGGCAGGCAGCCCGAACCCGCGCGCCTCCCGGGCGGAGAGAACCACCGCCCGGATCACCTGCTCCGCATGGTCCAGGCGGAGCCCGTAATGCTTCCGCAGCACCTCATAGAGCGAGAGCCGGGAGAAATCGAAAGAGAGCAACCCCGGGCACCGCGCATGGGGCAGATACGCGGTCTCCAGCGCCATGGGCTCCCCATCCGCCAGCCGCAACCGCTCCAGCCACACCACCTCCGCCCCCACCTCAATCCCCAGACGCCGGGCCACCTCCGGAGGGGCCGGGAGAACCCGCTGGCCCAGCACCCGACTGGAGGCCTTCATCCCCCGCGCGGCCATGTCCTCCGTGAAGCTGGTCAACCACTGAAGGGGTTGATGCACCCGAACCTGCGCGACGAAGGTCCCCTTCCCCGGCCGGGCGTAAAGATACCCCTGGCGGATCAGCTCCTGCACCGCCTGACGCACCGTCAGACGGTTGACCCCGAACCACTCCGCCAGCAGGCGCTCCGAAGGCAGCCGGCGATGAACCGGGATGTGCGCCGCCTGGATCGCCCGCACCAAACGCTCCCGGATCTGCTCGTGAAGGGGAACCGGCCCGTCCCGATCCAGCGGCTCCTGCAACAGGAACCGCTTCAGCGCCTCCCGCTCCGCTTCCGCGCGGCCCATCGCTCCAGCCCTGCATAGATTGTCTATACCGGATTATGCCAAATCGGCGGGGAGCACACAACCGGGAGCGTTCCCTTCCGCGAGAGGCCACATGACCTCCGGCTGTGTCAAAATACTAAGAGATCGCGAGCGAAGGGGAACCGGATGGGGCAGAAAGGGCCTTTGCGGTGGCGGAGCGGATCCGGCTGGCTGGTGTTGTGCGGCGGGGAGGAGGCCGAGGAGGTGCATCGGATGGCCCTGGCCCGGAGCGCTCCCGGGCTGGCGGTGGTGGTGGCGGCGGCGGAGACGCCGGAGACCGCCCGCGCCTATGAGCACCGGTATCGCGCGTGGGGAGGCCCCCCATGCCGGGTGCTCACCCTGCGCTCCCGAGAGGAGGCCTTCCAGACCGCCCACGCCCGCACGCTGCTGGAGGCCCGCCTGATCCTGATCGCCGACGGAGACATCCGCCGACTGCTGGAGACGTTCTTCGACACGCCGGCCCTCCAGGCGATGCTCACCGCCTATCACGCCGGCGCCGTGCTGGTCGGGATAGGGGCCGGCGCCGAAGCGATGGGGACATGGGTGTTGCGGTCCGGCCGGGAGGAAACCCTCGGCGCATGGGGCTGGCTCCCCGGCGCCTTTGTGGTCAGCCACTACACGCCTGAGGTCGCCCGCGCCCTCCAGGCCGCCCTCCACCGGCGTCCCTTCGCCTACGGCATCGGCCTCGCCGAAGGAGCCGCCCTGGCCCTGGGCCCCCACGACCAGATCGAGCGCTGGGGCGCCGGCGAGATCACCGTGATCTTCGGCGCCCGCTGGCTGCATCCCGGATGAGCGGAACCGAGATGCTCGAAACATCCTCCCCCCCAATCTGGGATCTGGAAGGACGGCCCTTCCGACCCGACCGTCCGCCCCGACGTATCGTCTCCCTGGTGCCCAGCCTCACGGAGACGCTGTTCGACCTGGGGCTGGGGGATCGGGTGGTGGGACGCACGGATTACTGCCGCCATCCGCCTGAGGCCCAATCGATCCCCTCCGTGGGGGGGACGAAAAACCCGGACCTCGCCCGCATCCAAGCGCTGCGCCCGGACGTGGTGTTCATCAACGTGGAGGAGAACCGGCGATCGGACGCCATCGCCCTCGCGGCTGAGGGGATCCCGGTGGCCGTCTCGTTCCCCCGCTCCGTGACGGAGGCCATCGCCCTGATCCGCTGGCTGGCCGGGATCTTCGAACTTCACGCGCCGCCGGTCCTGGAGGAGATCGAAGCGCTCTACGCCGAGCGGTGCCGGGCCGTGCCGGCCCGGCGCCCCCGGGTCTTCTGCCCCATCTGGAGGGATCCGTGGATGACTTTCAACGCGGAGACCTACGCCCACGACCTGCTCGCCCTGTGCGGGGGCGAGAACGTCTTCGCGCGCCGGCGGCGACGCTACCCGCTGTCAGCGGACCTCAATCCCGCCCTGCCCGCCCGCCCTGCCGACCGGGACCATCGCTACCCGCGCCTCTCCACGGAAGAAATCCGGGCGGCGGAGCCCGAGGTGGTCCTCCTCCCTGACGAGCCCTACCCGTTCCGGCCCGAGGACACCGGATGGGTGCGGGCGCTGTTCGCGGACACACCCGCCGGGCGCGGGGGCCGGGTGCGCTGGATCGAGGGAAGCCTGCTCTTCTGGCACGGCACCCGCCTGCGACACGCCCTGCGGATCCTGCCGCAAGCGCTGGCCGATTGAGGCGAGCTCAGGCGACGGAACATCCATAGCCGAGAAGGAGATGAAACCGGATGGCGCAACGGCTGATCGTGGGGATCAGCGGGGCCAGTGGGGTGATCTACGGGATCCGCCTGCTGGAAGTGCTCCGCTCCAACCCGGAGATCGAGACCCACCTCGTCCTCAGCCCCGCCGCCCGCCGGACGATCGTGGAGGAGACCGACTACACGGTCCGCCAGGTCCTGGAGCTGGCGGATGTGGTTTATCCTTTCCATGACATCGGGGCCGCCATCGCCTCCGGCTCCTTCCGGACCATGGGGATGGTGATCATCCCCTGCTCCATCAAGACGCTGGGGGCCATCGTCAGCGGTTACACGGCGGACCTGATGAGCCGGGCGGCCGACGTCACCCTGAAGGAGGGCCGTCCCCTGGTCCTGGTGGTGCGGGAGACCCCTCTGCATCTGGGCCATCTGGACCTGATGCGGCGGGCGGCGCGGATGGGTGCGGTGATCATGCCCCCCGTCCCCGCCTTCTACGGCCGGCCCCGCACCCTCCAGGACCTGATCGACCAGACCGTGGGACGGGTGCTCCTGCGCCTGGGGATCGAGAACGACCTCTACACGCGCTGGAAGGAGAACCCATGAGAACCATCGTGGTGGTCCCCACTTATAACGAGGCAGAGAACCTCCCCCAGCTGGTCCGGGCCCTGCTGGAGCTGGGACTGCCGGACCTGCGCATCCTGGTGGTGGACGACCGGTCGCCGGATGGGACGGGGGAGGTGGCCGAGGCCCTGGCCCGAGCACATCCCGGCCGCCTCCTGGTGTGCCATCGGGACGGGCCTCGCGGGCTGGGGCCGGCGTATCGGGAAGGCTTTCGCCTCGCCCTTGAGACCGACGCCGAGGCCATCGTGCAAATGGACGCCGACCTCTCTCACCCGCCCGCGGCCATCCCTCAGATGTTAGAACGGATGCCCGACTGTCACGTCGTGGTGGGCTCCCGTTACGTGCCGGGGGGACGGGTGGATCCGCGCTGGGGGCCCGGCCGCTACTGGCTGAGCCGCTGGGGGAACTTCTACGCCCGCGCGGTCCTGGGCCTCAAGGTCCGGGACGCAACGGCGGGCTTCAAATGCTGGCGCCGGGACGCCCTGGCGCGCATGCCCCTGGACCGCGTTCGTTCCACCGGCTATATCTTCCAGGTGGAGATGGCCTACATCGCCCAGCGCCTGGGCTACTGGGTGTGCGAGATCCCCATCTTCTTTGAAGACCGGCGGGTCGGGCGCTCCAAGATGGACTGGCGGATCAAGATCGAGGCGGCCCTGCGGGTGTGGGAGCTCCGCTGGCGCTATCGGGATCTGCGGCCCATCGCCCGGGAGAACCTCCGGTAAGGGAGGGTTGATGAGCGGCGATCCGGTTCGTTTCGCCCAGGCCCTGGCCGACTCCCGTCGACAGCAGATCCTGCGGCTGCTGTGGGGACGGGAGCTGTGTGTGCGAGATCTGGTGCAGGCCCTGGGCCTCTCCCAGCCCACCGTCTCTCATCATCTCCGGATCCTGCAAGGGGTCGGCCTGGTGCGCGCCCGCGAGGCCGGCCGCATGACCTTTTATACACTGGACCCGGAAGCCCTGGACCGCGGGCTGCGGGCCCTCCGGCTCGCCCTGCGACCTACCCGCCGCCGGGCGCGGCGCCGCTGAAGGCCCGCCCGCTATGGGATCCGGTGAAGCATCCGGATGGCGCGGCCGCCGAACTCCCCCGTCGGATCCAGGAGCACCGTCCGCTCCAGGAGACGACGGGCTTCGGCCCATCGCCCCTCCGCCGCCATCACCACGCCCAGCCGGTAATGGGCCGAGGCGCGCTCTGGATCCATCCCCACGGCCTGCTGCAGCAGCCGCTCCGCCTCGGTGAAGTTCCCCTGAAGGTAGCGCGCCCATCCCAGCCACTCGTAGCCCTCTACCCGCTGGGGATCCCGCCGCAGGAGCTCCAGAGCCGCCTCGATCCCCTTCCCCAGCCCGATTTGATGACCCAGGTAAAGCGCGGCCAGGGCATTCCAGACCTCGATGTTCCCCGGGGCGTCCGCCGCCGCCTGGCGAAGCCAGCGCTCGGCGGTGAGGAGATCGCCGGCCAGCATGGCGGCGCGTCCCCGCTCCAGAGCGTAAAGGGGATGGGGATCCTGCTGGTAAGCGGCGGCGAAGCGCTCCTGGGCCTCGGCGTAGCGCCCTCGCTCCAGCAGGTAAAGGCCGGCGAAGTAATGGGCCTCCGGCGGGGCTTCGGCCCCCGCGAGGGCCCGTTGCAACCACCACTCCCCTTCCTGCCCCAGCCGCCCCAGGACATATCCCATAGCGGCCATGGCAACCGGATCCCTCGGATCCTGCTCCAGCCAGCGGGCGAGGGCCCCTCGGGCTTCCCCCCAGTAACGCCCCCCGACCAGGGCAAGCCCCCATCGCCGCAGGGTCGACGGCTGGGTGGGATCCGGGAGCAGCGCCGCCCAGCCGGAGAGAGGAGCGGGAAGCCCGTTCAGCAAAGCCCGGGCCGCCTCCGGATCGGTGGCGCCCTGCAGAAGGCCCAGCCGGAAGCGGAACATCGGATCCTCCGGGCGGCGGGCAAGCCCGGCCTCCCACGCCGCCCGCGCGCCTGCCTCGTCCCCGATGGCCAGGGCCGCCTCCGCCCAGCGCATATACGCCTCCCGGTCCTCGGGATGGCGACGCGCCCAGTCCTCCCAGCGCCGTCGGGCTTCGTTCCAATCCCCGCGGCGGGTCGCCAGCTCCGCCCGACCACGCGCCGCCCAGGGATCCCCCTGCGTCGCTGCCCGGGCCCAGGCGGCCTCCGCTTCCTCCAGCTCCCCCAAAGCCATATGCAGCTGGGCGATGCGATGCCAGAGGGCCGGGTCAGCGGAGCGAAGGGTCAGGGCCCTCTGATAGGCCTTTTGGGCGGAAAGCACCTGTCCCTCTGCCCGGAGGGCATCTCCCTCCCGCAGCCACCGCGCCGCCGGGATGCCGGAGGGGTCCAGGGCGAGCAGGAGCCCGCTGAGGAGGAGCAGCCCCATCGCGCCGACGCGTCGCATCCGTGCCATGGATGCCCATCCGTTGCGGTCAGACTCTCTGGATTCGATCGCCTCTTCCATTCCAGTTCATCCGAGGGGAACACGGCCCGGGTTACAATATAGCGCGAATGCGTGGGGAACAGCGGGCATCCTTCCAGTGGAGCGGAAGATGACGTTGCGCGTGGCCATTGTGGGAGCGGGCGCGGCGGGCCTGGCCGCTGCCTATGACCTGACCCGGGCAGGGGCCCGGGTGGTGGTGTATGAGGCCGCGCCCCAGCCCGGCGGGCTGGCCTCCGGCTTCCGCGCGGAGGGCTGGTCCTGGTCCCTGGAGCGCTTCTATCATCACTGGTTCGCCTCGGATACCGAGATCCTGAGGCTGATCCGGGAGCTGGGCCTGAGCCACCGGGTTCGGTTCCCCCGGCCGGTCACCGCCGTCTGGTATAACGAGCGGCCGCATCCCTTCGACAGCCCGCTGGCCGTACTGCGCTTCCCTGGTCTCTCCCTCCTGGAGAAGCTGCGGATGGGGCTCGTGATCGCCTATCTGCGGCTGACCCCGCGCTGGGAACCCCTGGAGCGGGTGACGGCTCATGAGTGGCTCCCCCGGTATATGGGGCGGCGGGCTTACGAGCAGATCTGGCAGCCCCTTCTCGAGGGCAAGTTCGGGGAGGCGTATGCGGAGATCAACATGGCCTGGTTCTGGGCGCGGATCCATAAGCGCAGCCCCCGTCTGGGCACCTTCGAGGGAGGCTTTCAGGCTTTCTTCGACGCCCTGGCCGACCGGGTCCGCGCCCAGGGTGGAGAGATCCGCCTGGGCACCCCCGTGTTCCGCCTGGAGCCGGAGGCGGCCGGATGGCGGGTGGAGGCCGCGGATGGCCCGGGCACGTATGACGCGGTCCTGGTCACCACCTCCCCCCGCCTGCTGGTCCGCCTCGTCCCCGCGTTGCCCGCCGGGTATGTGAGCCGGCTGCTTGCCTTGCGCTCCCTGGGGGCGGTGGTCTTGATCCTGTCCCTGGCGCGCCCGCTGACCCGGGGTGTTTACTGGATCAACCTCCCCAAGCGGGCGGGGTTTCCCTTCCTGGCCCTGGTGGAGCACACGAATTACATTCCACCGAAGCATTACGGCGGGGAGCATCTGGTGTATTGTGGGGATTACCTCCCCCCCGATCACCCGTATTTCTCGATGTCGCCCGAGGAGCTGTTGCGGACGTTCCTGCCCGCTCTGCCGCGTTTCAACCCGGCTTTCCGACCGGAGTGGGTGCGGCGCTACTGGGTCTTCCGGGAGCCTTATGCCCAGCCGGTGGTGCCGGTGAACTACTCCCGGATGATCCCGGATCTGCGAGCCCCGCTGCCCGGGCTTTACTTCGCCAGCATGAGCCAGGTGTATCCGTGGGATCGGGGGACGAACTACGCGGTGGAGATGGGCCGTCGCGTCGCCCGGATGATCCTGGAGGACCACCGGCAGGGCCGCTGGGCCGCCGTGGCCCTCGAGGATGTATCCCAAGGCGCTCCGTGAAGCGCGCGCCTTCGGCTTCCCGAGCGTTCAGGCCGGGATTACTATTAGTAAAGACCGGATTTTTCCTGCTGACCGGCAGGGGGTGGGATGGTGGATCCGGCGCTGCGGGCGGCGCTGGGGGCGCAGCCTCTCTTCCGCCGGCTGGATCCGGAGGAGCTCGATCAGCTGGCGGCGCGGTTTCAGGCCCGAACCCTGAACCCCGGGGAGGAGCTGTTCATTGAGGGGGAACGGTTCCCGGCCTATTTCATCCTGCGCGCCGGGCGCCTGGCCCTGCTGCGCATCGACGCCGACGGCGTCGAGCGCCTGGTCCGCCATCTCCAGCCGGGGGAGGGCGTCGGGGCCCACGCGCTCTTCCTGGATGAGCCCCGGGATGTGACGGCGATGGCCATCACCCGGGTGGAAGGCTGGTTGCTGGAGCGAGCGGCGTTCGAAGCCCTCCTCGCCGAGCGGCCGGGCCTCATCCACCGCCTGGAGATCCCGCCGGATGTGGAGGCCCGTCTGCGGGCGCCTCGCTTCCCCTGGCTGGAGCCTGACGAGCAGGTGCTGGCGGCCATCCATCGCCACTGGATCAGCCTGATCCCCGTCCTCCTCCCTCCTCTGGCCTTGCTGCTGGTCTTCATCGTCCTCACGACCTTCCTGGTCGCCCAGCTGGGCTGGTGGCCTGTTCTCTTCCTCAACGCGATCCCTCTGGTCTTCCTGGGCGCCCAGGTGTGGAACTGGTGGGACGACCAGTATATCCTCACCACCCATCGCATCGTCCACATCGAGCGGGAGCGCTGGCTTTACGTGTTCCCGGGCCCGGAGGCCCGGCAGGACATGCCGCTGGAGCAGGTGCAGGAGGTGCAGATCCTGCGGCGCACCCCGCTGGCCAGCCCTTATCTTCTGGACTTCGGGGACATTGAGGTGGAAGCCTTCACCGGTCGGGTGGGCTTCGCCAACCTCCCGCAACCGGAGGAGATCCGCCGGCTGATTTACGAGCAGCTGGATCGGCTGCGGGCGCTGCAGCAGGCCCGCCAGCGTTACCGCCTGCAGCGGGAGCTGCGCCGTCGTCTGGGGCTGGAGCCCCCGCCAGCGGAAGCGGAGCCTGCCCCGACGCCGGAGCCCCCGCCGGGCTGGTGGGGCCGCCTCCTCCTGATCCTGCGGGCGGTGCTCCGCTATCTCCTCCCCCCCATCCGTGAGGAAGTCGGGGATCGGATCATCTACCGCAAGCACTGGGTGGCCCTGATCCGCTCCCTGCTCTGGGGGCCGCCCCTGGCGACCGGGCTGTGGATCCTGGGCTGGTTGCTCCACCTCCACCACGTGTGGCCGGTGGACCGTGTCGCGCCGGGGATCCGGTGGGGGGCGTTGATCCTGGCCGGGATCCTGCTGGGGGTCTGGTGGTGGTGGCGCTACGAGAACTGGCGGAACGACGAATACATCCTGACCCCCAGCCAGCTGATCCTCTCCCAGCGCCTGCCGGCCCTCATGCGGGAGGAGACGCAGACGGCCAGCCTGAACCGCATTCAGAGCGTGGAGTATACGATCCCCTCCCTCCTGGCCCGCATCCTCGGCTACGGACATGTGCTGGTTCGGGTCCCCGGGGGGGATTTCCACCTGCGTTACGTCGGAAAACCCCGACAGGTGCAGCAGGAGATCACCCGGCGGATGGAAGCCTACCGCCGCCGGCTCCAGGAAGAGGAGGCCGCTCGCCAGCGTCGCCACATCGTGGACACCCTCGCCGCTTACGATCGCCTCCGCTTCGGCCCCCCGGGCATCGGACCCGGCCCCCACGCCCCCTAAGCCCCATCTCTCCCTCCCATCCATCTTTTGTCCACCCCAGTCCCAGGCCTGTGATATATCTGGCCGATAATGGTGATCTAAATCTCCTTCATTTCCCAAAAATTGTATTAAAGCAAGCGATATATCCCGATTTGTGCTTGCATTTCGGGGGATGGGTTTCAACGGGATCCGTGTGGTGCTTGACGGGGGGATTGGCGCTGTGCTATAATCAGCGCAGCAGGTTTTGCCAACCTGCCCCAAAACGGATGCAGGCCAACCGGTCGATGGCCTGTCCGGGGAGGGCCCCATGAAAATGTTGCGCTATCGGGTGGGCGCGCTGGTGAGCGCGCCGGTGGGCAGCCGCATGGTGCTGGCCCTGGAGGAGGGACCCGGGGATTTGGGATATGGGGTGGAGGTGGATTATCTGCGCGGGGAGATCGAGCTGGTCCGCTCCGACCGTCGGCTCCTGGCCTCCGGCACCATCGCCACGCAGATCCACACCCAGTGCGCCCGCTGCCTGGAACCGGTTGCCTTCCCGATGACCTTCGAGTTCGAGGAGGCCTTTTTCCTTTCCCCCGTGGACATCCCGGGGGAGACGTTCTATGCGGTGACCGATGATGGTTATCTGTTCCTGACGGCGCCGCTACGGGAGCACATCCTGCTGAACACCCCGTTGCGGGTGCTCTGCCGGCCGGATTGTCGTGGGCTGTGCCCGGAGTGTGGGCAAAACCTGAATGAGGGGGAGTGCGGATGTGTTCGGGAGCCGGACCCGCGATGGGCGGCTCTGGCCGCATTCCGCCTGCAGGAGGAGTGAAGGGGGCCGTTGGGAGCGGGAAGGAGCGTTTCGAGATCCCTGGGTGCGGAGAGGAGCGACGATGGCGAGCTTCGACGAAGTAATCGGCGAGCTGCTGTCCCTGGCGGAGCGACAGGGCTATCTCACCGTCACGGACATCCTGGAGATCTATCCGGAGGCGGAGGAATCCCCCGAGGAGCTGGATGAGATCTGCCTCTGGCTGCAGGAAGCGGGCATCGAGCTCTACGACGACACCCGGATCAACATCGAGGAAGAGGAACGGTTCCTCCGGGAGATCGAAGAAGAAGAGGAAGAGGAGAGCGAGGAGCATTTCGAGACCAGCGATGTGGTCCTGGGGGAGGACGACGATCTGGCGGACATCGATGTGGATGACACGGTCGGCCTCTACCTGAAGGAGATGGCCCGTGTCCCCCTGCTGACCAGCGAGGAGGAGGTGCGGCTGGCCCGGCAGGTGTTCCGCGGGCAGCAGGCCGCCCGGCGGTTGCGGGAGGCGCGGCGGCTGACCCCTCAGCAACGGGCGCGGCTGGAGAAGCTGGTGGAGGAGGGCCGCAAAGCCCGAGAGCACCTGATCAAGGCCAACACCCGCCTGGTGGTGAGCATCGCCAAGAAATACATGGGCCGCGGGGTCCCCTTCCTGGACCTCATCCAGGAGGGCAATCTGGGCCTGATGAAGGCGGTGGAGAAGTTCGATTACCGGCGCGGCTACCGCTTCAGCACCTACGCCACCTGGTGGATCCGCCAGACCATCACCCGGGCCATCGCCGACCAGAGCCGCACCATCCGCGTCCCCGTCCACATGAGCGATCGCATCCGCAAACTGTATCGGGTGGCCCACGAGCTGGAGCAGAGCCTGGGCCGTAAGCCCACCGTGGAGGAGATCGCCGCCGAGCTGGGCGTGGATCCCCGCAAGGTGGAGTGGATGTTCCGGGTCTCCTGGCAGCCCCTGAGCCTGGAGAACCCGGTGGGGGAGGACGAGGAGGACGAGCTGGGCTACTTCATCGAGGACGAATCCTCCCCGTCTCCCAACCAGATCGCTTATCAGAACCTGCTCCGGGAGAAGATCGAGGAGATCCTCTCCACCCTCAGCCCGCGGGAGGCCCGCATCCTGCGGCTGCGGTTCGGCCTGGTGAACGGCCGCTGCTACACCCTGGAGGAGGTGGGCAAGAAGTTCGGGCTGACCCGGGAGCGCATCCGCCAGATTGAGGGGCGCGCCCTGCGCCGGCTCCGCCACCCCCGTCGCAGCCGCCAGCTCCGGGAGTTCCTGACCTGAGTCGGTGTCGCCTTCTCGCAATCCGATGTCGGGGCGCCGTGTGACGGCGCCCCGATTTTTTGCGAGTCTCCTCCTCTGCGGATGGCTTCTTTCTGAAAACGAAGGGGCCGCCTCCCGACGCCGGGGGCGGCCCCTTCCGGCGGGCCGTCGCTTATCGGTCCTCACCGGAGGTGATGCGACGGCCCGCCTCCCTCAGGTCTGTCCGACGTTTTTCGTCCATGTCGCATCACCTCCTTTCCGGTGGGATGGCACATCCGGGGGCGCCGCGCCCGCCATCGGCGGGGGGCGCCCGGAACATTGAGGATCATGCCCGCGATCCGGGACGCTGTCAATTCCTCACCCCCCGACGGCCTCCCGACCCCGCAGCCGGCCATACAGCCACCAGAAGCGCTCCCGGGGGAAGGCGCGTTGCAACGCCTCCTCCCACAGGAAGGGGCCAGGCACCCAGTGACGACGCAGACGTTGATCCAGGGCCTCCACCCGGCGCCGGGCCGGCTGGGCCTCTAACCCCAGCCGCTCGGCTTCCTCCAGCAACAGATCGATCTTCACGCGGATGTGGACCTGAGCGGGATAGCTAACGGCCGCCTCCTCCGGCCGCTCCTCATAGTCCTCCAGATACCAGGACCAGGCGTCCAGACGGCTGCTGAGCTCCCGCTCGACCTTCCGGCGATATCGATCCGGATGGACCTCCCGCACGCGCGCCAGCTGGCCCTTCACGGCCTCCAGCTCCGCCTGAGCCCCAGGCGGCAACTCCTCCCGGCGGGCCTCCAGACGACGCAGGCTCTCCAGCAGCCCCCCCACGCTGAAGGCAGGGAACGTGGCGGAGAAGGGGCGGAGCGTCCAGTAGACCAGATCCGAGCTCAGGTAATCCTCCATCGCGGCCATCCCCTCACGGACGAAGGTCAGCTCCTCCTCCGGCTTCATCGCGATCCCTCCAGGGATGGGTTGCCCGGGCCCTGTCCCTCCTCCGCCGGCGAACGAGGCACGGAGGGAAGACCGGGAAGTGGCCACGCCGGCTGGCGGATGGCCTGCACCAGCTCCGGCAGGAGGGCCTCCAGATCTCGGGAGGTGTCCACCTCCAGATAGGGGCGCCCGATGGGCTCCATCTGCCGGCGCATCCGCTCGTAGACCGGCCAGGTGGCCTCGCTGGCGTCCGTCGGATCCCGATGGCGGAGCCGCCCCTCCAGGCGATCCCGGACCACTTCCGGAGGCGCGGTGACGAGGAGGATGATCAGGGGGATGCGGAGGCGGTCGGCGATCTGATAGACCAGGGCGCGATGCGCTTCGATGAGGTTGGTGGCGTCGAAGATGGCGGAGGAACCCTGGCGCAGCAGCTGCTCGAGGAGCACCCGACATACCTGATGAACCCGCCGGCTCTCCTGAAGGGAGTGGCGGGGCCACTTGAAGAGGACGCGGCGCACCCGGTCGGACTCCACGATGGGAGCCGGCAGGGCCGCGGCCAGGCGGCGGGCCAGGGTGGACTTCCCGGTCCCGGGCAGGCCGACCATCAGGACCAGGCGCGGATGCGGCGTAGGGATCGGACGGATGTCTAAGGCCTGAGCGGCCCGCCGGGCCATCGCCTCCGCCTCCTCCCGGGTCAGAGGATAAGGCGAAGGCCCACCCGCGCCGCGCTCCCGCTCCGGGCTCCGTCCGGGGACGCCGGATGCGGGCCTCTCCGGCTGCGCAAGCCTCCGATCCTCCATGGATCTGATCCTCGCGCCGGAACCGCCACGGACGATTTGTCAGGACTTCTGGCTCAGAATTATAAAACCGGAAGGCCGTGAGCGCCGCGCCGGTCTCCTCCCTCCAGCGCATCACCCGGGCTGGGGCGGAGACGGTGGGATGGAAGCCCCGCCGCCGGAGGAGGAGGCAAGAGGCGATCCGGGAATCGGTCCGGGTGTGTCCCGGTTTTGTCGGGCCTGGCCGCCTTGTAGGACAACTGCTTGCAGTTGTCCTACGATTTTGGGACACGCCCCCGGGAACTCAACCCTTTCCGGGAGGGATCATGATGCCGCATCGGGAGAGACCCCCCGTTCCGCCCTATCTGGTCCTGGCCCTGGGCATCCTGGCGGTTTCCATGGCCTCGATCTTCATCCGCTTCGCCCAGCGCGAGGCCTCCTCCCTGGTCATCGCCGCCTATCGCCTGACCCTGGCCACCTTGCTGATCCTGCCCGTGGCCGTCGGGCGCTACGGGCACGAATGGAAGCGGATCGGCCGCAGCGATCTGCTCTGGATGCTGCTCTCCGGGGTCTTCCTGGCCCTGCATTTCGTGACCTGGATCACCTCCCTGGAATACACGACGGTGGCCAGCTCGGTGGTGCTGGTCAGCCTCTCCCCGGTGTTTGTGGCGATTGCGGCCCCCCTCTTCCTTCGGGAGACCATCTCCCTTCGCACGGCCCTGGGGATCTTGCTGGCCCTGGTTGGGAGCGGGATGGTGGGCCTGAGCGACGCCTGCACGGGATCTCCCCTCCGCTGCGAACTGGGAGGGAGCCGATCCCTGATCGGCAACCTCCTGGCCCTGGCGGGAGCGGTTATGGTGGCCGGCTATTTCATGATCGGGCGCCGCGTGCGCGGCCGCTTCTCCCTCCCGGTCTATATCGCCCTCGTCTACGGGACGGCGGCTGTGGTCTGCCTCCTGATCGTCGCCGCCGCCCGTCTCCCCTTGCTCGGCTACGCGCCCATGACTTACGTCTGGATGAGCCTGGTGGCCATCTTCCCCCAGCTCATCGGACACTCCTCCTTCAACTGGGCCCTCCGCTACCTGCCGACAGCGGTGGTCACCGTGACCACTCTGGGCGAGCCCATCGGCTCCACCGTCCTGGCCTACCTGATCCTGGGGGAAATACCAGGCTGGATCAAGCTCCTCGGGGGCGGGCTGATCCTCACCGGCATCGCCATCGTCTCCCGGGAGGGGGCCGGCGCTTGAAAGCCGCGCCTCGTTTCACTTTTCTGCTGGAGGTTCCCCATGCCGATCCATCCGCCGGAGCCGTTTCGCATCAAGATGGTGGAGCCTATCCGGCTCCTCCCGCGGGAGGAGCGTCGGCGGCGCCTGGAGGAGGCCGGATACAACCTGTTCCGCCTGCGGGCGGAGGACGTCTTCATCGACCTGCTCACGGATTCGGGGACCGGGGCGATGAGCGACCGGCAGTGGGCGGGGATGATGCAGGGGGACGAATCCTATGCTGGGGCCCGCAGCTTCTACCGGTTCCAGGAGACAATCCAGGAGATCACCGGCTACCCATATGTGGTGCCGGTCCATCAGGGCCGGGCCGCGGAGCACCTCTTCTTTGCGGTCGCCGTCCGCCCGGGCCAGAAGGTCCCCAGCAACAATCACTTCGATACCACGCGGGCCAACCTCCTGGCCCGACCGGCGGAGCCGGTGGATCTGGTCATCGAGGAGGCTTACGACCCGACCCTGGAGCACCCCTTCAAGGGCAACATGGACCCGGCGAAGCTGGAAGCTTTCTTCGAGCAGGTCGGGCCGGAGAACATCCCCTTCGTGATGCTCACCCTGACCAACAACACCGTGGGCGGGCAGCCGGTGTCTATGGAGAACGTGCGGGCTGTGTCGGCGATCGCCCGGCGATACGGGAAGGGACTGTATCTGGACGTGGCCCGCTATGCGGAGAACGTCTATTTCATCCGGATGCGGGAGCCGGGATATGCGGGCCGCCCGGTGCGGGAGATCGCCCGGGAGCTCTTCGGATACGCCGACGGCTGTCTGATGAGCGCCAAGAAGGACGGCCTGGCCAACATCGGCGGGTTCATCGCCCTGAAGGATCGTGACCTCTATGAAGCCCTCTGCGCCCAGCTGGTGCTGCGGGAGGGCTTTCCGACCTACGGCGGCCTGGCCGGCCGCGATCTGGAGGCCATCGCCATCGGGTTGCAGGAAGCCCTCGATGAGGCGTATCTGGCCTATCGCGTCGGCCAGGTGAGTTATCTGGCGGAGTCCCTCCGGCAGGCGGGGATCCCCATCGTGGTGCCGCCCGGGGGCCATGCCGTGTATCTGGACGCGCGGCGTTTCCTCCCCCATATCCCCCAGAGGGAATACCCGGGCCACGCCCTGGCGGTCCACCTGTATCTGGAGGGGGGCATCCGCGGGGTCGAGATCGGCAGCGTGATGCTGGCCCAGGAGGATCCCCGCACCGGGGAGATGATCTATCCCCGACTGGAGCTGGTGCGCCTGGCGATCCCCCGCCGGGTTTATACCCAGAGCCATCTGGATTACGTGGCCGAAGTGTGCGCCCGGGTCTACGCCCGACGGGAGCGCATCCGGGGCTTCCGCATCGTGGAGGCGCCGAGGTTGCTCCGGCACTTCCTCGCTCGCTTCGAGCCCCTGGGTGAGCTGGACGATGGGGCCTGATCCCTCATTCCCAGAGCCACACGTCCACCGGGTCTCCGGCCTGCAGGCCGTTGAGATCCAGGGGGACCATCACCAGGCCGTCGGAGCGGGCCAGGGTGAAGATCAGGTTGCTCTTGCCGAACACCGGCTCGGCCCAGAGGCCATCCGCTCGAGGGACGAGGCGGGCGGGCACCCAATCGATGCGCCCGGGGGCGGAGGGGATGTTGTGGGTCAGGCGGGCAGGCTGACGGCGCGGCGGGGGCGGCTCCACGCCCTGAAGGAGATAGAGAAGGGGGACCAGGAGCATCCGAGCGACCACGAAGGCGGAGACCGGGTTCCCGGGCAGGCCCAGCACCGGCTTGCCGGCGCAGAAGGCCACCAGGGTGGGTTTGCCGGGGCGGATGGCCAGGCCGTGGGCCAGGATCCCCGGCGGGCCCAGGCGCTCGATGACCGTCGCGGTGAGATCCCGCGTGCTCACGGAGCTCCCGGCGGTGAAGACCAGGACATCGGCGGCCTCAAAGGCCTCCCGGGCCATTGCCTCCAGGACCTCCAGGCGATCCGGGGAGATCCCGCAGGGAAGGGGCTCCCCGCCGTGCTGGCGGATCAGGCCGATGAGGGAGAAGGTGTTGACATCCCGCACCTGGCCGGGCTGGGGCCGCTGGTCAGGCGGCACGATCTCATCGCCGCTGCCCAGGATGGCCACCCGGGGGCGGCGGGCCACCGGCACGCGGGCCACCCCCAGGGCGGCCAGGGCCCCCAGATCCTGGGGGCGCAGGCGATGGCCCGCCGGGAAGGCGATCTCCCCCTGCCGGATGTCCTCGCCGATGGCGATGACGTTCTCCCCCGGGGCCACCGGCCGCAACACCTCGATGGTCTCCGCATCCAGCCGCTGGGTCCGCTCCAGCATGACCACCGCGTCGGCTCCCTCCGGCAACATCCCCCCGGTGTGGATCAGGGCGGCCTCTCCCGGGCCGATGGCGAACCCCGGGGCCCGTCCCATGGGCACCTCGCCGATCACCCGCAGGTAGGCCGGCAGGCCTTCGGTGGCCCCAAAGGTGTCGGCCGCCCGCACCGCATAGCCGTCCATCGCGCTCCGCGGGAACGCAGGCAGGGGCTCGGGGGCGACGACAGGCTGGGCCAGGGCTCGACCGAGGGCCTCGGAGAGCGGGAGGATCTCGGCCGGCAAAGGGCTCAGGTGAGCGCGCAGCCGCTCCAGCGCCTGATCGGGCGGGAGAACCGTGAAGAACTCCGGCATCGATCCCTCCGGGCCAGGTCGTTGACGGTCGGTCTTCCATTTTCTCAGGAATTACGCAGTTGGATTCGTCCTTCTCCCCACGCGGCGGATGGGTTATCATCATGATGGAGGCGGCGACGATGCCGACGGTCTGCCTGCGGTTCCGATTCGAGGAGCATCCCAGGATCCGCGCCCTGATGGAGGCCTGCGCCGACATCCAGCGGCAGGCCATTGATTATGCTTTGGAAAACGGCAAAACCGCCACCTTCACGATCATCCAGGCCCTCTATCCCTCCCTGCGCGCGCAGCATCCGGATCTCCACTCCAACCTCATCTACGGAGCGATCCGATCCGGCGCCCGGATCGTCCACGGCTTCCGGAACCAGCAGCGGAAGGGGAAGACCCAGGCGGACCGGCCGGAGATCCGGCGGCCATCGGTTTATCTCACCAAGCAGGCCGTGAAAATTGAATGGGACGGGGAGCTCCTGACCGTCACGATCCCGGTCTCCCCTCGGGATCCGGAGCCCATCATCCTCACCTTCCGCCCTCACCACAAGTATCGCCGGCTGCTGGATGAATGGAAAGCAGGGCGGGCGCGGATGGGGGAGCCGACGCTCACGGCCCACTCCCTCTCCATCCCCCTGAAGTTCCCGGATCCCATCCCCTATAAGCCGGAGGGGGTGATCGGGATCGACAGCAACGAGGGGAATCTGACGGCCTTCGTGACCTCCACCGGCGAGATCCGGGAGATCGACACGGGGTATGTGGGGAAGATCAACCGGGACCATCTGCGGCGCGAGATCAAAGGGACGAGAGGGAAGCACAACCCAAAGGCCAAAAAGAAGATCGCCTCCAAGCATCGAAGGATTCGCCGGGAGAAGACGGAGAACTTCTGGCATCATCTGGCCCTGGCCTTGATCGCCTGGGCGCTGGGGATGCGGGCGGCCCTGGTGCTGGAGGATCTGAAGGGGATGAAGGAGCGGATCGGGAAGGGAAAGTCCAGGAGGATGCGGCAGCGTCTGCTCAATTTCTGGAGCATTATGACTTTCCATCGCATTCTGGTTCACAAGGCGAGGTTTTACGGGGTTCCCTTGATCTTCGTGAACCCACAGAACACGTCCCGGGCGTGTCCGGTATGCGGCAGGGTGGGTGAAAGGCTAAGGGGACACGCCTTGGCGTGCCCTTGCGGGGCGAGGATGGGCCGTCACGAGGCGGCGGCGGTGAACATTGCCCGCAGGGGGGTGGAATTCCTCGGGGGCTTGGGCTCCCGGGGCAGGGGTCGGTGGGCGACCCCCGTGGCCGGTCCTCTGGCCTTGGGATAAAACCCAAGGCCACGACCGGAATGCGCAGGAAACTGCGTAAGTCCTAAATACCTGCGGAGTGGGAATTCAGGGAACTTCGGCGGGAGGGAACCGGAGATGATCGATGTGAATGACCTGCGGAAGGGGACGACCTTCATCCTGGACGGTCAGATCTATGAGGTGCTGGAGTATCAGCATCACAAGCCCGGCCGGGGGAACGCCTTCATCCGCACCAAGCTGCGCAACCTGCGCACCGGGGCCATCATCGACAAGACGTTCCTCTCAGGCGATCGGGTGCAGGACATCCGGGTGGAGAACCGGGAGGTGCAGTTCCTGTATCGGGACGGCGATCTCTACTATATGATGGACACCCGGACCTATGAGCAGATCCCGGTGCCGGCCGAGCGGCTGGGGGAGGCGGTGAACTTCCTGAAGGAGGGGATCACCCTGATTCTGCGGGAATACGAGGGCGAGCCCCTGGGGGTGGAGTTGCCGGTGACGGTGGACCTGCGGGTGGTGGAGGCGGAGCCGGGGGTGAAAGGCGATACCGCCTCGGGCGCCGACAAATGGGTGGTGCTGGAGACCGGCTATCGCCTCCGGGTCCCCCTCTTCGTCAACGAGGGCGACATCGTCCGGGTCGACACCCGAACCGGGGAATACGTGACCCGCGTGGGTTAAATCCATCATGGAACCTGATCACAGGAGGAGACGAATGCGGCCCCGTCGTGTGGTGATCACCGGGATGGGGGCCATCACGCCGCTGGGGCTGGATGTGCCCACCACGTGGGCCAACGCCGTCGCCGGCCGCTCCGGCGTGGGGCCGATCACCCTCTTCGACGCCTCCGGTCTGAACGTGCGCATCGCCGCCGAGGTCAAGGGGTTCGATCCATTGAATTATATGGACGCCCGGGAGGCCCGGCGGCGGGACCGGTTCGAGCAGTTCGCGGTGGCCGCCACCCAGGAGGCGGTGCGCCAGGCTGGGCTGCGGATCACCGAGGAGATCGCCGATGAGGTGGGGGTGATCATCGGCTCGGCCATCGGCGGAGCCCAAACCTTCGCCGATGGGGTGGAGACGGCCCTGCACAAGAGCCCCCGCCTGCTCCATCCCTTCGTCATCCCCATGGTGATCACGGACGGCGCCTCCGCCCAGATCGCCATCGAGCTGGGGGCCCGAGGCCCCAACTTCGCTACGGTCTCCGCCTGCGCCGCCGGGGCGGACGCCATCGGCATCGCCTACGAGCTGATCCGCAGCGGAGATTGCCGGGTCTGCATCGCCGGGGGCGCCGAGGCCAGCATCACTTTCATCGGCATCGCCGCCTTCGACCGCATCGGGGCCATGTCCCGCCGCAACGACGACCCCGCTGGGGCGTGCCGGCCCTTCGACCGGGATCGGGACGGCACGGTGATGGGGGAGGGCGCGGCGGTCCTGGTGCTGGAGGATCTGGAGTTCGCCCTGGCCCGAGGCGCCGAACCTCTGGCCGAGATCATCGGCTACGGGGCGACCTCCGATGCTTACCATCCCATCGCCCCCGATGAGAACGGGGCGGGGGCGGCCCGGGCGATGGCCAAGGCCCTGCGCAAAGCCGGGATCCGCCCGGAGGAGGTGGATTACATCAACGCCCACGGCACCGGGACGCCCCTCAACGACAAAACCGAGACCCTGGCCATCAAGACGGTCTTCGGCGAGCGGGCCTACGAGATCCCGGTCAGCGCCACCAAATCCATGACTGGCCACATGATCGGGGCCACGGGAGCCCTGGAGGCCATCTTCTGTGTCATGGCCATCCGCGAGGGAATCATCCCCCCTACCATCAACCTGCAGAACCCGGACCCGGAGTGCGACCTGGATTACGTCCCCAATCAGGCCCGCCGCAAAGAGGTGCGCATCGCCATCACCAACGCCTTCGGGTTCGGTGGCCACAACAGCGTTCTGGTGCTCAAGCGCTGGGAAGGCGCGTGATCAGATCACCGCGTCCCTACATCTCGAAACGGATCGGACGGAGAGGATCCTCCGTCCGATCTTTGTTCGGGGGACCCTGGGGCCAAGCGGCGGGGAGGCGAGCGGGATGGAACCGGAAGGCGGGGAGATCGCGGCGTTCTTCGATGTGGACCACACGGTGCTCTCGGTGAGCTCGGGGAGGCAGTGGGTGCGCTATCTGCGTCGCAGCGGCCGGATGACGGGGGCGCTCTGGTGGACGTTCCTATGGCTGGCGTTGCGGTATTATCTGGGGTTGCTGGAGTTCCCCCGGGCCAGCGCCCGCCTCACGGCGATGATCGCCGGCGCCGATGAAGGCGCCTTCCGGGAGGAGACCCGGCGCTGGTTCGAGGAGTGGGTGCGGCCGTATATCGCTCCCGGGGCCGTGGAGCGGATCGAGGCCCATCGCCGGCGGGGACATCGGGTGGCCCTGATCTCCGCTGCCACGGAATATGTGGTCCGCCCCCTGGCGGAGGCCCTGGGGATCCCCGATTATCTCTGCACTCGCCTGGAGGTGGTGGACGGACGCCTCACCGGCCGGGTGGTGGAGCCTCCGTGCTACGGCCCGGGGAAGGTCTACTGGGCCGAGCGCTACGCGGCGGAGAAAGGCGTGGACCTCTCCCGCAGCTACTTCTACACGGATAGCTATACGGATCTCCCGCTCTTGCTGCGGGTCGGCCATCCGGTGGCGGTGAACCCCGATCTTCGGCTGCGCCGGCTGGCCCGCCGGCGGGGATGGCCCATCGAGCGCTTCTATTGAAAGCGCGGCGCAACGCGTTGCCCAGGCGCCTGCGCGAATCAGGAGGTCTTTTTGACCGGCGCAGGCCGACCGTGGGCCGGAGGCTTTCACGCCGATTGAAATCGGCCTTTCGGGGCGCTGCGCGCCGGGCGTCGGCCTTCGCCGACGCAAAGGGGGATTCTTCGGTCGGCGCAGGCCGACCGTCGGCCGAAGGCCTCCCAAGGTCGAATTCATTCAACCCGCAGGCCGACCGCGGGCCGGAGGCTTTCACGCCGATTGAAATCGGCCTTTTGGGGCGCTGCGCGCCGGGCGTCGGCCTTCGCCGACGCAAAGGGGATTCTTCGGTCGGCGCAGGCCGACCGTCGGCCGGAGGCCTCTGGAGGCCGAATTCATTCGGCGTGCAGGCCGACCGTGGGCCGAAGGCCTTCGCGCCGATTGAAATCGGCCTTCAAAGGCGCTGCGCGCCGGGCGTCGGCCTTCGCCGACGCAAAGGGGATTCTTCGGTCGGCGCAGGCCGACCGTGGGCCGGAGGCTCTGCGCCGATTGAAATCGGCCTCTTCGGGCGCTATGCGCCGGGCGTCGGCCTTCGCCGACGCAAAGGGGATTTTCGGTCGGCGCAGGCCGACCGTGGGCCGAAGGCCTCTGGAGGCCGAATTCATTCGGCGTGCAGGCCGACCGTGGGCCGAAGGCTCTGCGCCGATTGAAATCGGCCTCTTCGGGCGCTATGCGCCGGGCGTCGGCCTTCGCCGACGCAAAGGGGATTCTTCGGTCGGCGCAGGCCGACCGTGGGCCGGAGGCTCTGCGCCGATTGAAATCGGCCTTCAAAGGCGCTGCGCGCCGGGCGTCGGCCTTCGCCGACGCAAAGGGGATTCTTCGGTCGGCGCAGGCCGACCGTCGGCCGAAGGCCTCTGGAGGCCGAATTCATTCGGCGTGCAGGCCGACCGTGGGCCGCAGGCCTCTGCGCCGATTGAAATCGGCCTTCAAAGGCGCTGCGCGCCGGGCGTCGGCCTTCGCCGACGCAAAGGGGATTCTTCGGTCGGCGCAGGCCGACCGTGGGCCGAAGGCCTCTGGAGGCCGAATTCATTCGGCGTGCAGGCCGACCGTGGGCCGGAGGCTCTGCGCCGATTGAAATCGGCCTTCAAAGGCGCTGCGCGCCGGGCGTCGGCCTTCGCCGACGCAAAGGGGATTCTTCGGTCGGCGCAGGCCGACCGTCGGCCGAAGGCCTCTGGAGGCCGAATTCATTGGACACGATCACGGGAACGATACGGAGGGGAGATGCGGCGTCCGGTTCGCATCCTGGGCGTGCCCATGGACCTGGGGCAGGGGCGGCGCGGCGTGGACATGGGGCCCAGCGCGGTCCGCTACGCTGGTCTGCAGGCCCGCCTGGAGGGCCTGGGTTACCAGGTGGAGGACGGAGGAAACATCATCGTGCCGGTCCCGGAGGAGGTGCGTGCCGTCGGCCCCGGCGGGATGCGCCACCTGGAGGCGGTGGCCGAGACCTGTGAGCGGGTGTTCCAGGCGGTGCGGGAGACGGTGGCGGATGGGCGCTTCCCCATCATCCTGGGCGGAGATCATTCCATCGCCATGGGGACGATCGCCGGGATCATCGCTGCGGCGGGGCCGACCGGCGTGTTGTGGATCGACGCCCACGGGGATTTCAATACGCCGGAGACCTCGCCCTCCGGCAACATCCATGGCATGCCACTGGCCCATCTGGTCGGCCGGGGCCACCCCCGCCTGATCCAGATCGGCGGGCCGGAGCCCAAGCTTCGGCCCGAACAGGTCGTCCTCATCGGGGTGCGCTCTCTGGACCCCGAGGAACGCCGGGCCATGGCGGAGAGCGGCATGCTGATTTTCACCATGCGGGAGATCGACGAGCTGGGGATCGCCACGGTGGTCCGGCAGGCCCTCACCCGCCTGAAGGCGTGGCCGCGCCTCCACGTCAGCCTGGACCTCGACGTCCTGGATCCCCAGGTGGCGCCCGGGGTGGGCACGCCGGTGCCCGGCGGGCTGACCTATCGCGAAGCCCATTTGATGATGGAGATCCTGGCCGATAGCGGCCGGGTGGGCTCGGTGGATGTGGTGGAGATCAACCCGATCCTGGACGAGCGCAACCGCACCGCCGAGCTGGCCGTGGAGCTGCTCGCCTCCCTGCTGGGTCAGCAGATCCTGTAGCGCGCTATCCCTCCCGGGGCAACCGGTGGACCACCAGCGGCCCCAGGAGCGCGCTGAGGAGCACATATGCGGTTGCAAGGGGAACAAAAGTCACGGTGGGCAGGGTCAGGCCCACCAGCCCGGCGATCACCCCGGAGAGCTCCCCCCGCGCGATCAAGAGAGCCCCTGCCCGAGCACGCGCCCATCCCCTGATCCCAGCCCGATGGGCCGCGATCCATCCGGTGAGCCCCTTGGTCAGCCCGGTGGCCAGTGTGAGGAGGACCGCCAGGGGCAGGACGGGGAGGAGCAGCCCCGGATCCGTGCGCAGGCCCAGGGTGAGAAAGAAAACCGTGGCGGACAGGTCCCGCACCGGCCCGATCAGCTGCCGGGCCCGCTCTTTCACCGGATCCGAGATCGCGATCCCCAGAAGGAAGGCCCCCACGGCCGCCGGGATCCGAAGGGCCAGGGCGATCCCTCCCGCCAGCAGCACCAGCCCGAACAGGGAAAGCAGAAGCACCGCCTCGTTCTCGTGATCGATGGCCCGGCTGAGGACCTGGCCGTAGCGAATGGCGATCCCCATGGCGGCGACGGGCAAGAGGAGGGACAGCAGCAGGGGCCCGACGGCCACCCCATTGGTTCGAAAAAAGAGCACCATCACCGGCGGCAGCAGGAGGGCGATCAACAGGTCCTCCAGGATCGAGAGGGAGACGGCCACGCGCGCCTCCGCGCGGCCTTCCCATCCCAGCTCGTCGATCAGATGAGCGAGGATGCCGGAGGAGGTGACAAAGGTCACCCCGCCCATCAAGAGGGCCAGAGGCAGCCCCCACCCGAACGTCAGCGCCAGCAGAAAGCCCGGCGTGAAGTTCAGGAAGGCATCCACGAGGCTGTCCGGGAAGTGAGCCCGGAGCGCGTCCCACAGCTCCCGACCGCTGTATTCCAGGCCCAGCATGAACAGCAGGAGGAGGGCGCCGATCTCCGCCGTGGTCCGGACGAAGGGCTCGCTCAGCCGAAGGGCGAGGAGGCCTCCTTCGCCGAAGGCCAGGCCGACGAGCAGGACGAGGGGGATTGGGGAGAAGGCGAGGCGATGCGCCAGGCGGTGGACCAGGGCCAGGCCCAGGAAGATCGCCCCCAGCTCGACCAGGATCATCCCCGCCTCCGGCACCGGATGCCCGCCCGGCTCCGAGAAGACCCGGGGAGCGCGGAGAACCGCTCTGCGCTCCCCGGGCCCAGCGCCCCGCTCCAGGAACCGGGGGCCTCAGCGCTCCGCCCCGCGGCCCTCCGCCATGCCCGGCTCCGGATACGCCGGCCCGGCCACGAGAGGACTCACCAGATTGCGGAACTCCACGCGGCTCCATCCGCATCGGGTGCAGGCCACCCGGAGTTCCTCCACATAGGGGTCATGGTCGTCCGGCTGGACCGCCGCCCAGCGGAGCCGGCCTCCGCACTGCGGGCAGGTCGGGGTGATCAGCCAGGCGTAAACCCCGGGCGGGACGATGAGGGCCAGCCCGGTCATGATCAGGGCCAGCCCGATGCCGATGAGGGCCGGGCCCTGGGGCCGGAGCGCAAGCCAGATCCCCAGCCACAGGAGGGCGAGGAAGGCGATGAAGACGCGCACGTAACGGTATCGGATGAACAGCATCGGCTCCCCCTCACAGACGGCGCGGGCTCATTCTTTCTTTGCGTTCTTGGAATTGGCGGTGAAGATGGGCAGATGACCCAGGGCGATGATGTGCCGCCACTTCGCTCGCTCCCCCTCCGTGAACACGGCGGCCTCGGCGATCACGATGGCCCCCGCCTTGTTCATCAGCAGGCGCATCGCCTGGAGGGTGGATCCGGTGGAGATCACATCGTCCACCAGCACCACCTTCCGGCCGCGGACCAGCTCGATATCCTTCTCATCCAGATAGAGGGTCTGGGGCTGGCCGGTGGTGATGGAGAGGGTCTCGGCGCTCAGGGCCTCGCCCATGTAGGGCTTGTAGCTCTTGCGCAGGATCACATAGGGAAGGCCGGTTTCGATGGAGAGCTGATAGGCGAGGGGGATGGCCTTCGCCTCCGGGGTGACGATCACCTCGGCCTCCTTGGGGATCCGTCGGGCCAGCTCTTTGGCCGCCGCCAGGACCACCTCAGTGTCCCCGAGCATGTTGAAGATGGCGATGCGCACGCCGGGGGCGATCTCGAACAGCGGGAGATGCCGGACCAGGCCGGCGATCTCCACGGTGTAGGTCTCGCGCTTCGGGCCCATCGGGTCCACCTCCACCCAGGATGCCGGGGATATTATACCATCCTCACGAGGAGTATAATGGCCATGAGGGCGGATCGATCGGCAGGGCGCGTTTTCACGAATGGCCATGAGGGCGGATCGATCGGCAGGGCGCGTTTTCACGTTTTCATGGGCGGGAAAGCGCTTCCCCTGTCGGAATGGCTGATCCGGGAGCGGGCGGCCCTCTATCGCGAGCGGCCGGATTGGGTAGAGCCCCTGCTGGAGAGCGAGGAGCGGCTGGGATTTCACGAACTGGGTGGGGACATCGGGATGGGGCCTGTGTTCTGTCATAATAGACCTGCTTACCGTGCAGAGCCCTCCGGAGGAGAAGGAGATGTCGGAACGCGCGGCGCCGCACATCGATCGGGGATGGGAGCTGCATGCCCAGCGCCGTTATGAGCAGGCCATGGAGGAATTCCGCAAGGCCATCGAGGTGGATGGGAACGCCATCGACGCCTACTACGGCCTGGGTTTGGCTGCGAAGGCGGCGGGCCGCACGGAGACCGCCATCGCCGCCTTCGAGAGGGTCCTCGCCTTACTTCCCACGGTAGAGGACCGGGGCAAGGCCCAGATCCTCTCCCGCCTGACCCAGGCTCACCTGCAGCGGCTGCGAGGATCCGATGGAGAAGCGTGAGCGCCTCCAGGCGGCCCTCCGGGGCGAGCCCGTGGACCGCCCGCCGGTGGCCCTCTGGCGCCACTTCCCGGTGGCGGATCAGGATCCCCGGGCCTTCGCCGAGGCGGTGGTGGAATTCCAGCAGCGCTTCGATTTCGACTTCGTCAAGATCACCCCCGCCTCCAGCTACTGCGTCCGGGACTGGGGGGTAGAGGACGTCTGGGAAGGGGATACCGAAGGGACCCGACGCTACATCCGGCACCCGGTTCAGGATCCCGAGGACTGGACGAGGTTGCCCGTTCTGGATCCCGAGCGGGGGGTCCTCGGGGAGCACCTCGAAGCGGTGGCCCGCATCCGGCAGGCCCTCCCCGAAGTTCCCCTGGTGGTCACCGTGTTCAGCCCCCTGGCTCAGGCGAAGAACCTGACCGGCTCCCAGCGGCTGTTGCTGCATCTGCGCCAGGCCCCGAAGGCCCTGGAGAGAGGGCTGGAGACGATCACCGAGAGCACCCGTCGCTTCGTCCGGGCTGCCCTCGCACGGGGGGCGGATGGGATCTTCTACGCCGTGCAGCACGCCTCGTATCTGCTGCTCTCGCCCGAGGAATACCGGCGTTTCGGCCGTCCGTATGATCAGGCGATCCTGGAGGAAGCGGGCGGGGCCTGGCTGAACCTCCTTCACCTGCACGGCGAGGCGGTGATGTTCGATCTGTTCGTGGATTACCCGGTGGCGGTCTGGAACTGGCATGATCGGGAGACCCCGCCGGCCCTGGCGGAGGCGCAGCGGAAGGTCTCCGGGGCGGTGCTCGGGGGGCTCTCCCGGGTGAAGGCCCTGGTCCAGGGGACGCCGGAGCAGGTGATCGCAGAGGCCCGGGAGGCCATCGCCCAGACCGGAGGCCGGCGCTTCATCCTGGGCACCGGTTGCGTGGTCCCCATCCATGCCCCTGAGGTCAACCTGCGGGCAGCCCGCCGCGCCGTGGAGATGCTCCCCCGGTAAAGCTCCGTTCTTCTCTCCTTCGCCCCGAACACGGAGCCCTTCAAAAAAGCGCGCAGAGGGCCGTTTGCTACCCAGCCCTCTGCGCCGGGATGGCGCCCCCTCCGGGATTCGAACCCGGACACGCCGCTTAGAAGGCGGCCGCTCTTTCCCTTTGAGCTAAGGGGGCGATCTCAGTGTAAAGAAAAACCTACCCAACCGGGATAGGAAAAAAGTCCCAGGGGATACCCCTACGGACCGGCCGGCGTCGAAGTCAGCGTGCTCTCTTTAGAGAAACCGTGGAGAATCGATAGGAAGAAACGGCTCGCCTCTGCAGGAGGTCGAGCCCTGGATCGGAAGCGGTGAATCGGGGATGCTCCGGCTGAGCCATCGACGAAGCCTGCCGTAAAATGATATGGACTGCCCACCGGGCTGGCTCTACGATAACACAATCCGCGCACTCTGTCAAGGCTGAGGACACGGATCATGGAGTCCATAGAATGATTTCGGAGCCGTCGGATCCGCCGGTTTCGGCTCATACCCCTTGCCCGGAGACGGTGTCCGTGACGACGGCCAGGCGGTTCTCGGGGTCGTAAACATAGCGCCACGCCACCCTGTCCTGATGCGGGTCGTCGGGCTCGGGAGCGATTCGCTTGTTCAAGCGCTGGATCCCACCAGGTAAACCGGCCGGATCGCCGTCTTCGCGGCTATAGGGGGGACGGCGGATCCTCAACGGGGAGTTGCTCCCGGCAACCCCAGACGCCGGGCCAGGAACCGCGCCAGCTCCTCCAGCTCCCCAAACCGGAAGCAGGGGGCCCCCAGCTCAAGGGGCACATCCGAGACGATCGCCCAGTGCTCCCCCGGCTGGGTCACCGGCTCCAGCCCTGTCTCCGAGCGCATCACCTCCACCTTGGGAGCGGCTTCCGTGTGGAAGCCTTCCACGAGGATCACATCCACCCCCTGGAGCTCCTGAACGAGGTCACGCAGGGTGAGGGGGCGCTCGAGGCGCCGGGAGATCCAGAGCCAGCGCGGCGTCACGCCGATGACCAGGTCCGCTCCGGCCTCCCGGTGCCGCCACGTGTCCTTCCCGACCTGATCCCACTCCATCCCCCCGTGGGGATCATGCTTGATCGTCCCCACCCGGAGCCCCCATTCCCGGAAGATCCGCACCAATCCCTCGAGGACCGTCGTCTTCCCTGCGCCCGATCGCCCGACGATGCAGATCCAGGGAGGAGGAGCACGGCGCATGGCGGATCTCCCACGTTTTGATCCGAAAGGAGGAACAGCGCCCCGGCTCACTTCGGGCCCACCAGCAACACCCCGATGTCATTCACGTTGGTCCCCGTCGGCCCGGTGCGGATCAGATCCCCCAGAGCCTCGAAGAAGGCGTAGGCATCGTTGGCATGCAGATGGGCCATCGCGTCCAGGCCCAGGAGGTAAGCCCGGTGCACGCTCTCGCCGTCCGCCAGGGCGCCGGCCGCGTCCGTCGGTCCATCGATCCCATCGGTCCCCATGGAGGCCACCACGCAATCCGGCCAGCCCTGCAGGGCGATGGCCGCTGCCAGCACCAGCTCCTGGTTCCGTCCGCCCCGACCGCTCCCGCGCACGGTGACCGTGGTCTCGCCGCCCCAGACGACACAGGCCGGGCGGGGGATCGGTTGGTCCGTGGTGGCGATCTCCTTGGCGATGGCGGCGATCACCCGGGCGACCTCGCGGGCCTCCCCCTCCACGAACGTGGAGAGCAGAAGCGGATGATAGCCCAGGCGGGCCGCTTCCTCCAGAGCGGCGCGGGCGGCCAGGCGGTTGCTGGCGATGATGTGATGGAAGACCCGCTGGAAGATCTCATCGCCGGGCTTCGGGGTTTCAGGGATCCGCCCGTGGAGACCGGCCTCCAGGTGAAGGCGCACCGGCAGGGGGACGCGCTCGAGCAGGCCGTAGCGGTTCAGCACCCGCCAGGCATCCTGGAAGGTCGACGGATCGGCGGCCATAGGACCCGAGGCGATCACCGAGAGATCATCGCCCACGACGTCGGAGAGCACCAGGGTCACCACGGTGGCCGGGTAGGCGAACCGGGCCAGCCCTCCCCCCTTGATCCGATCCAGATGCTTGCGCACGGCGTTCAGCTCGTGGATGGTGGCCCCCGCCCGCAACAGCAGGTCCGTCACCGCCTGGAGATCGCTCAGGCTGAGGCCCTCCACCGGCCACGTGGCCAGGGCGGAGCCTCCCCCGCTGAGGGCACAGAGGATCAGATCCTCCGGCCCGGCTTGTTCTGCCAGGGCAGCCAGAGCCTGGGCGCCCCGCACGCTGTTCTCGTCCGGGACCGGATGCCCGGCTTCGACCACCGTCCAGCGCTCGTCGAGGGCGGCGGCCAGGTGCCCGTATTTGGTCACCAGGACTCCCCGATCGAGGCGGCTGCCCAGCAGCACCTGCAGGGCATAGGCCATCGGGTAGGCGGCCTTGCCCAGGGCCAGCACGAACACGTGACGGTAGCGCTCCAGGTCGAAGCGCTCCCCCTCGATGAGGAGCTGGTTCCCCTCCCGGCGGACGTGCCGGCGGACCGCAGCGCTCGGGTCCACCGCGCCCAGGGCCGCGTGCAGGATCTGCAAGGCATCCCGGCGAAGGGCGTGCTCTTCCTTTTCGACCGACATCCCTTTGCGCTCCTCGAAGAGAGAGGTGGATCCTCCACCCTCCATTTTAGCGATGCTGCTCCCGGTAGTGATCGATCATCCGGCTCAGGGCCATCCAATCGGAGACCAGGCAGACGAAGCCGGTGCCCTCGGGCAGGCAGAGATAAGGGCCCAGCAGCCAGCGGATCCAACGGGCGGGGATGGGGTAGCCGGCGGTCTCGATCACCAGCACCGTGTGATCGTAAAAGGGCTCCACCCACCGTCGGTGGCGAAAGGGGAGGCGTGGGAAGATCTCCGAGAAACGGGTGGGGCGGGTGGCGCGGATCCGGCGGTAGGAGACCCGGAGCGCGAAGAAGGGGGCCCGGAAGATCAGGGCCTCCGGGCGGGGCTCCACCCCGGAGAGCCGGCTGCCGATCTCCGGGACCAGCCAGACCCCCAGGGCGGCTCCCGCCAGGATCAGCAGCAGGGCGTCCTGTTCCGGAGGCCAGGGATAATTGACCTCGGCGATCAGGGGGAGATAATACAGCCCAAGGGCCAGGAGCGCGATCCACCACGCGGGGCCTCGATACATGCGAGCCAGCCGCTGATACAACAAAAAGGGAAAACGCCGGGGGCGGATCCCACCCCGCTCGCGCTCTCCGGCAACCGCTCTCCAGGTCTCCTGAGGCCGGTGGAAGGCCATGCGCGTAATGAGTTCCCGAGAGAACGCCTTCGGAAGATAAACGCTCCCCGTTCGCCTTTAAGGGAGAACGCCTGTCTGTCCCCCTCGCCTCGCCCGGGCTCAGTTCAGCTCCTGCAGCTCCCCGGTGACCATGAAGATCACCCGCTCCGCGATGTTGGTCACCCGGTCTGCGATGCGCTCCAGGTTGTGGGAGATCCAGAGCAGGCGGGTGGCCCGGAAGATCGTCCGCGGGTCCTGCATCATATACGTGATCAGCTCCCGGTAGACCTGCTCGTCCAGCGCGTCCACCTCGTCGTCCCGGGCCACGGCCGCGCGGGCCTTCTCCGGATCCTGCTCCACATAGGCTTCCAGGACCTGCCGCAACATCTCCTTGGCGATCTGGGCCATGCGGGGGATGTCGATGAGCGGCTTGAGCAGGGGTTCGTCGGCCATCTCAATGGTGAGCTTGGCGATGCTCTTGGCGTGGTCGCCCATGCGCTCCAGGTTGGTGGCGCAGAACATGGCGGCGATGATGGCCCGCAGGTCGCTGGCCATCGGCTGCTGGGTGGCGATGGTCTCCAGGCATGCCTCTTCGATCTGATAGCGCATCCGGTTGATCTCCTCATCGAAGGCGATGATCTCCCGGGCCATCTCCACGTCCAGCCGCTTCAGGGCCTCGATGCAGCGATCGATGGCCTGCTCCACCATCCCCCCCAGCCGCAGCACATCCTGACGGATGGCGCTCAGATCGCGCTCCAGCATCACGCGCGCCTGCATCAGCCCCTCCTTTCCGGACCTGGCGCCCGTATGGTAATCCCCGGCCGGCACCCGGTCAAGCATCCTCTGCTCCGTCTCCCGTCGCTCCAGCCAGCGCCGCAGGGCCGGGATCAGCTCCTCTCGCATCCGATCCCGGACCTCGCGGAACTCCTCCAGCATCCCTTCCTCGTCCCAGGCCCGCCGGCCGGGGTCGGGGTAACCGATATGCATCCGCTCGCCCTGGCCGGGCCAGACCGGGCACTCCTCGGCCGCATCGTCGCAGACCGTGAGGACCAGATCGAAGGGCTGTCCGATGAACTCGGACAGCGATTTGCTGCGCTGGCCGGAGATGTCAATCCCGATCTCCCGCATCACCCGGATGGCCATCGGGTGCACGTAGCCGGCCGGATGGGTCCCGGCGGAGAAGACCTCCACCCGGTCCCCCAGGGCGGCGCGGATCAGCCCCTCCGCCATCTGGCTGCGGGCAGCGTTCCCGGTGCACAGCACCAGCACGCGCGGCTTCCGCGTGTTCATCGACCCTCCTCATCCGAACCGTCCGGTGATGTAGTCCTCCGTGCGTCGATCCCTCGGGCGGGTGAAGATCTGCTGGGTGGGCCCGAACTCGATGAGCCGCCCCACCCGATCCTCCCCGGCCAGCATGAAGGCGGTGTAATCGCTCACCCGGGCGGCCTGCTGCATGTTGTGGGTGACGATCACGATGGTGTATTCCCGGGCCAGCTCCCGCATCAGGTCCTCGATCTTCATGGTGGCGATGGGGTCCAGGGCGGAGGCCGGCTCGTCCATCAGCAGCACCTCGGGTTCGGTGGCCAGGGCCCGGGCGATGCACAGGCGCTGCTGCTGGCCGCCGGAGAGGGTCAGGGCGTTCTGGTGCAGCTTGTCCTTGACCTCATCCCACAGGGCCGCCGCTCGCAGACAGCGCTCCACGATCTCGTCCAGCTTGCGTCGGTCCCGGATCCCCTGGATGCGCGGGCCGAAGGCCACGTTCTCATAAATGCTCTTGGGGAAGGGGTTCGGCTTCTGGAAAACCATCCCGATGCGCCGCCGCACCTCCACCACATCCACATCCGGGCCGTAGAGGTCGAGGCCCTCAAACAGGACCCGGCCGGTCACGCGGGCGGAGGGGATGAGGTCGTTCATCCGGTTGAAGCAACGCAGCAGGGTGCTTTTGCCGCACCCGGAGGGTCCGATGATCGCCGTGATCCGCCGGCGGGGGATCTTCATGGAGATCCCCTCGATGGCCGGACGGCCGTCGTAGTAGACGGTGAGGTTCTGCGTCTCCAGGACGATCTCCTCCATGCGTTCCCCCTCACCACTGATAGCGCCGCTGCAGGCGATAGCGAAGATAGATGGCCAGCCCGTTCATAGACAGCAAAACCGCCAGCAACACCAGGATGGCCCCCGCCGCGCGGGCGTGGAAGCCCGCCTGGGGTCGAGAGACCCAGTTGAAGATCTGGATGGGAAGCACCGTGAACTTGTCGAAGGGGCTCCGGGGATCGAAGGCGATGAAGGTCAGGGCCCCGATGGTGATCAGCGGGGCCGTCTCCCCGATGGCCCGGGAGAGGGCCAGGATCATCCCGGTGAGGATGCCGGGGAAGGCCACCGGCAGCACCTGATGACGGATCACCTGCCAGCGGGTGGCCCCCAGGGCGAAGGCGGCCTCCCGCAGGCTCATCGGAACCGCCCGCAGCGCCTCCCGGGAGGCGGCGATCAGGATGGGCAGGACGAGCAGGCTGAGGGTGAGGGCGCCGGCCAGGATGCTGCGCTCCAGCCGCAGCGCCCGGACGAACAGCTCCAGCCCCAGCAGGCCGTAAATGATCGAAGGCACGCCGGCCAGGTTGTTGATGTTCAGCTCGATGAGCCGGGTCAGCTGGTTGCGGGGCGCGTATTCCTCCAGGTAGATGGCGGCCGCCACCCCCAGGGGCACCGCGAAGAGCGCCGTCAGCGCCATGACCCAGATGGTCCCCAGCAGCGCCGAGCGGATCCCCGCCTGCTCCGGGAACCGGGAGGGATAGGAAGTGAGGAAGGACCAGGAGAGCACCCCCAGCCCCCGGCGGGCCACATCGAGCAGCAGGAAAGCCAGGACCAGCAAGCCGAAGACCGTGGCCGCCAGCGCGATCCCCTCGAACAGCTTCCCTAACAGCTCCCGCCGTTGCCGATGTCCCATGCGCGCACCTCCCGGCCTACCGATAAACCTCCCGATAGCGTTCAATGATCCTCATGGCAATCAGGTTCAGGACCAGGGTGATCAGGAAGAGCACCAGGCCCACTGCGAAGATCGTGCGGAACTCCAGGGTGCCGTGGGGGGTGTCCCCCAGGCTGACCTGGACGATGTAGGCGGTCATCGTCTCGATCGCCCGCCGGGGGTCCAGGGTCAGCGTCGGCCGCTGCCCGGCGGCGATGGCCACGATCATCGTCTCCCCGACGGCGCGGGAAGCCGCCAGGATGAACGAGGCCGCGATCCCGGAGAGGGCCGCCGGGATCACCACGCGCACCGCCACTTCCAGGCGCGTGGCACCCAGGGCGTAAGCCGCCTCCCGCAGCGAAGAAGGGACCGCATACAGGGCGTCCTCGCTCAGGGAGGAGATCAGGGGGATGATCATCACGCCCATGGTCAGGCCGGCGCTGAGGGCGTTGAAGGTCTCCAGATCCGGGATGATCCGCTTCAGAAGGGGCGTAACGGTGAGCAACGCGAAATACCCGTAGACCACGGTGGGGACGCCGGCCAGAAGCTCCAGGGCGGGCTTTAAGACGGCCCGGACTCGCGGCGAGGCGTATTCGCTGAGATAGACGGCGCTCAGCATCCCCACCGGCATGGCCAGGGCCAGCGCCACCGCCGAGGTGAGGAACGTTCCCGCCACCAGCGGCATGATCCCGAAATGTTTCTGGGCGAACAGCGGCGTCCACTGGGGATCCAGCAGGAACTCCTTCAGAGAGACCTGCTGGAAGAAGGGGAGGGCCTCCACCAGGAGGACCGCGACGATGCCGATGGTGGTGAAGACGGAGACCATGGCCGCGAAGAACAGAAGGGCCTGGACGGCCAGCTCCCCCCATTCCCGCCAGCGGGCCGCCATGCCCCTCTGGAGGCGGGCCGCGGAGATCTCCACCGCCGAGCGAGCAGTCAGCCCCATGGATCCCGGCTCCATGAGCGGAGGGTCCTGCGAGGGGGCGGCATCCCCAAAGGCGCCGCCCCCTCGCCCATATCCAGTATAGGCGATCCAGGCCGTTCCCGGACGCCCGGAAAGCTTCACTGCTCCGCTTTCAACAGGTCCTCAATCGACAGTCCCACCGGGGGCTCGCCCTTAAACAGGGTCCCCACCTTGCGAGCCTCGAAGCGCTTGAGGGCCAGCTGGTAAACCGCATCCGGCAACGGGATGTATCCGACCTGCTTGACCAGGGCGGGGCCCTTTTCGAGGTAGAACCGAACGAAGGCCTCCACCTCCGGGCGATCCGCGGCCTTGCGGCTCACGTAGATGAAGAGGGGACGGGAGAGGGGCTGATAGGTTCCGTTCCGCACCGTCTCCTCCGAGGGGAGCACGCAGCCCTTCCCGTTGTCAATGGCGACCGCCTTCAGTTTGTCCTGGTTCTCGATGTAGTAGGCGAGGCCGAAATACCCCAGGGCGTATTGATCGTTGGCCACCCCCTGAACCAGGACGTTGTCGTCCTCGCTGGCGGTGTAGTCGCCCCGGCTGGCCTTGGCCTTGCCCACGATGGCCTCGGTGAAATAATCGAAGGTCCCGCTGTCCGTGCCCGCGCCGTAGAGATTGAGGGGGGCGTCCGGCCACTCCGGCCGCACCTGGTTCCAGCGGGTGATCTTCCCCTGGGCGTCTGGCTCCCAGATCTTCTTCAATTCCGCCACGGTCATGCAGGCGACCCAGTCGTTCCGGGGGTTGACCACCACCGAGAGGGCGTCATAGGCCACGGGGAGCTCGATGTATTCGATGCCGTTCTGGGCGCAGGTGTCGATCTCCTTCTGCAAGATGGGGCGTGAGGCGTCCGAGATGTCCGTCTCGCCGTTGCAGAACTTCTTGAAGCCCCCGCCGGTGCCGGAGATCCCCACCACCACCTTCACGTCGGGGTGGAGCTTCTGGAACTCCTCACCGACCGCCTCCGTGATCGGGTAGACGGTGGAGGACCCGTCGACCTTGATCTCGCCGCTCAGGCGGGCGGGCGTCTGAGCTGAAGAAGGGGACGGGGGAGTCGCTGTCGCCGCCGGCTGGCACGCCGCCGCCGCGATCACCAGCAGCGCCGCAGCCTTGCTGAGAACGGAACGCCATTTCATCGCACACCTCCCATCAGTTAGGTGGAGTGAATCGGGGAGGGAGCTCGGGCGCCTCTTCTCCCCGCGCCAGGCCATCGCTTCTCCGCATGCGCGGCGCGACGACCCGGCCCGGCGAGAGGAGATCTACTTCGAGCCCCGCTTCCCCCGGCGCGCCGGAGAAGCGGCGGCGCGCACCTCCACGCGGATCCCCTGCTCCCTCAAGAACGCGCGGAGGGCTTCCGTGTCCGGCAGGCTCAGCAGCACGTAGCGCCCCTCGCGCTTGAGAAGGATGTGGTAGTAAGGACGCCAGCCGGCCTCCGCATAGGCATAAACCGGCGGATCGATCTCCCAGCCGGAGTCAAGGGCGAACAGCAAATCGGCCAGATCGGCGTAGCCGGGCTGCAGGCCCTCCGGCCGGTGCTGCAGCCGGCCCCACGCCGGCAGGCCCTCCGCGAACTCCTCCGCCACCGAGGGGCGCATCTTTCCCTCCCGGGTCATCGGCGATCGGAACCGATCACGCCGCCTGGCGCCACGCCCGCAGCTCCCGACGCAGCGCCTCCAGACGCTCCAGCTCCGCCAGCATGCGTCGCAAGCGGAGCCCCTCCTCATCCTCCCCGTTGCGCACCATCCGGGTGAGCTCCTCCCGGAGCTGCCGGAGCCGCTCATCGATCTGCACCACTGTCTCCATATGCAGCCTCCTTCTCCGAGATTCCACCCTCATCTTACCGGCGTCCCCTCAAAGCGGGGTGAAGGGACCTTCCCGGTTTCTTAAAAGGATCGTTAAATCTTTTTGACATCAACGCCTTCGCTCCGGAGGGAGAAGCCACGGCCGTCTTCCTGGGGGAAGCCGAACCGCCTCCCCACGGACTTATCTGGTTCGCAGGGCCGTGCGCGGATCCAACGGGGGGCGATCCGGCGGTCCGCTCCCCCGCATCCATATCCACCGTTTTGTTTTACAATTTCCTAAGATGCGAACTCCTTCGAAGCGTCATAGAAGTCTGATCCTCAGGCTTGTGTGGAGCAGAAAGGGGCGGCCGATGACGATCCCTTTTGAGTCCCTGCGTCAAGCGCTGGAGGAGGAGCGGAGCCGCTTGCGGGAGGAGCTGGCGCGCCTGGATGCCCGGGCGCCGGAGGGCATCGGCTACCATGATCACATGGCCGATGATGCCACCGATGTGATGGATCAGGCGACCCGGGTAACCCTGCGCCGTCACCTGGAGGCCCGCCTGCGCGAGGTGGAAGCCGCCCTGCGACGGATGGAGGAGGGCACGTATGGGATCTGCCAGGAGTGCGGCCGGCCGATTGAGGTCGCCCGGCTGAAGGCTCTCCCCTTCGCCGCCTTCTGTCTGGAATGCCAGGCCCGTCGGGAGCGGTGAGCCGGACGCGGGAGGGATGCGCGACGGGGGCCGTCCGTGAACAGGGGCGCGAACGAGCGGGCGGGAGCGTGCGAAGGTCTTCGGAGATCGGATCCATGCATCCGCATCGAGATCCGTGGACGCTTCCCTGGATTGGGGCCCTGCCCGCGCCCGGCGAGGGCGGCTTCGATCCCTGAGGCGGACGTTCGGGGCTTGCGTGGAACCATGCAGCGCGTGGAGGAGGATTGCGGATGGGGCGACGCAGGTTGTTATGGGCGGTGGCGATCCTGACCTTCGCCGCCGATCAGGGAAGCAAGGCCTGGGTCCGGGAGAACCTGGCCCTGTATGAATCGTGGGCGCCCATCCCGGCCCTGGCCCGCTATTTCACGTTCACCCATGTGACCAACACGGGGATCGCCTTCGGCCTGTTCCGGGAGTGGGGCTCCGTCCTGGTCGCCGTGGCGGTGGTGGTCATCGCCTTCCTGTTGCTCTACACCCGACAGCTTGCCACCGCCCGCTGGCCGGTTCAGATCGCCCTGGGCCTGCAGCTGGGCGGGGCCTTCGGGAACCTGCTCGACCGGCTGCGCTTCGGCTTCGTCACCGACTTCCTGGACTTCAAGTTCTGGCCGGTCTTCAACCTGGCCGACAGCGCCATCGTGGTCGGGATGGTGCTGTTGCTCCTCTTCCTGGAGGAAGACAAAGCGCGCGCCCCGGCCGCGTCCCCCCCGCCGGAGGATCCCGGCCAGAACCCGTGACGCGACGCCTGGATCGATCCCATGCATGCCATTGAGGTCCGCCACCTTCACAAATACTACACCGTCCATCACAAGGCCCCCGGTCTGATGGGCTCCGTGCGCTCTTTCTTCCGTCGGCAGTATCGGGTGGTCCGGGCGGTGGCGGACATCTCGTTCACCATCGATCCCGGAGAGATCGTGGGCTTCCTGGGGCCGAACGGCGCCGGCAAGACCACCACCCTGAAGGTCCTGGCGGGCCTGTTGCACCCCACCGCCGGCGAGGTCCGGGTGCTGGGGTTCATCCCCCAGCGTCGGGAGCGGGCCTTCCTGCGCCGGATCACGCTGGTGATGGGCCAGAAGCAGCAACTGCTATGGGATCTGCCGGCCATTGAAACCTTCCTGCTGAACCAGGCGGTCTACGGGATCCCGGAGGCGGAGTTCCGACGCACGCTGGATGAGCTGGTCGAGCTGCTGGATCTGGAAGGATTGCTCACCAAGCAGGTGCGCAAGCTCAGCCTGGGGGAGCGCATGAAGTGCGAGCTGGCCGCCGCCCTCCTCCACCGACCGCAGGTGCTGTTCCTGGACGAGCCCACCATCGGCCTCGATGTAACCATGCAGGCCCGGATCCGGGAGTTCATCCGGGAATACAACCGCCGCACGGGGGCGACGGTGCTGCTGACCAGCCATTACATGGCCGACGTGGCTGCCCTCTGCCGGCGGGTGCTGGTGATCCACCGGGGGCGTCTGCTCTACGATGGGGACCTGGAGGAGCTGGCGGAGCGGGTGGCCCCCTACCGCGTCGTGCGGGTGACCATGGCCCAACCCCTTCCCGTCAGCGCTCTCTCCCCATATGGGGAGGTGCTGAGCCTGAACTCCCACCGGGCGGAGCTGCGGGTGCCGCGGGCCCGCACGGCGGAGATCGCCGCGGCCATGCTGACCGCCCTCCCGATCACCGACCTGGCCATCGAGGAGCCGCCGGTCGAGGAGGTCATCCGGCGGGTGTTCGCGGAGGCCTCCGCGTTGGAGATCGATGAATCGGGATCGCAAGAGGAAGGGGAATGAACGGCTCCCCGCGCCCCACCACGCTCTCGGAAGGATGGGCCGCTGCGGCCGCCACGCTGCGGGCCTATCCCACGCTGTTGCGTATTTACTGGGCCCGCACCCTGGAATACCGGATCCAGATCCTGATCTGGATCCTCTCGGGGGCGGTGCCGCTGGTGATGCTCGCTGTTTGGCTCTCCATGGCGCGGGAGGGCCCCGTCGGCTCCTTCGACGCGGGGACCTTTGTGGGGTATTATCTGGCGGCGATCTTCCTGCGCCGCATGACGGGCGTCTGGATCGTGTGGGAGCTCAACCGGGACATCCGGACCGGGGGGTTGAGCGCGCGGCTGCTCCGTCCCCTCCATCCGCTGCATTACGATCTCGCGCGCACCCTGGCCTCCCGCCCCCTGCAGGCCCTCCTGGTCGGCCCGCCCATCGCCCTGGCCCTCTATCTGTATCCGGGCCCTCAACTGGATCTCGCCCCTGTGAACGTCGTCCGGGTCCTCCTGGCGACGTTCCTCGCCCTGTTGCTGGAGTTCTTCTTCCAGTATGCCATCGGCCTCACCGCCTTCTGGACCTCCCAGGCGGTGGCCTTCCATGAGGTCTGGTTCTTCATCAAAGCGCTGGGATCCGGTTATGTGATCCCCCTGGCCCTGATGCCCGAGGGGATCCGGAACGCCCTCCGCTGGACGCCCTTCCCGCTGATGCTCTCCTTCCCCCTGGAGATGCTCCTGGGCCGTCTCCCTCCGGACCGCATCGCGCAGGGGTTCCTGGCCCAGATCCTCTGGCTGGCGGTAGCGGTCTCCCTGGTGACGTTGCTCTGGCGGCTGGGGATCCGACGGTATGAGGCCTTCGGTGCCTGAAACGGTCGGCGCATTCCGACCGCGGGCCGAAGGCCCTGATGCCGATTGAAATCGGCCTCTTCGGGCGCTATGCGCCGGGTGTCGGCCTTCGCCGACGCGAAGGGTTTTCTCGGTCGGCGCAGGCCGACCGTTGGCCGAAGGCTTTCGCGCCGATTGAAATCGGCCTCTTCGGGCGCTATGCGCCGGGCGTCGGCCTTCGCCGACGCAAAGGATGCCTTTTTGGTCGGCGCAGGCCGACCGCGGGCCGAAGGCTTTCGCGCCGATTGAAATCGGCCTCTTCGGGCGCTATGCGCCAGGCGTCGGCCTTCGCCGACGCAAAGGATGCCTTTTTGGTCGGCGCAGGCCGACCATCGGCCGGAGGCCTCTGGAGGCCGAATTCATTCGGTGTGCGGGCCGGTCGTCGGCCGGAGGCCTTCGCGCCGATTGAAATCGGCCTCTTCGGGCGCTATGCGCCGGGCGTCGGCCTTCGCCGACGCAAAGGATGCCTTTTTGGTCGGCGCAGGCCGACCATCGGCCGAAGGCCTCTGGAGGCCGAATTCATTCGGCGTGCAGGCTGGTCGTCGGCCGGAGGCCTTCGCGCCGATTGAAATCGGCCTCTTCGGGCGCTATGCGCCGGGCGTCGGCCTTCGCCGACGCAAAGGATGCCTTTTTGGTCGGCGCAGGCCGACCATCGGCCGGAGGCCTCTGGAGGCCGAATTCATTCGGCACACATCTATCCCGGGAGGTGAGGGGAAGATGACGGAGATCTTGCCCGTCGGCAAGCTCCCGCTGGAGTGGATGCGGCGCCTGCTGGATTACCCCATCTCGGACCCACGGGTGCGTCTGGGGCCTGGAGTGGGACTGGATGCCGCCGTGGTCGAGATGGGGGACCGATGCCTGGTGGTCAAGGCAGACCCCATCACCTTCGCCACTGAGGCCATCGGCTGGTATGCCGTCCAGATCAACGCCAACGACATCGCCACCACCGGCGCCGCCCCCCGCTGGATGCTGGCCATCCTCCTCCTGCCGGAGGGGCGCACGGACCGGGCGCTGGTGGAGGAGATCTTCGGGCAGCTGCGCGCCGCATGCGAGGCCCTGGGGATCACCCTGATCGGGGGCCACAGCGAGGTGACCTATGGGCTGGACCGGCCGATCCTCGCCGGTTTCATGCTGGGGGAGGTGGAGGCGGAGCGCCTGATCACGCCGCGGGGGGCGCGGGCGGGCGATCGGTTGATCCTGAGCAAACCCATCGCCATCGAGGGGACGGCGGTGATCGCCCGGGAGAAACGCGCCGAGCTGTTGCCGGTCTTCGGGGAGGAATTCCTGCGGCGGTGCGCCGATTTCCTTTACACCCCCGGGATCAGCGTGGTGGAGGACGCCCGGATCGCCCAGCGCGCCGGGCGGGTGCACGCCATGCACGATCCCACCGAGGGGGGGCTGGCCACCGGGCTGTGGGAGCTGGCGGAGGCCGCGGGCCTGGGCCTTCGGGTGGAGGGCGAGGCCGTGCCGGTGTATCCGGAGACCCAGGCGCTGTGCGCCCATTACGGGCTGGATCCGTGGGGGTTGCTGGCCTCAGGCTCCTTGCTGATCGCCGCCCCTCCGGAGGACGCCCCGGCCATCCGGGAGGCGCTGATCGCTGCCGGGCGCCCGGCCGCCCTGATCGGCGAGCTGCGGCCGCCGGAGGAAGGGCGATGGATCGAGCGAGGGGGCCGGCGGATCCCTCTCCAACCCTTCCCCCGGGACGAGCTGGCCCGCCTCTTTGAAGGCTGACGCTCCGGAAAGGCTTCTAAAGCTGCTTTTCGCCGCGTCCGGCGGACAGATCCCGTCGCGGGATCTGGCCCCCCAGCCCCCACCTTTTCCGCCCTTGCTGGGTATTCCATGGTGGAAACGATCCTCAAGGAGGTGGATCATGATCCGTATCCGGCAAGGGCTTCGGGTTGCGGGCTTGGGCCTGGCCCTCCTGGGAGCAGGAGCGCTGGCCCTTCTCAGCGTGGGGGCGGCCACGCGCCCTTCCTGGGGAGATCCGGCGCGTCCGGTGTGGTATAAGGGGCAGTGGGTTCCCTTCGGGGAGCTGATCGCCCGAGGCGTCGAGCCGAAGTGCCATGACGGGGCCGGCCCAGGGGTGATCACATGCTACGACACGAACGAGGAGCTGGCCGCAGCGACCGGGCTCGACCTGCCGAACACAGACCCCGAGAGGGTCCGCGCTCTCCGGGCTGCCATGGACGGCGGTTCGACGCCCACACCTTCCCCCCGCTACGTCCCGGTCTGGTATTACGGGCAGCTGGTTCCCTTTGAAGCGCTCCTGGCCCAGGGGATCGAACCCCATTGCCATGATGGGCGGGGCCCGGGCATCGTGACCTGCTACCGCACAAACGAGGAGCTCGCAGCGGCCACCGGGCTGGAGCTGCCGGGCGTTCATCCGGAGGCGGTAGAAACCCTGCGACGCCAGGGAGCCGTCGTCCCGGTGGCCTGCGCATATTACGCGGTAGTGTGGGAGCACACATATTACGGAGGACGGAACTTCGCGCTGTGCTATGACTACAACGATTTCCGCGCCATCAACTTTAACGATATCACTTCGTCCATCTGGATCCCCTCCGGGGCAGGGGCCAGCACTTACTTTGAACATATCAACTACGGGGGAGATCGCCGCACCTTCACCGTGAGCGTCCCGGATCTGACGGCTTATGGCTTCAATGATCGGATCTCTTCCGCACGGCGAGGTTACTGAACACTGGACCTCACCACGCGCTCCGGAGGGATGGGTGGATGGATGAGGCCCAGGCCGTTGAGCGGTGGCAGCGGGGCGATCCGGAGGGACTGGAGGTGCTGGTCCGGGCATATGAGCTGCGGGCGCTTCGCACCGCCTATCTGATCCTGCGGGATCGCATGGACGCCGAGGACGCGGTGCAGAACGCCTTCCTGCGCGCCTGGGAACACCGTCATCGGTTCGACCCTCGACGTCCTTTCTGGCCCTGGCTCCTGCGCCTCGTCATCCGGGAGGCCCTGCGCCTGGCCGGACGGCGGGATCGGCATCTTCCAGCCTCTTCTCCCTCCTTCTTGGAGATGGAGGATCCTTTGGAATCCACCTGGGGGGATCCCCATCCCTCTCCGGAGCAGATGGCGGAGCAGGCGGAGCAAAGGCGACGCGTCTGGCAAGCTCTGGGGCTGCTCTCCCCAACCCAGCGGACCGCCATCGTGTTGCGTTACTATCACGAGCTCCCGGAGAAGGAGATCGCCGAGCTGATGGGATGCACCACAGGCACCGTGAAGCACTACCTGTATGAAGGGCGGATCCGCCTGCGAGGCATCCTCGGATCCCCCGGCGCGCCGGACCGAAAGGGAGAGGACCATGGATGAGCGCGAGCTGTCCCGATGGTTAAGGGAAATCGCGGAGGAAGAAATCCCTCGCTCGCCGGATCTCTGGCCGGCTATCCGGGAGCGGATCGCTTCGTCCGCTTCCCGGAAAGCTCGCCTCGGGAAGCTCAGCGGATGGCCTGCCTGGGGAATCCCGCTGCTCCTCGTGGCGCTGGCTGTCGGGGCCATCGCCTCCGCCGGAAGCCTGTGGGAATCCTTTGTGCTGTCCCAAGGCCCGGAGGGGGCGCTCTCCGTTCAGCCATTGCATCTGCAACAGGAACAGGGAGGCTATCGGGTGCTTCTGGAGTGGGTCTATGCGGACTGGAGCTCCATCCGCATCGGCTATCGCGTGCAGGGCCCCGCGGATCCCGGGCAGCGGGCTGCGCTCTCCGAGGTCCTTCTAACCGACGAGGCTGGGCGGTCATTTCCGCTGGAGATGGAGGAGGGGCTGATCGGCGCTTCGGAGGCAATGCAAATGGCGCTGCCTCCTGGAGAGCAGGCTTCCATCCTGTCCTTCGAGAGCGCAGCTTATGCGCCGCTTCCGGAGCTCTTGCGGCTCCGGTTGCGCCTGCGCCTCGCCATTGACCTCCCATCCGGTGTTCGAGAGGAGCGAGGGCCGTTCGTTTTCGATCTCCATGTCCCTGTCCATCCCGGCGTGATCCGGGAGGATCGGCGGACCGTGGTCGCGAACGGGGTCGCCATGACGATGGAGCGAGCGGTGATCGCCCCCTCCGGCGTGCGGGCACAGATCTGTTTCCCGCCGCCGGACCCCCGGCGCGTCTGGCGTCCGCTCCCGGATGGCGGAGCGGTTCGGGAGGAGGGGGATGGTTGCTTTCGTGTTTTCTTCTTCCCAAGGCCCGGCGCGGCCGCGCCGGCTCCCGGTGCCCTGCGCATCCTGGAATTGATCGGCGTGGACCCCAGGGGACAGGACGAGCCGCTCCGGCTGCCCGGGCCATGGGTGTTCCCCCTCGATCTTTCCGGGATCGAGGCACCTTCGCGCCGGTCTTCCGGGATGCCGGACGCCCGTTCCTCCGACCATGGGCCCCGGCATCCGGTTCTCGGAGGAGATCCGCATCCTTTCCGTCCGGATAGCGTCCAGGAACTTTCCGGCACCTCGATACGTTTATAATTTAGAGAGGGCCACCCGAGGGTAGCGCCCGGAAGCTCTGAACCGACCCGCCGGGGGGAACCATGTGGGGCCTTATTTTGCTGTTCATGGGTATGATGCTTCCAACCGTTGCGGACTGCGTGCCGCCGGATGGGGATCCGCAGTTCTGCCCCCGACCTCGTCTCCCGCGGACGGCGGCCTCGATATCGGGCCGCCCCGCTTCGGAAGGAGGCCGTCCTGGAGGGGGTGGGGTGAAGCAGGCCGAGCCGCTGGTGCCCTACACCTACGCCTATGTGAAGGCGCCCGCCCCGACCTATCGCTCCCCGGAGGAAGCCCTCAACGGAGGCGCGCCGCGCCGCGTCTTTCCGGCCGGCTACGTGTGGGTGAGCGTGCACGGGCGGGTCGAGGCGGGCGGGAAGGTGTTCTATCTGATCAACCCGGACGAATACATCGACGCCGCCTACCTGGCCTTCGGGGCGCCGTCCGCATTCCAGGGCGTGGTGTTCAGCGAGCCGCCCTCGCGCCCCTTCGGCTGGATCGTGCAGGCGACGCGGCCTTCCACAGCGCCCGGCCGGGCCCCTGATCCGCAAGCCCCGCTGTTAGGGCGCTACACGCGCATCACCGTGGAGGAAACCCGCGAGATCGGCGATCAGGTCTGGTATCGGGTCGGCCCGGATCAGTGGGTGAAGGCCCAGGCCGTCGGCCTGGTGTTCCCCACCCGACGGCCGGAGGGGATCCCGCCCGGCGCCAAGTGGATCGAGGTGAATCTTTACGAGCAGACCCTGGCGGCCTATGAAGGGGATCGCCTGGTGTTCGCCACCTTGATCTCCTCCGGGCGGCCGTGGACCCCCACCGTCACCGGCCTCTACCGGATCCAGGTCAAGGTGCGGGCGACCCGAATGGACGGGGACATCTTCGGCTACTACTATCTGGAGGACGTCCCCTGGACCATGTTCTTCTATCAGGGATATGCCCTCCACGGCACCTACTGGCATGACCGCTTCGGGTTCCCGCACAGCCGCGGGTGTGTGAACCTCTCCCCGCGGGACGCCCGCTGGCTCTACGAGTGGGCGGAGCCTTACGGGGATCGGCCCCTGGTGCGAGCCACGCCGGACAACCCCGGCACCTACGTGTGGGTGCACCGCTAAAGCAAACGAAGGGCCCGGCTCCCGAAAGAGCCGGGCCCGCGCGTTCCGGTCGGATCAGGCGGATGGGGGGAGATACTTCCCCAGGATGGGGGCGAGATCCCGCTTGAGGGATTCGGGGACGAGGGAGAGGTCGGTGGCGAAGGCGTGCTGGAGGGCGCTGCCGCAGGCACACGGCCGCTCCTCCGGGAGCGTCCGGGCCAGGACCCGGATGGCCTCCTTGGCCAGGGCCACGTTGGCCGCCAGACGCCGGATCACCATCTCCGCGGTCACCGGCTCCTCGGCCTCCCGCCACACGTCGTAATCGGTCACGTGGGCCATGGCCGCGTAGCAGATCTCTGCCTCCCGGGCCAGCTGGGCCTCCGGCACCGCGGTCATGCCGATGATGTCCGCCCCCCACTGGCGCCACACCCGGCTCTCCGCCTTCGTGGAGAACCTCGGCCCCTCGATGGTGATGAACGTCCCCCCCTTATGCACGGTGCCCCCCACCGCCTTCACGGCCTGATAGACGTATTCGCTCAGGTGGGGGCAGAAGGGGTCGGCCATCGAGATGTGGACCACCAGGCCGTTGCCGAAGAAGGAGTAGGCGCGCTTGCCCTTGGTGGCGTCGATGAGCTGATCGGGCACCACGACGTGGCCGGGGGCGAACTCCTCGCGCAGGCTCCCGCAGGCGCTGACGGCGACGATCCGCTCCACCCCGAGGGTTTTCAGGGCGTAGATGTTGGCGCGGCTGTTGATCTCGCTGGGGGAGATCCGATGGCCGCGCCCATGCCGGGGGAGGAAAGCCACCCGCCGCCCCTCCAGCGTCCCGACGATGATGGCGTCGCTGGGATCCCCGAAGGGCGTCGAGATCCGCACCTCCTCCACGTCCCGCAGGGCTTCCATTTCATAGAGGCCGCTGCCCCCGATGATGGCCAGCTTCACCGGCTCCCGCGCCATGGGTCCTCCCTTTGTGCAGGGTGAGCGCCTTTTATGGTAACGGGAAACCATCCTCCATGCAACCTGCGCCTCCATTCCAACCCGGACAGGGCTTGCGCAGGCGCTCCAGTCGGATGATCGCTTTCGGCCACGGAACGGCAGGGCAGCGGTTTCGCCGTCGCCCCGCCCACGCATTCGATTCGAACATAACCCCTCGATCTCCCTGTAAGGGAGCGCTTGTCTTTGATAACGATCGCCGGGGGTGTGTCCCAAGATCGCAGGACAGCTGCTCGCAGTTGTCCGACTCGCCGGGCAGGAGGCGTCCCCCTTGCCCGCCCGTCCTGCTCGTGTTAGTCTTCTTAACAAGTTCTCTCCCGGATCCATCCGCACGCGCGGAGGATTCCGTCCACCGCGAGAGGGGCGGATCCGCAAATCCTGAAGTGCGAAGCTGCAGGAGGCGCCCATGGTTGGAAAGCGCATGCCTCGTGCTTTGCCCTGGCTGGGCCTGGCGGCGCTGGTGGCCCTGACCGCGTGCCGCCCCACGCGCTCCCGCTCCGGCCCCGTGCCCACGGCAACCCCTCCGGGGTTGCTCTTCGGCGCGCCGACGGCGACCGCGACGGTCGCGCCCGCGATGCCGCCCACGCCGACGCTCCTGCCGGTCACCCCCATCATGCCCGAAGGCGCCCCCACGCCCACGCCCTTCTTCTCCCCGCTTCCTCCTCCCACGCCGGTCGCTCCGGCCCCCACCGCCGCGCCGCCCGCCCAGGTGACCCACGTGGTCCAGCCGGGGGAGACGTTGTTCCGCATCGCCCTCCGCTACGGGACCACGGTGGAGGCCATCGCCCGGGCGAACAACCTGATCAACCCGGACTTCATCGTGCCCGGGCAGCGGCTGGTGATCCCGGTCTCCGCGCCGGCCACCGGGACGCCCACCGGGGGCGAGCGGGTTTACATCGTCCAGCCCGGGGATAACCTGTTCCGCATCGGGCTGAAGTTCAACATGCTGTGGACGGTGATCGCCGCCCGGAACGGGATCACCAACCCCAACGCGATCTACCCCGGCCAGCGGCTGATCATCCCCAGCCCATAAACCATGGGGACGTCTCCGGAACGCATGGATCCGATCGCTGCCGAGGTCCCCCTGGAGAGTCGGAGGATCTACGAGGGCCGGATCCTCAACCTGCGGGTGGACCAGGTCCGCCTGCCCTCCGGGGGAACGACGCTGCGGGAGGTGGTGGAGCATCGCGGCGCCGTCGCCATCGTGCCGGTCCTGGACGACGAGCGCGTGGTCCTGGTCCGCCAGTTCCGTTACGCCGTGGGTCAGGTCTCGCTGGAGATCCCCGCCGGCACCCTGGAGCCGGGGGAAGATCCGCTGACGTGCGCCCGTCGGGAGCTGGCGGAGGAGACCGGCTATCAGGCCGCCCGCTGGGAGCGGCTGGGGACCATCTGGCCCACGCCCGGCTACAGCACCGAGGAGATCGTCCTCTTCCTCGCCCGCGATCTGACGCCGGGTCCCGCTCATCCGGAGTTCGATGAAGCGCTTCGGGTGGTCCCCTTGCGCTGGGCGGATCTGTGGGAGGCCATCGAGGATGGACGCCTGCGGGACGCCAAGAGCATCGTGGCCCTGACCTGGGCGGCCCGCCGGCTGGGGAGGATCTGAGATGGCCGAGCAGGCGGCCTCCGTTCGGACCCCACGCGCCTTCCCGATCTTCCCGGCCGCCGTCCTCCTGCTGATCCTCGGGCTGGGGCTGGTGACGGCGGGGGCGCTGGAGTGGATCTACGCCGGGCGGATCTGGCCCGGGGTGTTCATCGGCGCCGTGCCGGTGGGTGGGCTCACCGAAGCGGAGGCGCAGGCGCGCTGGCAGGCCACCCTGCCGGACCCCCAGCGTCCTTTCCTGACCCTCCAGGGCCCTGGGCTCCAGCGGACCCTCTCGCTGACGGACCTGGGCGCCTCTGTGGACATCCCGGGCACCCTGGAAGAGGCGATGCGGGCCGGCCGCGGCCGCGGATGGCTCGACGTCTGGGATCGCCTGTGGATCTGGTGGGCCGGATATGGGGTGGCCCCACGGGTGGTGGTGGAGCTCGAACGCCTGGAGGCGCAGATCGAGGCCCTGGCCACCGCCATCGATCGCCCCCCGCAGGACGCCGCCCTGGAGATCCGGGAGGGGGAGGTCCGGGTGATCCCCGCGCGGGCGGGGATCCGGCTGGACCGCAGCGCCACGCGGGCGCGCCTGCTGGAGGCCCTCTCGGCCTTGCAACCCGTGACGCTTGCCCTCCCGGTGGAGACCGTGCCCCCCTCTCTGACGGAGGTCGAGCCGGCGCGGACGCAGCTGGCGCAATGGCTGGAGGGGCCGATCCATCTCTTCGTTGCGACGGACACGTTAACGGTCACGCTGCCCCTGAGCGCCACCGGCCCGTGGGAGCTCTCCCCCGCCGCGCTGGGCCGCATGATCGCCCTGGAGCGGGTGGAGGCGCCTACGCCCCATCTGGAAGCCCGGCTGGAGGAGGAGCGCCTGCAGGAGTGGCTCTCGCCCATCGTGCAGACCCTGCAGGCGGATCCCGTGGACGCCCGCTTCGTTTTCGATGAAGGCTCGCGCCGCCTGATCCCCATCGCGCCCTCCCGCTGGGGCTATCGGGTGGACCTCCCGACCACGATCGCCCGCATCCGGGAGAGCCTCCGCGGGCCCACCCGGGAGGTCCCCATCGCCCTCACCCTGATCCCCCCGCGCTATCCGGAGACCGTGACCGCGGAGGATCTGGGGATCACCGGGCGGATCGCGCAGGCTGTGACGAACTTCAAGGGCTCTCCGCCGTCCCGGGTGCGGAACATCACCCTGGGCGCCGCCCGGATGCACGGCGTCATCGTCCCCCCGGGGGAGGTGTTCTCCTTCAACGCCCACCTGGGGGATGTGAGCGTGGATACCGGCTTCGAGGAAGCCCTGATCATCTACAACGGGCGGACGATCCGAGGCGTGGGCGGGGGGCTCTGTCAGGTTTCCACCACTCTGTTCCGCGCCGCCTTCTTCGGGGGCTTCCCCATCGTGGAGCGCTGGCCTCACGCCTATCGGGTCGGCTGGTATGAGCGGACCTTCGGGCCCGGGCTGGACGCGGCCATCTTCAGCCCCTATGCCGATTTCAAGTTCCGCAACGATCGGGAGACCCCCATCCTGATCACGGCGAAGGTGGACCCCGAGGCGGGGATCCTCACCTTCACGATCTACGGGGCGGACGACGGCCGCCGAGTGTCCATTGAGGGCCCTTTTGTCTCCAACATCGTCCCCCACGGGCCGGACATCTACGAGGAGGACCCCACCCTGCCGAAGGGCCACGTCGTTCAGGTGGATTGGGCGGTGGACGGGGCCGACGTGCTGGTGAAGCGCCGGGTGGAGCGGAACGGCCAGATCCTCTATGAGGACCGGGTGTTCACCCGCTACCAGCCCTGGCGGGCGGTCTTCAAGGTCGGCACCGGGGAGCCGTGAAGGCCCCTCACGGGCGGACGATCAGCTCGCTGATCAGGAGGCTGTTGTTCACCGCGCTGGAGTAGCCCGGGCTGAGGACGATGACGCGGGCCGCCGGGTTGCCCTCCGGGTAAAGCCCGGTGCGCAGCTGATAGGTCCCGGGCGGGGCGTTCCCCGGGATGGGCAGGGCCAGGGGGTCGCGGACGATCTGCCCGGGCTGCCAGGCGGGGATCGGCGGGTTGGGCTGGGCGTCCCGCTGGGCGACGATCTGGCCGTTCGGGCCGATGAGGTGGACGAAGATCACCAGGGGCTGATCCACCCGCTGCAGGGAGCGCCACTCCAGCGTCGCCGCCACCACCTCTCCAGGCCGGAACGTCCGCTGCGGCAGGTCCGCGGCGTCTAACATCACCCAGTTGGCGAAGTTGGCCCCGATCTCCACCCGCGTCCCGGCGCTGACGGTGAGGGTGAGGGGCTGGCCCACCCCCAGCAAGGCCCCCGGCGGCGGCGTCTGCTCCAGGATCCGCCCGGGCGGCTCCGGGCTCCACACCCGCTCCACCCGCACGTCCCATCCGTAAGAGCGCAGGCCGTTCAGGATGTTGTCGTCCAGCGTGTAGCCGATCACGTTGACCACCGGGAAGACCGGGCCGCCCCGGTTGACGGTGACCCGGATGGGCTCCCCGGGGTGAAGGACGGCCCCCGGCGGAGGGTCCTGCTCGATCACCGCGCCGGCGGGCTGCTGGGGATCCTCCACCTCCCGGACGACGGTGAACCCCAGGCCGAGCCCGGCGGCGCGGGCCTGGGCCTCCGCCACGGCCAGCCCCCGCAGGTCGGGGACCTGGACCGTGGGGACGATGGTGGGGGGCGGGGTGGGCGTGGGAAGGCCGGAGGGGCCGCCCAGGTAGGCCCGATAGACCATGATCCAGAGGGGGATCAGGCCCAGCAGGGCCAGGGCCGCCAGCACGCCGAGGAGCCAGAGCACCCAGTCTCGCTCCTCCGGCAAGGCGGGCGCCGGGGAGATCGGCCGGGTGGTCGCCTCCCGGGCCGGCTCCGGCGGAGGGGCCGGCGTGGCGGCCGGATGACGGCGGAGGAGCACCTGGGCCAGCTGGTCGGCGTTGCGGTAGCGACGGGCGGGCTCCTTCTCCAGGCACGTCAGGATGATCGCGGCCACGTCCTCCGGCAGGGAGGGGTTGAAGCGCCGGGGGGAAGGCGGCCGCTGCGTCAGATGGGCCTGGATCAGCTCCGCCGGCGTGCCGGCCTCGAAGGGAAGGCGGCCGGTGAGCATCTCATAGAGGATGAGCCCCAGGCTATACACGTCGGAGGCCGGCGTGGGGGGGCTGCCGGCCGCCTGCTCCGGCGAGAGATACTGCGGGGTCGCCCAGGTGGTGCGATCGGGATCCCGGGACCACAGGACCGCGGCGATCCCGAAGTCCGCCACTTTCACCTCCCCGGAGCGGGAGACCAGGATGTTTTGGGGCTTGAGGTCGCCGTGGACGATCTGGTTGCGGTGGGCGTAGCCCACGGCGGCGCAGATCTGCAGGAACAGCTCCAGGGCGCGGTCGAGGGCCAGGGGCGCCCCGTGCCGGATGAGGGTCTTGAGGTCCCATCCGTCCACGTATTCCATCACGAAGTAGGGCTGCTCGTTCTCCCATCCGAAGTCGTAGACGGTCACCAGGTTGGGATGGGAGAGGTTGGCCAGGAGGCGGGCTTCCGCCTCCAGCTGACGGCGCAGCTCCGGATCCCGGAGGCGATCGTCGCGGAGCACTTTCACGGCCACCGGGCGCTGGAGGACGGTGTCGAAGGCGCGGTAGACCACCGCGAACCCGCCGCGGCCCAGCGTGCCCAGGATGCGATACCTTCCGGCGAACAGGTTCTCCGCCATCTTCACCTCGATGAAGACGGAGGATATCTCAGCGGCGGGCCGCTGACCCCGGGCCCGTCCCGGATCCCATTATATGCTCGGACGTTCGAAAGGCACGGGGATCACTCCGGCCTCGGGGGAGGGGCTTCCTGGGGGATCACCGTGAACACGCGGAGCTGGTTGTGGCGCAGCACGTGAACCGCGAGGGGCTGCCCGGGAGGCCAGTGGGCCAGGAAGCGATGGAGCTCCCCCAGGCTCCTCACCGGCTGGTCCCCCACCCGGACCAGGATGTCGCCTTCCTGGAGGCCGGCCCGGGCCGCGGGACCCCTTCGATCCACCTCCACGATCTCCAGCCCCGCGGCCTCCGGAGGCCAGGGGATCGGGCGGACCTGGACCACCAGCCCCAGGTAAGCGCGGCGGATCCGTCCCTCTTTGATGAGCAGCGCCGCCACCCATTCCGCGGTGTGGCTGGGGATGGCGAAGGCGATGTTCTCCGCTCCGAGAAGGGTGGCCACGCAGACGCCGATGACCTGGCCCCGGCTGTCCACCAGCGGGCCGCCGGAGTTGCCGGGGTTGAGGGCCGCGTCGGTCTGGATGATGTCCTCGATGATCCGCCCGCCGGGACCCTGGAGCGCCCGGCCCAGGCCGCTGATGATCCCGGCGGACACCGTGAACTGAAAGCCCAGGGGGTTGCCGATGGCGACCACCAGCTGCCCCAGCCGCAGGCGCGAGGAATCCCCCAGCCGGGCCGCCGGGAACGTCCCCTCGTGCTCCACCCGCAACACGGCCAGATCCGTGACGGGGTCCTCCCCGATCACCCGCGCCGGGAACGTGCGGCCATCGATGAGGGTGATCTCCGGATGGCGGATGGGGCGGATCACGTGGCTGTTGGTCAGGAGATAGCCGTCCGGGGTGATGAAGAAGCCGGAGCCCATCAGCTCGACCGCCGGGCGGCGCCGGGGCGATTCCGCCGGCCGGATGCTCACCACCGCCGGGCCCACCTGCTCCACCACCCGGATCACCGTCCGCGAGTAAGCGTCCAGCTCTTCCTCTTCGGGCGTTGTCATTTGGCCTCACCTCAACCTTCCCGCGCTCCGCGCTTCCCGGATTCCCGGATGGCGCGAGGGGATCGGCTTTCAAAATCAATCCGGACGCCCGAGAACACAGGGCCTTCCGGATTTTCTAAGCAGGTGGATATGTGGGGCAACTGCGAGCAGTTGCCCTACATGCGGAAAAACTGGAAAACCCCGCCGAGAACGGGCGAGGCCTCGGCACCGGACGGGATGACGGTCGAAATGAATGGCTTTCGCCCCGGGCCCTCCGTCTTCGATGATGCAAGGGTCGCGGCGGAAGCCGTTCCTACGAAAGACGGTTTTTGTAGGAGGATCTTTCGCCCCGAACCTTCCGCCTTCGATGACGCAAGGGTCACAACGGACACCACCCCGACAACCCCAAACCCCTGGCTCTCGATGACGCAAAGGTCGCGGCTAAAGCCGCTCCTACCAAAAGACGATTTTTGTAGGAGGGGCTTTAGCCCCGAATCTGTCTTCGAGGCCGCAAAGGGTCCTGGTGAAGGCCATCCCTGCAACCCTGAACCTCCGTCTTCGATGACGCGAAGGTCGCGGCGAAAGCCGCTCCTACCAAAAGACGATTTTTGTAGGAGGGGCTTTAGCCCCGAACCTGTCTTCGAGGCCGCAAAGGGTCCTGGTGAAGGCCGTCCCTGCAACCCCGAATCTCCGTCTTCGATGACGCAATGGTCGCGGCGAAAGCCGCTCCTACCAAAAGACGATTTTTGTAGGAGGGGCTTTAGCCCCGAACCTCCGTCTTCGATGATGAGATGGTCGGAATGGAAGCCGCCTCGACAACTCCGGACCTCCAGTTTTCGATGACACAAAGGGTCGCGGCTGAAGCCGCTCCTACCGTTCGAACCCTGTCTTCCCGATCCCGCAAAGGTCGCCGCGAAAGCCGCTCCTACAAACATGGATGCCGAAATGAATTTCGGATTACGGAGGGGGCTTTCGCCCCGAACCCTTCGGCTTCGACGGCGCAGGGGTCGCGGCGGAAGCCGTTCCTGCGAAAACCGGTTCGGCTCCCGGCCTCTTCCCGCCTGTCCCAGCTCAGGTTTGAACCTCAGAGCGATTGCCACCCCTCAAATTAATCGTGGGCCGAACGGCTGTCAATGCCGGCGCCGGGAACCATGAGGGCGCCTGGTCCTGGGCCCCGGAGCGGGCCGGCGGGTCCGCGAACACGAGATGTGTGGTGCCCTTCCAGGAGCTCAACGCGCGCCTGGATGAATACCTGGCCCGGGAAGGCTGGCGCCCCGAGGAAGTGCGCCGCTCGTGGATGACCGATCTGATCTTCGGCCGGGATCCGGCGGAGGCGCGGCGAAAGCGCGCAGGGCGCCCGGAGGAAGCGCTGCGCGCTCGAGGGATCCGGATCGGCACCCCCGCTGCGCTTCAGGAACAAGCGGAGCGGCTGGGGGAGGCCGGGGTCTACCGGGTGATGCTTCAGTGACTCGAGCCGGACGATCCGGAGGGACCGGAGCGGCTGGCGCGCGCCCTCCTGGGGGAGTAAGATCATCATGCCAGGCACCGTTGATCGGCGCGTCGAGCTCAGGAGGTGATGGCGGATGCGCCTGTGGGATGTGCGCGCAGGTCTCCAGGCGCTCCAGACGCTGGGGCGGCTGGCCGAACAGACCAAAGCGGCCCTCGCCCGACGGATCCAGGGAGAGCCGCTCCCTGAAAACGCCCAGGCCACCCTGCACCACGCCCTGGACCACCTCTCCGAAGTGCGGGAGGGGTTCATCCTCAGCTTGCGGACCTCCGCGGTCCCTTCCTTCGCCGAGCTGCGCGCCCTGGTGGAGCGGGTGATGATGGACTGGTCCGCCTGGGAGGCCGCCGGGTTCCGGTTCATGCCGGCCTTCCAGCTGGCCCGGCCCGGAGATCAGGTCTTCTTCTTCCACCACGCTTACATCGCCATGGGGATCCTGCCCCGGCTCCCCGATTACGCGGTGACCTTCCCTCACCAGCGCCGGCCCACCTACGCGGACATCCCGGTGCCGGGCACGCCCGGGGAGGTCCTGGACCGCATCGAGGAGATGGAGCACGTGGTCTGGGTGGCGGAGAACGCCGATCTGGAGTCGGCCCCTGCGGATTCCGTCCGCCGCACCTACGCCTTCTTCGAGGCCAGCGCCTGGCTGGTCGCCACGGAGCTCTCCCGGTGGATGGGCCGGCGGGGATGGCCCGGCCTCCGGCCGGAAGGGTAAGGGGAGGAGGGGAGGATCCCCTCACTCCGGGACGCCGGGCTCCCGCAGCCGCCGCTCCAGCTCCTCCACCCCCGGGATCGTCGTCGCGCCCGTCCAGACGTGAACCAGACGGCCCTGGGCATCGAACAGAGCGAGGGAGGGGGTGAGCCGCAACCCCCACCGCTGGCCGAAGGCCCGCCCGGCCGGGCTCAGCGCCTCCACGTAGAGCACCTTTCCACCCTGCCACTCCCGCTCGAGCCTGCGCACGGCAGGCTGGATGGAGAGGCACCCCAGTCAGTAGTTCGAGAACCAGTAGACCAGGACCGGCCGTCCGCTCCGCCAGGCGGCTGCGATCTCCTCCTCCGAGAAGAAGGGCGCGGACGGCTGCGCCCGTCGGGACAGCCCGAAGGCGATTAGGGCGATCAGGAGCAGGAGCCAGATCCCCCAGCCGATCCCGCCCGCGCGTCGCAGCCCCAGCACGACGGCCAGCCCGAGCAGGGCCGCTCCCCCGAGAACCAGGAACGAATAACGGTTCACCACCTCCAGAGGCCCCATCCTTCCCCTCCCGGAGAGGCTATCGCACGATGATCCGTCGCCGCACCAGGGTATACCATCCGGTGATCCCATCCAGGCGGTCCGCCGGGGTGTTCAATAACGCCCCCACCTGGATCCCGGAGATCCGCTCGTCCACCGCGAACGTGTAAACCGGATAGTAGAGCAGGATGGCCGGCGCCTTCTTCTGGAAGAGCTCCTGAAAGCGCCAGTAAAGCTCCCGCCGGCGGGCGATGTCAAAGACCCGGCGGGCCTCCTCGATCACCTCGCTGATGTCCCGATCCCGGAACCCCCCGTAGTTCTGCCCGGTTTCCACCTGCGTCTCGTGCCAGAGCGGGTAAGGGTCCGGATCCCCGGGGACCATGATCTCCACCAGGGCCGCGTCGAACTGGCGAGGGGCCAGCACCTGTCCCACCAGATCCCCGGGGATGGGATCGACGTCCACCTTCACCCCGATCTCCTCCCATTGTCGAGCGATCTCCTGGGCCAGCACCTCATGGAAGCCATCCGCGCTCGCGGCGAGGCGGAACCGGAGCACCTGATCCCCCTTCTGCCGGATCGTCCCGCCCTCCGGGATCACCCATCCCCGTGCTTCCAGAAGGGCTCGGGCCTTCGCCGGATCATAAGGGACCGGCGGGAGCGCGGGATGGCGCGCCCAGTTCCCCGGCGGGATCGGGCTGTCCGCCACCACGCCCTGGCCGGCCAGGAACCGATCGATCAGCCGCTGGCGATCCAGGGCCAGCCAGAGGGCCTGCCGCACCTCGGCCTCTCGGAAGAGGGGAGAAGCGTGGTTCAGCAGGATGGCCTCGTAACCGGAGAGCACGGCGGAGAACAGGTTCAGCGAGGGCAGGGCGCGGACCTGATCCAAATCCGTGGGGAAGATCCGGGCGATGCCCTGCACCTCCCCCGCCCGGTAAGCCTGAAGGGCCGTGCGGGTGTCCGGGAAGATCCGGAACTCGAGGCGCTCGAGCAGCGGCGGACCCCGGAAATACTGCGGGTTGGCGGAGAGGACGATCTGCTGGATCCGCCCCTCCTCGACGCGGACGGCCTCCACCCGATACGGCCCGGTGCCGATGGGGTTCAGGTGGAAGGGATGGGTGTTCAGCTGGGCCGGCGGGACGTCGCGGAGGCGATGGGCCGGCAGGATCCCGAAGGTCAGCAGATCGGGGAAAAGCGCCAGGGGCTCCGGCAACCGGAACTGCACCGTCAGGCTGTTGACCGGGACGACCTCGATGGATCGCCAGAGACGGGCCCGTTCCGGCGGACCGGGCAGCTCCTCGGACTGGAGCAGGCGCACCGTGAAGAGCACGTCCTCCACCGTGAAAGGAGCCCCGTCGTGCCAGCGGACGTTCGGGCGCAGGTAGAACGTGTAGCGCAGGCCGTCCTCGGAGACCTCCCAGCGCTGGGCCAGGTCGCCCACCGGAAGCCCCTGCTCGTCCAGCCGAACCAGGCCGTTGAAGATCAGGCGCGTGAGCTCTCCCTCGGGATCCCCAGGCTGGACCTGGAGGGGATTCAGGGTGGTGATCGGACCCACGATCGCCTCCGTGTAATGTCCCCCGCGGGCCGGGACCGTCTCCACGCCCGCCCGCAGGATGAGGGAGAGCATCATCGTCCCCAGGCCGAGGGCGGTGAGGGTCAGGAGGATCAGGGGGAAGTAGAGCCCGCGCGCCAGGGTGGGATCACGTGGACGGGTGGCCATCGCCTTCCTTCAGCCGGTGGGGGTGCCGGTCACGATCACGTTCACCACCGCCAGGACCAGGAAGAGGACGGCCAGGAAGATCGTGAGGTTGAAGACGGTGCGCTCCAGGCCCCGCCGTTTCCGGGGCACTCCCACATCCCCCAGGCCGAACACCCCTCCCAGCTGCGAGGAGCCGGCCTGCAGCAGGATGATGGCGATCAGGGCGATCGCCAGCAGGATCTGCGCGATGTTCAACGCCGTAGCCACCGCTTTCCTCCCTCGAAAGGTTCCCGCTCCCGACCGGAGCCCCTCCATTATAACCTGATCCCCGCCTCCACGACAGATCCCCTCCCCCCACCGGACAACACCCCCGCCCCCCACCGCTCCCATTTCTCTGTTTGAACTTTGTAATATCGCGCGAAAGCGCTCATATTCGGCGTATTTCTCGCGAATGTTTCAGCGAAAATTTCGATATAGTGCAATATATACGCAAAACAATTCGGGAATATTGGCCTCGTGGATCCACTGGGCTCTTACGGAATTCTGAGGCGCGTGTGGTAGGATGGGGATGGATCTCCTCTGGAGCGCCTCGGGGAAGCTCCGGCAGGGCTTTTCCTCGTTTCGCGGGCTGGTCGTTTCCGGGTGAGCCGTTGGGTCCTGCGCGCCGCGAACCGCTGGAGGCGTGAGCGTCTCGGATGTCCTCTCGGCCTCATCCCTGCCCGACCCCCTGGGGGGTCGGGCCTCCGGAGGGAAGCGGAGATGCGCGGGCTTCGACATTTCGACCGGAACGTTCGTCTCTTCCTGATCGCCCTGGCCCTGCATGGGTTCAGCAGCGCCATCTATGGTCTCTGGTTCAACCTGCATGTGCTGGAGGGGGGCGGATCCCGGGAGCTCCTGGGTCTGCTGAACGCCCTGCCCTCCGCCCTGGCTTTGGGGATCGGCCTGCCGGCGGGCCGGTGGATCGATCGGATCGGCCGTCGGCCGGCGATGCTCCTGGGCGTCCTCCTGATGGGCCTGGGCACCATCGGGGTGGGCCTGGGGACGGGCCCCTTGCCCCTCGGGCTGGGCGTGGGCTTGATCGGGGTGGGATACAACCTGTTCGTGATCGCCCACGCGCCGTTCCTGGCGGAGAACGCCTCTGAGGCGGAACGGGCGGCCCTCTTCGCCCTCTCCTCGGCGGTCCTGTTCTGGGCCGGCTTCGCAGGCGAGCTGGCAGGGGGCGCGTTGCCGGATCTTTTCCGGGTGCTCGGGTCGGTGGGGCCGACGCCCTACGCCGGTCCCATCCTGTTCACCGCCCTCATCGACTTCGCCTCCCTGGGGCCGCTGCTCGCCATCCGGGAGGCCCCTCGCGCTCCGATGACCGCCAGGCCGATGCGCGGCCAGGGGCGACCCCTGCGGGCACCGGTTTTCCACATGGCGGTCCCGAACCTCCTGATGGGGATCGGGGCGGCCCTCAGCATCCCCTTCCTGAACGTCTATTTCCACGAGCGTTACGGGCTGCCGGATGAGATCCTGGGCGCGCTCTTCGCCCTGGCCTCCGCCCTTACCGGGCTGGCCACGTTGCTGGCCCCGGCCCTGGCTCGTGGGATCGGGCGCATCCCGACCGTGGCCCTCACCCAGGGGCTGTCGGTGGTCTTCCTGATCGGGATGGCCCTTGCGGATCAGGCCCCGCTGGCCGCCCTGGCCATGATCCTGCGCGGGGCGCTGATGAACATGGCTTCTCCGCTCTTCACCGAGTTTTGCATGGAGCAGACCCCTCCGGCCGAGCGGGCGACGGTGAGCAGCATCCTGAACCTGACCTGGGAGGCCGGCTGGATGATCGGGGCCGCCCTCTCCGGGCTCCTGCAGGCCCGCTACGGCCTGACCGCGATGCTCCTCGGCACCGCCGCGCTGTATGGGCTGGGGACCCTCCATCAGTATCTGGCCTTCGCCCCCCGGGATCGCGCCCTGGCTCCCCAACCCGCTCCGGCCCTGCGGCGCCCGGCCGGGTGAGGGCCTGCCCCGCCCCGGAAGGGACCGTCCATGAATCCGGTCCGGAGGCCCCGCATGCCCGCGTTCGCAGACGGCCTTTCCCTGTATGGACAGATCCGCCTCCACCGGGGTAGAATAGGAGCGAGAGGGCCCGGGGGCAGGCGGAGGATCCCTCCGAAGGGGGGAGTATGGTTCTGGATCAATTCGGCCGTCACATCCGATATCTCCGGATCTCCCTGACCGACCGCTGCAACCTCCGCTGCGTCTATTGCATGCCGGAGCAGATGGTCTTCCTCCCCCGGGAGGAGCTCCTCACCGATGACGAGCTGATCCGTCTGGCCCGCCTCTTCGCCGAGCTGGGCTTCGACAAGATCCGCCTCACCGGCGGGGAGCCCACCGTCCGTCCCCATCTGGTGGAGCTGGTCGCCCGGATGGCTGCCCTCCCCGGGATCCGGGAGATCTCCATGACCACCAACGGCCTGCGCCTCAAGGCCCTGGCCGAGCCCCTGGCCCGCGCCGGCCTGAAACGGGTCAACGTCAGCCTGGACACCCTGGACCCCGAGAAGTTCCGCCGCATCACCCGGTGGGGCCGGCTGGAGGATGTGTGGGAAGGCATCCTGGCCGCCGAGGCCGCCGGGCTCACCCCCATCAAGCTGAACGCCGTGGTGGTTCGGGGCTATAACGATTCAGACGTCATCGACCTGGCCGCCCTCACCCTGAGCCGCCCCTGGCAGGTCCGCTTCATCGAGGTGATGCCCTTCGCCGACGTCGCCCCCTTCGCCCAGCAGGCGGTGGTTTCCACCGCCGAGATGATCCGCGTCCTGGAGGGCGAATTCGGGCCGCTGGAGCCGGTCGGCGACGGCCGTCTGGACGGCGAGGCCCGGGTGTATCGCATCCGGGGGGCGGTGGGGACGGTGGGGTTCATCAGCCCGGTCAGCGAGCCTTTCTGCGCCCAGTGCAACCGGGTCCGCCTGACGGCGGAGGGACGGCTCCGCCTGTGTCTCTTGCGGGATGATGAGGTGGACCTGCGGACGCCGCTTCGCAGCGGCGCCGATGATGAGGAGCTGAAGGCCCTGATCCGGGCCGCCATCTGGCGCAAGCCCTGGGGCCACGGCCTCCCCGAAGGCGTCATCCCCACCGCGCGCGTGATGAGCCAGATCGGCGGGTAGAAGCGGCCTGGCTGAACGGCCACGCTGGACGACCGATGGGAAGGGAACATCCCCGCGCGCCCGTTCAGGGCCTCACTTCCACCATCCCCACCGTCTGCCCGCTCTCCTCCCCGACGGCGACCTCCAGGGGATAACGCCCCGGGGCGCAGGGCACCGGCACCGGATACCGGACCCGCCATCGCTCCCCCGGTTGCCAGATCGCCTCGGGTTGCGCCGGGTTCCACGGCCAGACCCCCTCGGCCTCCCCGAGGCGAACCCGCACCCAGGCCGCCGGAGGCGGCCCCTCCACCCGCCACCAGAGGGCGATGGTGAGCGTCCGGCACGCGCGGGGCTCTCCTTCGAGATCCACGTGGGTCAGGGCCAGGCCCGGCCATCGGGCCCGCGGCGGCTCCGCCCACCGGGGATCCTCATAGGGACGCGACGGGGCCGCTCGGACCACCGGGTTCAGCCGGGCGTCCAGCCAGACCTCCCCGCCCCGGTAGACCACCAGGCGCGGCCGATACCGCCCGGGGGGCGTCCCCACCTGGGCCATCACCTCATAGCGGGCCAGGATGGTGCGCGGATACGGCCACCGGGCCGTGTCCCACGTCTCGCCCCCCAGCGCCCCGTCCCACTGCCCCCACACCGTGCCGTCCTCCCGCTCCAGCCGGAGAGAAGTCCGCAACCCGGACGGGAGGGGCCCGGTCGTTCGCCATCCCACGATCACCGGAAGGGGGCGATCGATGGGGAGCTCCCCTCCCGGGAGGCCGTAACCCAGCCAGCGCAGGTTCGACCCGATGGGCTGGCCCGCGTGACCGAAGAGGGCCTCCGGCTCCGCAGGCAGCGGCCGAAAGCTTCCCCAGAGGAACCGTCGCACCCGGATCCCCCCGCTGAAGGTCCACGTCTCCACCTCATCCCCCACCCAGTCCAGGGCTGCCGCCGCGACCTGGGCAGGGTCGTTGATCTCATCCCCCCACTGCACCAGCCACGCTCCCGAGGTCCCGGAGAGGACGGCGTTCAGCGTTGGGGTGACTGTCTCATAGTCCAGCACGTGGCGCACATCGGCCACGGGATCCGCGGGGAGCGGGACCGGGATGGTGGACCGGGCGTAGACCTGATAGGCCGGGAGGGCGAACCCGCTCACCAGCACCACCGCTTCCCCCGGCCCTCGCCGGGCCTCCACCGTTCGCACCGCCCCTCGCCAGTCGTCCTTGGTCTGCTCCGCGTGGCCCAGCGCCCAGAGGAGCGCCGGCCCGACGAAGAGGCCCCAGGCCAGCCATCCGGGCAGGAGGGCCCAGCGGGCGCGCCGGGTCCCTTCCGCCCAGCCCAGGGCCACCGCCAGATAGAAGGCCACCGTCACGCCGATGAAATAATGCGGGTGGAACTTGGGGCTGCGGTAGAGCAGGCCCAGCCCGATGGCGAGGGGGAGGAGGCTGAGCCAGACCCATCGAACCCGTATCGCCCGCGAGCGGATCCCCATCAGGAGGCCGGCGACGAGGAGGAGGGCTCCGGCGATCAGGCCCGGAAGCCACGGGGAGCCCGGTGGTGGAAGAAGGCCTGCCATCCGGGCCTGCAACGCCTGGGCCTGCCCGAGGGTCCCCAGGGCCCGGATCAGATCCAGCCGTCCCGGCCAGAAGGCCCCCTGGGTTTGACCCACCCACAGGGCGTGGAGGGCCCCTGGAGCCGCCCCCAGGGCGATGATCAGCGCCCACGGCCAGCGAGCCCGCCCGCGCGCCCCGAGGAGGAACAGCCACCCGGGCACCATCCAGAGCATCGCGTAATGGGTGTAGACCCCGGCCAGGACCGCGAGGGCGGTCCCCCCCAGCCAGCCCCGGAGTTCCATCCACAGCGCCAGGGCCGTCCACATCCCCAGGGCCGAATACATGCGGACCTCGCGGGACTCCCAGATCCAGAAGGGGAGGGTGGCCGCCAGGGCCAGCCCGAGGAGCCCTGCCCATGGGGATCGCCCGAGGCGGGCCGCCGCCGCCCCGAAGAGGGCCACGGTCAACACCCCCACGCCCACCGAAAGGAAGCGGGCGCTGAACTCGGAGGAGCCCGCGAGAGCCATCCAGAGCCGGAGGATGAGATAGAAGAGGGGAGGATGCGCTTCCAGGGGCTGCCAGACCCCGGAGCGGGCCAGGGCGATGCTGAAGGCCTCGTCATACCACAGGCTCGGGCCGTCCAGACGGTAGACCCGCAGCCCGAAGGCCAGCGCGAGCAGGAGCAACGCGGCTCCGGGCCATGCCAGCCATCGGCTCCGATGCATCGGCTCCTCCTCCTCAACGAGCGCGCAGCGCCCGGAAGACTTCCTCCACCTGCGCGGCGATACGCTCCCAGGCGAAGATTTCGGCCAGCCGTCGCGCCCCCTCCTCCAAACGGGCGCGCGTCTCCGGCTCCGCCAGCACCCGGCCCAGGGCCCGCGCCAGGGCCGCCGGATCCTCCGGGGGAATCAGGAGGATGTTCTCCCCCTCCCGCAGCTCGGGGATCGGGACCCGGGGGAAGGTGCTCACCACCGCCCGCCCGTGGGCCAGGGCGGCCATCAGGGTGCCGCGGCGGAAGGAGACCCCGTCCCGATAGGGCAGGGCGCAGACCTCCACCGCGGCGAAGGCCAGGGAGATCTCCTCAGGCGGACGGTAGCCGGTCTCCCACACCGCATCCTCCAGCCCCAGCTCCCGGATCCGCTGGCGACAGGCCGCCGCGTAACCCCGCTGGCTGGGATCGCTGGGCGCCACAGAGGCCCCGATGTGGACCAGGCCGATCGCCATCCCCTCCTGGCGGAGCCTGGCGATGGCCTCCAGCAACACATCGAAACCTTTCGATGGATGGAGAAAGCCGAAGAAGCCCACCAGCGGCCGGTCAACGGGAAGCCCCAGCCGCCGCCGGGCCTCCGGGGGATCCGGGAGGTCGGGAGGAGGCTGGATGTTGCTGCCGATGGGGATCCGCCAGAGGGCCCGGAGGCCCTGGGCGCGCAGCCGGAGCTCGTCCTCGTGGTTGGTGACGATCACCCCATCGGCGGCGCGGGCCAGGAAGCGCATGCTCCACTCCCGGAGCGGGCCCGCCTTCGGGAAGAGATAGGGGACCCGGAGGTCGTGAAAGGTGACCACGAGGGGCGCGTCACCGATCCAGCGTCGGGCGAGGGCCGGCCACAGGTTCATCGCCCCGCCCAGCCCGTAGGCGGCGGCCTGATACTGCAGCAACACCCCCTCCGGCCGCCAGGTCCGCAGGGAGCGCCCCAGCGCCCACCAGGCGGTGAGGTCCCACCGGCGCACCACCCGATGGACCGGCACCGGGGAGCCGGCCTCCCCCATGCCCCGCCGGTCCGTCCACACCGCCACCGTGTGCCCCCGGGCCTGCAGGGCCCGGGCCAGCTCGCGGGTGTAGTCCCCCACGCCGCCGGGGAGCGGCGGATATTCGCCGGTGATCAGCGCCAGCCGCAAGGAGACCTCCCTTCTCTCCGGCTCATCCTGGATCGCATCTATGGTATAAATGAGGCGAAGAATCCAGAACAGGGGGAAGGGCGGTGCGCCTTTCGGTGATCATACCCGTTTACAATGAACGGGCCACCATCCGGGAGATCCTGAGACAGGTGCGGGCGGTGGGCCTGGCGGACGAGATCATCGTGGTGGACGATGGCTCCACCGACGGGACGCGGGAGATCCTCCAGGAGGAAGCCCGCAACGGGGACATCCGGGTGATCTTCCACGAGCGGAACATGGGGAAAGGGGCGGCGGTGCGGACCGGCATCGCCCACGCCACCGGGGACATCCTCCTGATCCAGGACGCCGATCTGGAGTATGATCCGCGAGACTACCCCCAGCTGATCCGCCCGATTCAGGAGGGACGGGCGGCGGTGGTCTACGGCTCCCGCTTCCTGGGCCCGCGCAAGGCCATGCTCTTCTGGCACATGATCGGCAACAAGTTCCTCACCATGGTGACCAACCTGCTCTACGACGCCATCCTGAGCGATATGGAGACCGGCTACAAGGTGTTCCGCGCCGACGTGATCCGGAACATCCCCCTGCGGGCCCGGGGGTTCGAGTTCGAGCCGGAGATCACCGCCAAGGTCCTCAAGCGAGGCTACCGCATCTTCGAGGTCCCCATCTCCTACTACGGGCGGGAGTTCAAAGAGGGCAAGAAGATCCGCCCCCTGCGCGACGGCCTGAAGGCCCTGTGGACCCTTATCAAATACCGGTTCACGGATTAGGCGAACGCAGGCACGATGAGCGCCTCCCTCCCTCCTTCCGAAGAAGGCCGGCTGATCGAGGCCGCCCGGTCCGGCGACCTGGAGGCCTTCAACGCCCTCATCCGGGCCTATCAGGACCGTCTTTACAACGTGGCCTTCCGGATCATGGGCGATCACGATTCCGCCTGGGACGCGGTGCAGGAGGCCTTGATCTCGGCCTTCCGGGGGATCCAGGGGTTCCGCGGGGGATCCTTCCTCGCCTGGCTGATGCGCATCGTCACCCACGCCTGCTACGATGAGCTACGCCGCCGGCGCCGCCGGCCTCAGGCTTCCCTGGAGGCGCTGTTCGTAGCGGACCAGACCCCGGAGACGGAGATGACCCTGCCCCCGGTGGAGGGGCCGGAGTTCTACGCGGAGCGTCGGGAGCTGGCGGAGCTCCTCCACCGGGCGATCCAGACCCTCCCGGAGGATCAACGCATCGTCCTGGTGCTCTCCGACGTCGAAGGATACTCCTACGAGGAGATCGCAGAGATCCTGAGGGTGCCCCTGGGGACCGTCAAATCGCGCCTGAGCCGGGCCCGGATGCGGGTGCGGGATTTCCTGCTCGCCCACCGGGAACTTTTGCCCGGCCGGGCTCGTCCTTAAATAAGGGGAAAACCTCGATGCCCGTTCGATTCCGGTTCGATGAACATCAGTGGGTCCGGGAGCGGCTCTCGCTCTATCTGGACGGCCGCCTGGATCCCGAGGCGCGGGCGCGGGTGGAGCGCCACCTGGCCGCATGCGCCGCGTGCGCCCGGTCATGGGAGACCCTGCGATGGACGGTGCAGGCCCTCCGGGCCATGCCGCGGGTCCCGGCGCCCCGTCCTCTCGCGCTGCGGCCGGAAGACATCGCCCCGGCTCCCCGTCCGGTCGGGTGGCTCCGCCGGGCCGCGTGGGCCATGGCGGCGGTGTTCCTCCTCGTGCTGGGCCTGGATCTCGCGCGGACGCTGGGGCAGGCCACCGCTCCGCTCCCCACGGCCCTGGCCCCCATGGCTCCCGCGGAGGCCCCGGCGCTGCGTGCCCCGAAAGCGGAGGAGGCCACTCCCGCGCCGCTGTTCGGCCTGGCCGTTCCCTCCGAAACCCCCGTGGCGTCCCCGACGCCGATTCCCCCGGCGCCCGCGCCTTCTCCCTCCGCGCCGCCCTTCTGGCCCTCGCCGTGGCGGCTGATCGAGGCCCTTCTGTTGCTGGGGATCCTGGGGGCCCTGGCCCTGGACCGCTGGGGACGGCGCCCTCGATAGCGCTCCCGGATTCCGGGCAAGAGGTGCGTTCGAGTAGAATCCTGGAGGAAGGTCACCTCGTGCGCTTCGGCGGAGGCGGACGGTGGGCCGCAGGCCCGCGGTGACCTCAGTCGTCGATGTGAGGGAAAATCCGGGAAAGCGGGGAACGTTCGGCGATGGGGACGCCGTTGCGGATCGCCATTGATGGGCCGGCCGCTTCGGGGAAGAGCACCCTGGCCCAGCGGCTGGCGGCCCATCTCGGCTACACCTACATCGACACCGGGGTGATGTATCGGGCGGTCACCTGGGCTGCCCTGCGCTGGGGGATCTCCCCAGAGGACGCGGAGGCCCTGGCCCGTCTGGCGGAGACCCTGGAGCTGGACATCCAGCCCCCCACCGTGGCGGATGGCCGTCCTTACACCGTGATCGTGGAGGGCGAGGATGTCACGTGGGAGTTGCGGCGGCCGGAGGTGGACGCCGCCGTCTCCCAGGTCTCCGCCCATGCCGGCGTCCGCCAGGCCTTGAGCCGGCGGCAACGCCAGCTGGGGTTGCGGGGGCGGGTGGTGATGGTCGGCCGGGACATCGGCACCGTCGTTCTCCCGGAGGCGGACCTGAAGATCTACCTGGACGCGGATCTGGAGACCCGGGCGCGACGGCGATATCAGGAGCTCCGGGAACGGGGGCAGGCGGTTTCCTTCGAGGAGGTCCTGGAAGCCATGCGGCAGCGGGACGCGCTGGATCAGGGGCGGGAGGTGGCGCCCCTCCGTCCGGCCCCCGACGCGGTCGTCCTGGACACCACCGCCCTGGACATCGAGGAGGTGTTCCGGAAGGTGGTGGCGCTCATCGAGGCCCGATGCCGGGAGGACTCCCGTGTGGCGCGTTGAGCTGCACGCCCACACCCGTTACTCCCCGGACAGCCTGCTGGAGCTGGAGGAGTTCCTGGAGATCTGCCGGCGCCGCGGGCTGGATCGGGTGGCGGTGACGGATCACAACACCATCGAGGGGGCATTGCGGCTGAAGGAGAAGGCGCCGGAGCGGATCATCATTGGGGAGGAAATCCGGACCCGGGAAGGCGAGGTGCTGGCTTACTTCATCGAACGGGAGATCCCTAAGGGCCTCCCCCTGCTGGAGACCATCGAGCGGATCCGGGAGCAGGGCGGGGTGGTGGCCCTCCCCCATCCATGCGATCGGGCCCGGGGCTCAGCGGTGGGCCGGCGGACGGCGGAGGCCATCCTTCCCCTGGTCGATGCGGTGGAGGTCTTCAACGCGCGGTGCCTTTTCCCCGGCGACAACGCCTGCGCGGCGGCGCTGGCGGCCCGCTTCGGCAAGCCGGGGTTCTCCGGGAGCGACGCCCACACCGCCTGGGAGCTCGGGCGGGCGTGGACGGCGCTGCCGCCCTTTGAGGACGCGGAGGGTTTCCGGCAGGCCCTGTCGCACGCGCGCCTCACCCGCCGCCTCAGCCCTCCCTGGGTGCATCTGCTCTCCACGTGGGCGAAGTGGCGGCGCCGTTTATAGCGCCGGCCAGATCAGCCAGCCGGCCTCCGGATGACGTTCCACCCGCATCGGGATCCCGTAGGCAGCTTCCAGCAGCGCGGGCTGGAGCACCGCCTCGGGCGGACCCCCGGCGAGGGCCCGGCCCTCCCGGAGCAGAAGCAGCTGGTCGCAGAACCGCGCCGCCAGATGCAGATCGTGGATCGCCAGCACTCCCGCCATCCCTTCTTCCTGCAGCAGGCGGCGGATCATGCGCAGCAGGCGGACCTGATACTTCAGGTCCAGGTGAGCGAAGGCCTCGTCCAGCAACAGGATACGGGGGGTCTGGGCGAAGGCCCGGGCGAGCAGAAGGCGCTGCCGCTCCCCTCCCGAGAGGGTCTCCACCCGGCGCTCCGCGAAGGCCTGTGTGTCGGTGCGGATCATCGCCCGGGCGATCGGGAGATGATCCGGATCCGCGAGGGGGCCCCGCCAGGGATGATAGGGGGTTCGCCCGAAGGCGACGACCTCCTCGCCGGTGAAGGCCTCCGGCAACGTCGCCCCCTGGGGGACCACCGCCACCCAGCGGGCGCGTTGCTCCGGCGGCAGGGCGTGGAGGGGCACCGTCTCCCAGAAGATCGTCCCGCCCTGAAGCGGGAGCACGCCGCTTAAGGCCCGGATCACCGTGGTCTTGCCGGCCCCGTTGGGGCCGATCAACCCCAGGGCCTGCCCCGGCGCCACCGTGAAGCTCAACCCCGGGATCACCACTCGCTCCCCATACGCCACCCGGAGGCCCTCGACGCGCAGCATCCTCTCCCCTCCCGGAGCGATTCGGAGACTCAGTTTACCCGCGCCGGCCTCCCCTTCGCAACCCCCACCGGATCCCCCGGGGACCTTTTATCATCGAAAACGACCATATTGTGAAAAATATCACTTGACAAGTTGAGTTGAAGGGATTAACATGAGGATGCTAACACGTGTTACCAGTGATCGGATTCCCGCGGCAGAGGGGATAAGATGGGGAAGCCTCGGCGGGCTCCGACGGCGGAGGATGTGGCCCGTCTGGCGGGGGTCTCCCGCACCACGGTCTCGCTGGTGCTCAACGGGGTGGTGGGCGTTCGGATCCCGGAGGAGACCCGGCGGCGGGTGCGGGAGGCGGCGGCGCGCTTGGGCTATCGCCCGCACGCGGCGGCCCGGCATCTGGTGCGCGGGCGCGCGGAGGTGATCGCCCTGGTGTTGCGGCAGACCCCCGATCAGGTCTTCGCCGATGCCTTCCTCCCCGAGGTCCTCCGCGGCCTGAGCCGCGTGCTGCGAAAGGCGGGCTTTCATCTGTTGATCTTCCCCCTCTCCCCGGATCACCCCCCGGAGGAGACGGTGGCGTTGCTTCAGGAGCGCCGGGTGGATGGGCTGATCCTCTCCGGGCCTCGCTTTGAGGATCGGGAGTGGCTGGCGCGCTGGAGCCAGGAGACCCCCGTCGTCCTCCTGGGCCGCCTGAGCGACACCCCGATCCCCTCCGTGGACGTGGACAACGTTCAGGCCGCGGCGGAGGCGGTTCGCCATTTAATCCGCCTGGGCCACCGGCGCATCGGGCTGATCACCAACGCCCCCCTCTCTTACACGGCGAGTTACGAGCGCTGGCTGGGTTATCGCCAGGCCCTGGAGGAGGCCGGTCTGCCCTACGAGGAGGCATGGGTCGCCTTCGGCGCCTTCACCCCGGCCAGCGGCGCGGCGGCTATGGAGCAGCTGCTCCGGCTCCCGCATCCCCCCACAGCCGTCTTCGTGGCCAGCGACGTGGTGGCCTTCGGAGCCCTGCAGGCCATCCGGCGCCGCGGCCTGCGCATCCCCCAGGACATCGCCATCGTGGGCTTCGACGATGTTCCCCTCTCCGCTTATGTGGATCCCCCGTTGACCACCGTGCACCTGCCGGCGGAGGAGCTGGGGCTCCACGCAGGCCACCTGCTCCTCCGGTGGATCGAGGAGGGAAGGCCTCCCACGCAGGAGATCCGGCTGGCCACCGGGCTGATCATCCGTCAATCCTGTGGCGCAGGAGGTGGAGCATGAAGCGCATCGGTCTGGCCCTCGTGGTCCTGATGCTCGCGCTGAGCGCATGCGTGCCGGCGGCCACCCCCACCCCCGAACGCATCGTGGAAACCCGGGTGGTGGAGCGGACGGTGGAGAAAACCGTCGAGGTCACCAAGGTGATCCCCACCCTGACGGTCATCGGCCCGTGGGCGGGGGCGGAGATGGACCAGTTCCTCCCGGTCCTCAAGGCTGCGGAGGAGAAGCTGGGCGTGAAGATCCAGTATCGGATCTACCGCGCGGAGGACCTCTCCCAGGTCCTGCCGCCCCAATTCGAGGCGAAGCAGGCCCCGGGCGATGTGATCTTCATGTGGGAGTGGTGGGTCCGGGAGAACAAGGACCACGCGGTGGATCTCACGGACCTGTGGCAGAAGGAGGCGAACCAGTTTGTCCTCCAGCCCACCACCGTGGACGGCCGGGTTTACGCCGTCCCATATGTCCTGTGGGTGAAGCCGGGCTTCTGGTATAAGAAGTCCTTCTTCCAGAAGCACAACCTGCAGCCGCCGACCACCTGGGAGGAGTTCCTGGCTCTCCTGGACAAGATCTCGGCGATCCCTGGGATCAAGAAGGCGATCATCACCGGCGACGGCGTGGGCTGGCCGGTGGGGGACATCGTGGAGCACTTCCTGATCACCTTCGGCGGGCCGGAGCTCCAGCAGAACCTCATCGCCGGCAAGGTCCGCTTCACCGACCCCCAGGTCCGATCCATTTTCGCCGAGCGGCTGGTGCCCCTCCTCGGCAAATACTTCAGCGATCCGGTGGAGTGGACCCAGGCCATCGACCTCTGGTGGAATGAGGAATACGGCCTGTTCTTCATGGGGAACTGGCTGACCGGCATGGTGAAGGATCCCAACGATCTGGGGGTCTTCACCCTGCCCGGAGCCCGCGGCGTGGTGGGCGGGACGGACTGGGCCTTCATCCCCAAATACAGCGAGAACGTGGAGGCGGCCAAGCAGCTGATCGCCTTCATGATCAGCAAGGAGGGGATGGAGGTCCGGGCCAAACAGGGTGGCAAGCTGGCCGGCCGCAAGGACATCTCCCCGGACGTCTACCCGCCGGCGGACCGCGCCCTGGCGGAGGCGCTGGCCAAAGTGGAGCAGCCGACGGTGCCGGACCTGGATGACGCCGTGGGTGGCGACTGGCAACGTCTGTTCTGGGATCAGATGAAGCTCCTCTGGGTCCGCCCCCAGGCCCTGGACAGCGTGCTCCGGCAGCTGGACGCCAAGTTCCCCACGAAGTGAGAGCAGGCGAGGGGAGGGCCTGAGCGGGCCCTCCCCTCCTGGATCCGGCGGGCCGCCCGAGAGGGGAGGGGAGCGAATGAGGCTCCATCGCGTTCGATGGGAGCGCATACGGCGCTGGGGGGCGTTCCTGGCGTTCACCGCCCCCGCCCTTGCCCTGATCTCCCTGCTGATCGTCCTGCCCGCGATGCAGACGGTCGCCCTCAGCTTTACGGACAAGCGGGGCGCTTTCGTCGGCCTGAGGAACTTCATCGAGGTTCTCTCCGATTCGGACACCCTGAACCTCGCCGGTTTCCCCCCCGGGCCGCCGCCCTGGGGTTCCCTGGTGCACAACGCCGTCTGGATCCTGCTCCATCTCCCCCTTACCGTGGGGCTGGGCCTGATCCTGGCGGTGCTGCTGGAGCGGGCCCGGGGGGCCACCTTCCTGAAGTCGGTCATCTTCCTGGGAATGGTCACCCCGATGATCGTGGGCGGGGTGATCATCCGCTTCCTGTTCGATGAGAACGCGGGGGTGGTGACGGCGATCATGCGGGCGGTGGGGCTGACGGCGCTGGGACGGAGCTGGACCGCCTATCCGGAGACCGCGCTCCCCGCCCTCATCCTCGGATCGGTCTGGCTCTGGGCCGGCTTCAGCATGATCCTCTACAGCGCCGGCCTGGCCACGATCCCCCGGGATTACTACGAGGCCGCCGCGGTGGACGGGGCCGGCCCCCTCCAACAGTTCTGGTATATCACGGTCCCCAGCCTCCGACCGGTCACCATGGTCATCGTGGCCATGACCATCCTCTGGGAGCTGAAGATCTTCGACATCGTCTACACGGCAACCCTGGGCGGGCCGGGCGGGGCCACCATGGTGCTTGCCCTCCAGATGTATTTCTACGCCTTCCGCGCCCTGGAGTTCCCGCGGGCGGCGGCGGTGGCGACCATGCTCAGCCTCTTCACCCTGATCGTCGGCCTCTGGTTCGTGCGGACCCTGAGGTCCTCGGAGTGAGCGGCCATGCGGCGATGGGGACGGGAGCTGTTGATCAACGCCCTGGCCTGGGGGATCGGGCTGGCCTGGATCGTCCCCTTCCTCGGGATCCTGATGAGCGCCCTGCGCCCCCAGAGCGAACTGATCCACGGCTGGTGGCAGTTCTCTTCCTTCACCATCTCTCTGGACAACTTCGTCAAAGCCTGGAACCATCCCACCGCGCCGATGAGCCAGGGGATCCGCAACTCATTGCTGGTGGTGATTCCTTCCACGATCCTGCCTCTCTTCATCGGGGCCATGGCCGCTTACGCCATGCTGCGCTTCCCCTTCCCGCTTCGGGATCCGCTCTTTTTGGTCATCGTGTTGCTGATGGCCATCCCCCAGCAGATGGTGGCTGTTCCTCTGTTCCGGTTCCTGCGGGATCTGGGGCTGATCAACCATTACGCGGGATTGATCCTGGTGCACACCGCGTGGGCCCTGCCCTGGGTGACCCTTTTCCTGCGCAACTATTTCTCCACCCTGCCTCCGGAGATCGAAGAGGCGGCCAGCCTGGACGGGGCCAGCCGGTTCCAGATCTTCACCCGAATCGTGTTGCCCCTGAGCCTCCCCGGCCTGGCCTCGGCGGCCGCCCTGCAACTGACCTGGGCCTGGAACGACTTCTTCATGGCCCTGATCCTGATCTACGATCCGGAGAAGCTGGTGGCCACCCAGCGCATCCCGCTGTTGCGAGGGCAATATCACATCGACTGGGGGGTGCTCACCGCCGCCTCCATCCTGACCATGAGCGTGCCCATCCTGGTCTTCGCCCTGCTCCAGCGCTACTACATCCGCGGCCTGATCGGATGGACGCTGAAATGAGCCCGGGGCAGGGCCCGCAGGCGCCTCCCAGGCCTTATCCCCTGCAAGGAGAGCCCGCGATGCACGAGCCGGTGTCTGTGACGCCCCGCTCCCTGGACGCGCTGCGTCCGGTGGTGGGAGAGGAGGAGGTCGAAGCGCTGCGGGAGCTGGCCGCGCCGCTGCGCGGCATGCGCGTGCTGCATGTGAACGCCACCGCCTTCGGCGGCGGCGTGGCGGAGATCCTGAGCACCCACATCCCCTTGTTGCGTGATCTGGGCCTGGAGGCGGAATGGCGGGTGATCCATGGCGACGAGGCCTTCTTCCGGGTCACCAAGGCCATGCATAACGGCCTGCAAGGGATGGAGCTTCCCTTCCCTCCCGAGATGCAGGAGATCTGGCGGGAGGGGAACCGGCGCAACGCCGCGCAGCTGGAAGGAGCTTACGACGTGATCTTCATCCACGACCCCCAGCCGGCCGGCATCCCGGCGTTCCGGGAGCGGCGGGGGGCCCGGCTCTGGATCTGGCGCTGTCACATCGACACCCGGACCCCACATCCGCCCTTCTGGTCTTTCCTGCTCCCCTATCTCTCCATCTACGACGCGGCGATCTTCACCATGGCCGAATACGTGGGGCCGGATTTCCCGGTCCGCCGGGTGGCCTTCATCCCGCCGACCATCGATCCCCTCTCCCCAAAGAACGCCCCGATGAAGGAGAATGAAGCTCGCGCCATCGTCGCCCGCTTCGGGGTGGACCCCCAGCGGCCCCTCCTCCTCCAGGTCTCCCGCTTTGATCCGTGGAAGGATCCCATCGGGGTGATCGATGCCTATCGCCTGGTGAAACGGGAGCGGCCGGAGGTCCAGCTGGCCCTGGTGGGTTCCATGGCCCACGACGACCCGGAGGGCTGGTGGTATTACGACCGCACGCTCCGGCACGCGGGGGAGGATCCGGACCTCCACGTGCTGCACAACTTCCATGGGGTGGGGGCTTGGGAGGTGAACGCCTTCCAGCGGGCAGCCGCGGTGGTGATCCAGAAATCTCTGCGGGAGGGGTTCGGGCTGACGGTGACCGAAGCCCTGTGGAAGGGCAAACCGGTCATCGGAGGCCGGACCGGCGGGATCCCTCTGCAGATCCGCGATGGGGAGACGGGATTCCTGGTGGACAGCGTTGCGGCGTGCGCGGAGAAGGCCCTCTATCTCCTCTCCCATCCGGAGGAGGGGCAGGCGATGGGGGCGCGCGGGCGGGAGCATGTGCGACGCCACTTCCTCTGCACCCGGGGCCTCCGGGACGAGCTCGCCCTCCTGCGGGAGCTGATAGCCGGGTAAGGGATGGGCTTCCCCTTCCGGCGGGCTTCGGCTAAGATGAAAACCCCTACCTTCCGCTGGAGGTCCGGTGATGAAAGCGGTGATCCCGGTGGCCGGGTTCGGGACCCGGCTGCGGCCGCACACCTACAGCAAGCCGAAGCCCCTCATCAACGTGGCCGGCAAGCCCTTCCTGGGCTACATCCTGGAGAAGCTGGCCGCCCTCAACCCGGAGGAATACATCTTCATCGTGGGCTACCTGGGCGAGCAGATCCAGCAGTATGTGGACAGCACCTATCGCCTCCCCGCCCGCTACGTGGAGCAGAAGGAGCTCCTCGGCCAGGCCCACGCCCTCTGGCTGGCCCGGGACTACATCGACGGCCCCATCGTGATCATCTTCGCCGACACCCTCTTCGAGGCGGACCTTCGGGACCTGGATCCGAAAGATGCGGATGGGATCGCCTTCGTGAAGGAGGTGGAGGATCCCCGCCGCTTCGGGGTGGTGGAGCTCGACGCCCGGGGCTATGTCACCCGCTTCGTGGAGAAGCCGGCCAGCCTGGAGAACCGCCTGGCGGTGATCGGGATGTATTACATCCGCAACGGCCCCCTGCTGGTGAAAGCCTGCGAGGAGCTGATGGCCCGAGGGATCCGCACCCGGGGCGAGTATTTCCTGACGGACGCCCTGAACATCTTCCTGGAATACGGCCAGCGGCTGCGGGTGCGCGAGGTGAACGTCTGGGTGGATTGCGGGACGCCGGAGGCGGTGCTGGAGACCAACCGCTACCTGCTCGCCCACGGCCACGACAACTCCCGGGAGGCCCAGCGCGAGGGGGTGGTGATCATCCCACCCGTCTTCATCTCCCCCACCGCCCACGTCCGCCACGCGGTCATCGGCCCCTACGCCACCATCGCGGACGGCTGCTTCATCGAGAACGCCATCATCCGCGACTCCATCGTCGACAGCGGGGCGCGCATCGTGAACGCCATCCTGGAAGGATCCCTCATCGGCCGCGACGCCTACGTGGGCGGACGGTTCCGCCGCTTCAACGTGGGGGACTCCTCCAGCATCGATTTCACGTAGCGGAGGCGCCCTCCTTCGCCCCATCCAGGGGCGGGAGGTCCTCCAGGGAACGCAGCCCGAAATGCTGGAGGAAGAGGAAGGTGGTCCCGTAAAGGATGGGGCGGCCCGGCCCTTCCGACCGCCCGACCTCCTCGATCAGCCCGCGGGCGAGGAGGGTGCGCAGCACCCCATCGCAGTTCACCCCGCGGATGGCCTCGATCTCCGCGCGGGTGATGGGCTGGCGGTAAGCGATGATGGCCAGCGTCTCCAGGGCGGCGGGGGAAAGCCGCGGGCCTGCGGTCAGGCCCAGGAAGCGGCGCACGTCCTCCGCCGCCTCCGGCGCGGTCACCAGCTGCACCCGATCCCCCTTCCGCTGCAGCCGGAGCCCCCGATCCTTCAGGCGCTCCGCCAGCCCCCGCAGCGCCTCCTCCACCGCTTCCGGGGTGGCCTCCAGAGCCCGGGCCAGCTGAGCGACGGAAGGAGGCTCCTCCGCGACAAACAGCAACGCCTCCACCCGCGCCTCCAGGGAGAGCTCCCCGTTGGGCTGGATCAGCGGCCGGGGGAACCATTCCCGCTCCGGCTCGGTCACGGCTCCCGACCTCCCGAACTCCATCCGATTTCCATCCATAAGACCCTCACGCCGCCGATCAGGCCGAGGCCGGCGGGCGCCGCTCCCCCCGTGGATAGGGAGCATGGCGGATGCGGACCACCGGCTGGCCCCGCAGGCGCAGGCCCATCTTCTCCTCCACCACCACCCGCGCGATCTGCAGGATCTCCTCCGCCTTGCGGGGAACGTCCACCTCGGGCGCGGTGAGGACATCCAGCTCGACCTGCAGCCCGTCCCGGTGCGGGATCACCCGGGGCCGCACCTCGATCACATCGGCCAGCTGATCCAGATGATACCGCAGCCGCTCCCGGATGGAATCCACGGCCACGGCCACCGTCGCCCCGCTCACCCCCGGGACCCGGATGATCCGCCGCGGGGGCCGGACCTCCAGCACCAGCCACAGGAGGAGCAGGGCGTCCACCACCAGGGCCAGCAGGATCCCCACCCCATAGCGGATCTCAGGGCGGATCTGGCTGAGACTCTCCGCCAGATTCCCCAGGCCGGCCTGGAGCAGGCGGGCCAGCTCCACCGGCGTGATGAGGACCACGCTGCAGAGCGGGATGGCCAGCAGGATCATCAACACCACCAGGACGCGGTTCAGCGTGTTCATCGCTTGCCTCCGCAGGGAGATCCGGAAGCGGTCATGCCGCGCTACTCCGCCTCGATGGGAACGGGCGGCGCCATCGCCTCCAGCAACGCGCGGGCCCGCTCGACGTCCCGATGGATCTGCGCGACCAGGTCCGCGACCGACGGGAACCGGCGCTCCTCCCGCAGGCGTTCGATAAAGTGCAGCGTCACCCGCCGGCCGTAGAGATCGCCGTGCCAGTCCAGCAGATGGGCCTCGACGATGCGCTCCTGGCTCTGATCGAAGGTGGGCCGGACCCCGATGTTGACCACCGCCATGCGGCGGATCCCTTCCGGCAGATCCGCCCAGCACGCATACACCCCGTCCGCCGGGAGGGCGTGCTCCGGCCAGATGGCGAGGTTGGCGGTGGGGAAGCCCAGGCGCTGCCCCCGGCCGGCCCCGGCGATGACCTCTCCGCTGACCGCGAAGGGACGCCCCAGGCACTCCGCAGCGGCGCGCACGTCCCCCTGCCGCAGCGCCTCACGGATCCGGCTGCTGCGCACCGGGCGACCGCCCAGATGGAACTCCATGGCGACGTGAACCGTGTAGCCGTGCTGGCGGCCCAGCGCCTCCAGGACGGGCAGGGTCCCCTCCCGCCGATAGCCCAGGGCGAAATCCGGGCCGGCCCAGAGGGCCCGCATGCCGATGCGGACCAGCTGCTCCACGAACGCCGCGGCCCGGATGCGGGCCGTCTCCGGCGTGAAGGGGAGCTGGACCAGCAGGTCCACCCCCAGGCGGGCGATGTAGCGCCGCTTCTCCTCGGGGGACGTGAGGTAGAACGGCGTCTCCCCGCGCAGGACCACGGCGGGGTGCGGGAAGAAAGTGACCACCACGGCGCGCCCGCCTGTCGCCCGGGCCATGGCCACGACCTGGGCGATGAGGGCCTGATGACCCAGGTGCACGCCGTCGAAGGCGCCCACCGTCACCACGGAAGGGAACGGCTCCACCTCCTCCAGATCCTGGACGAAACGCATCCGCGGCTCCTTTCCCACCGGTTCCCTGCTCATGGATCCTCCGGAAACACCCGCACGGGCTGCCAGCGGTCCCCCCGCCGCTCCAGCAGGGCGATCAGCTCCCCGTCCGGCCCGTGGACCCGGAGGCGGGGGCCGGGATGGGGGAGCGCGGCCGCCGGGAGGGCCTGGCCGTGGCGCAGCCGGACGAGGAGCGCCTCGCCCGGGGTCACCGGGGGCCAGTCCGGCAATGCCTCCCCCACCGGGCGCAGGTAAGCCGTCCAGGATCCCGCCCGGGCGGCGGCCTCGAAGGCCTCCCAGGGGACCGCGTCGGCCAGGGTGAAGGGCCCGCTGGCCAGGCGCCGCAGCGCCGTCAGATGGGCTCCGCATCCCAGGCGCTCCCCGATGTCCCGGGCCAGGGCGCGGATATACGTGCCCGCGGAGCAGTCCACCTCCAGGACCGCCCATGGAGGGTTCCACTCCACCAGCCGCAGGGCGTCGATGCGCACCCGGCGCGGCGGGGGAGACACCGGCTCGCCCCGGCGGGCCTTCTCATACAGCCGCTCCCCGCCCATCCGGATGGCGGAGAAGGCGGGGGGGATCTGATCGATCTCCCCGATGAAAGCCTGCAGGACCTCCTCGAAGGCCTCCCGCGAGATCGCCACCGGCCGCTCGAACAGGACCCGTCCTTCCGCGTCTCCCGTGTCGGTGGCGATCCCCAGGCGGAGGGTGGCCCGGTAACGCTTGTCGTGCCGGAGCAGGAACTCCGCCAGCCGGGTGGCCGGCCCGATCAGCATCACCAGCACCCCGGTCGCCAGGGGATCCAGGGTCCCGGCGTGGCCCACACGCCGGACGCGGGTCAACCGCCGGACCCGCTCCACAACGTCGTGGGAGGTCCAGCCCTGGGGTTTGTCCAGCACCAGCAGGCCTGCGGGCCCTTTCATCGCCGGGCTCCTCAACGGCGTCCTTTGCGCTCCCGGGGGAGGGCGTAGCCCAGGCGGCGCAGCTGCTCCGGATCCCGCCGCCAGTTCTTGCGGACCTTCACCCAGAGCTCGAGGTAAACGGCGTGGCCCAGGAGGGCCTCGATCTCCTGACGGGCCGCCGCCCCGATGCGCTTGAGCATCTGCCCGTTCTCGCCGATGACGATGGGCTTGTGGGTCTCTTTCTCCACATAGATCGTGGCGGCGATGTAGGTGAGGTTCGGGTTGCGATCCACCCAATCGGTGATCTCCACCGCGATCCCGTGGGGGACTTCCTCCCGCAGCAGGAGCAGGGCTTTCTCCCGGATGAGCTCCGCCACGATCATCTGCATCGGCTGGTCCGTCAGCATCTCCGGGTCGTAATAGCGGGGCCCCTCCGGGAGATGGGCGATGATCCGTTCCAGCAGCTGATCCAGGTTATCCCCTCGGATGGCGGAGATCTGGACTTCCTCCCAGGGGAAAGGGGGTTCGGCGTCCGGCGGGGTAGGGGCCAGGGCCCGGTAGGCAGCCAAGTGGGCCTCCCGGTCGGATTTCAGAAGATCGATCTTGTTCAGGGCGAGGATCACAGGCTTATCCGCCGCCTGCTCCTTCAGCAGCTCGGCGATCATGCGATCCTCCTCATCCGGCCACTGGGAGGCGTCCACCAGGAAGACCACCACATCGGCGTCCGGGATGGCCCGGCGGGCCACCTCCACCATATACTCCCCCAGCTTGTGGAAGGGCTGATGGATCCCCGGGGTGTCCATGAAGATCACCTGGGCGTCGGGCCGGGTCAGCACGCCCAGGATGCGATGGCGGGTGGTCTGGGGCTTCGGGGAAACGATGGCGATCTTGGTCCCCAGGTAGGCGTTGAGCAGGGTGGACTTGCCCACGTTGGGCTTGCCGATGATGGCCACGAAGCCGGCCTTATGGCCCGGGGGGACCTCCTCGTATTCCGGGATCCCCGGGATCGAGGGCTCGGGCTCCTGGGATGGATGGACGTTCACAGCGCTCACGCCTCCGGTTCGCTGAGATCGGCCTGTCGGCCAGGGTCCGGAAAGGACGCCATTTATTTATGTTACCCCAGGTTGTGCTCAAAGAGGAGACTTCACCGGCGCTGGGGTGTGTCTAAAATCGCAGGACAACTCCACCCCCGGCCGCGGCCCCGCTCTGGAGATCGCTTCTCTTCGGAATTTGTCGGCTCATTCCATGCGGAACCGTTCGGCGGCCATGGCGTAGAGGCGGCGCCAGACCAGGCGGTTGATGGCCGCGACGGTGAGGATCATCGTGAGGGTGGCGGCGAACAGCATGGGGTAATCCCCCTGGCCGGTGGCCTGAGCGATGAGGGCCCCCAGGCCCAGGGTGGCGTGGGCCCGGCCGGCGAACTCCACATACTCCGCCACGATGGTGGCGTTCCACGCCCCGCCGCTGGCGGTGATCAGACCGGTGATCAGGTAGGGGAAGATCGCCGGCAGGATCAGCACCCGCCAGCGCTCCAGGCCCCGGAGCCCCAGGATCTCCGTGGTGAAGATCAGATCCCGGGGGATGGCGGAGGCCCCGGCGATGACGTTGAACAGCAGATACCACTGCGTGCCCATCAACATCAGCAGCACGGCGGCGATCTCGATCCCCAGCGGGAGCCGGAGCACGAAGAGCAGGATCACCGGGAAGAGGGCGGTGGCCGGGATGGAGGCCACGACCTGGACGATGGGTTGCAGCCGTGCCGCCAGCGAGCGGTTCATGCCGATCCACACCCCCACCGGCACCGTCCAGGCCAGGGCGATGATCTGGGCAGACAGGACGCGGGCCATGGAGGCCAGGGTGGCCAGGCCGAGGAGGGGCAGGGCCGAGGCGGGCAGCGCGCTGAGCAGGTGATAGGCCTGCACGACGCCATAGCCCAGGCCGAGGAGGGCCAGGGCTGCGAAGGGCAACCCCACCAGCCAGGGCGGGATGGGGTTCAGCGCCGGCCGGACGGCCAGCTGCTCGCTCAGGCGGCCCAGCGCCGCATCCACGCGCTCCACCAGGGGCTCCCAGACCCGTTGCAGGAACCACTCAGACAGCGCGGCGCGCTGCCACAGGTCATAAAGCCAGGAGGAGGGCGCCTCGTCGCTTTCCACCATCTCCACGCGGAACTTGTCCGCCCAGGCCAGCAGGGGGCGCCAGATCAGCTGATCCATCCCCACGATCACCGCGATCAGGGCGAGCAACCCCCACCCCAGGGCCTGCAGATCTCCCTGTTCCGCCGCCATCTGCAGGTAGGTCCCCAGACCGAGCAGCCGGAAGTCCCGGGCGCCGACCGTGAAGGTCTCCGCCGCCATCAGGAAGAACCAGCCCCCGGCCCAGCTCATCATGCTGTTCCAGATCAAAGGGATGGCGGCGTGAGGCAGCTCCAGATGTCGGAAGCGGAGCCAGGGGTTCAGCCGGAAGATGCGAGCCGCCTCTCGAAGATCCCCCGGGATGGTGATCAACGACTGGTAGAAGCTGAAGGTCATGTTCCAGACCTGGCTGGTGAAGATGAGGACGATGGAGGCCAGCTCCACCGCCACGCCCTCGGGGAGGATGGCCGTCAGGGAGAGGGCGACCACAGGAAGGAAGGAGAGGATCGGCACCGACTGGAGGACGTCCAGGATGGGGAGGATGACCGCGCTGGCCCAGCGCCGGGTCGCCGCGAGGTAGCCCACCGTCAGGGAGAACAGGAGGGAGAGGATATAGGCCATTGCCATGCGCAGGAGGGAGCGCAGGGCGTAATACGGCAGGAGCTCCGGGGCCAGCTTCACCGCTGGCCCGGAGATCGCGGCCGGGGCCTGAACCGCCAGGGCCATCCCCAGCACCAGAAGCGCCCCCAGCAGCAGCAGGATGACCAGATCCGCGCCGCTCAGGGCCACACGGATCGGGATGAAGGCACCGAAGAAACGCCGCATCCCCCATGGCTCCGTCCGGGATCCCTCACAAAGGCCGGAACCATTTTACCGCCAAAGGCAGAGGGTCCCGGTCCCCGTTCAACCGGCAGGCCATTTCGGGGAAGCCGCTTTGACACAAAAGCCCATCGCTCCCATAATCCACTGGAGGTTTGAAGGCATCCCTTGCGGCGCCCCGGAGCCCGGCGGTCGTGAAGCGCCCGGCCGCGAGGGCGTGAAGGATTTCCCACCTGTGGGTTCAAACTCGGCCGGAGGGTGGACGGTGAAGGCTCGCACCGCAGATCGCGTAACGCATTTCACCGAATCCGTCATCCGGGAGATGACCCGGTGGGCGCATCAGTTCGGAGCCATCAACCTGGCTCAGGGGTTCCCGGATTTCCCGGCCCCGGAGGCTCTGAAGGAGGCGGCCGCCCGGGCCATCCTCGAGGACCACAACCAGTATGCCATCACGTGGGGGAGCCCCCGCCTGCGGGCCGCCATCGCCGAAAAGTATCGCCGCTTTTACGGCATGGAGCTGGACCCGGAGCGGCATATCACCGTGTGCTGTGGGGCCACGGAGTGCATGATCGCCACCCTGCTCGCCCTGCTCAACCCGGGCGACGAGGTGATCATCTTCGAGCCCTTCTACGAGAACTACGGACCGGACACCTGGATCAGCGGGGCGAAGCCGGTCTACGTCCCCCTGCATCCGCCCGACTGGACCTTCGACCCGGACGCGTTGCGGCGGGCCTTCTCCCCCCGCACCCGGGCCATCATCCTCAACACGCCGCACAACCCCACCGGCCACGTGTTCTCAGAGGAGGAGTTGCGCTTCATCGCCGAGCTGTGCCAGCGCTACGATGCCTACGCCATCACGGATGAGATCTACGAGCACATCCTCTACGATGGCCACCGCCACATCCCCATCGCCACCCTGCCCGGGATGTGGGAGCGCACGGTCACCATCAGCGGGATGTCGAAGTCCTACGCGGTGACCGGATGGCGCATCGGCTGGTGCATCGCCCCGGAGGACCTCACCGGCGCGATCCGCAAGGTCCACGACTTCCTCACGGTGGGCGCGCCGGCCCCCCTCCAGGAGGCGAGCGCGGTGGCCCTGCGGTTCCCGCCCGCCTATTACGAGGCGCTGCGGGCGGATTACGACCGCCGGCGGCGGCTGCTGGTGGACGCCCTGGAGGAGCTGGGGTTCGAGGTCTGGCGGCCTCAAGGAGCTTATTACGTGATGACGGACTTCCGGGCCTTCGGCTTCGAGGACGACACCGCCTTCGCCATGCACCTGGTCCGGGAGATCGGCGTGGCCGTGGTCCCCGGCTCCAGCTTCTACGCCCACCCGGAGCGAGGGCGCAGCCAGGTCCGCTTCGCCTTCTGCAAGCGGGAGGAGACCCTGCGGGAGGCGGTGACGCGTCTCAGCCGGTTGCGGGCGCGCCGGGCGGCGTCGGGGGCTGCCTGAGAACTCCCCTCACTCGGATCCCGAGGCCGGGCGAGGGCGCGCCGGCACCCCGTAGACCAGCGTCTCCGGCGGGACGTCGCGGGTCACCACAGACCCGGCGCCGGTTTTGGCTCCGCGTCCCACCCGCACCGGGGCCACCAGCATCGTGTCGCTGCCGATGAAGGCCCCGTCCTCGATCACTGTGGGATGCTTGCGCACCCCGTCGTAGTTGCAGGTCACCGTCCCCGCCCCGATGTTCACATCGGCGCCCACCGTGGCGTCCCCCAGGTAGCCGAAATGGTGCATCCGGGTCCGCGGGCCGACGACGCTGTTCTTGATCTCGGCGAAGTTCCCCACCCGCACCTCCTCCGCCAGCCGCGTCCCCGGGCGGAGATGGGCGAAGGGCCCCACGTGGACGCGATCCGCCAGCACGGCGCCCTCCACGACCGACGCCTCCACCACGCAATCATCCCCGATCACCGCGTCCCGCAGGATGGTATTGGGCCCGATGCGACAGCGGCGGCCGATCCGCGTCTCCCCCTCGATGTAGGTGTCGGGGTAGATCACCGTGTCCGGGCCGATGACCGCGTCCATCCCGATGTAGACACGCTCGGGGTCGATCAGGGTGACCCCCTCCAGCATCCAGCGGGTGTTGATCCGCCGGCGCAGGATCCGCTCGGCCTCAGCGAGCTGAACCCGGGTGTTGACCCCTAAGGCTTCCTCCGGATCCTCCAGGAGCACCGCCTCCACCGGCTCGCCGTCCGCCGTGGCCAGGGCGACGAGATCCGTGAGGTAGAGCTCGCCCTTCACCGGGCTGGGCTGCAGCCGGGCCAGGGCGGGCCAGAGCCAGGCCGCCCGCACCGCGTAGACCCCCACGTTGATCTCCGAGAGGTGTTGCTCCTCCGGGCTCGCCTCGGCCTGCTCCACCACCCGCACCACCCGCCCGGCTTCATCCCGGACCACCCGGCCGTAGCCGGTGGGATCCGGGAGTCGGGCGGTGAGGAGGGTGAGCGTGGCTCCCTGCGCCCGGTGAGCCTCCATCAGGTGCCGGTAGGTTTCGGGACGCACCAGCGGGAGATCCGCATAGGTGATCAGGAGGTCGGAGGCCTCCTCCCGCAGGAGCGGCTCGGCCCACCGGACGGCGTCGCCGGTGCCCCGGGGGACCGGCTGCAGGACGAAGCGCACCCCCGGGCCGGCCGCCTCCCGGACCAGGTCCGCAGCCGGTCCGATGACCACCACGGGAGGATGGGGCGATCCGGCCGCCCGCAGGGCCTCGATGCTGTGCCGGATCATCGGGCGGCCGGCCAGGGGATGGATCACCTTCGGCCGCTCGGAGCGGAAGCGGGTGCTGAACCCCGCCGCCAGGATCACTCCCGTCCACGTCATCGCCAGATCCTTTCGGTTTGCTTTCAGGGGGACATCCTCCTCGCCACCGCGTTCCCGGTTGCGGCGCACCGGCGCGGGTCCGTTCTCCCCGGATGCCTCACCGCGGCCGGGCGCGCCGCTGGCCGACCCAGTAGCCGATCGCGCCCCCGGCCAGCAGCAGCGCGAGGAACCCGGCGGCGAGCAGCAGCGCCTCCCCCAGGCGGGTGAGATCGAGGCCGGAGGCGCTCGCCGCGGCAGGGGCCGGCGAAGGGGTGGGGGCCGGGGACGCGGCAGCCGGGCGGAGCCCGAAGAGCAGGGTCACTTCCGCGTTCCATGGCAACCAGACCTCCCGTCGCGGGGAGCCGGAGGCCTGGTAGCCGGCCGGATCGTCCAGGGCGAGGAGATAGTAACCCGGCTCCAGATCCCGGGCGCAGGCCGGCTGGCCGGCCTGGGAGATCAGAGTCTGCTGAAAGCCGCGCCCGTTCACCAGGGCGATGCGCACCCCCGCGATCCAGGGCTCCCCCTCTTCCTTCTGGTCGTTCCCGTTCCGATCCTCGAAGGCCCCGGTGCACAGCGCCCCCGGCTGGCGCGCCACCGGCGCGGGCGTCGGCGAAGGAGCGGCCGGGGCAGCCTGCGGCGGCCGGATCAGGAGCTCCTGGCCGACGATCAGCAGGTCCGAGTCCAGCCCGTTCAGGGCCCGGATCTCGTCTACGGTGGTGCCGTAGAGCAGGGCGAGGCCGAAGAGGGTGTCTCCCTCCTGCACGGTGTGGACGATCGAGCCATCGGGGCGCGGGGTGGCGGTGACCGCCGCCTGGGCCAGGGCCCGGGGTCCGGAGCCGGCCAGACCGGCCACTGTGAGGCCCATCAGGGCGAGCCCGATCCATGCCGCGAGCAGCCAGCCAGCGGTTCGACGCATCGATCTTCCCTCACCTTGGGCTGAAGAAAGGGTGCAGCGGGGGCATTTTAGCAGAAGCCGGAACGGGGGGAAAATCCATGGAGGATTCCGGCGTTGCCTGCGCAGCGGGGAGCCTTTCGATGGACGGAGGCGCCATGCACTGGTCGATGGTGGAGGGGACGCCGCTGGGGACGCTGTGGGTGGTGGCGGGGGCGCGGGGCGTGCGGCGGGTGATCTTCGGGGAGGACGCCGCTTCAGAGTGGGCGGCCCTTCAGGCGGCCCACCCCGAGCTGATCCGATGGGACGAAGGCTTGGCCGCCCAGGCCATCGCCCAGATCCTGGAGTATTTGCGGGGGAAACGGAAAACGTTCACCGTCCCCCTGGATCCGGAGGGCACGGCCTTTCAGCAAGCAGTCTGGCGGGAGACGCTGCGCATCCCGTATGGGCAGACGATCTCGTATGCGGAGCTGGCGCGGCGCATCGGGCGGCCGGGGGCGACCCGGGCCGTGGGCCAGGCCCTCGGGGCGAACCCCCTCCCGATCCTCATCCCCTGCCACCGGGTGGTCGCCTCGGACGGGAGCCTGGGGGGCTACACCGGGGGGCTCTCCCTCAAGCGATGGCTCCTCCTGCTGGAGGGGAGTGCAGGAGCCCTCCCCGCGCAGAAGCGCTGACACCTCCGTCCCGGGGGTCCGGGCAGGCGCCCCCTTGGGGCGTTTCCATGCTGCTCCCCCGCGGCCGGGAGAGGCGAGCCTCCGGGCCGCCCCTCCCGGCCGAAGTTCCCCGGGTTTATCCTTGCGGCGGGCGATTCGAGGACCCGTTGTTCCCACCCGCGACGGCCTGCCGGACCTGGTGATAGAGCTCCTCCAGCCGCTTGGGCAGCTCCCGGGGCGGGATCGGGCCCAGCCAGCAGGCATCGGCCTCCACCTCCTGGCTCCGCCGCCGGATCAGGCCGTCCATGTAGTAAACCGCGATGGCCACCACGATGTCCCGGGTCTCCGGGTTCGACTTGATCCGGGCGCAGAGCTCGAAGGGATCGCCATCCGGCAGCTCCTCGCCGATCAGCACGATGTCCGGATGGCGCGCCGTCACCTGCTCCAGGGCATCCGCCATCGTGCCCGCCTCCAGGATCTCCCACGGCACGTTGCGCAGGCCGATGCGGTAGAGCAGCCGCATATCCGGGTTTTGTTCCACAATCAGGAGTCTCATCGCCCACCTACGCGAACAGGTAATCGGGGAAAGGGGTCTCGTCCCGGGCCGCCCGATGCTCCAGCCACCGGGCCGCCGCCGCGGCGAAGCCGGTCAGGTCCTTCGCCCGCACCCGGAGCAGCCACTGGCGCTCCTCCTCAGTGAGGTCGTAGCGGGCCAGCACCTCCGCCCGGCGGGGGCCCAGCAGCTCCTCGCGGATCCGCTCGTCGATCAGGGCCCAGCCCACCAGCTCGTCGATCGCCGCCGCCGACATGGTCATCGCTCCTTATCGAGGAATCTCTGCAGGACCGGGAATCACGAAGGACTGTCGCCACCCGCCGGCGGGTTGGCCAGCCGGAAGACGGCCCCGACCAGCCAGACCGCGAGCAGGGCCAGGCGGAACGCCTGGGGATGGGTCATCAGCCAGGTCGCCAGCGCGAGCCCACGGGCCTTCATGGCGCTTCCTCCCGAAAGGATTCTGGCTCCATCGTAACGAGGGCCTCTCACGGAACTCTCACGGGGATGGGCAGGGATTTCTGACGAATCAAGGGCGCGGTTAAGGGATTCTGTCAGGGGTTCGGGGCTCAAACGGGGGGCGCCCGCGCCGGCGGGCGAGGAGAGGGCGGCGCGATGGGCCAGGCCCTTCGATCCCGCACCGGTCGATCCCCCTCGCCGCGTCCGGGGGCCGCCTCCGGGGGAAGGGCGGATCACGGGCGGCCGGTCGGGCTCCGGGCGCGGCGGATGGACTCATACAGGGCCTGGGCCTCCGGGGAGGGCCGCAGGCCCAGCTCCCGCTCCAGGCGGGCCGCATACTGCCGGTAGAGATCCAGGGCGGCGCCGGGCTGGTCCAGGGCGAGGTAACAGCGGAGGGCCCCCAGGCAGGCGGCCTCCAGGTAAGGGTCGGCCTGCAGGGCCTGCTGGAACCAGGCCAGGGCCGCCGCCGGCTCCCCCGCCGTCAGGGTCGCCTCCGCCAGGGTGAGGAGGGCCTCCAGATACTGGGCCCGCAGCCGCTCCCGGCGCTCCACCGCCCACTCGGCGTTCCAGCCGCTCAGGTAGTCCCCCCGGTAAAGCTCCACGGCCGCCCGCAGATGGGAGAGGGCCTCGGGGGTCCCCCGGGCGGCCCGGGCCTGCCGGAGGTGGGCCTCGAAGATCTCCACGTCATACCAGTGGGGCTGGCGGCGGTCGAAGGCGTAGCGGCCCTCCCGGAAGACCAGGACCTCCCGCTTCAGGATCCGCTTGAGGCGCCACTTGGCCGAGTGGAACTGACCGGTGAGGCGGGCCGGGTCGGCGTCGGGCCAGAGGGCCGCCCCGATCTCCTCCCGGGTCGCCGAGCCCACCGAGAGCATGAAGAAGAACAGCTCCCAGGCCTTGCGGCCCTCGGGCCAGGCCACGCGCTGGCCCTCGATCCACACCTCCCCGGGGCCGAAGGCCCGGATCTCCATAGGGGGCGAGGCGGCCCGGGCGGAGGCCCGGCGGGACCGCCCAAGCCGGCGCAGGGGGTCCCAGATGCGGGGCCACTCCACCCCCCGCCGCCCGGCCACGCGGAAGAGCCGGTCGGCCCGCCGGAGCTCCGGGAGCAGGGGGGCGACGAGGAGGTCCGGCCCGTTGAGCCGGGCCGCCTCGGCGAGCTGCTGGAGGGCGTCCCGCTGGCGGTGGGCCAGGAAGTAGGCCCGGGCCATCAGGAAGTGCCCCCACACCCGGGTGGGCAGGTCCGCCCCCTGCAGGCGCTCCAGGGCCGGGGCCATGCGGGAGAGGCCGTCCAGGGCCTGCCCGGCCTCCACCTCGGCCATCCCCCGGGAGAGGGCGGCCACCGCGGCCAGGGTCTGCACCCCCAGGCGGGTCGCCATCTCCGCCGCCTCCCGCAGGGGGGCGAGGGCCTGGCGGGGCTGCCCCTTCAGCCGCAGGGCCCGCCCCAATCCCTCCAGGCCGTAGGCGGTGAGGTAGGCGTTGCGGATCTCCCGGGCGATCTCCAGGGCCGCCCGGTAGGCCGCCATGGCCTCCTCCAGCCGCTCCTCGTCCCGGGCCAGGTCCGCCAGGCCGATGAGGAGGAAAGCCTCCATCCGCCGGTTCCCCACCTGGCGGGCCAGCCCCAGGCCCTCCTCGTAGTAGCGCCGGGCGGCCTCGAACTGGCACCGGGCGTAGGCCGTGTAGCCCAGGTTGTTCAGCAACACGATGAGAGGACGGGGGTTCTCTAAGGACCGGGCCAGGGCCAGGGCCTCCTGGAGGTAGAGGTCCATCTCCACCAGCCGGTCCTGGGCCCGCAGGGCCTCGGCGAGCTCGATGAGGGTGTTCACGAGGTCATAAGGGGCCTCCAGGGAGCGGAACAGGGCCATGGCCTGGCGGAGGTCCTGCTCGGCCTCCCGGGGGCGGCCCTGGGCGAGGCGGGCGAAGCCCCGCGGCCGGTGGGCGGCGGCCAGGGGGTGGGTCCACTCCGGCCGGCAGGCGGCGAGGGCGGCCTCGGCGGCGGCGAGGGCCTCGGCGTGCCGGCCCATCAGGTTCAGGGTGGAGGCCCGCTGGATCTCGATCTCCACCCGGACTTGGTCGTCCCCCGGCCCGCAGGCCGCCGCGGCCTGGTCCAGGAGGTGGAGGGCGGCCTCCGGCCGGCCGGTATCGGCGAGCATCTTGGCCTGGTAAAGCAACAGGCGCGGGGCCTGCCGGAGGCGGGCGGGGGGCAGGGCCCGGAACCACCGGCCCAGGGTCTCCAGGCGCCCGGCGGCGAAGACGCTGCGCACCGCCCCCTCCATGGCCTCGACGGCGGCCTCCAGGTCCCCGGCCTCTAAGAAGTGAGCGACGGCGGCCTCGGCGTCGCCGCGGTCGGCGAACCACCGGCCCGCCCGCTGATGGAGGACCCGGTAACGGGCGGGGTCCCAGGAGCGCAGGCGGAGGTTGAGGAACTCCCGGAAGAGATGGTGATAGCGATACCAGGGGCCCTCCGCGGTGGTCTCGACCTGGATCAGGAAGAGCTGGCGGCGGTCGGCCTCCTCGATCCAGCGGGCGGAGTCGTCCCGGGCGCGCACGGCGTTGCAGGCGGCGACGTTGAAGAGGGGGAGGATGGCGGTCTCCAGGAGGAAGTCCTGGAGCTCGGGGGGCTGGCGGCGCAGGACCTCCTCCTCGAGATACCGGTAGAGGGCGCCGGGCTCGCCGGGCCGCAGGGGGCGGTAGGCCCCGGTCTCCCGCAGGTGCTCCACCAGGAGGAGGATGGCGGTGATCCACCCCTCGGTCTCCTGGGCCAGGGCCCGGGCTTCCTCCTCGGAGAGCTCCATGGCGTAGTGGCGGGCGAAGAGGGTGCGGACCTCCTCAGGGGTGAAGGCGAGGTGGCGGGCGCCCAGGCCGGTGGCCTGCTGGCGGGCGACCAGGGGGGTCATCGGGAGGCCGTAGGGGCCGCGGCTGGCCAGCAGGATGTGAAGGTGCTCGGGGGCGCGCTCCAGCAGGTGGCGCATCAGGATCTGGATGCCAGGGTGCTCGGCCACCATATGGTAGTCGTCGAGGATCAGGGCGAAGTAGTCGGGGATGTTCTCGAGCATATCGTTGATCATGGCGGTGGCCACCGTCTCCGGAGGGGCGCCGGCCCGCAACACCCCCAGGGTGAGGCGGCCGAAGGCAGGGAACCGCTCCCGGAGGGACGCCACCAGGTGCTCCACGAAGCGGTGGAGGTTCCGGTCCGTCTCATCCAGGCTATACCAGGCGACGGGGAGGTCGGTGTCGTGATAGAACTGGATGAGGAGGGCGGTCTTTCCGTAACCGGCCGGTGCGGAGAGCAGGATGAGGGTCTTATCGATGTTCTCGTGCAGGAAGTTGAGCAAGCGAGGACGCTCCAGCAGCGGCCCGCGCCGCACCGGCGGGTAGATCTTGGTTCTGGCAATGGGGAGCTCCGCAATCATGGCACCCCCCTGCGCTCCGGCAGGCGGAGCCCAGCGGCTTCCCCCAACCCCCGCCGGGCCCCGCCCGGAAGACCCCTCTCCCGCGCCCCCTCCCGGGCAGCAGCCTCCCGTCCCATAAAGTTGGAGCGATGTTGGTGCTTGAAGTATAACCGGGAGCTCGCGGATCGGCAAGGTGGGTGGCCTGCGGGCCGGCGCTCAGCGGGTGACGCAGGCGCGGACGTGGTTGCTCTCGGTCTCGTTGCCGGCCTTGTCGTAGGCCTTCACCCAGAACTCGTGGCAGCCCAGCAGGCGCTCCCGCTCCACCCGGTTGAAATACCACTTCGCGTTGAAGGGCGGCGCATCGCGCACGGCGAAGGGCTGCCCGTCGGCGTAGAACTCCACGCGGTCCATGGCGTAGTTGTCCGAGACCTCGGTGACCACGCTGATCCATTCCTCCGAAAGCTTATACGTCTCCCCCTCCCGCGGATACACCACCCGCACCGTGGGTGGGGTGCGGTCCACGGTCACCGGGACCACGGCGGTGTGCACGCTCCCGTCGTGGCGGACCACGGTGAGCTGCAGGGTGTAGAGGCCGTCGGCGAAGCCGGAGGTGTCCCAGTTCTCCAGGAGCCCGTTGTCCACGGCGTTGCCGTGCTCCGGGCCGATGGGGATCCAGGCGGTGGGGTTCAGGCCGGCCCCCACGGCCAGCCGGTAGAAGGCCACATCCCCCCGGGCGTTGCCGAGGATGGGGACGATCCCGCGGACGTAGGCGTAGGGGGCGGGGTTGAGGATGGCGACGTCGCCGGCCGGCTGAGCGAACTGGGTGTCGTATTCCGTGGGCGGCTGGGGGATGCCGGCCTCCCGGGCCCAGCCCAGGGCCTCCGGCGGGACCACCAGGAAGACCTTCTCCTCCACCTTGTCTGGAGGCGTGCTGGCGGTGGCCAGCTTGCCGGTCTCCCGGTTGATACGGAAGGCCTGGTGCAGGTCGCAGATCTCTTGAGGTTCCGTCCCCGGGATGAACAGCTCCTTCACCGTCGGGCAGTAGGGGCCGGGGAGCTTCCCGGAGACGGCGCAGATGGTCTTCTCGATCAGGCCGGGGGGCCGCTGGAAGGGCTCCACCGGGAGGTCCCGGTGGGCGTATTCCATCACGTCGTGCCAGATGGGGGCCGCCCCAGCGATCCCGGAGACGTTCCGCATCGGGCTGTTGTCGGTGTTCCCCACCCACACGCCCACCGCCAGCTGCGGGGTGTAGCCGATGGTCCAGTTGTCCCGGAAGTCGTTGGTGGTCCCCGTCTTCACCGCCGCGGGCCGGGAGAGCTCCAGGACGTTGCCGCGCCCGAAGGCCTCCCAGCGGGCGGCCTTGTCCGAGAGGATGCTGGTGATCAGGTAGGCCACCCGCGGGTCCAGGATGGCCTGGACCTCCGGCTGGCGGTATTCCCAGAGGACCTTCCCGTCGGGGGTCTCCACCCGGAGCACGGGGACCGGGTCCAGCTCCCGGTAGCCGGGCCGGCGGCGGTCTTCGGGGACGGGGGCGCCGGCCATGAAGCCGTTGTTGGCGAAGACGCTGAAGGCGTAGACCATGTCGATCAGGCGCACCTCGCCGCCGCCCAGGGTGAGGGCCAGGCCGTAGTAATCCAGGCCTTTATCCAGGGTGGTGAGTCCCATGCGGTGGGCGAGGCGGATGACGTTGGCGATCCCGGCCATCTGCAGGGCCTCCACGGCCGGGATGTTGTAGCTGCGGGCCAGGGCTAGCCGCATCCGCTGGGGGCCATGGAACTTGCGGTCGTAGTTCTCCGGGGCGTAAGGCGGCATCCCCGGCCCCTGATCGAAGGTCTTGGGGACATCCCAGAACAGGTGGGAGGCCGGCACGCCCTGGCTGAGCAGGGTGGCGTAGGTGAAGGGCTTGAAGGCGGAGCCCGGCTGCCGCAGGCCGTCCACGGCCACGTTGAAACGGCCGTCGATGGATTCGTCCCAGTAATCCACGCTGCCGACCATGGCCAGGATCTCGCCGGTCTTCGGCCGGATGGCCACCAGGGCCCCGTTGGTCACATTGCGCTTTTCCGCCTTCAGCTTCTCGACGTGGCGGCGGACGGCCTGCTCGGCGTATTGCTGGAGGTCCCAGTCCAGGGTGGTGTAGACCCGGAGCCCGCCACGGTGGACCAGTTCGGGTCCGAAGCGCTCCTCCAGCCAGCGGCGGACGTAAAGGGAGAAGTGGGGGGCTTTGATGTCGAAACGCGCGGCGGGCTGGCGTCGGATCTGGAGGGGCTGGGCCTTGGCGGCCGCGGCCGCCTCGGGGGAGATGTAGCCCTCCCGCACCATCGCGTCCAGCACGATCTCCTGACGGCGCTTGGCCTCCTGGGGGGCGTCGATGGGGTTCAGGCTGGGGAACTGGGGGATGGCGGCCAGCATGGCGGACTCCGCCAGGTTCAGCTCCCACACGTGCTTGCCGAAGTAGATCTGGGAGGCGGCCTCCACCCCGTAGGCCAGGTTCCCGTAGAAGTTCGTGTTCAGATACATTTCCAGGATCTGATCCTTCGAGTAGCGGCGGGAGAGCTCCAGGGCCAGCAGGATCTCCTTGAGCTTGCGGGTGTAGGAGCGCTGGTAGCGCTCCTGGGGATCGATCAGGGTGTTCTTCACCAGCTGCTGGGTGATGGAGGAGCCGCCCTGGACGACCTCGCCGCCGGTGCGCAGGTTGATCCAGAAGGCCCGCAACAGGCCGCGAGGGTTGATCCCCGGGTTCTCGTAGAAGGAGCGATCCTCGATGGCGATGGTGGCCTGGCGCAGGGCCAGGGGGATCCGCTCCAGGGGCACCCAGGTGCGGTCGCCCCAGGTGGGGTCGATCACCTCGTAGAGGAGCACGCGGCCGGTGCGGTCGTAGATCTTGGTGGTCTCGAAGGCTCTGGCGCTGGCCTCGATGCGGGCGGGGTCGGCCTGGCGGATCAGGCTGACGTAAAGGGCGGCAGCCCCGGCCGCGCCGGCCGCGCCGAACAATCCCATCCCGGTGAGGCCGAAGATCCCCAGCGCCAGCGCCAGGCGGACCCATCGGGCGGCCCCCTGGTGGCGGCGGGCCCGCCGCATCCGTCGTCGCTCCAGCAGCCAGCTGAAGTCCCCGGGTCGAAGGGCCATCGCATCCCATCCTCTCTCGCAAAATGCGGGAACGCTTCCGCTCAGAACACCCATCAGGGGCTTCCGGGTTTCTGCATCCCGCTCCCCTCGCATGGATCATTCTACCGCACAGGCGAACGGATGCCCCATCCGGTTCCGGCCAGTTCCGGCCAGGGCCGGCGGGGTCCCGGCCGCGCTATAATGAAAGCGGGGCCTCGGCCCGCGCTCCGCATCGGTGCGGACCTCCGGGCCCGCTGGATGTTCACCACCTTTCCAGAGGGGGAAGGCCATGAGCGGCCGCTATGCGTTCTTCAAAGGTCGCATCGTGCCCATCGAGGAGGCGGTGATCAGCGTGCGCACCCACGCCTTCAACTACGGCACCGGCGTCTTCGAAGGGATACGGGCCTACTGGAACGAGGAAGAGCAGCAGCTCTTCATCTTCCGGCCCCGTGAGCACTACGAGCGACTCCTCGCCTCCGCCCGCATGCTCCTGATGAGCTTCCCCTACACCCCCGACGACCTCACCCGCATCACCGTCGAGCTGCTTCAGAAAGAGGGCTACCGGGAGGACGTCTACATCCGCCCCATCGCCTACAAGGCGGACGAGGTCATCGGGGTCCGTCTGCACAACCTCAAGGAGGAGCTGACCATCTGGACCACCCCCTTCGGCCACTACATCGAGCGGGAGGCGGCCCACGTGATGGTCTCCTCCTGGCGGCGGATCAACGACAACGCCATCCCCGCCCGCTCCAAGATCACCGGGGCCTACGTGAACTCCGCCCTGGCCAAGAGCGAGGCCATGCTCAACGGCTTCGACGAGGCCATCGTGCTGACCGAGGACGGCCACGTGGCCGAGGGGAGCGCCGAGAACCTCTTCATCATCCGGAACGGCGTCCTGATCACCCCGCCGGTGACCGATGAGATCCTGGAGGGGATCACCCGGCGCACCATCATCGAGCTGGCCCACAACGAGCTGGGGATCCCGACGGTGGAGCGCCACATCGATCGCACCGAGCTGTATTACGCCGACGAGATGTTCCTGTGCGGCACCGGCGTCCAGCTCGTCCCGGTGGTCTCAGTGGACCGGCGGCCGGTGGGCAACGGGGAGATCGGGCCGATCACCCGGCGGCTCCATGATCTCTACTTCGATGTGGTGCGGGGGAAGGTGCCGAAGTATCGGAGCTGGTGCGTCCCGGTCTATGTGCCGGAGCCGGTAGGGGCCGCCCGCGGATAGGCGCGGGCTCGGGCAACCAGGGCCGGAGGGCGCCCGGGAGCCCCTCCGGCCCTTGATTTTCTCTCTTCTAAGGAAAGGGCTGCTCCTCGGCGGGCCCTATGGCCGAGGATCCTCCAGGTAGCGCACCAGCAGCCGCACCCCGAATCCGGTCCCTCCCTTGGGTATGTAACCCCGGGCCTTCTCCGCCATATCCATCGGGGCGATGTCCAGATGGGCCCAGGGGACGCCCTCGGGGGCGAACTGCTTGAGGAACATGGCGGAGGTCCCCAGCCCACCGTAGCGACCCCCGCTGTTCTTGACGTCGGCGACGTCGCTCTTGATCCGCTCCAGGTAATCCTCCCACAGGGGCATGCGCCAGAGCCGCTCGCCGGTGGCCTCGGCGGCCCGCAGCAGCGCAGCGGCCAGCTCCTCGTGGTCCGAGAACAGGGCGGCGGCCACATCCTGGCCCAGGGCGATGATGGCTGCCCCGGTCAGGGTGGCCACGTCGATCACCGCGCGGGGCGCGTAGCGGGCGGCGTAAGAGAGGGCATCCGCCAGGATCAGCCGTCCCTCGGCATCGGTGTTCACGATCTCGATGGTTTTGCCGTTGAGGGCCCGCAGGATATCCCCGGGCTTGTAGGATTTGCCGGAGGGCATGTTCTCGCAGGCGGGGGCGAGGGCCACCACCGGGACCGGCAGCCCCAGCGCGGCGGCGGCCAGGGTCGCCCCGAGCACCGCGGCCGCGCCGGCCATATCCCCCTTCATCGTGAGCATGCCTTCCTCGCTCTTGAGGTTGAGCCCGCCGCTGTCGAAGGTGATCCCCTTCCCCACCAGGACCACTGGCCGCTCCAGGCGGCCCTCCGGCGCGTATTCCAGGATGATGAAGCGGGGAGGCTCCTCGCTGCCGCGGGCCACCGCCGTGAGGGCTCCCATCCCCAGGGCGGTGATCTGGTGCTCATCCAGGACCTGGACCCGCACGCCGACCTCGGCGGCCAGCCCGCGGACCTCCTCGGCCAGCCGGCGAGGCGTCATATCGGAGCCCGGCTCGTTCACCCAGTCCCGCACCCGGTTCACGAAGCGGGCGAGGGTCTCGGCGCGGCGGGCGCCTGCGGCGATGGCCGCTTCCTTGGCGGCGTCGAACTCCACCAGCAGAAGGGTCTCCGGCCCTGATCCTCCGGCGTTCTCCTTCTTTCGCTGGTAAGTGTAAAGGCCCAGCAGGACCCCCTCCACGGTGGCCTGGGCGGCTTCCTCCGGGGAGAGCCCGCCCCGGCCCGCTCCGTGGACCACCGTCGCCAGGGTCCGCACCCGCAGGTCCCGGGCGCGCTGGGCCGCGGCGGCGGCCGCGTGGCGGACTTTTTCGGCGTTAAAAGAAGCCTCCGGGCCCAGCCCGACCAGGATCACCCGGGGCGCGGGGATGCGCCCGTCGGTGTAGAGGACCAGGGTCTCTCCCAGACGGCCCCGAAAGTCCCCGGCGGCGAGCACCCGCGAGATCCGACCCTCCAGGGCGCGATCCACGGCCGCCGTGGCCCCGCCCGGCGTCGTCACGCCCTCGAACAGGTTCACCACCACCGCATCCGCCTCCACCTCCTGAACGGCTCCGATCCGAACTTCCACGCGCATGGGCATCCCTCCCGTGTATGCCAGGTTCGGAGGGAATTATAGTGCGGGAGGAGGAGACCCCTATCGTGCCAGCTGCGCCTTGAACATCCTGAAGACCCGAGGCTTTTTGGTTTTTGAGAGCCATGAGCGGATCCGCAGACGGAAGCCCCGGTCGGCCCTGGGGCTCATCCCCAGAACCCCTTAATTCTGAACCGATCCCCCAACGCCCTTATCCGGTTCCGTAGATCCCGGGTTCAAGCCATCATTCGCGGCTAAAGCCGCTCCTACCGGATAGGCTTTGGGCTCGACTGGGGTATTACCGGTAACGAGGCCGGAACTCCTGCCCCGAGCGCCGTTTGAACGTGGAAAACCTGTAAGTCTCTCCTACCGGAAGTCGGCTGGGGCCAGGCGGGCCCGGAGGGCCCGAATTTGGGCTTCCACGGCCGCCCGGGCCGTCCCCCCCACGGCGGCCCGTCGCTCCACCGCGGCCTCGGGGTCCAGGGCGGCGAAGACGTCCGCTTCGAAAGCCGGGTGATGCCGGCGCATCCGCTCCAGGGGAAGGGCGCTCAGGGCCTCCCCCTCCCGAAGGGCCTCCTGCACCAGCGCGCTCACCGCCCGATGGGCTTCCCGGAAGGGCACGCCTTTGCGCACCAGGTAGTCGGCGAGCTCCGTGGCCAGCATGGCCTCCTCCAGGGCCGCGCGCATGCGTTCCGGCCGCGGCCGCATGGTCGCGATCAGGCCGGGCATCACGGCCAGCACCGCCCGCAGCGTGTCCACCGCATCGAAGACCGGCTCCTTGTCCTCCTGGAGGTCCTTGTTATAGCCGGAGGGCAGGCCCTTGAGCACCGTGAGGAAACCGGTGAGATGCCCGATGAGCCGGCCGGCCTTCGCCCGGGCCAGCTCCAGGGCGTCGGGGTTGCGCTTCTGGGGCATCAGGCTGGAGCCGGTGGTGTAGGCGGGATCCAGCTCGATGAACCCGAACTCCGCGCTGGCGAACAGGACGAGGTCCTCGGCCAGGCGGCTGAGATGAACCCCGATCATAGCAGCGATGAAGAGGAATTCGGCGACGAAGTCCCGATCGGAGACCGCGTCCAGGCTGTTGGGGGAGACCTGACGGAAGCCCAGCTCCCGGGCCAGGGCCTCCCGGTCGATGGGGAAGGGCGTGCCGGCGAGGGCGCCGCTGCCCAGGGGGAGGGTAGCCAGGCGGGGGAAGGCCTCCTGCAGCCGCTCCCGGTCCCGTTCGAAAGCCCAGGCGTGGGCCAGGCACCACTGGGCGTAGCGGATGGGCTGGGCCCGCTGCAGATGCGTGTAGCCCGGCATCAGGAGATCCGGGTGCGCCTCCGCCTGCCGCACCAGGGATTCCTCCAGCGCGCGCAGCCTGCCCTCCAGCTCCGGCCACTCGTCCATCAGGAAAAGCCGGAGGTCCGTCGCCACCTGGTCGTTCCGGCTGCGCCCGGTGTGGAGCTTGCCGGCGGCCGGGCCGATGAGCTCCGTGAGCCGCCGTTCGACCGCTGTGTGGATGTCCTCATCGGTGGGCCGGAAGAGGAAGAGGCCGGCGTCCAGCTCCTCCCGAACCCGTTGCAAGCCCTCCTCGATGGCCTGCTGCTCCTCGGGGCTCAGGATCCCGGCCCGGGCCAGGGCCCGGGCCCAGGCGATGGAGCCCCGGATGTCCTGGGGATACAGGCGACGGTCGAACGGCAGCGAAGCGTTGAGCCGCTCGAAGGCCGGATCCAGCGGCAGGTTCTCCGCGGTCCCCCAGAGGCGCATCCTCGCTCCTTTCTCGACCCGGATTTCGCGGGTGTGGGGTCCGCAGGGCGCGGACCCCACACTGAGGGGTTCGAAGATCGGGCTTCGTGCCGATCCGAAAACCGGTGGGGCCAGCCTCCCGGCCCGTGGGGGGCCTCAATCCCGCTCTTCGGGAGCGCGGGGAGCCCCGCGCAGCCCGCGGCGGACCAGGCCGTGCACTTTGAGCGGGAGCCCGAACAGCCGGATGAAGCCGGCGGCGTCCTTGTGGTCGTAGGCCCCCACGGTATCGAAGGAGACGATGTCCTCCCGGTAGAGGCTGTAGGGCGAGCGCCGGCCCACCACCCACACGTTCCCCTTATACAGTTTGAGGCGGACTTCCCCGGTCACGTTCCGCATCACGACCTTCACGAAGGCGTCCATAGCCTCGCGCAGAGGGCTGAACCACCAGCCGTAGTAGACCAGCTCCGCGTAGCGCAGGGCCAGGGCCTGCTTGAAGTGCATGGTCTCGCGGTCCAGGCACAGGGTCTCCAGGGCCCGCAGGGCCTCCACCAGGATGGTGCCACCCGGTGTCTCGTAAACGCCGCGGGACTTCATCCCCACCAGCCGGTTCTCCACCAGATCCACCCGTCCGATGCCGTGCTTGGCCCCCAGGGCGTTGAGGGCCTCCATCAGGGGCACCAGGCCCATCGGCTGGCCGTTGAGGGCCACCGGGACCCCCTGCTCGAAGGCCAGGGTGATGGTCTCAGGGGTCTCCGGGGCGCGGGTGGGATCCGTGGTCCAGAGGAAGACGTCCTCCTCGGGCTCCCAGTCCGGGTCCTCCAGGGGGCCGCCCTCGTGGGAGACGTGCCAGAGGTTCCGATCGCGGCTGTAGCGGCTGGTGCTCCACTCGATGGGCACCCCGTGGGCGCGGGCGTATTCATAGGCCTCGCGGCGGGAGGTGATGGACCACTCCCGCCATGGGGCGATCACCCGCAGATGGGGCGCCAGGGCCTGGTAGGCCAGCTCGAAGCGGACCTGGTCGTTGCCCTTGCCGGTGGCTCCATGGGCCACGGCGTCCGCTCCCTCCTCCAGGGCGATCTGGACCTGATGTTTGGCGATCAGGGGGCGGGCCATCGCCGTCCCCAGCAGGTATTTGCCCTCATAGACGGCGCCGGCCTGCACCGTGGGCAGCACGTAGTCCCGCAGGAACTCCTCGCGCAGGTCGCGGAGGATCACCTTGGACGCCCCGCCGGCGTAGGCCCGCTCCTCCACCCCGCGCAACTCCTCCTCCCCCTGGCCGATGTCAGCGCAGAAGGCGATCACCTCGCACCCATACGTCTCCCGCAGCCACGGGATGATGGTGGAGGTGTCCAGTCCGCCGGAATACGCCAGCACCACCTTGCGAACCATAGGAGCCTCCTCGGAAATTCACGTGGGGTTCCGGGATCCAGGGTTCCGCTGTTGGCCTTCCGCTCCGGCCTCATCCTCCGGGAAGGCGTAGACCACCGCCACTTCGTCGCAGCGCTCCCGCAGGGGGCAGCGCACGCAGTCCCGCCAGACCTTCTCGGGGAAACGTTCCCGCTCCGTCACCGCGAAGCCCAGGCGCTCGAAGAAGGGGACGGCCCGGGTGAGGGCGAACACGACCCGGGCCCCGGCCGCCCGGGCGCGCCGGACCAACGCCTGGACGATGGCGCCCCCCGCGCCGTTGCCTTGATAATCCTCGGCCACGGCCAGGGAGCGGATCTCCACCAGGGTCGGGCTCATCCAGACCAGGGAGCCGCATCCCACCATCCGGCCCTCCGCCTCCGCCACGATCCAATCCGACAGGGTGGCCACGATCTCCTCTTCGGATCGTGGCAGCAACAATCCCCGCCGGGCGTAAGCGTCCACCAGGGCGAACAGGGCGGGGATGTCCTCCGGTCGGGCCGGTCGGATCCGCACCATCGGATGCCTCCGGTTCAGGCGTTAGGAAGGGCGGGAGGGAAGAGCCGCCCGCATGGCCTCCTCCAGGATCCCCAGGGCCTCGTCGATGTGGGCCCGCTCGACGATCAGCGGGGGGACCAGGCGCACCACCGTGTCGCCGGCGGTGGTGATCAGCAGGCCCCGCTCCAGGGCGGCGGCGACCACGGCCCGGGCGTCCCCCTCGATCTCGATCCCCACCAGCAGGCCCCGGCCCCGGATCTCCTTCACGCCGGGGAGCGCCAGAGCCTGCAGGCGCGCCATCAGGTATTCCCCCACCTCCCGCACGTGGGCCAGGAAGGCGGGATCGCACAGCCGTCGGAACACGTGGAGGGCCACCGCCGTCACCAGGGGTCCGCCGGCGAAGGTGCTGCCGTGATCCCCGGGCTGGAGGGCCGTGGCCACCGCCTCCCGCATCAGGACGGCCCCGATGGGCAGCCCGTTGGCCAGGGGCTTGGCGACCGTCAGCAAATCCGGCTCCACCCCATATGCCTCGTAGGCCCACAAAGTCCCCGTGCGTCCCAGGCCGCACTGCACCTCGTCGAAGATGAGCAGCGCGCCGACCTCATCGCAGCGCGCCCGCAGAGCCCGGAGGAACTCCGGGGTGGCCACGTTCACCCCGCCCTCTCCCTGGATCGGCTCCACGATCACCGCGCAGGTCGCCTCCGTGATGGAGGCCCGGGCCGCCTCCACGTCGTTGAAGGGGACGAAGGTCACCCCGGGGATTAAGGGGGCGAAGGGCTCGCGGTAAGCGGGCTTCTCGGTCACGGAGAGGGCGCCCATCGTGCGGCCGTGGAAGCTGTGGGTGAAGGCGACGAAGCCGGTCTTGTGGGGGCCGAAGCGGAGCCGGGCGAACTTGCGGGCGAACTTCAGGGCCGCCTCGGCGGCCTCAGCGCCGGAGTTGCAGAAGAAGACGCGGTCGGCGAAGCTGTGGGCGACCAGGGCCTCCGCCAGGCGCAGGTGGGGCTCGGTGTGGTAGAGGTTGCTCAGGTGGACCAGCCGCCGGGCTTGCTCGGCGACCACCTGGGCCACCCCGGGATCCGCGTGGCCCAGGGCGCAGACAGCGATGCCGGCCACGAAGTCCAGGTAGCGCCGGCCGTTCGCGTCGTAAACATACATCCCCTCGCCGTGGGTGAAGAGCACGGGAGGGCGCCGGTAGGTGGGCGCCAGCACCCGTTCCGCCAGGGCGATCAGGGCCTCTGCCTCCATCGCTATGCCTCCGCGAGGATCTCGGTGCCGCCGGCCTCCAGGCCGCTCAGGTTCGTGATGCGAACCCGTCGGACGCCGGCGGCGAGGGCTTCCAGGGCCGAGCGCACTTTGGGGATCATGCCGTCGCGGATGACGCCGGCGGCGATCAGCGCCTCCGCCTCCCGGGCGCGGAGGGAAGGCCGGACCATCCCTTCCGCTTGCACCCCCGGGACGTCGGTCAGGAAGACCAGCTCCTCGGCGGGGAGGGCCGCGGCGATGGCCGCCGCCATCTGGTCGGCGTTGACGTTGTAGAGGCCGCCGGGCCCCAGGCCGATGGGGGCGATCACCGGCAGCAGCCCCTCCGCCAGCCAATGCCGGAGGCGCTCCGCATCCACCGCCGACGGTTTCCCCACCCATCCCAGCTCCGGCAGGGGCTCCACCCGCACCAGGGCCAGGTCGGCCCCGCACAGGCCCAGGGCGGGGAGGCCGGCCTGGGTCAGGGCCGCCACCAGGGACTTGTTGGTCAGCCCCGCCAGGGTCATCACCGCCAGCTCCCGGGTCTCGTCGTCAGTCACCCGCAGCCCGCCGATGTAGCGCGGGGTGAGCCCCACCCGTTGCTGCCAGGCGCTCACCGCCTTCCCCCCGCCGTGGACCAGGAGGGGCAGCGGTCGCATCCGGCGCAGGGCGGCGATCAGGCCCTCCAGGAAAGAGGGCTGGTCCAGCTCGTGGCCGCCGATCTTGATCACTCGCATCGTCTCTCCCCTCCTCACCGCCGCGCGCTCACAGAAGGCCCGCCGTCTCCTCGATCCCGAACATCACGTTGAAGTTCTGGACCGCCTGTCCGGCGGCGCCCTTGATCAGGTTGTCGATGGAAGACGTCACGATGACCATGCCGGCCTCCGGCACGCCGGTCACCGAGAGCACGCAGAAGTTCGTCCCCACGCTGTGGCGGAGCGTCGCCAGCGTCCCGCGAGGCAACACCTTCACGAAGGGCTCGCGCCCATACACCTCGGTCAGCAGCTCGTGGACCATCGCCTCGGTCCAGCCGGGGGCGAGGGGGACGTAGATCGTGGCCAGGATGCCCCGGGCCACCGGGAGCAGCTGGGGGGAGAACACCAGGGGGCCGAGGCCGCCGTGAACGGCCTGCAGCATCTGTTCCATCTCCGGCAGATGGCGGTGAGCCCGGCCGATGCTGTAGGGGCTGAGGTTCTCATCCACCTCCACGAAGTGGGTGGTGAGGGAGGGCTTGCGGCCAGCCCCGGAGACCCCGGACTTCGCGTCCACCACGATGGGGCCGGGCCCCACGGCCCCGGCCTGGGCCAGGGGGAGCAGGGCCAGGAGGGTGGCGGTGGGGTAGCAGCCGGGGTTGGCGATCAGCGTCGCCTCCCGGATGGCCGCCCGGTTCCATTCCGTCAGGCCGTAGACCGCCTCAGGCAACAGCTCGGGGACGGGATGCTCTTCCCGATACCATCGGGCATAGGTCGCAGGGTCCTTCAGGCGGAAGTCGGCGGAGAGGTCGATGACGCGCACGCCGGCGGCGTGGGCCTGGCGGGCCACCGAAGCGGAGATCCCGTGGGGCAACGCCAGGAACACCGCGTCCACCTGATCCAGGGGGGCTTCCGCGAAGCCCACCACCGGGAAGTCCTCCGTAGTGGGGAAGAGCTGGGAGAGGACGTTGCCGGCGCCGCTCTCCGAGGCGGCGAAGACGATCTCCACCGCCGGGTGTCGCCGCAGCAGGCGGAAGACCTCGAACCCGGCGTAGCCGGTCACCCCGTAGATTCCCACACGCCACATCCCTGCGCCTCCGGATCCAGAGCGTTCGGGAAAACAAAAACCCCCCGGACATCGAGTCCGGGGGGTTTGCGCGATCCTTGGGAGGATTCGATCAAGGGCCAATCACCCGCCTCCCCGCACCGGACCCGATGCCCGGCAGGGTCTCCAGACGACGGATGCGTGGGAAGCGGATGAAAGCCACCGTCATGCGGATCCTCATCCCAGGATTTGGCCTTAATCATAATCAGGTCGCTGGGATCTGTCAAGATAGGGGCTCTGGCTTGACGCCCCTGCCCGGGCCCTATACAATCCCTTCGGCAAGGAGGTGGGGGCGGTGGGGTGATGTGCGCTCGCCCCCCGACGGCGGCCTGTCCTGTCGGCCCGAGGGCGCTCCCCTGCGGCGCGGGAGGTCCCATCGGATCTAAACCTGAGGTCCGAGGATGTCGGAGGCCGAACCTCGAAGGCCGGAAGCCCTGAGCGCGGAGTCGATCGCGCTCTCCAGAGCCCAGGTGGGATCCCTGATCGCTAACACGGCCACGTGCCAGGAGGCGGCCATCTCCCACCTTGCGGCCAACCAGGTCCACGCCCAGCGCGCGGCCTTCGGAACAGCGCGGGGCGTGCGCATGGAATTTCGGGAAAGCGCGGTCGGGCTGGCCTCCTCCCGGGAGGCGGAGCTCCACGAGAGCTGGGCCGGCCTGGTGCTCGCCCGCAACCTCCGGATGCACGGCGGGCGGGCCGGGTTGATCCTCGCCCGCTCCGTGGAGGGAACGCCCGCCGGCCCGCAGGCCTCATGGATCGGCCTGCTCCTCGGCCTCCTCCTGGGCACGCTCCTGGGCTGGACCCTGAGCCGCCGGGTCCGTGCGATGAAATCCAGGTCTGGGGGATGAGGACGGCCCCCAGGATCCGCAGGTTTTTCCAATCCTTCTTTGAGGTGAGAGGCGATGGCCGAGCTGGTGCTGAACGCGAAACCTCGAAACGTGATCGGGAAAGCCGTGAAAGCCCTCCGCCGCCAGGGATGGATCCCGGCAGTGCTTTACGGGCGCCACATCTCGCCCCTCCCCATCCAGGTCGAGGGCCGGGAGCTGCAACGGGTTCTCTCCCAGGCCCGGGGCGGCGCCCGGCTGATCACCCTCCAGGTGGACGGCGAGACTCACCTGGCGCTGATCCGCGAGGTGCAGCGCGAGCCCATCCGCCGGGAGATCCTCCACGTCGATTTCCAGGCCATCGAGATGACGGAGAAGATCCGGGTGGAGGTCCCGGTGATCTTCAAGGGCGCCTCCCCGGCGGTGGAGCGGGGCGAGGGCGTCCTGGTGCACGGCCTGACCCACGTGGAGATCGAATGTCTTCCCAAGGACCTCATCGAGGCCATCACCGTGGATCTGAGCGTCCTGGATCGGGTGGATGCGGCGATCTACGTGCGGGATCTTCAGGCGCCGCCGGGGGTCACCATCGTGAGCGATCCGGACGAGCTGATCGCGCTGGTGACCGCGCCCGCGGCGGAGGCCATCGAGGAAGTCCCGCTGCCCGCGGAAGCTCCCGAGGTCGAGGTCATCGGACGCGGGAAGAAGGTCGAGGAGGAAGAGGAGGAGTGACCGCTCCCCCCGCATCCCCCCGTCGATGGCGTGGCGGGCCCCTCCGGAGGCCCGCCACGCGTTTTCCCGGAGGCGTCGACGGTCCGCAAAGGGAGGCCCGAACGCGCGAATGCGGAGGAGAGTCTTTCTGGTCGGCGCAGGCCGACCGTCGGCCGAAGGCTCTCACGCCGATTGAAATCGGCCCCTCAAGGCGCTTGCGCGCCGGGCGTCGGCCTTCGCCGACGCGGAGCGTGCTTTTTCGGTCGGCGCAGGCCGACCGTCGGCCGAAGGCTTTTGTGCCGATTGAAATCGGCCTTCCAAGGCGCTGCGCGCCGGGCGTCGGCCTTCGCCGACGCGGAGCGTGCTTTTTCGGTTGGCGCAGGTCGACCGTCGGCCGGAGGCCCCTGGAGGCCGAATTCATTCGGCGTGCAGGCCGCCGGCCGAAGGCTCTGTGCCGATTGAAATCGGCCTTCGCCGACGCGAGGAGGGTCTTTCTGGTCGGCGCAGGCCGACCGTCGACCGGAGGCCACCGGAGGCCGAATTCATTCGGCGTGCAGGCCGCCGGCCGAAGGCTCTGTGCCGATTGAAATCGGCCTTCGCCGACGCGAGGAGGGTCTTTCTGGTCGGCGCAGGCCGACCGTCGACCGAAGGCCACCGGAGGCCGAATTCATTCGGCGTGCAGGCCGACGGAGGCCTTCCCGGGTTGGGTTCTATGGACCCGCCCGGCCTCTCCGGGCTGAACTCATTTGGCGCGCCCGGCGTAGAGGGCCCGATATACGGCGAGGTGTTCGACGACCCGCTCCAGATATCGGCGGGTCTCCTCCAGGGTGATCCGCTCGTAGAACAGGTCGGGATCCCCCCGCGCCGTCGCCCACCAGCGCGCTGCGTTCCCCGGCCCCCCGTTGTAAGCGGCCAGGGCCACCCACAGGTTCCCCCCAAAGCGATCCCGTTGCTGGGCCAGATAATAGGCCCCGAAGGCGATGCTCACCGCCGGACGATGCAACCAGGACTCCCGATACGGCTGGCCCAGCGCCTCGGCGATGGCCTGCGCCGTGGGCGGGATGATCTGCATCAGCCCGCGGGCCCGGGCCGAGGAGACCGCGTAGGGATCGAACAGGCTCTCCTGGCGCATCACCGCATACAGCAGGAGAGGCGGCAGATGGCGACGTTGCGCCTCCTCGAGAACCCGATCCGGATAAGGCACGGGATAGGCCAGCCGGGCCAGGAAGGGCGGCGCCTCCCGGGGATCCACCCGGAGGCGGGCGAGCAGCTGGGCGGCTGCCTGGACGGCCAGGGCGTCTGCCCCCTGCTCCCGGAAGGCCAGGGCCAGGGCATACAGCGCCAGGGGATCCTCCACGCGCTGCCGCAAGGCGGTCCAGAGCCCGCGCGCCTCCTCCACCCAGCCCACCCGCCAGGCCTCCGCGCCGGCCTGCCAGAGGGGATCCGTCAGCCCCACGGACGGCGAGAGGGGAAGCGTCCCGGTGATCCCCAGGCGGGCCCGCAGCCATTCCTCGGCCTCCGCCCGGCCCGCCTCCGGATCCGGGAGTTCCAGGGTTTCGGGCAGGTCGGTGAGGTCCTCGCCCTGCAGAAGCATGCGGGCCCGCTCCCCGAGGAAGCGCCCGGAGGCCTGGGCGACGACAGCCTGCCACTCCGCCTCCGCCCGCGCGCGATCCCCGCGGGCCAGGGCCACCTTCCCCAGCCAGAAGCGAGCGGCCAGGGCCTCCGGCGCCTCCGGATACCGGCTTCGCAACGCCTCCCATGCCGCGGCCGCCGCGTCGAGATCCCCACGGCCGTAGGCCAGCACCCCCTGCCGATGCCGGGCCTCCGGCGCGCGCGGATCCGCCGGGAAGCGCTCGGCGAGGAGACGATAGAACCCCTCCGCCGCTTCCTCCGCTCCGTTCCGCTCCAGGAGGCGGGCGGCCTCATAGAGCAGACGAGGGGTGAAGGGATGGGTCGGGAAACGGGCGAGGAACTGTCGCCAGAGGGCCACGGCGGACTCCACCGCCCCGCTTCGGATCCACAGCCGCCCTTTCTCCAGCCATCCCTCCGCCCAGCGGGAGGCCTCCGGGTGATCGCGGATCAGGGCGTCGAGATGAGCGTGGGCGGCCTGCAGGTTCCCCAGGTCCCGATAACAGAGGGCGGCCTCGTAGTGGATGTCCCCGTGGTCCGGGTGGGCGGCGATCCAGCGCTCGAAGGCCTGGACAGCCGGGAGACACTGCCCGGCGGCGGCGTCGATCCGGCCCCGCAGATCATCCGGCACCGGGATCCCTGCCTCCACCAGGCGGACCAGGGCGTTGTAGGCGGCAAGGGTATCGGGAGCCTCCCGGATCAGCCGCTGGAGCCGGGCGTAGCCCTCCGGGGTCTGGCCGGCGGTGAGAAGCACCTGGGCCGCCCGCCATTCGATATACGCGCGGTAGGCGCGGTTTTGGGCGAAAGCCAGGATGGCCTCATATTGCTCGAGGGCGGCCGGGTAGGCCTGGAGGGCCTCCAGGGTCTCCGCCAGCCGCTCCCGGAGGGCAGCCTCCTGGCTGGGGTCCCGGGCCGCGGGCAGGGCGGCCCGCAGCTCCGCCGCGGCGGCCTCCAGCCGGCCCGCCTCCTGCAGGGCGAGGGCGCGGCGCATCCGGAGCTCCACCGTCAGGGGAGAGCCCATGCCGAGGGCGTGGCCATACGCCTCGGCGGCTCCGGCCGGATCCCCGGCCGCCCGCCGGGCGTCTCCCCGGAGCGTCCAGACCCCGCGGGCCCACTCGGGGGGCAGCTCCTCCACGGGGGCCTGGGCGAGGACCCGGGCGGCCTCCGCCGGCTGCTCGGCGGCCAGCAAGGCCCGTCCCCATCCGACCCACGCTTCGCCGGCAGCCTCCGGAGGCAAAGCGCCCTGCAACGCTGCCGCATAGGCGGCGGCAGCCTCCTCAAACGCTCCCACCCGCATGGCCCTGCGCCCTCGATCCAGCCACTCCCCGGGAAGGGGCGTGGGGGTCGGCGTCGGCGAGGGGGTAGGCGATGGGGTCGCCGGGACGGTGGGGGAAGGGAGCGGCGTCCGCGTCCGGGAGGGAAGGGAGGACGGCCGCGGCCATCTCGCCAAGAAAGCCGCCAGCCCGAACAACACCACGCCCATCACCGCCCAGCGCCACCATCCTCGGAAGGATCCCTGCCGGTGCATCCGAAGCCCCTTTCCCTGTGGAGTGCTCTTAGACGCAGCGCCTCTCTCCCACCGCAGCCATCCGGGTTGGAATTTAGTTTATCCGATCCCAACCCAACTCCCAATCCCCCAGGGTCGGGGAGGACTTCACCGTCTCCGGTCTGGTTTATAATCAAGTTAGATCATCAGGGCGGATTGACGAAGCGATCGATGGAGTCCTCCGGGAAGGAAGTCGAGATCCGATTCGCGTGGCGCTCGGTTCAGGGCCCTCAGGTGGTCGCCCGGTTCCGGGCGGCCGTAGAGGGGGAGGATCCGGCGATGCGGCGGGTTCTTTGTCGCCTGATGGCCCTGGAGGAGGTGCAGACGCCTCCGGGCGTAGAGGATCCTTTGCTCCGCCCCGAAGGCCTCCGAACGCTGGAAGGGAAGCGCGTGAAGGTCCCCGAGGAAGCCCTCCACGGTCTCATCCTCCCCCTCAAACGGGAGACCCTGACCGGGGGCCTGCGGATCCCCTATTTCTTCGATTGAGGAAGGTGGTCTTGCAAGCGCAGAACACTGGCTCAGGAGGTCAGAATGCCTGCGAAGAAGCCCACACGTAAGACGACGCGGAAGGCGGCGCTGAAGAAGGCGGCCCGTAAAACGACCCGGAAGGCGCCCGCGCGCGCGGTCTCCCCACGCCGCCGGGGGGCCCCGGCGGCGGAGGCCCCGGCCCAGCCCTTCAAGATCACCTATGCCACCCTCGCCGTCCCCAGCGAGGAGCTTCACATCCGCTACGAGGTCGCCCTGGGGAAGGTCCGGGAGAGCCTGGGCGGGACCGTCCCCATGGTCATCGGCGGGCAGCCCCGCTACGCCGAGCGCACCTTTGAGGATCGCTCCCCGATCAACACCGACTGGCTGCTGGGGATCTTCCAGCGGGGGACCCCTGAGGACGTGGCGGACGCGGTGGCGGCGGCGAAGGCGGCCTTCCCGGCCTGGAGCCGCACCCCCTGGACGGAGCGGGTGAAGATCCTGCGCCGGGCGGCGGACCTCATCAGCGAGCGGGCCTTCGAGCTGGCCGCGCTGATGAGCCTGGAGGTGGGCAAGAACCGCCTGGAAGCCCTGGGGGATGTGGAGGAGACCGCGGATCTCATCCGCTACTACTGCGACCAGATGGAGGCCCACGACGGCTACGTCGTGCCCATGAAGCAGGAATCCCCCAAGCACCACAACCGCAGCGTCCTGAAGCCCTACGGGGTGTGGGCGGTGATCTCCCCCTTCAACTTCCCCCTGGCCCTGGCCGGCGGCCCCGCTGGGGCGGCCCTGCTGGCCGGCAACACGGTGGTGTTCAAGCCGGCGTCGGACACCCCCTACGTGGGCTATCAGCTCTATGAGATCTTCCGCGACGCCGGGGTGCCCGAGGGGGCCTTCAACTACATCACCGGAAGCGGGAGCGAGGTCGGCGACCCCCTGGTCCTGCACCCGGACGTGGCCGGGATCACCTTCACCGGCAGCTATGAGGTGGGGATGTCCATCTACCGCAAGGTGGCGGCCTCGACCCGCTATCCCAAGCCCATCATCCTGGAGATGGGAGGCAAGAACCCGGTGATCATCAGCCGCCACGCGGATTTAGACCGGGCGGCCCTGGGCTGCATGCGCTCGGCCTTCGGCCTCCAGGGCCAGAAGTGCTCGGCGGCCTCGCGGATCTACGTGGAGCGCCCGGTGCGGGACGCCTTCCTGGAGAAGTTCCTGGACCTCACCAGCAAGATCCGCATCGGCGACCCTACCCAGCGGGACGTGTTCCTGGGTCCGGTGATCAACCGGACCGCCTATGAGAAGTTCCAGCGGTATATGGAGATCCTCCGCCGCGACGGCGTGGTCCTCTTCGGGGGCAACGTCCTGACCGAGGGGGAGTTCGCCAAAGGCTACTTTGTGGAGCCCACGGTGGTCGACGGCCTCCCGCCGGATCACCCCCTGCTCCGGGAGGAGATGTTCCTCCCCATCACCTGCATCGTGACCGTGGATTCCCTGGAGGAGGCCATGCGCTACGCCAACGCGGTGGACTACGGTCTGACCGCCGGCTTCTACAGCAACGACCCGGAGGAGATCCAGTGGTTCTTCGATCACATCGAGGCCGGCGTGACCTACGTCAACCGGGCGGCGGGGGCGACCACCGGGGCCTGGCCCGGCTACCAGCCCTTCGGGGGCTGGAAGGCCAGCGGCTCCACCGGCCGGGGCGCCGGCGGACCGTATTACTTGATCCAATACATGCGCGAGCAAAGCCAGACGGTGATCGACTGACCGGCCCCGCCGGCCGGAACTTCCCGGAGGGACGCGGCCTGCGATGCTGAGCGGCGTGATCTTTGAGAGCGACGGGTATCGGCTGCTCGGGCGCTTCTACCGGGCGGATGGGGAGGGACCCCATCCCACGCTGGTGATGGCCCACGGCATCGCCGGCGTGGAGCTCAACCTGGACCTGGCCGACGCCCTCCGGGATGCGGGGTGGAACGTGCTGGTCTTCCACTATCGGGGATGCTGGGGAAGCGAAGGCCCCTACCGCCTCACCACCCTGGTGGAGGATGTCCGGGCCGCCGTCGATTGGGCCCTGGCCCAACCGGCGGTGGACCCCCATCGTCTGGTCCTGCTGGGCTACAGCATCGGGGGCTGGGCCGCGGTGCTCGCCGCGGCCCAGGACCCCCGCCCCTTCGCGCTGATCACGCTCTCTACGGTGAGCGACCTGCGGGCCTGGACGCCGGATGAGGCGATGCTCGCCGACTGGGTCCGCTTCATGCAGGGGATGACGGTGGAGCGCCTGCGGGAGGACCTGCGGGCCTGCGCCGAAGGGCTTCAGCCGGTGGAGGTGGTCGATCGGCTCTCCCCGCGGCCGCTCCTCATCGTCCACGGGACCGCGGACCCGGTGGTGCATCACCGCCAGAGCTTGACCCTCCATCACCGGGCCGGGCTGAACACCGACCTGGCCCTCATCGATGGGGGAGATCACCGCTACACCGGCCGGCGCCGGGTGATGATCCAGCGCATCCAGCGATGGCTCGAACAGATCCGCTCGACCTGATCATCCAGATCAACTTCGTCATCGTCGCCGCGCTGCTCATCGCCGCCTTCTCCCTGCTGGTCTACCTGCTCGCTTATTACTTCCAGAGCCGGAGCGCCCGGGGGGCGGCGTGGCTGCTGGCCTCGGTCTCCATCGTCTACCTGGGCGACCTGGTCCTCTTCTTCGTGGCCGATCCCCGGTCCGCGGAGCCGTGGCTCCGGCTGCAATGGCTGGGCATCGCCATCGCCCCGGCGGCCTACGCGCATCTGACCGATGCCTTGCTGGAGCGCACCGGCTCCTTCTCCCCGTGGCGCCGCTGGGCGGTCCGGGGGGCCTACGCCCTGGCCTTCCTCTGGTTTCTGCTCGCCCTGTCGAGCGATCTCCTGGTCCACGACGGGACGGCGGATGGCCGGGCCTTCCATCTGTGGGCCGGCCCCCTCTTCCCCCTGTTTTTGATCTACTTCATCGGAGGGGTGGGCTGGGGGATCGTGAACGCTTGGCGGGTCCGGCAACGGACGCTGATCTCCACCCACCGGCGGCGGATGACCTACCTGGCCCTCACGATGATCGCCCCCGCCGTCGGGGTCTTCCCCTATCTGCTTCTGGCCGGGCGGACCCTCCCGGCTTACCCCCTGGTCTTCTGGGGGATGGTGGGGATCAGCAACCTGTTCATCGGGACGATGCTGTTCGGCATGGTCTACGCCGTCGCCTACGTGGACGTGCTGGTGCCGGACCGGATCGTCAAGCAGCGCTGGATCACCTACCTGCTGCGCGGGCCGGTCCTGGCCACCCTGGTGGCCCTGGTGATGTTCGGGGTCAGCCGGCTGAGCCACGCCCTGGGTCTGCCCCTGGCCCTCCTTCTCCCCCTGGCCGCCGTGGGCACGATCGTCAGCTATGAGCTGCTCAGCGATGCGATCCGCCCCTTCTTCGAGTGGCTGTTCCTGCGGCGGGACGTCTCGGAGCTGGCGCGGATGCGCCGGCTGAGCGAGACGATGATCACCGCCCGGGATCTGCGGCAGTTCCTGGAGGGGATCCTGGCCCTGATCTGCGAGACCCTCCGCTCGCCCACCGGGTTCGTGGTGCGTCGCACCCCGGAGGGGATCGAGCCCGTGGCCGCCTTCGGCGACATCGCGCATGCCTCCATCGAGGCCACTCTGGCGGAGGTGGAGCCCTCCTCGAACGGGCCGGTGCGGACGGACGGCTTCTGGGTGTGGCCCCTGCGGAGCCGGGCGGAAGGGATCCTCCTGGGGGCCATCGCCGTGGCCGCTCCATCCATCGAGGTCTCCCCCGAGGTCCTCCACGAGGTCCTCCCCGTCTGGATCGCCCGGGCCGCCGCCGCCCTGGAGGACCGGCTGATCCAGGAGCGGGCGCTGCAGGCCCTGGAGCAGGTGGCCGAGGAGGCCCGTCGCCTGCGGTGGGCGGAGCGGGAACCCTCCACCCTCTCCCTCATCGAACATCCAGAGTTCACCACCTGGGTCCGGGACGCCCTGGCGCACTACTGGGGCGGCCCCCGGCTGCTCCAGAGCCCCCTGCTGCAGCTGCGGGTGGTGCAGCAGGCGATGGAAGCCCACGACGGTAACCCCATCCGCGCCCTGCGGGCCGTGCTGGCCGAGGCCATCGAGCGGCTCCGCCCGGATGGGGAGCGGAAGCTGACGGCGCCGGAGTGGTTGCTCTACAACCTGCTGGAGCTGCGCTTCCTCCAGGGCCGCAAGGTCCGCGAGATCGCCCAGCGGCTGGCCCTGAGCGAGTCGGACCTCTACCGCAAGCAGCGGGCGGCCATCGAGGCGGTGGCCATGGTCCTGGCGGAGATGGAACGCCGGGCCGCCCGCTTGACGGAGGAAGAGCCCTCCCCGCCCCCGCGCGCGCCGCATCCCGCCCGGGGCGGAGGCCGGGAGATCCCACCGGAGGAGGATGGAGCGCCCCGATGATACGGATCGGATTGGACGCCCGGTTGCTGGCATATCGACGGGAAGGCATCGCCCGTTACATCCTGGAGCTGGCCTCCCGACTCCCCCAGGTCATCCACGATCCCGACGTCCGCCTGGTGATCTTCCAGAGCCGCAAGGACCCCAACACCTGGGCCGCCGGGCCTCAGGTGCGGGTCGCCCATGCCTGGACCCCTCCGCATCATCGCTGGGAGCAGCATGTGTGGCCGCTGGAGGTGAGCCTGCGGCGGGTGGCCATGCTCCACAGCCCCGACTTCATCCCCCCGTTCTCCGGGTCGTTCCGGAAGGTCATCACGGTTCACGACCTGCACTTCCTGAAGTATCCGAATTTCATGACGGGGGAGAGCCGGCGCTACTACGCCGGGCAGATCGAGCGGGCGGTGGCCGTGGCCGATCACATCATCGCCGTCTCCTGGACCACCCGAGCGGACCTCATCGCTCACCTGGGGGTTCCGGAGGACCGGATCACGGTGATCTACGAGGGGGCCAGCGCGGTGTGCCGCCCGCTTCCCCCGGAGCAGGTGCGGGAAGCTCTGGCGCGCCTGAGCCTGGAGCCGGGGTATGTGCTGTTCGTCGGGACCTGGGAGCCCCGGAAGAACATCCCCATGCTGTTGCGGGCGTATGCCCGGTTGCGGGAGCGCCGCCCGGACGCCCCGCCCCTGGTGCTGGCCGGCCGGCGGGGCTGGCTGTATCAGGAGATCCTGGAATGGCCCCACCGCCTGCACATCGCCGATCATCTGCGCTGGATCGAGGGGCCGGACGATCAAACCCTGGCGATCCTCTACAACGGGGCGGCCTTCCTGGCCTTCCCCTCGCTGTATGAAGGCTTCGGCCTGCCGGCCCTGGAGGCCATGGCCTGCGGCACCCCGGTGGTGGTCAGCGACCGGGGGGCGCTGCCCGAGGTGGTGGGAGAGGCGGGGATGGTCCTGCCCGCCGAAGATGAATCGCGCTGGGCCGAAGCCATGGAGGCGCTCTTAGAGGACGCGGCGCAGCGGGAGCGGATGCGCCGCCAGGGGCTGGAGCGGTCCGCCGCTTTCTCCTGGGACCGCGCCGCCGCCGAGACCTGGGCGGTTTACCGCCGCGTTCTCGGCCGTTAAACATCATCTGGTAGGAGCGGCTTCAGCCGCGACCCACTTTTGCTCAGGATCGAGGTCAGCGTGATCCTGTTCCTGGCCCCCGAGCTCCCGGATCCCCCTAATAAAGGAGGCTCCATCCGGGCCTTCCACGTGTTGCGCCGGCTGGCCCGGCTGGGGCCGGTCACCGTGCTGGCCCTCTCGGAGCGCCCGGGGCCGCCGCCGCCCTCCTGGCAGGCCCTGACCCACGAGATCCGGCTGTTCCCCTGGCGTCCGCGCCCCCTCCCGGTCCGGCTGCGCCAGCTGCTGACCTCCTCGCGGCCTGATCTCGCCTTCCGATATCGGACCCCCGCCCTGGTGGAGGGGATGCGGGCGCTCCTGGCCCGGGGCTCGGTCGCCCTCATCCTCATCGAGGGGCTGGAGATGGCCTGGGCCGTGGAGGCCCTGCTCCCGCGCCCCCCGGGATCCCGTCCCTTCCTCCTCCTGGATGAGCTGAACGCCGAATACCGGCTGCAGGAACGGTTGTTCCGGGCGGATCAGCGCGATCCGCGGCGATGGATCGGGGCGCTCTATTCGGGGATCCAGGCCCGGCGGCTCCGCCGCTACGAGGCCTGGGTGGTGCGCGGCGTGGACGCGGTGATCGCGGTCTCGGAGCCCGACGCCCGGGATCTCCATGCCCTGGGGATGGCCCGCATGCCGGTGGTGGCGCCCAACGGGGTGGACACCGCGTTCTTCCGGCCCGAGGCGGTCCCGCCGGCTCCGCTCCCGGAACCGGCCTTCGTGTTCACCGGGTCGATGGACTACCGGCCGAACATCGACGCGGCCCTCTGGCTGGCCCGGGCCGTCTGGCCTCGGGTGCGAGCGGCCCTCCCCGCGGCGCGCCTGTTCCTGGTCGGCCGGCGCCCGGCTCCGGCGGTGCGCGCCCTCAGTGAGATCCCGGGCGTGGAGGTGGTCGGGGAAGTGCCCGACGTGCGGCCGTATCTGGCTGCCGCGACGGTCTATGTGGCGCCCCTGCGGGCCGGCGGGGGGACCCGCCTCAAGGTCCTGGAGGCGATGGCGATGGGGAAAGCCATTGTCAGCACCCCGATGGGGTGCGAGGGGTTAACGGTGCGGGATCAGGAGCATGTGTGGCTGGCCGATGGGGAGGCGTTCGCCGAGGCGATGATCGCCTTAGCCACGGATGAGGCCCGTCGCCGGCAGCTGGGGGAGGCCGCGCGCCGCCTGGCCGTCGCCCGTTACGACTGGGAACAGACCCTGGCGCCCCTCGAGGCCATCGTCCGTCCCCTCCTCCCCCGGTAGGACGACGGCTCGCTGTGGTCCCGGTCTCCGGGGAAGGCATGGCCAGCCGGCTATCATCATGATAGAGCGCGCCGCACAGGATGCCTCGATGAAGGGCTTCACCCACTTCATCTCCGCCCTTGCCGCGGCCACGTTTTTCCCCGAGGTGGTGCAGGCGGCGGCCCGGGGGGCGATCTGGCCTGCCCTGGCCGGGATCGCCGCGTTGCTCCCGGACGCCCTGGATTTCCGTCTCGCCCGATGGCTGGAGCAGCCGGATCTCTCCGTGGATTTCGAAGCGGATCCGCCGGATCCCGGGGTCATCGCGGAGGGGATTGTGGCGGCGGTGGCGATGGCCTGGCGGGAGGGGCGGGCGGTCCGCCTGATGTTGCACACCCTGCGCCTGGGGCCGGACGCCTGGCGGCGCTACCGGGTGCGGTTCGACATCGGGGGTGGGGCGGTGGAGGTGGAGGTGGGCCCGGTGGTGAACACCGGCGGGCGGCCGATCCCGGGGAGCGAGGGAGCGGGCGGGCGGGCCCGCCGTCCCCTCCCGGTTCCCGTGCGGTATGACTACGATCCGGAGATCACGGTGGACGTCTTCTCGGGGCCTTCGCTGGCCTTCTGCCCGGAAGGGAAGGCGGTGCGGGTGGAGTTCCTCCCCTGGCATCGCGCGTGGAGCCATTCGCTGGTGCTGGCGGCCGTCTTGGGGATGGGCGTGGGGGCGATCGGAGGGGGGTGGCCGGGGGTGATGGTGGGGCTGGGGTATGCGTTGCACATCGTGGAGGACCAGCTGGGGTGGATGGGGAGCAACCTCTTCTGGCCCTTCACCCGTCGTCGGATCCCGGGGTTGCGCTGGATGCGGAGCGTGGATCCGTGGCCTAACTTCAGCGCGGTCTGGCTGAGCCTGATCGTGATGCTGTGGAACCTGGATCGCTTTGCGGGGGCGCCGCGCCTGCCGGCGGGTTTCCCGCTGTTGGGCCTGCTGGTGCCGCTGCTCATATGGGCGGTCCGCCGTCATCCTGCCCTTCGCCTCCCGGAGGCGCCCGAGGAGGAAGGGGAGCCCGAACCCTGAGCCCGTCCCGAATCGTTCGTGTGGTATCTTAGAGGCGGGTTCGGTCGTCGTTCTCCCGGTGCGCTTCCGGGCCGGGGAGCACGACGGATAAGGGGTTCCGGCATGCGGCGCCTCTTCCGATTCTCGCCCTCTGTCCTCGGAGCATTCCTCCTCGCGCGCTTGCCCGCTTTGATCTAGCTCGGTTTCAATCCCACGCTGGTTCGATTGAGGCTCGTCTGTATCAGGGCTTTTACCCTGGCCAGGTCCCAGTTTCAATCCCACGCTGGTTCGATTGAGGCGGAAGACGTATTCGTTCTGCTGCAGCCCGACCTCCGAGTTTCAATCCCACGCTGGTTCGATTGAGGCGCTGGAGGGATTCGAGATCCTCAGCGTCCCGGCCGGGGTTTCAATCCCATGCTGGTTCGATTGAGGCGGGTATCTTCCCGTGATCCCGCCGCCGCCGCCCCCGCGTTTCAATCCCACGCTGGTTCGATTGAGGCCTGGTTCCTCGGTATCGCGCGATCCCGCTCGGAAGCTAGTTTCAATCCCACGCTGGTTCGATTGAGGCGGCTACCAAACACCTTCCCCTCGGTGGTTCACATACTGGTTTCAATCCCACGCTGGTTCGATTGAGGCTCTGGCGGTGCAATGTATCTCTCCCCTGGACACGATTGTTTCAATCCCACGCTGGTTCGATTGAGGCTGGTTCCCGCCGTCGGTGGATCTCACTGCCATTGGCTGTTTCAATCCCACGCTGGTTCGATTGAGGCTCCCCCTTGGAGGACCTGGCCGCCTTCATTGGAAAACACGTTTCAATCCCACGCTGGTTCGATTGAGGCCTCGATTCCCATCTACCTGTCCCCCTTCCAGGCCGCCCTGTTTCAATCCCACGCTGGTTCGATTGAGGCTACTCCAGCACTGGGAGGATAAGCGATGCCGGATGCGGTTTCAATCCCACGCTGGTTCGATTGAGGCCACAAAGCACACCGGCATCCCGGATATGCTCGTTTGTTTCAATCCCACGCTGGTTCGATTGAGGCACGGGCCTCTCGCGCCGCGCCCTGGTCTACACACTCCAGTTTCAATCCCACGCTGGTTCGATTGAGGCGTCGTAGCCGCGGAGGGCGATACTTGCTGGTTCCTGTTTCAATCCCACGCTGGTTCGATTGAGGCCTTCTGCCGTCGGTGGTGGCCGTCCCGGCCGGCGATCGTTTCAATCCCACGCTGGTTCGATTGAGGCTGCAAGAAGGACGGAACTGTGCTGAGGGTCCGGATCCGTTTCAATCCCACGCTGGTTCGATTGAGGCTCCGGGCGGGAGATTGTCGCACCCCGGCCAGCTGAAGTTTCAATCCCACGCTGGTTCGATTGAGGCAAGTATCATCTTCACCGGTTTATCATCGGCTTTCTGAGTTTCAATCCCACGCTGGTTCGATTGAGGCCTCGAGAATCCCCAAGACCCTCTCACCGCCGATGAGCAGTTTCAATCCCACGCTGGTTCGATTGAGGCCTGGATGCGGAAGCCCATCACCTGATCGATATCATCGTTTCAATCCCACGCTGGTTCGATTGAGGCCCCCCGGTATCTCGTCATCTCGCCGAAGGACGAGAAGTTTCAATCCCACGCTGGTTCGATTGAGGCCCCCCGCCGGCGCCGAGCAAAGAAGAGCAGATAGAGTTTCAATCCCACGCTGGTTCGATTGAGGCTCTCCCCGCTGCACCTGAACTTTCGCTCCTTCAACAAGTTTCAATCCCACGCTGGTTCGATTGAGGCGAAGTTCGCGCCCTTCCCGGAACTGGAGCTGCTCACGTTTCAATCCCACGCTGGTTCGATTGAGGCCCAGGCCGTCAAGTGGGAGTTTGTGGCCCGCATCCCCGTTTCAATCCCACGCTGGTTCGATTGAGGCTTACTTCAAGCGCTCTCAGCTGGCCGACCGGGCCTTCGTTTCAATCCCACGCTGGTTCGATTGAGGCCCGCTACGTCGGGGAGGCCCGCGATCGCATGATCGCGGTTTCAATCCCACGCTGGTTCGATTGAGGGTCGACAAATACTCCCGCGCGGTCGAGGTCTACCGCGGTTTCAATCCCACGCTGGTTCGATTGAGGCCACCCGGATCGCCCACGCCGGAGCCCCCAAGCGCACGTTTCAATCCCACGCTGGTTCGATTGAGGGGGGCTGGGATTCGTGTGGGTCGAACGGGTCTGGAATGTTTCAATCCCACGCTGGTTCGATTGAGGACATTGGAGCGAAGGACAGGCCTCTCGCGCCGCGCCCGTTTCAATCCCACGCTGGTTCGATTGAGGCGTCGCGGATGACCGCGCCGCGGGCCCCGGTGTTAGGGTTTCAATCCCACGCTGGTTCGATTGAGGCATCACGATTGCCCCCCGCATGTTCGAACGTAATCCAGTTTCAATCCCACGCTGGTTCGATTGAGGCGCGGCGCTTCGTGCGGAGGAAGCGGAAGCGCTGCGGTTTCAATCCCACGCTGGTTCGATTGAGGGCGATGTAGGGCGCCAGATGGCGGTAGATCTCCTCCGTTTCAATCCCACGCTGGTTCGATTGAGGACGTTTTTCCCGCTTCTTCGCTCGCCGAAGTCCGGGAGTTTCAATCCCACGCTGGTTCGATTGAGGAGAATCCTTTAACGTTTGGCGACTTTCCTTTAACGTTGTTTCAATCCCACGCTGGTTCGATTGAGGACGCTGATATCCGCCGTGGAGAACCTCGCGAGCCGCCGTTTCAATCCCACGCTGGTTCGATTGAGGGCAGCTCGCCGGTTATCCACATCCTCCGCGCCTCTTCAGTTTCAATCCCACGCTGGTTCGATTGAGGCGGTGGGCGATGAGGTGATCAACATCGCCCGCGATAAGTTTCAATCCCACGCTGGTTCGATTGAGGATGGATCCTGCGGGCACTGAAGGTGCTCAATGAATCCGGTTTCAATCCCACGCTGGTTCGATTGAGGCCGGTATCTCGCGGAGGCACGCGATCGCATGATTGCGGTTTCAATCCCACGCTGGTTCGATTGAGGATGTAGAGCACCGTCAAGCCTGCAATGACAATCAAAACGTTTCAATCCCACGCTGGTTCGATTGAGGACGTTTTTCCCGCTTCTTCGCTCGCCGAAGTCCGGGAGTTTCAATCCCACGCTGGTTCGATTGAGGAGAATCCTTTAACGTTTGGCGACTTTCCTTTAACGTTGTTTCAATCCCACGCTGGTTCGATTGAGGACGCTGATATCCGCCGTGGAGAACCTCGCGAGCCGCCGTTTCAATCCCACGCTGGTTCGATTGAGGACAGATCGTGGAGTCGGTCCGCCAGGCGTTCTCCCAGCGTTTCAATCCCACGCTGGTTCGATTGAGGACGCGACCAGTGACGAGAATTCGGTGGCAGGCGCATGCAGGGTTTCAATCCCACGCTGGTTCGATTGAGGACGCGCTCCCTTCGTAGCTCCCGATTGGCGCTAATCGGTTTCAATCCCACGCTGGTTCGATTGAGGATTTGAATTTGCAGTGGTAGCAAGTTTTCCACAGCTGAGTTTCAATCCCACGCTGGTTCGATTGAGGATGGTGGAGATCGTTTCGGCGCAGGTGAGGAGCCCGGGTTTCAATCCCACGCTGGTTCGATTGAGGAATTGCCTTCGCGAGCGCCTCCACCATCGGGACCGGGAGTTTCAATCCCACGCTGGTTCGATTGAGGACTTCTCTCCGCGATCGAGGAGGCCCTGTTCGTGAAGGGTTTCAATCCCACGCTGGTTCGATTGAGGAACGGATGGGCTGCGGCTGCGGCTCCCGGGCGGGCGGGTTTCAATCCCACGCTGGTTCGATTGAGGACCTGCCCGGGGATGGGAGGGCCCCACGTCCAACCGTCGTTTCAATCCCACGCTGGTTCGATTGAGGAACGGGGAGGATGTTCGGATCTATGCGGAGCCCTACTGGTTTCAATCCCACGCTGGTTCGATTGAGGAGAGGCCTACTGGCCGTATTCATTCCCGCCCATCGTCCAGTTTCAATCCCACGCTGGTTCGATTGAGGAATGAGATGCTGGTGCTGACGAACGAGAACGCAAAAGTGGTTTCAATCCCACGCTGGTTCGATTGAGGAGGGAACGCGAGTCGTAGTGAAGACGGCGGTGGGATAGAGTTTCAATCCCACGCTGGTTCGATTGAGGAGGGCGGGTTGGTCCCGTGATCCTGATTGGCTTGAGTGGTTTCAATCCCACGCTGGTTCGATTGAGGAGAGGAGGGTGGAAGAGCGGTTGGGTATCAGGGTCCGGTTTCAATCCCACGCTGGTTCGATTGAGGAGCAGTTTCAGATATGTCGCTACCGTCAAGTGAACCCAGTTTCAATCCCACGCTGGTTCGATTGAGGACAAATCCGTCAGCCAGGCCTTCACCCGGCTGGTTTTGTTTCAATCCCACGCTGGTTCGATTGAGGAGATCCGGCTGAGGACGGCAACGAGATCGTGGAGTTTAGTTTCAATCCCACGCTGGTTCGATTGAGGACGGCATAGGCGTGTTGCCCAGCCGGCAAGACGCGCCTGCGTTTCAATCCCACGCTGGTTCGATTGAGGAAATGACCACAATTGCCTTCACCATATCCAGGACGCCAGTTTCAATCCCACGCTGGTTCGATTGAGGACCTATCCTCTACCTGCTTCTTGACTTCCAACGCCACAGTTTCAATCCCACGCTGGTTCGATTGAGGACGACCCCGTTCCTGACCCCGGCTCCGACCCCTACCCCCGTTTCAATCCCACGCTGGTTCGATTGAGGAGAGGGGTCGGAGTCGCCTCCCCCTCGTACTCCCTCGTGTTTCAATCCCACGCTGGTTCGATTGAGGAACAGTATTCTCGAACACCGTAACAGCCCGATCCGCCGTTTCAATCCCACGCTGGTTCGATTGAGGATCGTGGTGTAAACACTCGCCTGTTGTGCCGGATGAAGTGGTTTCAATCCCACGCTGGTTCGATTGAGGACTCTCCATTGCGCGCCTCATAGAGCCCGACCAGCCGCGTTTCAATCCCACGCTGGTTCGATTGAGGATGACGTCTGGAATCTGAACGCCCAGGACGTCAGTAGCGTTTCAATCCCACGCTGGTTCGATTGAGGAACCTTATCCGTGCACGCCAGGAGAACGATCAAATCGAAGGTTTCAATCCCACGCTGGTTCGATTGAGGACTCTCCATTGCGCGCCTCATAGAGCCCGACCAGCCGCGTTTCAATCCCACGCTGGTTCGATTGAGGATGACGTCTGGAATCTGAACGCCCAGGACGTCAGTAGCGTTTCAATCCCACGCTGGTTCGATTGAGGAACCTTATCCGTGCACGCCAGGAGAACGATCAAATCGAAGGTTTCAATCCCACGCTGGTTCGATTGAGGATCAATTGCCAGAATCCAGAAAGGGAGGGGATCAAAAGTTTCAATCCCACGCTGGTTCGATTGAGGACTTGTCTTCTATGCGTTCCAGGCGCGTCAGGATCTCGGTTTCAATCCCACGCTGGTTCGATTGAGGAGAGAATCTGGACGCGTTCGTGCGCGAGATGGACTCGCGTTTCAATCCCACGCTGGTTCGATTGAGGACCGCTCTATTTGCTCCTCGACGCAGAAAACGACGACGGTTTCAATCCCACGCTGGTTCGATTGAGGACTCCAGCGCGCGGAGATGGGCCTTGAGGTCCTTGACGTTTCAATCCCACGCTGGTTCGATTGAGGACGGAAAGGAGGTGAATCGCGATGAAGCGAAAGAAGGCGTTTCAATCCCACGCTGGTTCGATTGAGGACCCTTTACAAAGAGCGAGACCTCCGTCGGCGGGGCTTGGTTTCAATCCCACGCTGGTTCGATTGAGGACGAAGTTCGGCATCGCCCCCGAAGATGCCCCATTCCCGGTTTCAATCCCACGCTGGTTCGATTGAGGATAGAACGAGTATGGAATCGGCGTATCGGGGAGTACTGTTTCAATCCCACGCTGGTTCGATTGAGGACTTGGGCTCAGGATCCGCGGCTGGTTGGCGGTCTTCCGTTTCAATCCCACGCTGGTTCGATTGAGGAAAGGCCTTCAGAAAGGAAACGATGAACCGATGTAGCGTTTCAATCCCACGCTGGTTCGATTGAGGAGACCTATCGCGCGATCGCCGGCGCGATCAGCACGACGGTTTCAATCCCACGCTGGTTCGATTGAGGAAGGTGGTGCTGAAGGGCTCTTCCGCGGGCGGCGATCGTTTCAATCCCACGCTGGTTCGATTGAGGAAGAAATCCGCCAGCGTCATGCCGCACCTCCTGTTGTGTTTCAATCCCACGCTGGTTCGATTGAGGAGAAGTAACGACGTAATTTAGCGCGATCGCTTTCGCCTGTTTCAATCCCACGCTGGTTCGATTGAGGAATCTTGCCTTTAGCGTAAGCCCGCTCGATCGCGTTTTGTTTCAATCCCACGCTGGTTCGATTGAGGACTGCGGGAAACCATCCTCCCGCTTTTCCCGTCTCAGGTTTCAATCCCACGCTGGTTCGATTGAGGAGATCCGCTTCCCACGCATTTTTGATCCCCCCTTGCTGGTTTCAATCCCACGCTGGTTCGATTGAGGAGGCCGTGAGACCGTTCTTGGCCAGCTCCTCCATCACCGTTTCAATCCCACGCTGGTTCGATTGAGGATGATCAACGACGATCCGCTCGTCGTCGATGCCGCACGTTTCAATCCCACGCTGGTTCGATTGAGGACCGGGAGGTCCCCTGGGACGCCCTGCCGGGCGTGATTGGTTTCAATCCCACGCTGGTTCGATTGAGGATGGATAGTCGTAATATGGATAAAGGAAACGAAACTCAGTTTCAATCCCACGCTGGTTCGATTGAGGAACTGCTTGCCCACCACGCGCCAGCCCTCCGGGCCGTGTTTCAATCCCACGCTGGTTCGATTGAGGAGTGGAGCCAGAGCGGGGTGGTGTTGTCCGCTAACAAGTTTCAATCCCACGCTGGTTCGATTGAGGAGGCCTTCGCTGTGGCCATCTTCGTCGCCTACGAGAAGGTTTCAATCCCACGCTGGTTCGATTGAGGAATGCTGGATAACGACGCCAGCGCCGCCACGTTTTACGGTTTCAATCCCACGCTGGTTCGATTGAGGAGCCATCCAGAGGAAGCCCCCCAGGGCGATCTGCCGGAGTTTCAATCCCACGCTGGTTCGATTGAGGACAATTCCATTGTAGCGCAATTCGCAATTGCTTGTCAATGTTTCAATCCCACGCTGGTTCGATTGAGGATTGTGACCTCAAATACCGAACTGCCTTCTGGAGGAAAGGTTTCAATCCCACGCTGGTTCGATTGAGGACGGCGTCTCCCGCCAGCGGGCCCACTACATCCTGAAGGTTTCAATCCCACGCTGGTTCGATTGAGGATCATTGAGCGAATTAAGCGATCTCCACCTGCAGACTGGTTTCAATCCCACGCTGGTTCGATTGAGGAACCTCCTGCAGGCCGGGGATGAACTTCTTGAACGTGTGTTTCAATCCCACGCTGGTTCGATTGAGGAAGGCCATCGCGGAAGCGGCGCGCCTGGCGAAAGATCGTTTCAATCCCACGCTGGTTCGATTGAGGAACCTTGCTCAGCGCGCCGGGCTGGTGCAGCCCGCCAAGTTTCAATCCCACGCTGGTTCGATTGAGGACCAGGTTTTCCGCCCCCCATTATACCCCTGATTCTGGTTTCAATCCCACGCTGGTTCGATTGAGGATGTTTAATGCTTTCGGGCAAGTTGTTGTCCGGGTGGAGTTTCAATCCCACGCTGGTTCGATTGAGGATTTGTGCAGATGGAACCTGGCCGGGTGATCCGGCTAAGTTTCAATCCCACGCTGGTTCGATTGAGGAGCCAGGGCCTCGATGTTCGAGAAGGCCGGCTTTGGCGGTTTCAATCCCACGCTGGTTCGATTGAGGAAGGAGCGGTTTGATCCGCTGTGGGGCCGGATGATTTGTTTCAATCCCACGCTGGTTCGATTGAGGACCTCGATTGCAGATAGGAGGGCCTGGACTACTTCCTGTTTCAATCCCACGCTGGTTCGATTGAGGAGGATTGAGCCGCTATCTCGATGAACCTGAATGGTGAAGTTTCAATCCCACGCTGGTTCGATTGAGGAGCGTTGCTTCCCCCTCGTATTCCATTGTCGGAACAATGTTTCAATCCCACGCTGGTTCGATTGAGGAACCCCACCTTTCCGCCAGCTCCCCGTGCTTGATGAAGTTTCAATCCCACGCTGGTTCGATTGAGGACGCGGGGACCTCGAGGCCATCGCGCGCGTGCTGTCGCGTTTCAATCCCACGCTGGTTCGATTGAGGACTTGTCCAGGTCAGCGAAAAGAAGGCCCGCGGTATTCGTTTCAATCCCACGCTGGTTCGATTGAGGACAGCTGGGCATAGAAGGAGACGTCGTAAGCGTTCTCCGTTTCAATCCCACGCTGGTTCGATTGAGGACGATCAGGCACGCCATCCGCTCGCTCATCGCGCCCCCGTTTCAATCCCACGCTGGTTCGATTGAGGATTTCGCTTCTGCTCGGGCGTGAGGTTGGGGCCTTCCTGTTTCAATCCCACGCTGGTTCGATTGAGGAACACGGTGACCGTGTCCCCCAGTCCGTAGTCGATGAAGTTTCAATCCCACGCTGGTTCGATTGAGGAGATCTCCGTCTCGCCAAGGTTGTGGACCAGGATCACGGTTTCAATCCCACGCTGGTTCGATTGAGGATTCTTTGTGTCGCTGCCGGCGGTGTACTGGGCGCTGATGTTTCAATCCCACGCTGGTTCGATTGAGGATTCTTTGTGTCGCTGCCGGCGGTGTACTGGGCGCTGATGTTTCAATCCCACGCTGGTTCGATTGAGGACAGGATCCGGCACTCCAGGCCCTTGATAATCTCGACAAGTTTCAATCCCACGCTGGTTCGATTGAGGACGCCCGCATCCCCTGGCATGGGGGCGGGTATCACGCATGTTTCAATCCCACGCTGGTTCGATTGAGGACACAACGAGCTCAAATGCGAGCTTAGGGAGGGCACGTGTTTCAATCCCACGCTGGTTCGATTGAGGAGCCGTGATGCTGGCGCGGGCGCGTCCGGTGCTACCGGTTTCAATCCCACGCTGGTTCGATTGAGGACAGCGCTTACCTCTCCGAGCTGGCGCAGTGGCAATATCGTTTCAATCCCACGCTGGTTCGATTGAGGACCGCGAAGGGTCCTGATCGCCTTCAGCATCTTCAGCAGTTTCAATCCCACGCTGGTTCGATTGAGGAGCCACCGTCTTCCAGATCCCTCCCAGGACGAACGTCAGTTTCAATCCCACGCTGGTTCGATTGAGGTCAATGGCTGGACCTACCCGACCGAGTCGGAAATTGGTTTCAATCCCACGCTGGTTCGATTGAGGAAATTGGAAGACCTGCACGATCCATCAGAAAGTCCAGCGTTTCAATCCCACGCTGGTTCGATTGAGGATGGACGGCAAGAACCTCCCCGCCCCGCACAGCGTTTAGTTTCAATCCCACGCTGGTTCGATTGAGGAGTTTTTGAGCCGAGCATCCACTTCAACGACCACGATGGTTTCAATCCCACGCTGGTTCGATTGAGGCCAAACGGATCGCGCCCATCTCGTTCCAGGCCGTCGAGTTTCAATCCCACGCTGGTTCGATTGAGGAGGTGATGTCCACGCCGGACATCCCGACGGTCTCGGTGGTTTCAATCCCACGCTGGTTCGATTGAGGAGGTGATGTCCACGCCGGACATCCCGACGGTCTCGGTGGTTTCAATCCCACGCTGGTTCGATTGAGGATCGCCAATGCGCTCGCGGCGTTCCTGCCGGACTGGCAGGGTTTCAATCCCACGCTGGTTCGATTGAGGAGCCGATTCAGGCTCTCCCAGCGGCGTCGCAGTTTGGCGTTTCAATCCCACGCTGGTTCGATTGAGGACAGTATGCGGGCCTGCCGACGTTCATCGTGAGCGGGGGTTTCAATCCCACGCTGGTTCGATTGAGGAGCTGTCGTCTCATCCGCAACGATCTGAAAGTTATTGGTTTCAATCCCACGCTGGTTCGATTGAGGACGGACCAGGGGCCAAAGGATGAAGCGGGGTAACATCGTTTCAATCCCACGCTGGTTCGATTGAGGATCAAGAGCCCGATTACCTTCATCGACCACCTCCCTTAGTTTCAATCCCACGCTGGTTCGATTGAGGACTGCCCAGGATTCCCCCTCCTGCTTATGGGAGGACGGAGGTTTCAATCCCACGCTGGTTCGATTGAGGACCCTCCGCAGCGATTACGATTTTCCCTTCGTTTAACTGTTTCAATCCCACGCTGGTTCGATTGAGGATTGTTTGTGCAGAACCATCCCCGACGCCGACGTCGGTGGTTTCAATCCCACGCTGGTTCGATTGAGGACGGTATGGAACGCTAACCGAATAGGTCCCCGTCCCAAGTTTCAATCCCACGCTGGTTCGATTGAGGATTTCCCACGATGGTCTTCACTACGACGCGTGTTCCTAGTTTCAATCCCACGCTGGTTCGATTGAGGACTTTACAACTGGTCTTCGGCGGTCCTTCGGGCGCTTTGTTTCAATCCCACGCTGGTTCGATTGAGGAGATCAGCCAGACCGCATAGCCGACCCAGACAGCCCCCCGTTTCAATCCCACGCTGGTTCGATTGAGGATGGAGCAGTTGGTGGGGCTTCCGCTTTGGATTTACCAGGTTTCAATCCCACGCTGGTTCGATTGAGGAGGGTGGTTTCGCTCTCATTCCAGGGAGCGGGTTCCGGTTTCAATCCCACGCTGGTTCGATTGAGGACAAGTGCCCCCATGACCGTTACCTAAGCGCCGCTGTAGTTTCAATCCCACGCTGGTTCGATTGAGGAGTTCGAGATGATCCGGTAGCGATACTTTTCCGCCAACGTTTCAATCCCACGCTGGTTCGATTGAGGACCCTTAAGCAAACCTTCGGTGGATGAGCTGGGATGGGGTTTCAATCCCACGCTGGTTCGATTGAGGACCGTTCGCGCCGTCGACAAACAGTTCCACGATGTGCCGTTTCAATCCCACGCTGGTTCGATTGAGGACCAGCACAAGCCCGTGATCGAGGTGCTTTGATATGGCCGTTTCAATCCCACGCTGGTTCGATTGAGGACTTCCAGATCTCCGTGATTGTGCTGATCCTGATCCTGCGTTTCAATCCCACGCTGGTTCGATTGAGGATTCTGCTGTCCCGCCAGGTCCTCGTCGGCGTCCCCCGTTTCAATCCCACGCTGGTTCGATTGAGGAAAGACGCACCGGCAACCGGGAGGTAGATTGTCGCACCCGTTTCAATCCCACGCTGGTTCGATTGAGGACGTATTCGAGATGCGAGACGGCCCCGCCCGGCCCGGTTTCAATCCCACGCTGGTTCGATTGAGGACCACCCTCATGCCCACTGCCCCGGTGCTCTCCTTGAGGTTTCAATCCCACGCTGGTTCGATTGAGGACACACGAGGCTTCGACCTCAACGAGTCGATAGCCGTCGTTTCAATCCCACGCTGGTTCGATTGAGGACCACGAGTGGGTCATCCGCTTCTCGCGGGATGGTCTAAGTTTCAATCCCACGCTGGTTCGATTGAGGATCGAAATTCATAATGGCCACCACACGAGGGTATGTGGGTTTCAATCCCACGCTGGTTCGATTGAGGATTGGGCCTAAATCCGTTCGCCTGGCCCCGTTTGGCCGTTTCAATCCCACGCTGGTTCGATTGAGGACTCAACGATCCGGAAGACGACGATATCGAAGTCCCTCGTTTCAATCCCACGCTGGTTCGATTGAGGACCACGACTTCTTCCACAGCCCCACTCGCCCGGAGCAGGTTTCAATCCCACGCTGGTTCGATTGAGGACGCTCCCGGGTGGCCAGGCGAAACGCCCGCTGCGCCTGTTTCAATCCCACGCTGGTTCGATTGAGGACCGCTACGAGCGCGGGCGATGCGTCTCCCAGATGTCGTGTTTCAATCCCACGCTGGTTCGATTGAGGATCTTCCACAAAGGCATCATAAATGTCGCGAAGATGCTGTTTCAATCCCACGCTGGTTCGATTGAGGAGCGATCTCCTCGAGCGGATCGGTGTTGACGCCAAACGGGTTTCAATCCCACGCTGGTTCGATTGAGGAGTGTGGACCGGACGGTGGACAGGATCCGCCTTTGCCGGTTTCAATCCCACGCTGGTTCGATTGAGGAGATTTCCACGAATCCCCTCCCTTCCCGCCTGGCCAACGTTTCAATCCCACGCTGGTTCGATTGAGGAAAGGGCACAATAGAGTTCCCCTGGCTCGCCCGACTCCGTTTCAATCCCACGCTGGTTCGATTGAGGATTGTAAATGGCTGGACCTATCCCAGCCAGTCGCACATCGGTTTCAATCCCACGCTGGTTCGATTGAGGACAGCGACCCAGGGCATCTGAGAATTTGCGGATGTAGTGTTTCAATCCCACGCTGGTTCGATTGAGGAGCCGTCGGCAGCAGTGGCTGGAGGAGAATCACGTTCGTTTCAATCCCACGCTGGTTCGATTGAGGACTTTGATCGAGTCCCTCTCCGGAACGCATGCGGCGCTGTTTCAATCCCACGCTGGTTCGATTGAGGACCGTCCGTTTCCGATCTGCTCCAGCTGGGCCTCCAGCGTTTCAATCCCACGCTGGTTCGATTGAGGAGCCCAGCGTGATCCCATCGGCGCTCCCGGCCAAGCTGGTTTCAATCCCACGCTGGTTCGATTGAGGATGAATCAGGTGCGGGCTGCCGCAGCTGCAGATCTGAGTTTCAATCCCACGCTGGTTCGATTGAGGACCCCATTGTGTCCTCTGCGCCCATGGTCCACCTGGTGTTTCAATCCCACGCTGGTTCGATTGAGGACGGCGTATGAGCTACCGGGATGAGCCCTGGTTCCAGGGTTTCAATCCCACGCTGGTTCGATTGAGGAGAAAGTCCAGCACGCCGCCCTCGTAGCGCACATACTGTTTCAATCCCACGCTGGTTCGATTGAGGACATCCAGCGCCACGAAGGCCAGGCCATCCGCCACATCCGTTTCAATCCCACGCTGGTTCGATTGAGGACGATCCGCAAGTTTGCCGCGTCCCCAGAGGATGCGGAGGTTTCAATCCCACGCTGGTTCGATTGAGGAATCAACAGCGTGTAATCCGAAACCCCGGATCTCAAGAGTTTCAATCCCACGCTGGTTCGATTGAGGACGATCCCGTGCTGCGCCTTCCACCACCGCAGCACCTCGGTTTCAATCCCACGCTGGTTCGATTGAGGACGACTTTCGTTTCCCGCGCCATTTTTTAACCCTCCGTGTTTCAATCCCACGCTGGTTCGATTGAGGCTCCCGGGGCCTGCGGGGCGAGGAAGAGCGACGGGTAGGTTTCAATCCCACGCTGGTTCGATTGAGGACTGGGGATGTGCTCCGCGGTGGCCCCGGAAAGCGGGGTTTCAATCCCACGCTGGTTCGATTGAGGAAAGGGCTCCGTGGAGTTTGCGGATGTTCCCTACTGGGGTTTCAATCCCACGCTGGTTCGATTGAGGAATGAACCGGATCCGCTTCATGCCTTCCCCCAAAACAAGTTTCAATCCCACGCTGGTTCGATTGAGGATGTCAGGTTCCACGATCCTCTCCGTCATCCCCGAAGGTTTCAATCCCACGCTGGTTCGATTGAGGAGCTTTCGCGTGAGCAGGAACAGCGCCACCAGTCCCACGTTTCAATCCCACGCTGGTTCGATTGAGGAAGATGAAGAAGTGATCCGCCTCGCTCATGACAAAGAGGTTTCAATCCCACGCTGGTTCGATTGAGGACCGCCCACCGAAGCGCCGCCATGCGTCACAGCCCTACGTTTCAATCCCACGCTGGTTCGATTGAGGAACGGACAACCAATCAGCCCTCAGTCCACCCCGACGCGTTTCAATCCCACGCTGGTTCGATTGAGGAGAGGACAGGCAGGGGATCACCCCGCCGGCCCCTCAAGTTTCAATCCCACGCTGGTTCGATTGAGGAGCCCATCCCGCCAGCCCAGGTCAATCGCCAGCGAGAGTTTCAATCCCACGCTGGTTCGATTGAGGAGCGCCGATTCCAAACCCTCTCAACCCACACAAACCCTGTTTCAATCCCACGCTGGTTCGATTGAGGAGTCGCTTCAAGTAACATTCCACCTTCCGGAGGAACGGTTTCAATCCCACGCTGGTTCGATTGAGGAACCTTGTCCGCGATGTATTTGAGGTTGTCCACCACCGTTTCAATCCCACGCTGGTTCGATTGAGGATCCGCTTCGATCCCCGGTTTGCCCGCCATTCCCCCAGTTTCAATCCCACGCTGGTTCGATTGAGGATCGCGGAAGGCGACTGCGATTGGGTGGTTGGCGTTTTCGTTTCAATCCCACGCTGGTTCGATTGAGGATCACGACTCACCTCCTACGCAAGCTTCCAAGCCCAAGTTTCAATCCCACGCTGGTTCGATTGAGGACAGCTTAGGCGAGGAGCCCCCCGATTCCCCGGTTTATGTTTCAATCCCACGCTGGTTCGATTGAGGATTATCACACTGGCGGGCGGCCAGCAGCGGCTCCGCAATGTTTCAATCCCACGCTGGTTCGATTGAGGATTGAACAGCCAGCGGCAGCAGCTGCGTGAGCAGCTGCGTTTCAATCCCACGCTGGTTCGATTGAGGATTGCACCTGGTTGGTGTGCGCTTCGTTGGTTTGTGGAGTTTCAATCCCACGCTGGTTCGATTGAGGATTGTTGAGGTCCCCCACGGGTATCGACTCGTTGAGGTTGGTTTCAATCCCACGCTGGTTCGATTGAGGACTGCATGTAGTCTCCGATGTCCTCCACGCGATCGCGCGTTTCAATCCCACGCTGGTTCGATTGAGGACTCCATCTGGCCGGGAAGCCTTATGCTGCTGCCGGGAGTTTCAATCCCACGCTGGTTCGATTGAGGAGGTGGTTCACGTGCTATTCTGTTCGCTGCGAGATGCAGTTTCAATCCCACGCTGGTTCGATTGAGGATGTTCGAGATTTAGCCATATGACGTGTTGCGTCATAGTTTCAATCCCACGCTGGTTCGATTGAGGAGGATTGGCCCAATCTGCCAGGCCAGCCGCCCACACCGTTTCAATCCCACGCTGGTTCGATTGAGGAGGCCATCCGGCTGGCTCGGGGGCTGCTCAAGAAAGCAGTTTCAATCCCACGCTGGTTCGATTGAGGAGCTGCGGAGGAACAAGTGGCCAATTTCCAAGTCCGAGTTTCAATCCCACGCTGGTTCGATTGAGGACCACCAGGGGCTGGCCGGGAAACGGTAGTGCACGACAGTTTCAATCCCACGCTGGTTCGATTGAGGAACGTTTGGCCTGGGCCAAAAACCTAACTAACGACCGTTGTTTCAATCCCACGCTGGTTCGATTGAGGATTCCCGAGCAAGTTTTTCCCGCCAGCCCGAGAAGGGGTTTCAATCCCACGCTGGTTCGATTGAGGACGCTTCCTCGTCCTCTCGCCCAAGGATGAGATGGCCCGTTTCAATCCCACGCTGGTTCGATTGAGGAGCCAGCTCATACAGCTTGTCCATCACCATCTGGGAGGTTTCAATCCCACGCTGGTTCGATTGAGGTGGCGCCCTACATTGCCCAGCACAAGCCCGTGATCGGTTTCAATCCCACGCTGGTTCGATTGAGGAGGGCGCTATAATAAGGGCGTAGTAAGTAGGGGCCTAAGTTTCAATCCCACGCTGGTTCGATTGAGGAGCCTCCCACAGCCAGGATGGAGGAATTGGACTCGGACGTTTCAATCCCACGCTGGTTCGATTGAGGACGGGAGGCGGTCCGGTTGGCAAAGCAGCTGCTGTGCAGTTTCAATCCCACGCTGGTTCGATTGAGGACGGGATGCCAAACCGCCTGGCCCAGTCCATCAGCCAGGTTTCAATCCCACGCTGGTTCGATTGAGGACGCGCTGGAATACGTCGTAGGGGAGGGCTGGGAAGTCGGTTTCAATCCCACGCTGGTTCGATTGAGGATTCCTGGCGCGCTGCAGCAGATCAGTGAGAAGAAAGCCGTTTCAATCCCACGCTGGTTCGATTGAGGATTTGACGCCAGGACATACGGTTGGGGAAACTGGACCAGTTTCAATCCCACGCTGGTTCGATTGAGGACTGGTTTAGAAGGTTGAGAACCACAGACAGGAGCGCCGTTTCAATCCCACGCTGGTTCGATTGAGGAGAGTCCCGGCGGGGCACATCGAGCTCTACACGACCGGAAGTTTCAATCCCACGCTGGTTCGATTGAGGACTGGCGGGAAACCTACCTAAGGAGGCGCGAAATGGCGTTTCAATCCCACGCTGGTTCGATTGAGGAGCATTCCGGCCAGGGATCTCTTCTCGTCGGCGATGAAGTTTCAATCCCACGCTGGTTCGATTGAGGAATTCCTTGGTGGCAAAGGCTCTTTAGGGCCTGGGAGGTTTCAATCCCACGCTGGTTCGATTGAGGCGCCGAATGTATCGACTGGGGATCCTATCCTTCGAAGGTTTCAATCCCACGCTGGTTCGATTGAGGATCCTGTTCTGGGCGGGCGGCATCTATCTTGTTCGTGGTTTCAATCCCACGCTGGTTCGATTGAGGACCGGATGTCCAGCGGCTCTCCCAGGCCGTGATTCGCTGTTTCAATCCCACGCTGGTTCGATTGAGGAACCGGCACCCCGCGCTCCCGGCACCAGCCCACAATCCGTTTCAATCCCACGCTGGTTCGATTGAGGACGTTGGTATCAGCCTCCCACTCCACGACCAGGGTCAGTTTCAATCCCACGCTGGTTCGATTGAGGAGTGTCCAGACCGAGCAGACTCTGCGCATCAGTGAACGCGTTTCAATCCCACGCTGGTTCGATTGAGGATTCACCACGTCCCGAATGCCAAACCAGTTGTTTTGCCGTTTCAATCCCACGCTGGTTCGATTGAGGAGCGCTGTCCACGATCTCGTTCACCTCATCCGACAGCGGTTTCAATCCCACGCTGGTTCGATTGAGGACCGCTTTGACTTCTCTCTCCTTGAGCTCCCGCTCTTTCGTTTCAATCCCACGCTGGTTCGATTGAGGACGCTCATCTATCGCCACGTGCGCGAGCGGGAAGAGCGTTTCAATCCCACGCTGGTTCGATTGAGGAATCCGCAATGCGCCATCTGCTCTCCCCTGAACCGTAGTTTCAATCCCACGCTGGTTCGATTGAGGAGCGCATGGTTTGACGACATCGCGGTCAACGACACGACGTTTCAATCCCACGCTGGTTCGATTGAGGAGAATTCCTTCGTTGAGAAGCAGAGTGCTGAATAAGTCGTTTCAATCCCACGCTGGTTCGATTGAGGACCTCCACTGCAGCCTCGAAGGCCGCAGTGGCGTCGTGTTTCAATCCCACGCTGGTTCGATTGAGGAGTCGCGGAGAACGACGTGTCGCTCGTCATTATCGATTGTTTCAATCCCACGCTGGTTCGATTGAGGAGATTATATCACGCCCACCGCAAACGAAACAAGCCCCCGTTTCAATCCCACGCTGGTTCGATTGAGGATGTGGCAATTCATCGGCACCACGCGTGTGGGCAATGTTTCAATCCCACGCTGGTTCGATTGAGGAGCGCGAGCGGGAAGAGCAGGCGGTGGGGTAATCCGCGGTTTCAATCCCACGCTGGTTCGATTGAGGACTCGTCGTCCGTCCAGGGCGGGTTGAGATCACCTACCGTTTCAATCCCACGCTGGTTCGATTGAGGACGGCGTCCAGGCGGAACCGGTGAACGGACTCTGGCTCGTTTCAATCCCACGCTGGTTCGATTGAGGACCCTATCGTGAGGGAGGTGCCGCGATGCAGATTATGGTTTCAATCCCACGCTGGTTCGATTGAGGATCGTCGGTGATTGTCCTTTGCAAGAGCGCCTCCATCCACGTTTCAATCCCACGCTGGTTCGATTGAGGAGGGCCGGCGGCGCGGCGGGCGGGGGAGATGGGACAGAGTTTCAATCCCACGCTGGTTCGATTGAGGAGCGAGGTAGATCACAATCAGCGCCGCCCGGCCCAGGGGTTTCAATCCCACGCTGGTTCGATTGAGGACCCAGACGCCGCGCCCGGGCCATCCGGCGTATGATCTCGGTTTCAATCCCACGCTGGTTCGATTGAGGATCGCTGCTCGACGAATCCATCGCCATCCCCGCGCTGTGTTTCAATCCCACGCTGGTTCGATTGAGGAAGGTGCAGGAGGCCGCCGCGCAGGCGACAGAGGCTGCGGTTTCAATCCCACGCTGGTTCGATTGAGGACCTGCGATTTCAGGGGGTGAGTGGGGGAAGGGAGAGAGAACCCCCTTCGGAAATCCAGTTCGCCCTAAATATAGCATCGATCGTGCGGTTTGTCAAGGGGTGCGGGCTTCTCCACGGATGTGGGGACGACGGGGGTCCGCGGAAGCCTTTTCCGAAACATGGGATCAGATCCCTATGGAGGGATCTTTTCGGATCGAAAGGGAAGCGGATGGTTGGGGATGGGGGGAGAAGAGAGGGGTTCGAAGGGATCATTTTATAAACCTTCCGCGGACCCCCGGTGGCCGGATTTTCCATGGAGGTCCGCGGAAGGTTTCTGCGCCCACTGAACGCAAGGTCGAGGCCAGACGCCACGGCCAGAGGGCTAAAAGCCTCGCGCCTCCCGCCACAACCGGTCCAGCTCAGGGATCCGCGCCTGCTCCCGCTCCCACCACTCCGGATCCAGCTGCGCGTCCAGCTCCTCCACCGTCTTGCCCTGTTGCTCCACCCACGTGAAATACTTCAGGTTGTGCCACCGCCGCCGGTTCTCCTGCGTCCCCTCCTGGATCCAGTCCAGCCCCTGCCCATGGAAGATGTGCACCAGGCGCACCGTGGCCTCCACCTCGTCCATCGGCCCACACTGCCGCGTGAGCTCCGCCAGCACCGACCGATACCGATCCACCCCGTCCGTGGCCACCGTCACGATGACGTCCTTCGGCCCGAACCGGTAAAACTTCGCCGTTTTGATCGCCCCCAGCACGTTGGCGATCCCGCTGATGCCGAACATCTGCGACAGCCGCATCACCTGCTCCTCCGAAACCCCCCAGCGCATTAGCACCTTCCACCCCGCCTCCTCCGCCAGCAACTGCAACCCCTTCTTGCACGACAGATCATCCACGCACATCAACGCATCCATGTTCATCACGTGATGGATCCACGTCACATGCTTGTCCCCGATCCCCTGGATGTCGTGAACCCCATATCCGTTCAGATACAGGGTGGGGCACTGGATGGGCTCCACGCCCACCACCCGACAGGTCGGCCAGACCTGCTTCAGCCGATCCCCCGCCCCGATGGTCCCCGCCGAACCCATCGCCGAAACGAAGGCCGCCACCTTCCCCTCCCCAATCCCCCGCTCCCGCAGCTCCGCCGCCAGGTCCACAATGGTGTTGCCAGTGACGTAATAGTGAAACCGATAGTTCCCCATCTCGCTGAACTGGTTGAGCACCCGCACCCGCGGGTCGGCCGCCGTCAGCTCCTTGCACTTGTCGTAGATCTCCTTCACGTTGCTCTCCGAGCCCGGCGTCCGGATCACCCGCGCCCCATAGGCCTCGATCCGCTCGAAGCGCTCCCGGCTCATCCCCTCCGGCAGGATCACGATCCCCTCAAAGCCCATCCGTCCCCCCACCCAGGCCCCGCCGATCCCATAATTCCCCGTGGACGGCCACACCAGCACGTGCTCCCCCGGCCGCAGGCCCTCCAGGAGCACCTTCTCCATCAGGATGGAATAGGCCGCCCCGACTTTGTGCGAGCCGGTGGGGAAATCCTTGGCGTAGATCACCACGATGGGCGCCTCCACCCCGGTGAGCGCCCGGGGGAGAACCTCGTAATAGATCCGACCCTCCGGATCCCGCCAGGTGATGTTGAAAAGGTTATAAGGATCCAGGGGATCGCGCTCCCGCACCGCCAGGGCCCGCGCCCGCACCTCCGGAGGCTGGCGCGAGGGATCCCGCATCTCCTCAAAGGTGGGTCCGAAGAACGGCGCGCGCATGGACATCTCCTCCCGTGGAATCATTTCTTGGGCTTCGATCTTAGGCCCACGAGCGCCCTCCGGCAATCCTGCCGGAGGCCCCGTGTTGCACGACGCCGGGCCGCGCGGTAGGATGGGGAAGACCCGGCAGCTCCGCCGGATGGATCCGGGAGAGGTGTCGATGGCTTCCTCCGCCTCGTCTCCGCGAATAGCGGCCGCGTCGGATCGAACCGGTCGCCTGAGCCGCTGGCTGGCCCGGGAATGGATCTGGGCCTTCGTCCTCCTCTACGGCCTCTTCGTGGGGCTCCCCTGGCTCGCCCCCATCCTGATGCGCCTGGGCTGGGAGACCCCCGCGCGGTGGCTGTATGCCTTCTACAGCCTCTTCTGCCATCAGCTCCCCCAGCGCTCCCTCTTCCTCTTCGGCCTCAAGCCGATGTATTCCCTCTCGGAGATCCGACAGGTCTGGCCGTATGAGGATCCCCTCCAGCTGCGCGCCTTCATCGGGGACCCGGTCTTCGGTTACAAGGTCGCCTGGTCGGACCGCATGATCTCGACCTACACCAGCTTCTGGCTGGCCGCCCTCCTCTTCGCCCTGAGCGGGCGCCGCTGGCGGCCGCTGCCGTGGTGGGCCCTCTTCCTCCTCACCCTGCCCATCGCCCTGGATGGGACCTCCCATCTGATCAACGACCTGCTGTATGGGATCGGCGAGCGGGGCTTCCGCTATGACAACGCCTGGCTGGTCGCCCTGACGGGCGGGAGGCTGCCCGAATGGTTCTACGTCGGCGACGCCCTGGGCTCCTTCAACTCCTGGATGCGCTGGATCAGCGGGGTCCTGTTCGGGTTGGGCGCCGGCGGCTTCGCCCTGCCTTACGTGGACCGATCCTTCCGGGAGCTGGGGGAAACCGAAGCGTGAACGAAGAGGACCGATGAAGGCGACGGCGAGGATCCGGTGGACGTTGCCTCCCTGGGTGATGGGAGGGTTGCTGGTGAACCTGGCCACGTTCACCTGGGCCACCAACATGATCCTGGGGCGGTGGCTGCGGGACAGCATCGGACCCTTCACCCTTTCGGCCCTCCGCTTCGCCCTGGCGGTCCTCTGCTTCGGGGTCCTGCTGCGAGCCCGGCCGCCGACGGAGCGCCGGCCCGGGCCGGACCTCCCGTTGCTGCTCGCCATGGCCTTGACCGGTGTGGCCTTCTTCGCCCCCACCCTCTATGGGGGTCTGCGCGAGACCACCGCCGTCAACGCCACGCTGATCAACGGCCTGGGCCCGCTGATCACCGGCCTCCTGACGGCCCTCCTCATCCGGGAGCCCTTCTCCGCGCGGCAGGGGATCGCCGCCCTCCTGGGGCTGATCGGGGTGGGGATCGTGATCTCCGGCGGCTCCCCGACGTTCTGGCGCTCCCTGCAGGGCCGGCGCGGGGATCTGATGGTGCTGGCCGCGCTGACCCTGTGGGGGCTTTACTCGGTCCTCGGGCGCCGGGTCATGGCCCGCCGCTCCGCCCTCTCCACCACCGCCCTCTCCATGGCCCTGGCGCTCCCCCTGCTGATCCCCGCCGCGCTGATCGAACAGCGCTTCCTGCCGCTGCGGGGAGGCCCGGAGGTGGCCCTGGCTGTCCTTTACATCGGGATCGCCCCCACCGTCCTGGGCTTCCTGGCGTGGAACGCGGGGGTGCGCCGGCTGGGCCCGGGCGGCGCGATGATGTTCTACAACACGCTGCCCCTCTACGGGGCGCTGCTGGGACACTTCCTCCTCCGGGAGCCCCTCGGCCTCGCCCATCTGATCGGCGGGGCCCTGATCCTCGGCGCCGGTTTGTGGGCCGCCGCCTCCCCGCCGGCAAGGGCCCCCCGCTCCGAGCGAAACGACAAAACGGACTATGCTTCATGAGAGCACACCGCTTCGTTCCCGGCATCCGTGTTCATTGATCCTGTGTGAGAAGGAGGAAGCCCGATGGCCCGTTCCCTTCCGCCGGAGGCCCTGCGCCGCACCGTGGATCCGAACACCCTGCCGCTGCGCTCCACCGAAGAGCATCCCCCCCTCGCCGGCCTGATCGGGCAGCCCCGGGCGGTGGCCGCCCTGGAGTTCGGGCTGGACATCCCGGACCAGGGTTTCAACATCTATGTGGCCGGTCCCCCCGGCGTCGGCCGCATGACCGGCGTCCAGATGTTCCTGGAGGCCCGGGCGAAAAACCAGCCTACGCCCCCCGACTGGTGCTACGTTTACAACTTCCAGGACCCCTCCCGGCCGCGGGCCCTGCGCCTGCCGCCCGGCCGGGGCCGGGAGCTGCAACGGGACATGCAGCGGCTCATCGAGGGGGTGCGCCGGGAGATCCCCCGCGTCTTCGAAAGCGATGAATACAACGCCCGCCGCGAGGCCATCCTCAAGGAGATCAACCAGCAGCGGGAGGAGATCCTCAGGCGCCTCAACCAGCGGGCCATGGCTCAGGAGATGATGGTGGAGGTCACCCCCATGGGCATCGCCGTGATCCCCCTCCTGGGCGGACGGCCCATCACGGACCAGCAGTTCGCCGCTCTCCCTCCGGCCATGCAGGAGCTGCTCCGCCGCCGCCGGGAGGCCTTCGAAGAGGAGGTCAAACAGGCCCTCAAGGAGATCCGCCAGCTGGAGCGGGCCGCCCAGGAGCGGCTGCGCCGGCTGAACCGGGAGGTGGCCCTCTTCGTGGTCGAGGGGCTGATGGACGACCTCTTCGAGAAATACCGGGACCTCCCCGAGGTGATCGCCTACCTCAAGGCGGTGCAGGAGGACATCGTCGAGAACGTGGACCAGTTCCGGAGCCGCGAGGAGGGTGCCCCGGGGCTTCCCTTCCCCCTCCCCCTGCCGGCCTTCGGGGATCTGGCCCTGCGCAAATACACCGTGAACGTGCTGGTGGACAACGCCGAGCAGCAGGGAGCCCCGGTGATCATCGAGTGGAACCCCACCTTCCCCAACGTCTTCGGCCGCCTGGAGAAGGAGAGCCTGCTCGGGGTGCTGCACACCGACTTCACCCTGATCCGCGCCGGGGCGCTGCACCGGGCCAACGGAGGCTACCTGGTGATGCCCGTGGAGGGGGTTCTGGTCAACCCCTTCGTCTGGGAGGGCCTCAAGCGCGCCCTGCGGCAGCGGGCCGTCGAGATCGAGGAGCCCGGAGAGCGCATGGGGTTGCTCACCACCCGCACCCTGGACCCCGAGCCCATCCCCCTTCACGTGAAGGTCATCCTCATCGGCAGCCCGCTCCTCTACCACCTGCTGTATCTCTACGATGAGGAGTTCAGCGAGCTCTTCAAGGTGAAGGCCGACTTCGACATCGAGATGCCCTGGGACGAGAACGGGATGCGGGATTACATCGCCCTCATCGGTACCCTCTGCCGGAAGGAGGATCTGTGCCATCTGGACGCCGGGGCGGTGGCCCGGGTGATCGAATACGGCGGGCGGCTGGCCGAGGACCAGACCCGCCTCTCCACGCGTTTCGCCGAGGTGGCGGACCTGGTGCGGGAGGCCAGCTTCTGGGCCCGCAAGGCCGGCTCCCCCCTGGTGACCGCCGAGCACGTCCGCCAGGCCCTGGAGGCCAAGGTCTATCGCTCCAACCTCATCGAGGAGCGCATCCGCCAGCTGATCGCCGAGGGGACCCTGCTCATCGATGTGGAGGGCGCGAAGGTGGGCCAGGTCAACGGCCTCTCGGTGCTGGACCTGGGGGACTATCGCTTCGGCCGGCCGAACCGCATCACCGCCACCGTCGCCCTGGGACGGGAGGGGGTGATCGACATCGAGCGGGAAGCCCGCCTGGGCGGCCCCATCCACACCAAGGGCGTCCTCATCCTCAGCGGCTACCTGGCCTCCAAATACGCCCAGGACAAGCCGCTGACCCTCTCCGCCCGCCTGGTCTTCGAGCAGTCCTATTCCGGGGTGGAGGGCGACAGCGCCTCCTGCGCGGAGCTGTGCGCCCTGCTGTCGGCCCTCGCCGACGTCCCCATCCGCCAGGGCATCGCCATCACCGGCTCCATCAACCAGAAGGGGGAGCTGCAGGCCATCGGGGGGGTGAACGAGAAGATCGAGGGCTTTTACTACACGTGCAAGGTCAAGGGGCTCACAGGGGAGCAGGGCGTGATCATCCCCGAGGCCAACGTCCGCAACCTGATGCTCCGGGAGGAGGTCGTCGAGGCGGTGCGGGAGGGGAAGTTCCACATCTGGGCCGCCCGCACCGTTGACGAGGCCATCGAGATCCTCACCGGCATCCCCGCGGGGGAGCGCGGGCCCGACGGCCGGTATCCGGAGGGGACGATCAACGCGCGCGTGGATCAGCGGCTCCGGGAGATGGCGGAGACCCTGCAGCGCTTCGGCCGCGAGGAGCGAGGGGAGCGCAAGGCCCCCGAGGCCCGCGAGGAGGGGCGAGGCAACGCTGGAGGCGGCAACATGTCCGTCGAATGAATTCGGCCTCCGGAGGCCTTCGGCCGACGGTCGGCCTGCGCCGACCGGGAAAATCCTTCGCGTCGGCGAAGGCCGACGCCTGGCGCGTCAGCGCCTGAAGAGGCCGATTTCAATCGGCGCAGAGCCTTCGGCCGATGGTTGGCCTGCACGCCGAATGAATTCGGCCTCCGGAGGCCTACGGCCGGCGGTCGGCCTGCGCCGACCGGGAAAGCGTTCTTTGCGTCGGCGGAGGCCGACGCCTGGCGCGCAGCGCCTTGAGAGGCCGATTTCAATCGGCGCAGAGCCTACGGCCGGCGGTCGGCATGCGTGCCGAATGAATTCGGCCTCCAGGGGCCTTCGGCCGACGGTCGGCCTGCGCCGACCGAGAAAATCCTTCGCGTCGGCGGAGGCCGACGCCCGGCGCGTCAGCGCCTTAAGAGGCCGATTTCAATCGGCGCAGAGCCTTCGGCCGGCGGTCGGCCTGCGTGCCGAATGAATTCGGCCTCCGGAGGCCTACGGCCGACGGTCGGCCTGCGCCGACCGGGAAAACCCTTCGCGTCGGCGGGGCCGACGCCTGGCGCGCAGCGCCTTGAGAGGCCGATTTCAATCGGCGCAGAGCCTACGGCCGGCGGTCGGCATGCGTGCCGAATGAATTCGGCCTCCGGAGGCCTACGGCCGACGGTCGGCCTGCGCCGACCGGGAAGGGGTCTTGCGTCGGCGGAGGCCGACGCCCGGCGCGCAGCGCCTGGGAGGGCCGATTTCCAATCGGCGCAGAGCCTTCGGCCGGCGGTCGGCCTGCGTGCCGAATGAATTCGGCTTCCGGAGGCCTACGGCCGACGGTCGGCCTGCGCCGACCGAGAAAACCCTTTGCGTCGGCGGAGGCCGACGCCTGGCGCGCAGCGCCTTGAGAGGCCGATTTCAATCGGCGCAGAGCCTTCGGCCGACGGTCGGCATGCGTGCCGAATGAATTCGGCCTCCGGAGGCCTACGGCCGATGGTCGGCCTGCGCCGACCGGGAAAGCGTTCTTTGCGTCGGCGGAGGCCGACGCCTGGCGTGCAGCGCCTTGAGAGGCCGATTTCAATCGGCGCAGAGCCTTCGGCCGGCGGTCGGCCTGCGTGCCGAATGAATTCGGCTTCCGGAGGCCTACGGCCGACGGTCGGCCTGCGCCGACCGGGAAAATCCTTCGCGTCGGCGAAGGCCGACGCCTGGCGCGCAGCGCCTGAAGAGGCCGATTGCAATCGGCGCAGAGCCTTCGGCCGGCGGTCGGCATGCGCCGACCGAAAAACATCCTTCTTGCGCCTTGAAAGATGGATCTTCACAATTGAATTCGGGCCGCGCTGAAGCCAATGCGTAAGCCGAAATTCGTTTCGGCATCCATCCTGCCGGGGCGGCTTCGCTGAGACCCTTGTGCCATCAAAGGCGGAAAGTTCGGGGCTAAAGCCCCTCCTGCAGAAACCATCTTTTTGTAGGAGCGGCTTTAGCCGCGAACTCTTGCGTCGTCAAAGACCGAGGTTTGGGACTGAAGCCAATGCATGAGCCGAAATTCATTTCGGCATTCATCCTGCCGGGGCGGCCTTGTGCCATCAAAGGCGGAAAGTTCGGGGCGAAAGCCCCTCCTGCAGAAACCATCTTTTTGTAGGAGCAACTTTAGCCGCGAACTCTTGCTTCCGCCGCAACCCTTGCGCCATCGAAAGGTGAACGGGCGTGCGGATTGACGTCGTGACGTTGTTCCCGGAATACTTTGAGAGCCCCCTGCGGGTCAGCATCCTGAAGCGCGCTCAGGAGTCTGGACACGTTCAGATCGTGATCCACAACCTGCGCGCCTTCGGCATCGGACGGCATCGGGTGACCGATGACACGCCTTACGGCGGGGGCGGCGGGATGGTCATGCGGCCGGAGCCGATCTTCGACGCCGTGGAGCATATCCTGGCGGAGGTCCCGGAGGCCGAGCGTATGCAGATCCCCATCATCCTCCTGGACCCGGCCGGGCGGCGCTTCACCCAGGAGGTGGCCTGGGAGCTGGCCGGCCATCCCCGCCTGGTGCTGATCTGCGGTCATTACGAGGGCGTGGACGAACGGGTGCGGGAGCACCTGGCGACCGACGAGATCTCCATCGGCGACTTCGTCCTGACCGGCGGCGAGCCCGCCGCCCTGGTGATCCTCGACGCTGTGGTGCGCCTGGTGCCCGGCGTGCTGGGCGATCCGGAGGCCCCGCGGCACGACTCCTTCGCGGGGAGCCTCCTGGAGCATCCCCACTACACCCGCCCCGCCGTCTATCGGGGCTGGGAGGTCCCCGAAGTCCTGCGCTCCGGCCATCACCAGGCCATCGCCCGGTGGCGCCGGATGCAGTCCCTCCGGCGGACCTGGGAACGTCGCCCGGATCTCCTCCTCCGGGCGGCCCTCACCGAAGAGGAGCGCTCCTGGATCGCCCGCTGGGAAGCGGAGCGCCGCGCCCTCCTGGCCCCCCTGCTCGAAGGGGCGCCCCCTGGGGAGCCCTCCGCACCCTTGCCGGATGAAGCGCGCGGTTGACATCCTGGCCGGGAGATCGCCATGGCCCCTCGGACCCTCTCCCAGCTGCTTCAGGCCCTTCCTTTCCCGTATCGTCACACCGGTGGCGACCCGTGGATTCAGGACGTGGTGACCGACTCCCGGCAGGTCCGGCCGGGAGCCCTTTTCGTGGCCTACCGCGGGCTGCAGCACGACAAGCACGCCTTCATCCCCGACGCCCTGGCCCGCGGGGCGGCGGCGGTGGTCGGGGAGCGGCCCCGGGAGACGCTCCCTCTCCCGGAGGACGTGGCCTACGTGGAGGTTCCCAGCGGACGGGAGGCGCTGGCCTGGCTCTGCGCCGCCTTCCACGACTTCCCCTCCCGCCGGTTGATCCTGATCGGTGTGACGGGGACCGACGGCAAGACCACCACCGTGAACCTCATCCACTCCATCCTCACCGCCGCCGGGGTCCGGGCGGGGATGATCAGCACCGTGAACGCCGTGATCGGGGATCGGGTCTATGAGACCGGCCTCCACACCACCACGCCCGAGGCCCCGGAAGTCCAGCGCTATCTCCGCGAGATGGTCGAGGCGGGCCTCACCCACGCCGTGCTGGAGACCACCTCCGAGGGCCTGGCCCAGCACCGGGTCACCGCCTGCGACTTCGACATCGCCGTCCTCACCAACCTCACCCACGAGCACCTGAACTTCCACGGCACATGGGAGAACTACCGGGCCGCCAAGGCCCGCCTGTTCGAGATGCTCCGGGCTTCCGCCCGCAAAGGGCTCCCCAAAACCTCGATCCTGAACGCCGAGGATCCCTCTTACGATTACTTCCGGCGCATCCCGGCCGATCGCTACCTGAGCTACGCCCGGGAGAAGCCGGCCGACCTGACGGCCGAGGAGGTCCGCTTCGAGCCGGGCCGCACCCGCTTCATCGCCCGCACGCCGGTCGGCGCCATCCCCATCGAGACCGTCCTGGTGGGGGAATACAACATCTCCAACATCCTGGCCGCCGTGGGGGTTGGAGTCGCCCTGGGGTTGCCGCCGGAGGCCATCGCCGAGGGCGTGCGGCGCCTCCCGGGCGTCCCGGGCCGGATGGAACGGATCGACGAGGGGCAGGATTTCATCGCCATCGTGGATTTCGCCCACACGCCGAATGCCCTGGAGCAGGCCCTGAAGACCGTCCGGCGCATGACCTCGGGGCGGGTGATCGTGGTCTTTGGCAGCGCCGGGCTGCGGGACGTGCAGAAGCGGGGGATGATGGGCCGCGTGGCCGGACGGCTGGCGGACCGCATCGTGATCACCGCCGAGGATCCCCGGACGGAGGATCTGGAGGCCATCCTGGAGGCCATCGCCGAGGGCGTGCGGGCAGAAGGGCGCGTGGAGGGTGTGGATTTCTGGCGCATCCCGGACCGGGCCGAGGCCATCCGCTTCGCGGTGGACCTGGCGGGGCCGGGCGATCTGGTGATCGCCTGCGGCAAAGGCCACGAGCCCTCGCTGTGTTACGGGACCGTGGAATATCCCTGGGATGAGCGGGAGGTCATGCGCGCCGCCCTGCGGGAGCGGCTGGGGAAAGGCCGCGACCTGATCCGGCCCTGGTGCTACCTCCGCGCCCTGCAGGAAAAAGCTTCTTCCGGCTGATCCCCTTCCCCCGGCCTATCGCTCCCAGTTGAACGCCTCCATCAGCGCCGCCAGCGCCTGGCGGTTGGGGATCAGGACCGCCGCGCCCCCCGGCGTCTGCCAGGGGCGGACCATGGAGGGCTCCACGGCGAGCAGGCGGATCCGCTCCTCCGGCACCCCCCGGGCGAACTGGGCGATGGCCAGCATCTCCGGGATCGTCAGATCCGTCTGCACAGAGTTGCCCAGGGTCCGCAGGATCTCCGGGATCTGGGGCAGGGTCTGAAGGGAAAGGACCTTCGCCCGCAGGGCCATCAGTACCTGCTGTTGCCGCTTCAGCCGCCCGAAATCGCTGTCCGCATGCCGGGTCCGCACATACTTCAGCGCCAGCTCCCCATCCATATGGATCCGCCCGGCCGGGATCACCAGGCGCTCCGTGCGATAGTCATCCGTGGGGTAAGCGTTGTCCACGATGGTGCGGGGCACATCCACCTCGATCCCGCCCACCAGATCGATGATCCGCTTGAAGCCGTTGAAGTCCAGGAGGACGTAGCGGTGCACCGGGACGCCGAAGTTGTAAGCCACCGTCCGCTTGGCCAGCTCCCCGCATCCGCCGAGGTGGTAATAGTCCCCGTAGAAGCACGCGGTGTTGATGCGGCTCTGGGAGATCCCGCGCTCCTCCAGCCCGGGGATGGGCACATAGAGATCCCGGGGGATGGAGAGCACGGAGATCGTATCGCTGATGGGGTCCAGGCCGATGAGCATGATCCCATCGGAGCGGACCGGGACGTCCTGTTCGTCGGGCCGGCGATCCACGCCCAGCACCAGGATGTTCAGACGGCCGGGGACCGGCCATGCGGGCGCCGGGTTGAGCCACTCGATGGGATTGAGCATCCGCCCCACCTCGGAGATGGGCGGCAGGCCCAGCGGGCCGCCGCCGGAGCCTCCCGCGCCGGCCATCGCCCGCCAGCGCTGGGCGCGCGCGGCCATCACCACGGCGATCCCCAGCCAGGTGGAAAGCAACGTGGAGGCGAGCAGGACCGCCACGAACAGCCGGTAATACCGCCCGCCTGAGGCCGGGCGGGGAGAGGTCGATGTCGCGGAATTCACAGCCTCCTCCGTCCCTGGGTTTCGACCTGCCCTTGCAGAACCCTCTGCGGGCCTTCTGCGTTCTCACACCGACCCTCTATTGTAATCCACCTTGTGGGACAACTGCGAGCAGTTGTCCCACGATTTTGGGACACATCCCCGCTCCTGCGGAAGGAGCGCAGCCGCGCTGGGCCCTGCCTTCCGGCGCCTGGGGTGTCAATGATAATTGACAAATTGACCGGAATCCATTACCATCGCGGTGTGTTCCACGGGAGGGATGCGATGGGACGGCGTGTGCGGCTGGAGGGTGGGGAGAACCGGGTGCGGGAGATCCGGGAGGGGCAGGGGATGAGCCAGGCCGAGCTGGCGCGGCGGGCCGGGCTGAGCCGGCAGGCCCTCAGCGCCATCGAGGCCGGCCGGTATCTGCCCAACGTGGCGGTGGCCCTCCGCCTGGCCCAGGCCCTCTCGTGCCGGGTGGAGGATCTGTTCCCGGCTCCCCCGGCGGCGCAGATCCTGGAGGCCGAATGGCCGCTCCCGGTCCGGCGGGGCCAGCCGGCGACGCGGCGGGTGGGCCTCGCTCGGGTGGGGGAGCGCCTCATCGCGTGGCCGTTGCAGGAAGCATGGGGGTTTCACGCCCCGGCCGACGGCTTCCTCGTGGAAGGCGGACGCCCCGGACGGGTCCGGGTGGCCCTGCGGGTCCCCCCGGCGATCCTGGAGCGGACGCTGCTCATCGGAGGGTGCAACCCGGCCCTGGCGCTGCTGGCCGCGCATCTGAGGGAACGGTTCCCGGAATATCGCCTGCGCTGGATCCCGATGAACAGCCAGGCGGCGCTGCAGGCCCTGGCGCGCGGGGAGCTCCACATCGCCGGCACCCATCTCGCGGATCCGGTGCGGGGGATGGACAATCTCCCGGCGATCCGTCGCATCCTGGCCGGGCGCCCCGTGGCGGTCGTCACCCTGGCCCGCTGGGTGGAAGGAGTGATGGTGCCTGCCGGCAACCCCGGTCGGATCCATCACCTCCAGGATCTGGCCCGGCCCGGCTTGCGGGTTCTCCTGCGGGAGAGCGGGGCGGGCAGCCAGCGGATCCTGGCGTGGCGGCTTCGTCGGGAGGGCGTCCCGCCCTCGGCCCTTCCCGCCCTCCGCTGGCGGGCCCGGGATCATCTGGAGGTGGCCGCGGCGCTCACCGCCCGGCTGGCCGATGCGGGGCCAGGGGTGTTGCCCGTCGCCCGGATCTTCGGGCTGGGGTTCCTGCCCCTGGCGGAATCCCGTTACGACCTGGTCATCCCGGAGGCGTTCTTCCGGACCCCTGCGGTGGAGGCTTTGCTGGAGGTATTGAGCGGCCGCCGCTTCCGGGAGGAACTGGAGGCCATCGGCGGCTTCGATCCTGGACCTGCCGGCGCCCTGGTGGCCCGGCTGGAGACGTGAGGCGGTGCCCTCATGCGTCGCATCCGCATCTTCCTGCTCAGCGCGGCGATCCTGGCCGCCTGCGCCGGGAAAGGTTCTCCCCCGGATCCGACCGCGAGCGCTCCCGCGCGGGAAGGGGAGGTGATCGTGTTCGCGGCCGCCTCTCTCACCGAGCCCTTTCGGGAGCTCGCCGTGCTCTTTGAGCAGGAGCATCCCGGGGCGAAGGTCATCTTCAACTTCGGCGCTTCCTCCATCTTGCGAACCCAGATCCTGCAGGGAGCGCCAGCAGATCTCTTCGCCTCCGCGGATGAGAAAAACATGGAGGAGGTGGCGCGGGCCGGCCGGGTGGCGGAGGGTCCGTGGATCTTCGCCACCAACCGATTGGTGATCGTGGTGCCGGCCTCCAACCCCGGCGGCGTCGCCGCCCTGGCGGACCTGACCCGGCCCGGCCTGCGCCTGGCTTTGCCCGGACCGGAGGCGCCCATCGGGGCTTACGCCCGGGAGGTGCTGGCCCGCGCCGCCCGGGATCCGGCTTACGGGCCGGATTTCGCGGAGCGGGTGCTGCGGAACGTGGCCTCCTCAGAGCCCAACGTCAAGGCCGCCCTGGCCCGGGTGGCCCTGGGGGAGGCGGACGCCGCCTTCGTCTACCGCACAGACGTGACGCCGGCCTATCGGGAGAAGGTGCGGGTGGTGGAGATCCCGAATTCCCTGAACGTGATCGCCCGCTATCCGATCGCCCTTTTGAAGGAGGCGCCGCATCCCGTCGCGGCGCGCGCCTTTGTGGATCTGTTGCGTTCCCCCCGGGGCCAGGCGGTCATGCAGCGCTGGGGGTTTGGCGCGCCATAGGCGGACCTGTCGTGGGGAGGTTGCGCATGGTTACGGATCGCATCGCCGCGTTTCCTCGCCGGGGCGGAGCGAGGCCGCAGGTCTTCCTGCGCTCCGGGATCTGGTTGTATGTGTGGAGCCTTCCCCTGGCCCTGTTCCTGATCAGCCCCTTCCCCATCCTGATCTTCTATCTCCTGAGGATCCCTCTCTGGGAGGAAACGGGCTCCGCCCTGGTCCGTCAGGCGTTCCAGCTCACGCTGCAGACCAGCCTGGCGACCGTGCTGGCCGCCCTGGTGCTGGGAACCCCGCTGGCGTATCTGCTGGCCCGGCAACGGTTCCCGGGCAAGACGCTGGTAGAAGGGCTGGTGGAGCTGCCCATCGTCGTCCCGCCGATCGCCGCGGGGGTTTTGCTGCTGCTGGTTTTCGGGCGGCAAGGGGCGCTGGGCCCGCTTCTGGAGCGGATGGGGATCTCGTTGCCTTTCACCCCCGCCGGGGTTGTGACGGCCCAGCTGTTCATCTCCGTGCCCTTCTACATCCGGGGAGCGCGCCTGGGGTTCATGATGGTGCCGAAGGAGCTGGAAGAGGCCGCCGCCGTGGATGGAGCGTCTTCGATCCGCATCTGGCAGCACGTGAGGTTGCCCCTGGCCTTCCCGGGCATGTTCTCCGGCCTGATCCTCTGCTGGGCGCGGGCGGTCGGGGAGTTCGGCGCCACGTATCTGTTTGCCGGGAACATGCCCGGGCGCACCCAGACCATGCCGCTCGCCATCCTGTCGGCCATGGAGAGCGACCTGGGAGCCGCGCTCCTGCTGACAGGGATCCTGACGGCGCTCGCCTTCGCCACCCTCCTCAGCGCCTGGCTGCTCGTGGGAGGCCGGGGGGAATCTTCGCTGGCCCTTTAGCGGCGTCCCCCCACCGGGTAGCGGCAGACCTTCAAGGCCTCCTTCTTCACCTCGTCCGTTCCTCCAGCTCCCTCCGGGAGGCTTCGTCTAACTCGGTGGCGCGGATGTCGATCCCCTTCATCTCCTGGGAGAGACGCACCATGGTGGAATAGGCCTTCAGTCGCTGCAAGCGCGCGTATTCATCGAAGGGCAAGATCACCGCCGCCGGCTCGCCCCGCCGGGTTATGATCACCGGTTCCTCCCGGGCGCGCTTGAGCAGCGCAGAGAAATCTTTCCTGGCTTCAGCGATGGAAATCTTCAGAGCCATTTTGAGGCTCCTTCCTCCTATAGTCCAGAGGAGACCGCGGATCACGCTCAGGCGGAGCGTCTCCCTCAGTAGCGCAGCAGGGCGGCCGTGCCGAGCTCCCGCAGGCGGGGATGGCCCTCGACGATCTCCACCTGGCCGCCGTTCTCCAGCACCGTGGCGATCAGCCAGTCCACGGCGTCCGGCAGCGTTTCGAAGGCCGCGCCGCAGAAGGGGCAGGATGCGCGCGGGATCGTGGTGAGGAAGCCGCAGCCGGCGCACCGGTAAGCCGGAGCGTGGAAGCCGTCGGCCACCAGCAATACCTGCACCCGGCCCTCGGCAGCCGCCCGCAGGGTGTCCTCCAGGTTGATCACCCCGTTGGCCCCTTTGGACGCCGCGGTGATGGCCGTCTCCACCAGGGCGAACTCCCGCTCCCGTTCGACCTGCTGGAGGACGCGCAGGGCCGCCTCCCGGAGCTCCTCCTCATCCGCCATTCGGTCCCCCGGGATCGTCCCGGCGATGCGATCCCGCCAGGGGGAGGGCAGGAGCTCCCGGAACTCCACGACGGTCGGGTCCGCCCCGCCGAGGAGCAGGTAGCGGGGCTGGTGGCGTTCACAGAAGCCCACCGTCAGCTCGGCCGCCTCTTTCAGGTTGCGATAGGCCACCTCGTCTTCGTGTCGCTGGAGCTTCTCCGCTCCCCAGCCCCCCTGCTTGTGGCGCTTGATGGGCTCCCCGCGCAGCTCCAGGGTCTCCCGGAGCTCCCCCATCTGGTAGAACAGCAGGCGGATATGGGTCTTGTCCACCAGCGCGATCAGGAAGCGGCCGTAAGCGTCCCAGAGCTTGGCCAATGGAAAGACATAGGGCTTGCGCCCTACGAAGGCCAGGTTGGGGGTGGGAACGGCAAGGGTGAAGACCCGCCACAGGCCGCGAGCCTGGGCGGAGAACACGGCCAGGCCCCGCCCCGAGCCATCGTATTCCCGTTCGACGAAACGCTGAACCGCCTCCACATCGGCCCGGGAAACCTGGTCCTCCACGCGCTCCAGCAGATGCCGCAGGTTCAACCGGTAATGATCCTTGGTCTGATGGCGGGGATCTACATTCAGGTAGAGGCTCAGGACGGGGACATCCGGGCTTTCCAGCGCAGCCAGCTCCCGCAGATCCCGCTCGGTAAACATGGTCGACCTCCCTCACCCGGTTTTCCCATCGTGCCGGACAGCGAGGAAGCGCGCGGGAGAACCTCTTCTCACTTAAATTGTAGCCCCATCCGGAGAGGGCGGCCGGAGCCGGACCATCTCCTGGAACCGCCGGGCATCCTCCCACATGGACACGTTGTTGAAGAACACGAAGGCCTCCCGGAACCCCTGACAGCGGGCCCAGAGCTCCTCCAGGTCCGCGTCGGTGTAACGATAAGCGTATCCGGTCCGGCCGTGGAGGCGGAAGTAGGCGACGTCGCCGGTGACCGGGGCGCTCGCCAGAGGATCTACGGCATGGATCAGCCGGTAGCGCTCGCAGATGCGACGGATCACCGCCTCCGGCCAGTCGCCCCGGGGCTCCCAGGCCAGCCGGAAGGGGACCTCCCGGACGCGTTCGAGGAAGGCTTCCAGGTTGCGGAGGTGGGCAGGGGTCGGGGTGAAGGAGGCCGGGCACTGCAGCAGCACGACCGCCGCGCTTAGGGCCTTCGCCGCCTCCACCGTGGCAGCCCATCCCCGCTGCACCACCGGCGTGTCCTGAAAGGCGCCGGCCTGAGGGCGTTCCTCAGGGGCCAGGGGGTGCCGCAACCGGCGGTAAGTCGGGCTGCTCGCCGGGTGGGTGACGAGCTGCCACGCCTTAATGGTGAAAACAAAATCCGGCCCCGCCTCCTCGCGCCATCGCCGCAGCGTCTTCGGCTGGGGCGGATCGTAGAACGTCTGCTGGACCTCGACAGCCCGGAACATCCGGAAGTAAACCGATCGCGCTTTGGGGAACCCGCAGCATCCGATGTGGATGATCCCCATGGGTCGGCAGACCTCCCGGGCGAAGATCTCTCGCCCCTACGATGGTTCTTCGATCCGGATGACCCGGCCGCCGGCGGCGCGGATGAGGCGATCCCGAATGGCCAGCCCCAGCCCCTCGGCCCCGAACTCCCGGGCGAGGATCAGATCCAGCCCCCGCTGGTCCAGCTCCCGGAGCGCCGGATACAGCCGGCGGGCGATGCTCGCCAGGTCCGCTTCCGAGCCCAGGATCGCGACCTCAACGGGCAGGTCGGCCACAGCCGCGCGGTCCTCCTCCGCAATCAACAGCCCCACCCGGTGTCCCTGCTGGACGTAGTGGCGAGCGATCTCCCGCAGGTGCGGGCGCAGCCTCTCTTTCGGCCCCAGCAGGACCACCAGCTCCGTGCGGGGCGCATAATGTTTGGGCAGCATCCCGGGGGAAGGCGCGGGACCCGCCACCGCGCGGTCGAACACAGCCACCGGCCCGAGAACGGCCTCCAGGGCCTCGCGGGGCAAGCCCCCTGGTCGGAGAATGGTGGGCACCGGCCGGGTGAGGTCCAGCACCGTGGACTCCACCCCGATGGCCGTGGGGCCTGCGTCCAGGATGAGATCGATGCGGCTCTCCAGGTCCTCCAGGACGTGCCGGGCGGTGGTTGGGCTGACGTGGCCGAACCGGTTGGCGCTGGGGGCCGCGATGGGCGTCCCTGCCGCTCGGATCAGGGCCAGGGCCACCGGATGGGCGGGCATCCGCACCGCTACCGTCGGCAGGCCGGCGGTGGCGAGATCGGGGACCGCAGGTTGCTTGGGCAGCACCAGGGTCAGGGGGCCCGGCCAGAAGCGCTGCGCCAGGGTCCAGACAGGGGGAGGGATCTCCCGGGCCAGCCGGGGTAGCATCTCCAGGTCCGCGATGTGGAGGATCACGGGGTCGGTGGGCGGCCGACCCTTCGCGGCGAACAGGCGCTCCAGGGCCTTGGGGTTGAGGCCGTCGGCCCCCAACCCGTATACGGTTTCCGTGGGGAAGGCCACCAGGCCGCCCTCCCGCAGGATCTCCGCCGCCCGGGCGATGGTCCCCGGATCCGGGCGCTCGGGGTCGATCGAGATCACCCGCGTCATCGTCCCGTCCTCCGGAAGGGATTTTGGGAGGGGGCTCAGGGAAAAGCAAGATGAGGACCAAGCCCGGAGCGAGGAGGGACGACCGCTTGCGGCGCCTCATGGCCGGCCTGGGGGGACCGCCGGAAAGCCCGATCGCAGGGGCTTGCCGGGTTGTCGAGCTCCTCGGATTCCCGTATAATTGAAGTCGCGGATGCCACCTTAGCTCAGCCGGTAGAGCACCCGCCTCGTAAGCGGGGGGTCGCGGGTTCGAATCCCGCAGGTGGCTTTCCAGACCCCGGTGATTCCCTCGATGCGGGAACATCCTTCTTCAGAATCAGCGGAAAATCGGAGAAGCGTCCGGATTCCCCCCTGGATGCCCTCGCCCGGATGGGCGCATGGGATCCGCGAGGGATGGCATCTTCTGCGCCGCGTATGGGGATGGCTGAGCAGCCCCTGGGGGATCGGCATCCCGGCGGCGCTGCTTGCCCTCGGCCTCCTCTGGATGCTTCTGGCCTCCCAGGCGCCGGAGCCGCGCGATCCGGCCTATGGCCTCTGGGTGGCCCGGGCCCGGCTGCGCTTCGGCGCCCTGTTCGATCCGCTGGAGCGCCTGGGTCTGTGGGCCCTGAGGGAGACGCCGGGCTGGCGGCTGGCATGGGCCGCCCTGGGGCTGAGCCTGCTGGTCCACGCCCTGGAGGCGGCCGCGGCCCGGCGTCGGTGGGCCGCCCTTAGCGCGGCCGCCCTCCTGGGGGCCATCCTTGTGGGGATCGCCGGCGAGGCCCTTCCGCCTCCGCTCTCGGTTTCCCTGGCGCCGGGGGAAGGGCGGTCCGTCGGAGCGTTCTGGCTGACCCTGGAGGAAGGGCGGATCGTCCTCTGGGAGCAAGGGAACCCTGTGGGGGGGCTGACCTTCGCGCCGAACCGTCCTCTACGTCTGGGACCTTACATCGCCCTGGCGTGGCGCGAGGGCGCCGTGCTGGAGCTCCGGGCGGCCGGGCCGGAAGGGCCGCTGACGCTGCGCGCCGCCCTGGACGCCCCACCGGTTTCCAGCCTGTTGTTGCATCCCTCTCCGGAAGGCGAGGCCTTCGCCGCCCTCCCCCAGGCCGGTTGGATCCTCCGGCTGAGCCTCCCGCGGACGCTGACGGTTTTCCGGGAAGGGACCGGCGAGGTGGTCTGGCAGGAGGCGCTTCCATCGCTCCGCGACGGCGAGACGCTGGAGCGGGCGCTGCCGGGCGGCTATGCCCTCGCGCTCACCGCCCGCCCGGTCTATCGGATCGTGCTCCTCTCGCCCCTCGTCTTCGCCCAGTGGGTCCTGAGCGGGGCGATGGCCCTGATCGGCCTGCTCGCCGGTGCCCTGCAGATCCTCCCTGCCGCTTTCGCCCGTCGCTCCCGCTCGCCCGGGCATGCGGAGCCGGGTCCGCCGACGGCGTAACATTTCCCGAAGGAAGGTGTTTTCTTTTCAGAAGAAGCCCTCTCCTTCTGTGGGCTTTCAACGAGGAGCCCGGACGCCGGCGGACGGGGCGAGGCCCTCCGGAGGGGCCGAGGGGGTCGTTTTTCGCACCCCGCGCGCTGTCCGACATGAAAGCCCATCGAAGGGGGATCGGAGTCCTCAGGCTTGAGATGCGAGGAGTGGGCATCGAGAGGAGGCTTTTCGAGATGACGCGCGTGGTGATCACCGGGATGGGGGCGATCACGCCCCTGGGGAACGATGTGGAGACGTTCTGGCGGAACGTGGTGGCCGGGCGCTCGGGTGTGGGTCCGATCACCCTCTTTGATGCCTCGGCGATGAAAACCCGTATCGCCGCCGAGGTCAAGGGGTTCGACCCGGAGGCGTGGTTCGGCCGCAAGGAGGCCCGCCGCATGGATCGCTACGCCCAGTTCGCCCTGGCCGCCACCCAGCAAGCCCTCCAGGACGCTCGCCTGGATCCTGCCCATGTGGATCGGGAGCGGGTGGGGGTGATCCTGGGGACGGGGATCGGCGGGATCGGGGCCCTGGTGCAGGGCGTGGAGACCTTGATGACCCGGGGGCCGGACCGGATCAGCCCGTTCATGGTCCCCATGATGCTGGCGGACACCGCGCCGGGCCTGATCGCCATCGCCTATGGCTTTCGCGGCCCCAACATGGCCGTGGTCACGGCCTGCGCCAGCGGGACCAACGCCATCGGCGAGGCCATGCATCTGATCCGGCGGGGCGATGCCGACGTGGTGATCGCCGGCGGCGCGGAGGCGGCCATCCTCCCGGTGGCCGTGGCCGCTTTCAACGTGATGGGCGCCATCTCTACCCGCAACGAGGAGCCGGAGCGGGCCTCCCGTCCCTTCGATCGGACCCGGGACGGCTTCGTGATGGGGGAGGGAGCGGGGATCCTGATCCTGGAGCGGCTGGAGCACGCCCGGGCCCGGGGCGCCCGGATCTACGCGGAGGTGGTGGGCTACGGGACCTCGGCGGATGCCTATCACATCACCGCTCCTCTGGAGAACGGGGAGGGAGCGGCTCTGGCCATGCGCCGGGCCCTGGCCGATGCGGGCCTCTCGCCCCGGGACATCGATTACATCAACGCCCACGGCACCAGCACCCCGCTCAACGATAAGAGCGAGACCCAGGCCATCAAGGCGGTCTTCGGGGAAGCGGCTTACGATGTGCCGATCTCCTCCACGAAGTCCATGATCGGCCACCTGTTGGGCGCGGCGGGGGCGGTGGAGGCCATCGTCTGCATCCGCGCCATCACCGATGGCGTCATCCCGCCCACGATCAACTACGAGCACCCCGATCCGGAGTGCGACCTGGATTATGTGCCGAACGTGGCGCGACGCAAGCCGGTGCGGACGGCCATGTCGAACTCCTTCGGCTTCGGAGGCCACAACGCCTGCGTGATCTTCCGGCGTTATGAGGATGGCGCGTCGTGAACCTTCCCCTTTCTGAATCCTCGCGGAATCCCTGACCAGGGGGAGTCGGATGGCCCGTTACGCGCACATCGTGGGCTGGGGGATGGCGGTCCCCCAGCGGGTGGTTACGAACCACGAGCTGGCTCAGTTTGTGGACACCTCGGACGAGTGGATCGTGACCCGCACGGGGATCCGGGAGCGGCGGGTGGCCGGCCCTCAGGAGAGCACCGCCACCCTCTCCATCGCCGCCGCCGAGGAGGCGCTGGCGGTGGCTGGGATCAACCCCCGGGATGTGGACCTGATCCTGGTGGCCACGGTGACCCCCGAGCACCTCTTCCCGGCGACCGCCTGCCTGGTCCAGGACGCCTTGGGGGCCTCAAGGGCAGGGGCCTTCGATCTGCTCGCCGGATGCTCCGGCTTCATTTATGCCCTGCACATGGCTGCCGCCGCCATCCGGGCCGGGACCCATGACATCGCCCTAGTCATCGGGGCCGAGACCCTCTCCCGCATCGTGAACTGGCGCGATCGCAACACGTGCGTGCTCTTCGGGGACGGGGCAGGGGCGGTGGTGCTGAAAGGGAGCGAGATCCCCGGCGGCGTGCTGGCCTCCATGATCCGGGCGGACGGCTCCGGGGGGGAGCTCCTGATCCTGCCCGCGGGCGGCAGCCGGATGCCCATCTCGGAGGCGGTGGTGCGGGACGGCTGTCACTTCGTCCGGATGAACGGTCGGGAGGTCTTCCGGTTCGCCACTCGGGTGATGGAGAAGGCCACCCGGGAGGTGGTCGCTCAGGCCGGGCTGCGCCTGGAGGATGTGGATCTGATCATCCCGCATCAGGCCAACATCCGGATCATCGAGGCCGCGGCGAAGGGTCTGGGATTGCCGATGGAGCGCTTCTTCGTGAACATCGATCGTTACGGAAACACTTCCTCCGCCAGCATCCCCATCGCGCTGTGCGAGGCCGCGCAGCAGGGGCGCCTGAAATCCGGGGACACCGCCGTGATGGTGGCCTTCGGCGCCGGCCTGACCTGGGCCGCCGCCGTGGTCCGGTGGGGGATGCCTCTGGCGCGTCCCCGGCCGCCCTGGCTGGAGCGTCTGGGCCGCATCACCCTCTACCTGCCGGCCCAGCTGCACTCCCGCCTGATGCGTCTCTGGCGGCGCTTCGACGCCTGGCTGAGCCGCTTCCTCCGGCAGGAGGGCGAATAAAAGCAGGGGTTGTCTTTTCCTCGCGATGGCCCCGGCCGCGTCGCAGGGCGCGGAGAGACCGCTTCCCCTCCGCGATCCCCGGATAAGGGGTGTGTCCCAAAATCGTAGGACAACTGCGAGCAGTTGTCCTACAAAGCGGCCAGGCCCGACAAAATTGGGACACACCCCGGATAGGTGTCTCGGCCCGGAGGATCGATTTCGACCTACAATGGAGGGGGTCGCCGTAGCCCGGGCCGAAACGGATTTCAGCTTACACCCGGATCGTTGATCCATCATCCCGACACCGGATTCGCTCCCGGTGATGGAGGCCGAGCGGTGAGGTCCACGATGTCCATGCGACCACGCACCAAAATCGTCTGCACCCTGGGCCCTTCTACGGATCATCCGGAGGTCCTGCGGGCGATGATCCGGGCGGGGATGAGCGTGGCCCGCATCAATTTCTCCCACGGCGACCACGCCGCCCATGCCCGACGCATCGCACTGGTGCGCCAGGTGGCCCAGGAGGAAGGCGCGATCGTCGCCATCCTGGGGGACCTCCAGGGCCCGCGCTGGCGGGTCGGCGTCATCGAGGGAGGTTACATCTCCATCGCCCCGGGCCAGCGCATCACCCTGACCACCCGTCCGGTCCCCGGCAGCCCTCAGGAGGTCCATCTCCCCCATCCGGAGCTGGTGGCCCTGGTGCAGCCCGGCCAGATCCTCCTTCTGGACGACGGGCTGCTGGAGTTCCGGGTGGAGGAAGTGAACGGGACGGACGTGGTCTGTCGGGTGGTGCGTGGGGGAACGCTGAGCTCCCATAAGGGGATCAACGCGCCGGGCCTCCCGCTGACCCTGCCCGCCCTCACGGAGAAGGACCGGCTGGATGTGCGGTTTGCGGTGGAACAGGGGTTGGATTACCTGGCGCTCTCCTTCGTGCGCACCGCGGAGGATGTCCGCGCGTTGCGAGGCCTCCTGCAGGAGCTGGGGGCCTCAATCCCGATCATCGCCAAGATCGAGAAACGGGAGGCTCTGGATAACATCGAGGCCATCCTGGAGGCGGCGGATGCGGTGATGGTCGCCCGGGGGGACCTGGGAGTGGAGATCCCTCCGGAGGAGGTGCCCATCCATCAGAAGCGGATCATCCGGTTGTGCAACCGGGCGGGCAAGCCGGTGATCACCGCAACCCAGATGCTCAACTCCATGGTGAGCCATCCCCGTCCGACCCGTGCGGAGGCCAGCGATGTGGCCAACGCCATCCTGGATGGGACGGATGCGGTGATGCTCTCCGCGGAGACGGCCACCGGCACCTATCCGGTGGAGGCGGTGCAGATGATGGCGCGCATCGCCCGGATCGCGGAGGAGGCCATGCCTCACCGCCGGTGGCTGGACCTCATCGGGGAGCCTGCGGAGGTCACGGAGGCCATCAGCCGGGCGACGGTGGAGATCGCTGAGCAGATCGGGGCCCGGGCCATCGTCACCTCCACGATGTCCGGCTACACGGCCCGGATGATCGCCCGTCACCGCCCCTCGGTGCCCATCCTGGCGGTGACGCCGGTCCCGGCCACCCTGCGGCGGCTGGCCCTGGTGTGGGGGGTGCAGCCTGCCCTGATGCCGGCGGTGCGGAACACCGATGAGATGCTGGGGGCGGCCAGCCAGGCGGCCCTCCAGAGCGGCCTGGCCCAGCCCGGGGATCTCCTGGTGATCACCGCCGGCGTCCCCTTCGGCCGCCCCGGCCATACGAACCTCCTGAAAGTCCATCGCATCGAGCCGGCTCCCACGTCCAACGGCTCCACGTCCGCATGAAAAAACAGGGGATGGGAAGCCCTCACCGGGCTCCCCATCCCCTCGTGAGGAGGCCAGCGGATCAGGCCCTTGCCTTGTGGAGGGCCTTCAGGCAGCGGGTGCAGATGTGGATCCGGCGTGTGACCCCGTTCAGGGTGACCCGCTTCTTCTGAACGTTGGCCATGAACCGCCGGCGCTCGGCGTGATTCGAGTGGCTGACGTAGTTGCCGAAAGCCGTCCCTTTTCCGCAGAGCTCACAGCGTGCCATGGGGCTTCCCCCGGTTCGTAGGATGAGGGCAGGTTGCCGCTCCTGATCCATCGCCTCGTTCGCCTAAGCGTCCTCCCCAGGCCTCTGTTAGCGCGCGGGTTATTGTAACCGGGCCTCCTGTTTGCGTCAACCCACGGCCCCTTCGCGACGCTGGAAATCCATAGTGTTTGACATCCCCTTCCTCCCCCCCTAAGATGGATCTGAGCGTTCGCGAAATCCGAGGAAGGAGGTTCTCCAATGAAACGCCTGATGGGAGTGGCGACCCTCGGCGTTCTGTTCCTCGGCCTGGCCCTGGGGGCCTGCGCGCCTCAGAAGCCTCCTCTGGGCAGCGAGCAGAACCCCCTGGTGATGGTCTTCGTCCCCTCCGGGGAGTCTGAGGAGATCAAGCGGGGGGGCGAGCAACTGGCCGAGCTGTTGAGCAAAAAGCTAAACATGAAAGTCAAGATCAACCTGGCCAGCAGCTTCGCCGCTGCGGTGGAGGCCATGGGGGCCAGCCAGGCCCAGATCGGATGGCTGAACACCTTAAGCTACCTCCTGGCCCACGAGAAATACGGCGTGGAGGTGATCCTGGCCACCGTCCGCTTCAACCAGACCTACTACACCGGGCAGATCATTGTGCGGGCGGACTCCGGGATCAAGAGCCTCGCCGACCTCAAAGGCAAGGTGATGTGCTGGGTGGATCCCCTCTCCACCTCCGGCTATCTGATGCCCCGCATCCTGCTCAAGGCCAACGGGGTGGACCCGGACAAGGATTTCGCCGAGACGGTGAACGCGGGCTCCCACCCCAACGTGGTCAAGGCGGTCTACAATGGGGATTGCGACGCCGGGGCGACCTATGTGGACGCCCGGGGCGCGGTGGAGAAGGATCTGCCGGATGTGAAGGAGAAGGTGGTGGTGCTGGCCACCACGGCGAAGATCCCCAACGACAACGTCAGCGTGGTCAAGGATCTGCCGGCGGACCTCAAGGAGAAGATCCGGCAGGCGCTGCTGGAGATCGCGGCCTCGGAGGAGGGCAAGCAGGCCCTGAAGACGGTCTATCAGATCGAGGGCCTGCAGAAGGTGGACGACTCCTTCTACGATGAGTTCCGGGCTCAGCTGAGCGCCTCCGGCTACAAGCTGGAGGATCTGGTGAAGCCGGCCAAGTGATCCCGAAGCGGGGGACCGGCCTCCCGGTCCCCCGCCTGTCAGATCCGGGGATCCCTCCGCCGGGTTCTTCCGCCCATGCGATGAGGAAAATCCCGATGTTCTCCCCGACCCGACCCCGAGAGATCCGGGGGCACCTCCCATGCCGCTGATTGTGGAGCGTTTGACCAAGATCTATCCGGATGGGACGCGGGCGCTGCATGAGGTCAGCTTCACGGTGGAGGATGGGGAGTTCGTGGCCATCATCGGGCTCAGCGGGGCGGGGAAGAGCACGCTGCTGCGCTGCATCAACCGCCTGATCGAGCCCACCTCCGGCCGGGTGATCTGGAACGGGATCGACATCACCGCCGCCTCCCCCCGGGAGCTGCGGAAGATCCGGCGCCAAATCGGCATGATCTTCCAGCAGTTCAACCTGGTGAAACGGGCGACCGTCCTCACCAACGTCCTCGCAGGCCGTCTGGGATATGTCAACCCCTGGCTCAGCCTGCTGGGCTACTTTCCTCCTTCTGAGGTGCAGCGGGCGATGCGGGCCCTGGAGCGGGTGGGGCTGGCGGATCTCGCCGACAAACGAGCCGACGAGCTCTCCGGTGGCCAGCAGCAGCGGGTCGGCATCGCCCGCGCCCTGATGCAGGAGCCCCGCCTGCTCCTGGCCGACGAGCCGGTCGCCAGCCTGGATCCCGTCCTTGCCCATTCGATCCTCCGCTACATCGAAGAGCTGAACCGGAAGGACGGCGTCACTGTCCTCTGCAGCCTGCACTTCCTGGATCTGGTCCATCGTTACGCGACCCGGGTGATCGGGCTGAAGGATGGGATCAAGGTCTTCGACGGGCGGCCGGACGAGATCGATGACCGCCGGTTCAAGGAGATCTACGGTCAGGAGGCCGAGCGCATTGGCGGCTGAGCGGCGTCCTCCGCGCGGGTATGCCCTTCTCCCGGCGCTGGCCTATCAGGCCCTGGGTCAGCGATCCATGGCCGCGGTCTGGGTGGGCGTCTCCCTGGCTCTGATCGGGCTGGCGGGATGGCGCGGGCATCCCGGGCTGTGGCTGGGGGTGGGGCTGTGGGGGCTGGGGACGATCTATGACGCCTGGCGGCGGCTCAGCGGCCGGCGGCCCCGTCTGTGGCCCGCCACCCTGGCCGCGCTGGCCGTCCTCTACGCGGTGGGCTGGGAGGTCACGGAGATCGACCTGCGCGCCCCTTTCGTGCGCTTCGAGAAGATGCGCCCCTATCTGGTCGCCCTGACCCAACCCGATCTCCTGACCTATCCCACGGAGCGACAGGTGCTCCGGATCCCGGTGGAGGTCCCGTGTCGGAGCGCGCCCCAGCCGGTGACCGTTCGCGAGGGGGTGGAGGCCCGGCTCTCCGCCGGTTGCGCCCAGGCTGGCGACGCGCTGACCCTGGAAGGGGAGGGCTTCCCGCCCGGAGTCCCGCTGGAGCTCTGGTGGGTGAATCCCATCGGCGAGCGCCAGCGGATCCTGCAGGGAGGGCGCCCTCTGTCGGTGCAGGCGGATGGGGCCGGACGCTTTCGAGTCGCCTTCCTGGCTCCCCGCGCGGTTCCTCCCGGGTTCGAGCCGCCCCCCGGCCAGTCCCAGACCCACTTCCTGGAGATCCACACGGTGCGGGTGATCGGAGGCCCGCGGCCCAGCGAGGCCCTGCTGGAGGTGGCGGAGAAGATGGGGGAGACGGTGGCCATCGCCCTGCTGGCCACCACCTTCGCTGTGCTCATCGCGGCCCCCTTGTCGTTCCTGGCTGCGCGCAACCTGATGGGAGGCTCCCTTCCCACCCGCCTGATCTATTACGGGATGCGGGCTTTCTTCAACATCGTCCGGTCCGTGGAGCCTCTGATCTTCGGGATCGTGTTCGTGGTCTGGGTGGGCCTGGGCTCTTTCGCCGGGATGCTGGCCCTGATGGTCCACTCCATCGCCGCCCTGGGGAAGCTTTTCTCCGAGGTGGTGGAGCACATCGATCCGGGGCCGGTGGAGGCCCTCACCGCCACCGGGGCGACCCGCCTCCAGGTCATCCGTTACGCCGTGGTGCCTCAGGTGGTGCCGGAGTTCATCTCCTTTGCGGTTTACCGCTGGGACATCAATGTCCGCATGTCCACGATCATCGGGTTCGTGGGGGGCGGGGGGATCGGCTTTCGGTTGAGCGAGTGGATCCGCCTGAGCGCATATCGTCAGGTGGCCACGGCGGTGATCGGCATCGCCCTGGTGGTGATGGCCCTGGACTTCGTGAGCGCTCAGGTGCGCCGCCGGATCGTCTGAGAGGCGTTGCGGCATCCCGCGAGGGATCTGAACCGCTATGCGTCGACCGCGTCTGTGGATCCGAATCGCCATCGGGTTTCTCGTCCTCCTGATCTATGCCTGGTCCTGGCGAATGGTGGGCGTCGATTTGGGGAAGTTCGTGGAGCCCCAGGCCGCCCAGCGCGCCCGGGAGATCTTCACCGCTTTCATCACCCCGGAGATCCTGGTCCCGGAGCGCGGCCTGCAGCGCGTGGAGGGGGCGTTGCAAGTGCCATGCGCGGCGGGGAGCGTGCCCGAGGAGAGGACAACGGGAGAGGGGCCCCGCCTCTTCTTCCCGTCCTGCGCCGCCTCAGGGGAGCGGATCCGGGTTCGGGGCGAAGGGTTCCGCCCGAACAGCGAGGTGGTGGTCCGCTGGCGCTTTGCGCCCAGCCCCCAGTTGCCCCTGGGAGGCGAATTGCTGGCCGGGCGGACCCGCACGGACGCGGTGGGGAACTTCACCCTGGAGGTGGAGATCCGTCCTCTTCTGGCGCAGGAGGGAGGAGCCCGGCTGCAGGCGGAGGCGCGCTGGGAGGGGCAGTGGCAGGTGAGCCCGGCCCTGATCCGCACCCTGGAGCTGATGCTCCAGACGATCTTCCTGGCCCTGATGGCCACCACCCTGGCCACCCTCATCGCCGCCCCCCTCTCCTTCCTGGCCGCGCGCAACATCACGGCCCGGGGGCCCGTGGGCACGGCGGTCTATTATCTGGTGCGCACGATGTTCAACGTGGTGCGCTCCATCGAGCCGCTGGTGGTGGCCGCGATCTTCGCCACCTGGGTGGGCTTCGGGCCCTTCGCAGGGGTGCTGGCCCTCACCGTGGCCACCGTGGTCAACCTGGGCAAGCTCTTCTCCGAGGTCGTGGAGACCATCGACCCGGGCCCGGTGGAGGCCCTCACCGCCACCGGCGCGAATCCCCTCCAGGTCATCCGTTATGCGGTGATCCCGCAGATCACCCTGCCGTTCCTGGCCTTCATCATCTATCACTGGGACATCAACATCCGCATCTCTACCGTCGTGGGGTTTGTGGGAGGCGGAGGGATCGGCTATCAGCTCAAGTTGTGGATCGATCAGACGGACTATCACCGGGCCGGGACGGCGGTGTGGGCGATCGTGGCCGTGGTGTCCGCCATGGATTACATCAGCGCCCGGTTGCGAGAGGCGATCCGGTGAACGGCACTCCCCGCTACCGTCCCGGCCGGCGGGCGAAGTAACTCAGGGCGAGGCGGATCTTCTCCTCCAGGGGCAGGTTCGGATCGGGTGGGACCTGGGAGAGGGCGGCCTGGGCTTCCACCACGCTGTAGCCCAGGGCGGTGAGGGCCGCGATGATCTCCGTGTCGTCGGGACGCGCGGCCGGGGCCCCGGGAGCCGGGACCGCGCCGATTCGCTCTTTAAGATGCAGGATGATGGAGCGGGCGGTCTTGGGGCCGATGCCGGGGACCCTCCGCAGGATCTCCACCTGCTCCTGGGCGATGGCGGCCCGCAACGTCGGGGCGGAGAGGCTCAGGAGGGCCAGGGCCGCCCGCGGCCCCACCCCGTTCACCGTGAGCAGCTGCTCGAAAAGCTCTCGCTCCTCCTCGTCGGCGAACCCGTAGAGGGTGAACGTGATGCCGTGGCCCTCCACCCGGGCCAGCAAGGTGGTGTGCAGCGTGAGGGGCTCCCCTCGACGCGCCTGCGCCAGCACGCTGGGGGGCACATACACCTGCAACCCCAGGCCGTTCAGATCCAGCCGGACCCAATCCTTGCCGATGGCTTCCACGATCCCCCGCACCTGAACAAGCATTCCCTCACCCCCTCTGGGTTTTGCATCTTCACTGCGCGGGCTACCGTTCGCCCTCCGGGAGCTCTCGGGCGGGGAGCCCGGCGATGCGGGCGGCAGGTTCCCATGGGCGTGCAAGCGGCGGTGAGGCCAGCGCGGCGTAGGCAACCTCCGTGATCAGACGCATCCCTGCTGGGGCCAGATAGGCCAGGCGGAGCGCTTCCCGGATCGCCTCCCCGATGATGGTTCCGGCGGCGAAGCCGGGCGCTTCCAGCCAGCCCAGCTCCACCGAGCCCACGTGGAGCACGGCGGTCCAGAGGAAGGGAAAGGAGCGAAGGGCCTCCAGCGCCCGGGTCACGCTCAGGAAGAGGGCCAGCAGGCTTCCGTCCGGGAGGGGCAGCGGCATCCCGTCCGCCTGCCGCAGATGGCGGACGCCCTGGGCCCATTCCAACCGCAACGCTTCCCGATCTTTCCCTTCGGGGGAGCGCAGGATCAGGATCCCGGCGGAAGCGTAGCGCCCGGGGCCGGGCAGGGGAGGTCGAAAAGCAGTTAGCCATCGGAACCCGGCTCGCAGCGCGGCCAGGCGCTCCGCCACCGCGATCCGGGCCAGCAGCTCCTGGGGCGCGTAGGGTTTGGTCAGGTAGTCATCCGCCCCCGCCAGCAGGGCCTCGGCGATCTGATCCGGATCCGTGCGCCCGGAGATGACCAGGATCGTGAAGTTCCAGCCGAAGGTTCGACTGCGCAGCTCCTTCAACCAGGCCAGCCCATCCCCATCCGGGAGGTTGAGATCCAGAATGATCACGGAGGGGCGGAGCTCCAGCAGGCGTCGCCGGGCCGTGCGGAGATCGGGGGCCACCACGGCGGGCCGGAGGCTCCAGCGCAGCAGCTCGGAGAGCGCCTGGGCCTCCTGGGGCTGATCTTCTACGATCAGGATCGGGCCGATCATGCTCCGCTCCGGAGGCGAGGGCCCGCGGGCGGCCTCGCGGGCCGGATCCTTCTTTCTCAGCGCAGGGCAGCGAGGCGGGCGTGGTTCAGGTGACAGATGGCTACGGCCAGGGCATCGGCCACGTCGTCCGGGCGGGGGATCTCCGGGAGGTGAAGGAGCATGCGAACCATCGCCTGGATCTGGGCCTTGGGGGCGCTCCCGTATCCCACCAGGGCCTGTTTGACGTCCGCAGGGGTGTATTCGTAGATGGGGATCTGGGCTTGGGCCAGGGCCAGGAGGGCGACCCCGCGGGCCTGCCCGACGGCGAAAGCGGTGGTGACGTTGCGCCCGAAGAACACCCGCTCGATGGCCGCGACGTCCGGGCGATGGGCTTCGATCAGAGAACAGATGGCCTCATAGAGCTGGCGCAGACGCTGGGGAAGCGGATCCCCCGCGGGCGTCCGGATGTCCCCATAGGCCAGGGCCTCCAGGCTCCCCTCCCGCTCCTCCACCAGTCCGTAACCGGTGATCGCGATCCCCGGGTCGATCCCCAGCACCCGCATCACGCGGCCTGTGCCTCATATTTACGGATCAGCTCATCGGAGATCTCCAGGTTGGAGTAGACCTGCTGGACATCGTCCAGCTCCTCCAGGGCGTCCACCAGGGACATCACGGCCATGGTGGCGTGATCGTCCAGGGCCACCCGGGTTTTGGGCCGCATGGTGACCTCGGCGTTGTCGATGGTGAGGCCGGCCGCTATCAGGGCCTGGCGCACAGCCTGGAGGTCCTCCGGGGCGGTGTAGATCTCCACCAGGTCCTCGCTGATCTCCACGTCCTCCGCTCCTGCCTCAATGGCCATCTCGAAGATGCGCTCGGGGTCCTGGCCATCGGGGCGGATGGCGATATAGCCTTTCTTCTCGAAGTTCCACATCACCGCGCCCGATTCCGCCAGGCTCCCCCCGTGGCGGGAGAAGATGCGGCGGAGCTCGGCCACCGTGCGGTTCCGGTTGTCCGTCAGCACCCGCACGAGGATGGCCACCCCGTGGGGGCCGTAGCCTTCGTAGAGCAGCTCCTCGAACTGCTCCGCCCCCTTCTCCAGGCCGGCGCCGCGCCGGATGGCCCGCTCGATGTTCTCCTTGGGCATGTTCGCCGCCCGGGCCCGTTCGATGGCCAGCCGCAGGCGCAGGTTGGTCTCCGGGTCAGGCCCTCCCTCCCGGGCCGCGATGATCAGCTCGCGGGTCAGACGGCTGAAGAGCTGCCCGCGCTTGGCGTCCATGGCCGCCTTGCGATGTTTGATGTTCGCCCACTTGCTGTGCCCTGCCATCGAAGCTCCCTCCGGCGAGGGATGGAATCCGTTCTCTTGCAATTCTATCATAACCCAAATGCCATCTCTTCATTGGGAGGAACAGGCGGAAAAGGGGGGCCGGGCAGGGCCCTCCGGGCCCGCCCGGCCCCCGAGGCTTCGGGATCCCGCGGGCTTACGGGGCGCTGACGGCCCGGTAGGCGTTGATACGCCCCCAATACCAGTAGCGGCCTGTGCCCGCGATGCGATCCGCGTTCGCCTCGATGCGCTGGCGCACGCATGCGTTGGTGGCGCACTTGCCGGTCGCCCACACCAGCCCGGCCAGCCCCGCCACGTGCGGCGTCGCCATGGAGGTGCCGTTCAGCGCATCGTAAGTGGTGAAGTAGCCATACTGGGTCGTCAGGTAAACCGGCGTGTCCGGCATGGTGGAGAGGATGCGCACGCCGGGCGCGGCGACGTCCACCCATTTGGCGCCGTAGTTGGAGAAGGAGGCCTTGTTGTCGTTCTCATCCGTGGCCGCTACGGCGATGCAGTTCGTATAAGCGGCCGGGTAGGTTTTGGCGGAGGAGCCGCTGTTGCCTGCCGCGCATGCCAGCACCGCCCCCTTGTTCCAGGCGTAGTCCACCGCGTTCTGCAGCGTCGTTGAGCCGATGGAGCCGCCCAGGCTCAGGTTGATGACCTTCGCGCCGTGATCAGCGGCCCAGACGATGCCATCGGCCACCTGGGCGTAAGTCCCCGAGCCGCTGGCGTCCAGCACCTTGGCGGCCAGGAGCTGGACCTGCCAGTTCATCCCCGCCACGCCGACCCCGTTGTTCGTCAGAGCCCCGATGGTCCCGGCCACGTGGGTGCCGTGACCGTTGTCGTCCTCCGCGATGCCATCGTTGTTCACGAAGTCCCACTGATCCGCCACCGGCGGGAGGTCTGGGTGGCTGTTATCGATCCCGGTGTCGACGACCGCAATGCGGACGGTGCCGGAGCCGGTCACCAGATCCCACGCCGCATACGCCTGGATCTTCCCCCAGGCCCACTGGGAGACGCAGCCCGCCTTCGAGGAGTTGTAGCAGGAGGTGTTGTCGTAGGGATCGTTGGGGTCCAGGAAGGCCGTGGCGATGCCGTTCAGCTCCACATACTTCACCAGCGGGTGGCGGCTCAAAGCCGTCCCCACCGCCTCCAGCGCCTGAGGGGGAACCTTCACCACCCACACCCCCAGTCGGGTGAGATGGTGGAGGCGGAACCCGAAGGCGTGAGCCAGGGCTATCGGATCCGCGCCGGGGGCGAACTTCACCAGGAGCTCATCCGGGACATAGCGGCCAGGGGGAACGGTCTGCGGGGAAGGGAAGCGGGGTGCCCCGCCCAGGACGCCGATCATGCAAACGACCCAAAATAGAATCCACCATCGCCGCCCCATGGCATCCTCCGGATCATGGGATTGGACAGTATTTAATTAATTATACCGTCGGAGTGCGCTTTACGGATCCACCTCCAGACCCTTACAGGCCCGGGAGGAGAAGGGGGAGGGGGAGGCGGATGCGGCGCGCGTGAGAGGGCTTGACAGCCCTTCTTCCCTGTTTAGAATAGCAGGTGAGGATCCGGAACGCCATCGGCTCCCCTCAGCCTTGAGGTTCGCCCGCTGAGAAAAGGAGGTTGCCATGTCCCGGTCCCATCGCTGGTCCCTCTATGTGGCGCTGTTGCTGATCCTCACCCTGCTCCTGGCCGCCTGCGCCCAACCGGCCACCCCTGCCCCGGCCAAGAAGCTGGAGATCTTCTCCTGGTGGACGGCGGGTGGGGAGGCGGAAGGGCTGGAGGCGATGTTCACCGTCTATCGTCAGAAATATCCGGGCGTGGAGATCATCAACGCTGCCGTTGCGGGCGGCGCCGGCGCCCAGGCCAAGGCCGTGCTGAAGACCCGCATGCTGGGCGGCGACCCGCCGGATTCCTTCCAGGTCCACGGCGGGGCGGAGCTGATCGACACCTGGGTGAAGACCGGCTACATGGAGGACATCACGGATTTGTGGAAGAGCGAGGGGTGGATGGACAAGTTCCCCAAGCAGCTGATCGACCTGGTCAGCCACGAGGGGAAGATCTACTCCGTCCCCGTCAACGTCCACCGGGGCAACGTCCTCTGGTATAACAAGAAGATCTTCGATCAGTATGGCCTGCAGCCCCCCACCACCTTCGATGAGTTCTTCCAGGTGGCCGAGGCCCTCAAGGCCAAGGGGGTGACCCCGCTGGCCCTGGGGGACAAGCTGAAGTGGGAGGCCGCTCACCTCTTCGAGACGGTCCTCGCGGGCGTGCTGGGAGCGGAGAAATACCGGGGCCTGTGGACCGGCCAGACGCCCTGGACGGGGCCGGAGGTGGCCAAGGCCTTCGAGATCTTCGGGCGGATGCTGGATTACGTCAATGAAGACCATGCCGCCCACACCTGGGACTCAGCCACCCAGCTGGTTCTGGACGGCAAGGCGGCCATGACCGTGATGGGGGACTGGTCCCACGGGTATTTCCTCTCGAAGGGAGCCAAGCCGGGCGTGGACTACGGGTGGGTCCCTGCCCCGAACAACAAGGGGCTCTTCATGGTGGTGACCGACACTTTCGGCCTGCCCAAGAAGGCCCCCCATCGGGAGCAGGCCATCGCCTGGCTGAAGGTCTGCGGCTCGAAGGAGGGTCAGGAGGCCTTCAACCCCAAGAAGGGCTCCATCTGCGCTCGCCTGGACTGCGATCGCAGCAAGTTCGACGTGTATCTGCAGTCCTCGATGGACGACTTCGCCCGGGACCAGCTGATCCCGAGCGAGGTCCACGGCTCGGCTGCTCCGGAGGGCTTCGCCACTGCCTTCAACGACATCATCTTTAACTTCGTGACCAGCCGGGATGCCAAGGCGGCCATGGAAGCCCTCCAGAAGGCCTGTGTGGAGAACAAGATGTGCAAGTGAGGTGAAGAAGAACCCTGCCGATGGCGTTCCGGGAAAGAAACGGGCGCGGCCCACGTTCAGGCCGCGCCCGTTGTGGTTTCGGGCCCCGGAAGCGCTCAGCCGCGCTCCTCGATGGGGATGTATTCCATGTGCTCGGGGCCGACGTAGAAGAAGCGCGGCCGGTAGATGCGGTTGTCCTTTCGCTGTTCCAGGGCGTGGGCCACCCAGCCGGCGATGCGCCCCACGGCGAAGATCGGGGTGAAGAGGGCGGTCTCAATGCCCATGGAGGCCATCACGATGCCCGAGTAGAAGTCCACGTTGGGCTGGATGCCCTTCTGGCCCAGCCGCTCGATCATCACCCGCTCGATCACCTCCGCCATCCGCAGCCACTTCTCCGTGCCGGCCCGCCGGGTGACCTCCAGGGCATACTGCTTGAGGATGTGCGCCCGCGGGTCATAGGTCTTGTAGACGCGATGGCCGAAGCCGGGGATCTTCTTCTTGCGGGCCAGGGCCCGGAGCACCCACGCCTCCGCGTTCTCCACCTCCCCGATCTCATAAAGCATGTGCATCACTTCCTCGTTCGCGCCCCCATGGAGCGGACCCTTGAGGGCGGCGATGCCTCCCACCACGGCCGAATACATGTCGCTCAGGGTGGAGGTGATGGCCCGCACGGTGAAGGTGGAGGCGTTGCACTCGTGATCCGCGTGAAGGATGAGGATGACATCCATCACCCGGGCGTAGAAGGGGTCCGGCTCCTCCCCGAAGAGCATGTAGAGGAAATTGGCGGCGTGGCTCAGGTCGGGGCGGGGATGAACCGGGGGGAGGCCCTTGCGGGCGCGCCCGATGGCGGCCACCACCGTGGCGATGCGGGAGGTCAGCTTGATGGCCTCCCGTTCGTGGGCGATCATCGTGTCCTCTTCCGCGGAGTCGTCGAAGGCCGCCAGCATGGAGATGGCCGTGCGCAACACCGACATCGGATGGAAGTTGTAGCGACGCCCGGCCCGGGAGATGAAGTCATAGACCTCGTCCGGGATCTCCCGATACTGGCGGAGGCGCATCTTGTAGACATCCAGCTCGTCCTCGGTGGGGAGCTTGTCGTAGAGGAGGAGGAAGGCGGTCTCTTCGAAGGTGGACTTCTCGGCGAGGACCTCAATGGGGATCCCGTGATAGATCAGGCGGCCGGCGATTCCGTCCACGTAGCTTTTCACCGACTCCGCGACGATCACGCCTTCCAGGCCCTTGGCGAAGGAGACCTCGCCCGGCTTCCCGATATACTTCACTTCCTGGGGGGCTGCTGTTGTGGTCATGACAACCTCCTCGTTCGGTTCAGGTTCACCGGCCTCGCTGCCCCTCCCCCCTTCCGTTGTACCGGATCCAGCGAGCGGCCTCTCCTTGAGATCCCCCTGTGCGGAAAAGCAAATCCTTTCCGCTCCAGATCCATCTTAGCCCCAGCCGGAGCAGGAGGCAACTTCCCCTTCCACATCTCAGGCCCTCAAATCCTCGATTTGTGATGAAATTCACATACTGGGCCTCCGTTCGTCACTGGCCCCTGTGCCTCTCTTCCGGTAATGTGAAGTGAGGGTTTTCCGGAGGATTCTCGGGGGTGTGTCCCGATTTTGTCGGGCCTGGCCGCCTTGTAGGACAACTGCGAGCAGTTGTCCTACGATTTTGGGACACACCCATCCTGGGAGGAAGACGGCCTGCGCCTCCGGGGGTCCGGGTAAAATGAGGAGACGGGGTGCGCAGGTGGTTTGTGATCTTGTTGGAGCCTGAGCCCTCCGTTCAGCGGGGAGGATCCGCGATGAACAAGATGACCGTGCGAGATGTGGACGTCCGCGGACGCCGGGTCCTGGTCCGCGTGGATTTCAACGTGCCCATCGCCGATGGGAAGGTGACCGACGACACGCGGATCCGGGCGACCCTGCCCACGCTGCAGTATCTCCTCGACCAGGGCGCGGCCCTCATCGTGATGTCGCACCTGGGCCGCCCGAAGAAGCCCGACCCGGCCTTCAGCCTTCGCCCGGTGGCCGAGCGCCTGAGCGAGCTGCTGGGCCGCCCGGTCCAGATGGCCCCCGACTGCGTGGGCCCGGAGGTGGAGGCGATGGCTGCGGCCCTGCAGCCCGGCCAGGTGCTGTTGCTGGAGAACCTCCGGTTCCATCCGGAGGAGGAAAAGAACGACCCCGAGTTCGCCCGCCGGCTGGCCCGCCTGGCGGATCTGTGCGTGAACGACGCCTTCGGCGCAGCCCATCGCGCCCACGCCTCGGTCGAAGCCATCGCCCGTTTCATCCCGGTCGTCGCCGGCTTCCTCATGGAGAAAGAGATCCGTTATCTGAGCCAGGCCCTCACGAACCCGGGCCGGCCTTTCGTGGCGATCCTCGGGGGGGCCAAGATCTCCGATAAGATCGGGGTCATCGAGAGCCTGCTCGCCCGGGCGGATCGAGTGCTCATCGGCGGCGGGATGGCCAACACCTTCTTGAAGGCCATGGGCTACCGGGTGGGCGATTCGCTGGTGGAGGACGAGGCCCTGGAGACCGCCCGGCGCCTCCTCCAGGAAGGCGGGGAACGCCTGATGCTGCCGGTGGACGTGGTGATCGCCGACGCGTTCGCCCCGGATGCCCGGGCCCAGGTGGTGCCGGTGGATCAGGTGCCGGACGGATGGCGGATCCTGGACATCGGGCCGCAGACCGTGGCCCGCTATGCCGAGGAGATCCGGCGGGCCGCCTTCATCGTCTGGAACGGACCTATGGGCGTCTTTGAGTTCCCGCGCTTCGCCGAGGGGACCTTCGCCATCGCCCGGGCTGTGGCGGAGAGCGGGGCGATCAGCATCGTGGGCGGAGGGGACTCGGTGGCGGCCGTGCACGCCGCCGGCGTCGCGGACCGCATCACCCACATCTCCACCGGCGGAGGGGCCAGCCTGGAGTTCCTGGAGGGCCGCACCCTCCCCGGGATCGCCGCCCTCGCCGATCGCCCGTCCTCCTCGTAAGGCCTCGGGGATCCGGCATATGAACCGGGGGGCGCCCCTGAAGCCGGCGGACCGGCCATGGGTGCGGATGACCATGGGGGCCGCCCAGATCGTTGCGGACGCGGAGGCCCTCCATCTGATGCTGCTCCCCAGCCCCGGGGATCGCTATGCGGACGCCCAGCTCGATGATTATGGAGGCTCCCGCTTCGTCTGGCGTCCACCGGTTCGCCTGATCGTCGAGGCGCGCTTTTCCCATCCCATGGAAACGCTGGTGGGGACAGCGGGGTTCGGGTTCTGGAACGCGGCGGCGATGCCGGGCGCCCTCATCGGCCCCCCTTCCGCAGTCTGGTTCTTCTTCGCCTCGCCTCCCTCCCGGATCGCGCTGTCCCCTGCGGATGCGGGGCGGGGCTGGCTGGCAATGGTGTGGCGCAGCCCGACCGGCCCCCGCCTCCGGATCCCCGGGTGGCTCCAGCAGGGCTTGTGGCGGCTCCTGAAAGCCCCACCCCTCGCCCGCACCGTCCTCTCCCTGGGCGCACGCTGGATGGCGGTCTCTCAGCGTCCTCTGGAGATCGATCTCACGGCATGGCATCGCTACGTCCTGCGCTGGGAACGCCGTCAGGTGATTTTCGAAGTGGATGGAGAAGAGGTCCATCGCGCGCCCCTCGCTCCCCCCGGCCCCCTGGGGTTCGTGGCCTGGATCGACAACCAGTTCCTGACCCTGGATCCTGCCGCCGGTCTTTCCGCGGGACTCCTTCCGGTTCCCGCCCCTCAGGCTCTGACGTTGCGTCGCGTGGAGATCGAGTCGGGTTGAGCCGCCCGCGACCGCGCACCGGGGACGCCTGCGTTTTCTGTTCTATAATGGGACGGGGGCGATGGTGGTGCGCAGAGAGCGCCGCACCACCATCGCGTTTTCCGATCGCCTGTCCACATGCGGGAGAGGAGCCCTCTATCCTGCCACCTTCGGGAGGGCTTGGGATGGTGGCGGTGCGCGCCTTCATCGCGGTGGAGCTGCCCGATGCGCTCCAGCAAAAGCTGGCGGAGGTGCAGCGTCGTCTGCGTCAGGAGCTCCGGGATCTCCCGATCCGCTGGGTGCGTCCGGAGAGCATCCATCTCACCTTGAAATTCCTGGGGATGGTCCCTGCCGCTCAGATCGATGAGATCATCGCGGCGCTGCGGGGACTGACCCTGGAGCGTGGGCCTTTCATGTTCGTGGTGGAGGGGCTCGGGTGCTTCCCGGATCCCCGCCATCCCCGGGTGATCTGGGTGGGGGTGTCCGATCCCACGCGGGCGCTGGCGGGCTTTCAGCGCTTGGTGGAGGCCAGCATGCAGAAGCTGGGGTATCCCCCTGAGGATCGGCCGTATCAGCCCCATCTCACGCTGGCCCGGGTGAGCCGGGATGCCACCCCTGTCCATCACCGGCAGATCGCGGAGGTGATCGCGCGAACCCCCGTGGGGCAGCTGGGGGAGGTGCGGGTGGAGGAGATCACCCTGATGCGCAGCGATCTCCATCCAGAGGGGGCGATCTACACCCCCATCATCCGCCTTCCGTTGCGCGGGAAAGGGAACCCCGATTGAAGCCGCTCATCCCGACCCGGACGGCCCCGGGCCGCCTCTACTCCAGGATGTTCTCGATGAAGGAGACCTCCATGGGCCGACCCCGAGGGTCCAGGGACACAGCGGCCAGATCCACCCGCCAGCTGGGCTCCGGGCCTTCCAGCTGGCCCAGATAGGCCAGGGCTGTCTGCTGCAGGCGCCGGCGCTTGCGCGGGCTCAGGCTCTCCTCCGGCCGTCCGAAGCGGTCGTTGCGCCGGGCGCGGACCTCGATGAAGAGCAGCCAGCCGTCTCCTTCGGCGATCAGATCGATCTCCCCGAACGGGCAGCGCCAGTTCCGGGCCCGGATGCGGTATCCACGAGCTTCCAGATGGGCGGCCACGAACGTCTCCGCCGCCGTCCCGAGGGCGCGTCGAGAGGCCCGCTGGGTCCTCATCGTTCCTCCGGCTGGCCCTTGAGTTGCAGGGGCACGTCGGCCAGGCGGAAGCCGTGCCCGCGCACCGTCAGGATGTAATCCCGCCCGGGGTCGACCTGGGCCAGACGCTCCCGCAGTCGACGGATCAGGGCGTCCAGGGCCTGTTCCGTCACCCCCCGCGGGTCCTCCTCCGGCCAGATATAACCCACCAATTCCTCCCGGGAGACCACCGCGCCGTGCGCCAGGGCCAGACGCTCCAGGGCGCGGAACTGAGCCGGGGAGAGCGGCGGGTTCACCTCTCGGCCGTTCACCCACACCCGGCGGGCAGCCCGATCGATGATCAGGCCCTGGGAGAGCCAGGCGACGGGAGGGGATTCCAGGGGGAGCGTGGCCTCGGCGCTGATGAAGCGCATGCGCACGCACAGGGCCAGCGCGATCTCATCTCCATCCTTCAGCCGATGAGGGACGAACGGGGGGAGCGCCTGGCCGTTGATGAACGTCCCGTTTTTGCTGCCCAGATCCTCGATGTAATAACCGTCGGCCTCCCGTCGGAGCCGGGCGTGCTGCCGGGAGATCTGACGCTCGGGAAGGACCAGGTCACAGCCCTCGCCGCGGCCGATGAGGAGCACCTCCTGATCGATCGGCCAGCGATGCCCGGCCAGCTGCCCCTCGGTGATCACCAGCATCGGCGCCTCGGCCCCGGGCATGATCGCTCCCTCCTCTATCTCGGAGAGCGTCCATCCGATGGACCCACCACATTATTATACGCACCGTTTGTTGCAGCTCCATCATGGGCTCGTTATAATTCCACGTGACCGGCCGGATCCTCCCGCTCATCCCCTGGGGCGCAGGCCGGGCGTCACGCGCGGAGGGGATGGGAAGGCGCTCCCGGTGGGGATCCGTCGGGATTCCGAAGAAGGAGGAGCCTACGGGTGCGGATCACGAGCGAGAGCCTCCCGTCACGCCAGGTGGCCCTGACCATCGAGGTCGAGCCGGAACGGGTGGAGCAGGCAATGCGCCGGGTCGCCCGGCGCTTCTCGGAGCGCTACGAGATCCCGGGCTTCCGCCGCGGTCGGGCACCCTATGAAGTGGTGCTCCGAACCTTCGGTCGGGAGGCGATCTTCGAGGAGGCGGTGGAGCTCCTCAGCCAGGAGGTCTACCGGGAGGCCCTGGATCAGCTCGGCCTGGATCCCTATGGGCCGGGCCGGCTGGAGCAGATCCAGCCGGAGCCCCTCACCTTCCGGGTGATCGTGCCGTTGAAGCCTGAGGTCCGGCTCGGCGACTACCGGTCCCTGCGGGTGCCCTATGAGCCGCCGCAACCCACGGAGGAAGCGGTGCAGGAAGTCCTGGAGCGGTTGCGGCGGGACAACGCCATCATTGAGCCCCTTTCGGAGGGGACAGCGGAGCCCGGGATGATGGTCACGGTCGCCCTGCGGGCGAGGGACGCGGAGGGGAAAACCCTTCTGGAGGATGAATTCTCCTTCGTGCTGGGCCAGGAGGCCCCGCCGCTGCCCGGGTTGGAGGAGCGGATCGTCGGGATGGCCCTCAATGAGACGCGGTCCTTCGATCTGCCCTGGCCCGGGGATCCATCGCGGACGCTGCAGGTCGAGGCGACGCTCACCGGGCTCGCGCGCTATCTCCTTCCGGATCTGGATGACGCCCTGGCCCAGACGGTGGGGGACTTCGAGACCCTGGAGGATCTGAAGGCGAAGATCCGGGAGGATCTGGCGGCCCATCTCCGCCGCCAATATGACGCCGAATACGCGGAGCGGGCTCTGAAGGCCCTGGCCGAGCAGGCGGAGGTGGAGTTCCCCCCGCAGATGCTGGAGGAGGAGATCGACGATCTCATCGAGGATCTGGAGAACACGCTGCGTCGACGCGGACAGGATTTGGAGTCTTATCTGAAGGAGCGCAATCAGACGCCGGAGGCGTTGCGGGAGGAGCTGCGGCCTCAGGCGGAGCAGCGGATCCGCCGGGGCCTGATCCTGTATCAGCTGGCGCAGGAGGAGGGGCTCTCCGTCCCTGAGGAGGAGCTGGAGGAGGAGGCTGGCGCGGTTCGCCAGCGGCTCCAGGTCTCGGAGGAGGCCTGGCAGCGCTTGAGGCCGACGGTGATGTCCAGCCTCCGGTCGCGGCTTCTGCTGAGCCGGGCGCTGGAACGCCTGGTGGCCATCGCGCGGGGGGAGGCGGTGTCCCCCGTGATGGCGGAGGCCTCTCCGGCTCCTGAACCGGAGGCGGAGGAGGCGGTTCCCTCCTCTGTTGAACCCTCAGACCCCACGTGACGATTGGAAGGAGGCGGGCGATGGCTCGGGAAGGGTTGCCGGAGCTGCTGATCCCGATGGTGATCGAGAACACGGGGCGCGGCGAGCGGGTTTACGACATCTACTCGCTGCTGCTGAAGGAGCGGATCATCTTCCTGGGAACCCCCATCACGGATCAGGTGGCGAACCTGGTGGTCGCGCAGTTGCTCTATCTGGATCGGGAGGATCCGGAGGAGGAGATCCGGCTTTACATCAACTCGCCGGGCGGGCTGATCTATCCGGGCCTGGCCATCTATGACACCATGCAGCAGGTGCGCGCCCCCATCTCCACCATCGCGGTGGGGTGGACGGCCAGCATGGCCACGGTGTTGCTGGCGGCCGGCACCAAGGGCCGTCGCTTCGCGCTCCCCCATGCCACCATCCACATGCACCCGGCTGGCGGCGGGGCCCATGGCTACGCTCCCGACGTGGAGATCCAGTATAAAGAGCTGATGCGGATGCAGAACCTGATCTTCGAGTTGCTGGCCCGCCACACCGGCCAGCCGGTGGAGCGGATCGCCGACGATTTCGATCGGGATTACTACATGTCGGCGGAGGAGGCGGTCAAATACGGGATCATCGATGAGGTGCTGAAGCCGCCGCCGCACAAGGAGCTGCCGCCGCTTCCCACCCGGGCGGCCGCCACCCCAGACGGGCATAAGGAGTGACCGGGGATGCAACGCGCCCGCAAGGAAGCGCCCCGCTGCTCCTTCTGTCGGCGGGATCCGGAGGAGACGGGTCGGCTTCTGGCGGGCCCGGATGGGGTTTACATCTGCGAGGCGTGTGTGGAGCTTAGCTATCGGATGCTGCGGGGGGAGCGCCGGGAGGCCGGCCTCCCCCTGTCCGTTCCCTCGCGTCTTCCCTCCCCTCGGGAGATCTACGCTTACCTGGACCAGTATGTCGTTGGGCAGGAGCGGGCGAAGCGGGTGCTGTCGGTGGCGGTCTACAACCACTACAAGCGGATCACCAGCAGGGGACGCTGGGAGGATGTGGAGATCGAGAAGAGCAACATCCTGCTCATCGGCCCCACCGGCTGCGGGAAGACCCTGCTGGCGCGCACCCTGGCCCGCATCCTCGACGTCCCCTTCGCCATCGCCGACGCCACCTCTTTGACGGAGGCCGGTTACGTGGGGGAGGATGTGGAGAACATCCTCCTCCGGCTGATCCAGGCGGCCGACTACAACCTGGAGCGGGCGGAGAAGGGCATCGTCTACATCGATGAGATCGACAAGATCGCCCGCAAATCTGGCGACAACCCTTCCATCACCCGGGATGTCTCGGGGGAGGGCGTGCAGCAGGCCCTTCTCAAGATCATCGAGGGGACCATCGCCAACGTCCCTCCGCAGGGCGGGCGGAAGCATCCCCACCAGGAGTTCATCCAGATCGACACCACCAACATCCTCTTCATCTGCGGCGGGGCCTTCGAGGGGCTTTCGAAGATCATCGCCGAGCGCCTGGGGTTGCGCGGGCATATCGGCTTCCCCGGCGAGGTCAGAGCCCGGGGGCGGATCAGCCTGTCGGAGGCGGAGCTGCTGCAGCAGGTGGCCCCCGAGGATCTCATCCGCTTCGGCCTGATCCCGGAGCTGGTGGGGCGGCTGCCGGTGGTGATCCCGGTGGATCCCCTGGATCGGGAGGCGCTGAAGGCGGTGCTGACCCGGCCCCGCAACGCCCTGGTGAAGCAATTCCAGCGGCTGTTCGCCCTGGACAACGTGGAGCTGATCTTCACGCCGGAGGCCATCGAGGCGGCTGCGGAGGAGGCGCTGCGCCTGGGGACGGGGGCCCGGGCCCTGCGGGCCATCCTGGAGCGGACGCTGTTAGACGTGATGTATGAGATCCCCTCTCATCCCCACATCCGTCGTTGCATCGTCACCGCGGAAGCCATCCGGGGGCAGGCGATGCCCCTGCTCCTGACGGAGTCCGGCCAGCCGGTGGAGCTGCGCCGGGCCGCCTGATCGGCTCAGGCCAGGCGCCGGAAGGTCCGGCGCACGATCTCCAGCCCCTCCGCCAGCCGGTCCACCTCTTCCATCGTGTTATAGAGATAGAAACTGGCCCGGGCGGTGGCGGTGAGGCCCAGTCGCTCATGGAGCGGCATCGCGCAGTGGTGGCCGGCCCGGATACAGATGCCCTCCCGATCCAGGATGGTGGCGATGTCGTGGGGGTGGATGCGATCCATGGCGAAGGCCACCACGCCGCCGCGCTCCGCAGGGGGAGGCCCCACGATGCGAAGGCCGGGGATCTCACTCAAGCGCTCCATAGCGTAGGCGGCCAGGGCCTGCTCATGGCGGTGGATGGCCTCCAGCCCGATTTGGCTCAGGTAATCCACCGCCGCTCCCAGCCCGATGGCCTCGGCGATGGCCGGGGTTCCCGCTTCGAACTTGTAGGGCAGCTCGTTCCATTCCGCGCCCTCGAAGGTGACCCGGCGGATCATGTCGCCGCCGCCCAGGAAGGGGGGCATGGCCTCCAGGAGCTCGCGCCGCCCCCACAGCACCCCGATCCCGGTGGGGCCGCACATCTTATGGCCGGAGAAGGCCAGGAAATCGCATCCCAGCTCCTGGACGTTCACCGGGAGATGCGGAACCCCCTGGGCGCCGTCCACCAACACGACGGCCCCCACCGCGTGGGCCTTCTCGATGATCGGTCGGAGGGGGTTGATGGTCCCCAGCACGTTCGACATCATCGTCACCGCCACCAGCCGGGTCCGCTCGGTGATCAGCGCATCCAGCAGATCCAGCCGCAGGCGGCCCTCATCGTCGATGGGGATATATCGGATGCGGAGCCCCTTCTCCTGAGCCACCAGGAACCAGGGGACCAAGTTGCTGTGGTGCTCCATCTCCGTGAGGAGGATCTCGTCTCCCTCCCGCAGGAAGGGGCGGGCCCAGGCGTAGGCCACCAGGTTGATGGACTCGGTGGCGTTGCGGGTGAAGATGATCTCTTTAGGGGAAGCGGCGCCGATGAAGGCGGCGATCTTGCGCCGGGCCTCCTCATACAGCGCGGTGGCCTGCTCGCTCAGGCGGTAGACCCCGCGGTGGACGTTGGCGTGGGTGGTGCGGTAATAAGCGTTCATCGCCTCGATCACCGGGATGGGCTTCTGAGAGCTGGCCGCGCTGTCCAAAAACACCAGGGGTTTCCCGTTCACGGTCTGGTGGAGGATGGGGAAATCCGCCCGGATCCGTTCCACATCCAGGATGGCTTGTAGCCCCACGCTTCCCATAGGGGTCCTCCCCGCATGTTCCCCGGATAAACGTTCCTCTGTAAAGGCCGGGCCGCCCTGCATCAATGCTCCCTATCCCCTATTTATTTTAGGTGAATCGGGTAGGGGCGACCCCCCTCCCGGATCGCCCCTACTCTTCCTCCGGTGGCACGCCCAGCTTGCGGTGGATGATGTGATCCGCCTGGCGCCGGACATCGGCCACAGGGATACGGTCCAAGACGGGTGCGAAGAACCCCTCCACGATGAGCCGCGTGGCGACCGTCCGGGAGAGGCCGCGGGACATCAGATAGAAGAGCTCTTCCTCGTTGATCTGGCCGACAGTGGCCCCGTGGGTGCAGCGCAGGTCGTTGGCCATGATCTCCAGGCCGGGGATGGAGTCCGCCCGGGCATGGGGGGAGAGGATCAGGTTGCGGTTGGCCTGGTAAGCGTCGGTCTTCTGAGCTCCGGGGTGCGCCCGGATCATCCCCTGCCAAACGGAGCGGGCTCGATCCTTCAGGGCGACTTTGTAGAGCAGATCGCTTTTGGTGTAGGGCGCGATGTGATCCTGCTCGGTGTCGTAGTCGGCGTGTTGCTGGCCGTCCAGGAAGAAGACGCCGGACATGTAGGCTGTGGACCCGCGGCCGATGAGGGCGACCTCCAGGAAGGTCTTGGTGACGCCACCTCCCATCCCCACCACCACCCAGTCCAGGGTGCTGTCGCGGTCCACAAAGGCCCGCTCGTGGGTGAAGTTCCACATGTAACGGCCCCAGTTCTGGAGGGCGATGTAGGTCAGGCGGGCGTTCTCCTTCAGGTGGATCTCCACCACCCCGTTGTGGAAGGCGGCCCCCACCGCGTCATCCGCCAGGCGTTCGTCGATGAAGGTCACCTGAGCGCCCGGCTCCACCACGATCAGGATGCGAGAGATGTCGGTCGGCAGCTCCTGCAAGCCGATCACCGCCCGCAGGGGCAGGGGGACCTCCAGATCCCGCGGCACATACAGGAAGATGCCGTTGCGCCAGAAGGCGCCGTTCATCGCGGCGAAGAAGCCGTCCCCCGGCCGGACCACCTGTCCCAGGTGCGAGGCGACGAGGTCCGGATGCTCCCGGGCCGCAGTGGCCAGATCCGTGAAGATCAGACCCCGGCGGTGCAGGCGCTCATCCAGCCAGTGCAGGGCCACCCCGCTGTCGAGCAACAGCAGCCCCCCCGACAGGTCCTCGCTCGGCTCCACGATTTGGCGCATCTCCGGGGCCGGGGAGGATCCGTCCGGGAAAAGGACGGTGGCCAGCTCCTCCACAGCCAGGGCCTGGATGTCGGTGCGCCGCCATGCTTCATCGGTCGGGCCGGGCTTGGGGGTCTCCCGCAGGATCTCCCAGGCCTCCCGGCGGGCTTGCCGGAGCCAATCGGGTTCCTCCCGGGCGGCCAGGAAGGCCTGGAAGGCCTCCGGCCCGATCCCCCGGGCCGCTTCGCGGATCTCCGATGCTTCCGCCATTGCGGATCTCGACCTCCTGTGAGGTTATGGGGTGAAGATGATCCGTCTGGAAGCTCCTGGGCGGAACGGTCCAGGCAGACGGCGAGGTCCCGGGTCCCCGGGGCGCCCCGGCAGCGATCCATCGCCGGGGCGCCTCCGGTGCCCGGCCTCCTCCTGCAACCCCGGTGGTTTAACCCACCGAGCCGGACATCTGCAGGCGGATGAGCCGGTTCATCTCCACGGCGTATTCCATGGGCAGTTCCTTCACCAGGGGCTCGACGAAGCCGGTGACGATCATCGCCGCCGCCTCTTCCTGGGGGATGCCCCGGCTCATCAGATAGAAGAGTTGCTCGTCGCTGATCTTGCTCACCGTGGCCTCGTGGCCGATGGTGACGTTGTCCTCCTCGATCTCCATATACGGATACGTGTCGGAGCGGGAGATCTCATCCAGGATCAGGGCGTCGCAGTTGACGCTGACCGTGGAGCCCTCGGCGCCCGGGTAGACCCGCACCAGGCCTCGATAGGAGGTGCGCCCTCCATCCTTGCTGATGGACTTGGAGATGATGCGGGAGCGGGTGTGGGGAGCGGCGTGGATCGCCTTCCCCCCCGCGTCCTGATGCTGGCCGCGGCCCGCAAAAGCGATGGACAGGATCTCCCCGCGGGCCCCCGGCTCCATCAGGTAAACGCTCGGGTATTTCATCGTCACCTTAGAGCCCAGGTTGCAATCCACCCACTCCATCACCGCGTCACGATAGACCACAGCCCGCTTGGTCACCAGGTTGTAAACGTTGGTGGACCAGTTCTGGATCGTCGTGTAGCGCACCCGGGCGCCCGGCTTGACGATGATCTCCACCACCGCGCTGTGCAGGGAGTCGGTAGTATATATTGGAGCAGTACAACCCTCTACATAATGCACGAAAGATCCTTCTTCCGCGATGATCAGGGTGCGCTCGAACTGGCCCACGTTCTGGGCGTTGATGCGGAAGTAGGCCTGAAGCGGGAGATCCACATGGACCCCCGGCGGCACGTAGATGAAGGAGCCGCCGGACCAGACGGCGGAGTTCAGGGCGGCGAACTTGTTGTCGTCGGGCGGGACCACCGTCCCGAAGTATTCCCGCACCAGGTCCGGATACTCCCGCACCGCCGTGTCGGTGTCCACGAAGATCACGCCCAGCTTGCGCAGGTGCTCCTGGAGGTTGTGGTAAACCACCTCGCTTTCATACTGTGCGCCCACTCCGGCCAGGAACTTGCGCTCGGCCTCGGGGATGCCCAGGAGCTCGAAGGTGCGCCGGATCTCCTCCGGCACCTCGTCCCACGAGCGGCTCTTCTTGTCGGTGGGCTTGATGTAGTAGTAGATGTCATCGAAATTGATCCCCGAGAGGTCCGCCCCCCAGGTGGGCATGGGCTTGGCGAGGAAGATCTCCAGCGCTCGCAGGCGAAACTCCCGCATCCAGTCGGGCTCCCCCTTCAGCCAGGAGATCTCCTCCACGATCTCCCGGGAGAGGCCCTTGCGGGCCTTATAGACGTAACGCTCGGGCATTGCGAACCCGTATTTATACGTGCCCAGCTCGCTCAGATCGAAGGTCTCCGCCGCCATGATCCCCCCTCAGGCCGTGGGTTGCTCGGCGAACTGCTCTCGCAGCCACTCGTAGCCCTTCTCCTCCAGCTCCAGGGCCAGCTCCGGCCCGCCGGAGGCCACGATGCGGCCGTTATACATCACGTGAACGAAGTGAGGCTTCACGTAGTTCAGGATGCGCTGATAGTGGGTGATGAGCAGGATCCCCATGTGGGGGCCGAAGACCCGGTTGATCCCCTCGGCCACCGTGCGCACCCCGTCGATGTCCAGCCCCGAGTCGGTCTCATCCAGGATGGCCATCTCCGGCTGCAACACGGCCATCTGGAGGATCTCCAGCCGCTTCTTCTCGCCGCCGGAGAAGCCATCGTTGACGTAACGGCTGGCAAAGGATTCCTCCAGCCCCAGCAGGGCCAGCTTCTCTCGCAACAGCTTGCGGAACTCCGGGATCGGGATCCCTTTGTCCTCGGGGTTCAGGCGCTTGCGGCGCTCGTTCAGCGCCGTGCGCAGGAAGTTGGCCACCGTGACCCCCGGCACCGCCACCGGATACTGGAAGGCCAGGAACAGCCCCAGATGGGCCCGCTCGTCGGGCGGCAGCTCCAGAAGGTTCTGCCCCTTCCAGAGCACCTCCCCCCGCTCCACGGTGTAAGCGGGATGTCCCATCAGGACGTAGGCCAGGGTGGTCTTGCCGGAACCGTTCGGGCCCATCAGGGCGTGGATCTCCCCCTTGCGCACCGTCAGATCCACCCCCCGCAGGACCGGCTTGCCCTCCACGCGGACGTGGAGATCCCGGATGATCAGCGCGTCCTCCATCGCTCTCCCCCTCACGGGTAGACTCAGGCTTCATCTTACCACGCCCACCCGTGTTTGTCAATACTTTTCATAAAAATCTGCGAAATTGACAGGAGGCGGGAAACCGGCTAAGATGGGGATGATGCGGACTCTTAACAGGGCGGATTCCTCACCCGATGCCTGGGGAAGGTGGGCGATCGATGAGCCAGACCCGACAGCAGATCCTGCAGCGTTTAAAGGAACGGGGGCGGATGACCGCGGCGCAGCTCGCCGAGGAGCTGGGGCTTACGCCGGTCACCGTCCATTATCACCTGAACATCCTGCAGCGTCAAGGGTTGGTGGATGCGCAGGTGGAGCGGCGGGGGGTGGGCCGGCCCCGGCTGGTGTTCTTCCTGCGGGAGGAGGCCCTCTCCCAGTTCCCCCAGGGTTACCATCGCCTAGCTGCTCGTCTGCTCAACGAACTTAAATCCCGTCTCCCCGAGGAGGAGATCCACCGCCTCTTCATCGCCATGGCGCAGGAGATCGCGGTGGAGCATGGGGAGCGGGTGCGGGCCTGCCGGACTCTGGAGGAAAAGCTGGAGGCCCTGGTGGAGCTGCTGGGGGAGGAAGGTTTCCTGGCCCGATGGGAGCGCCTGGGCAATGAGCTCCGCCTCCATCAATACAATTGCCCTTACAATTATGTGGTCCATCATCATCCTGAGGTGTGCGACCTGGATCGAGCCCTCATCGCCCTTACCCTGGAGGCGGACGTGGAGCGTTCCAGTTGCATCCTGAGCGGCGATCTCTGCTGCACCTTCATCATCCGAACCGCCGCGCCTTCGTCCGTCAGCTTCCAGAGGGAGGAGCCCTCCTATCCCTCCGCCGCGTGAGGCGAGGGTGGGAAGCGCGCTCCCCGAAGTCGAGGGCCGTTCCCCTGCCTCCACCCACGAACATCCTTTTTGAGGAGGTCTCCGATGCCGGAGAACGAGGTGGCTCCCCAGTCCGCTTCTCCTGCTGGATCCGAGGAGGAGCTGATCCAGAAGATCCGCGAGGCCCTCCGCACCGTGGTAGACCCGGAGATCGGGATGAACGTGGTCTCCCTGGGCCTGATCCGCAACATCGAGGTCCAGCCGGATCTGGTGCAGATCACCATGATCCTCACCACCCCCTTCTGCCCCGCCGGCCCCTACCTGCTGGAGCAGGTGCGTTACGTGACGGAGCAGGTGACCGGCCGGCCGACGAAGGTCACCCTGAGTATGGAGATGTGGGATCCCTCCATGATGGAGGAGGATGCCCTGGCGGAGTGGGGGATGTGGTGACGCGCCCGGATCTCATCGGGGGGTTGCAAGAACCACGTATCGGTCCGGGGGCCTGAGCGTTCCCCATTCCACCGTCGCCCGCTCCCCGCTGGTCCAATCGTAGAGGCCGAGGCGGAGGGCGGCCGGTCGGATCCCCGGGGGGAGCGGGCGACGGTCGATCACCCAATCCCCGGTCCGCCATGCCTCGGTAGGTGCCAGCCCACCGGCCATCGGCCCGTCGGCCTGTCCGAGGAGCTCGCCCTTCTCGTCCAGCAAATGGACGAACACATGCCATCGGCGCTCCGGCGGGGCCAGGGCCTCCCAGGCCAGGATCAGCTCCCCGGCCTCCTCATCGATCCGCCAGCCGCGCAGCGCGATCCGCCCATCGAAGCGCGGGCTGGGCTCCAGGATCTCCAGGGGAGGTGCCTCCGCATGCACGCGGTCGGACATCCCATGAACCCGCCAGATTTCGTGGAGGGGGACCCAGGCGAGATCCTCCCGGAACACATACACCGCGTGATCCTCCAGGGTGTCCCGCAGGCCGGGGAAGTCGATGGGCGGCGCGGGGGTGAACCAGTTGGGGTAAAGGACCTCTAAGCGCCGGCTCTCCACCCATCCCGAGGGCCGGCCCGTGAGATCCGGGCCTCCGTTCAGTCGGATATACCGGGCCAGCTCCCGGTCCGTGGTGATGAGCACGGCTCCTGCGCCCCCATAGATGTAAGGATAAAAGCGAGCGCGGAACCATCGGTAGCCCACGTTGTAGGGGAGGTTGACGTAGAGGATGGGGCGATCCCCGGCCTCCCAGGCTGCCGCGGCCATCCCCCGCAGGATGCGCGTGGCATCCTGGTAATACCCCAGCGAAGCGACGGTGACAAGGGTGGAGACGAGGAGCGTGACGCCCAGACCTGCTCCCACCAGCCCTCGCCCGCCGGCCCCGCGTTGCCGCCCGCTTTCCACGACCGCGGCCCAGGCCATGGCGCTGCCCACGCCGGGGATCACCAGCATCCGCGGATAATTCATCATCCCGGAGGCCGGGCCCCAGAACAGCAGGGATGGGGTGATGCTGACGGCGAACCATCCCAATCCCAGGGCGACCAGCCGGCGAGGCCGGGCGATGGCCATCATCGCTACGGTCACCCCCAGCCCCAGGCCCAGGAAGGCCCAGTCCCCCGGCCGCAGGGCTCGCAGGAGGATCGGCCGTGGCCCGAAGAGGGCCTCCCATAGCGGCCGGAGCGCCGGCCCCAGGGGATACAGCCATCCCTGAACGGCGTAGAGGCTGCTTTCCAGGGTGAAGATGGGCAGCGCCAGCACCCCCGGATCGCCCCGCGGACGAGTCCGCCAGAAGAGCATGTAACCGGCTCCCAGAGCGAAGCCGGCGAGGATCAGGGGACGAAGGCCCTGGAACCGTCCCGGACGCCATCGCTCCAGCAGGAGCAGCAGGGCGGGCCAGACGATGCCGGTCTCGTGGGAGAGGACGGCCGCCAGATAGGCCCCGAGGGCGAGGAGGGCATGACCCCAACGAGGGGATCGGCCCGGCCGGAGGGCGAGGGCGGTGGCGCTCAGCATCCAGAGGAGGGCCAGGCTGTGCACCGATCCCATCACGAAGGCGATGGCCTCGTGGGCGAAGGGGAGCAACCCGAAGAGCGCCGTGGCGCTCCACGCCGGGGCCCGAGGGACGCCGAGCCGTCGCAGGATCGAATAGAGCAGGGAGGCGTTCAACAGGTGAACGCTCAGGGTGAGGAAATGGAAGACCGCCCCCTGAAATCCAAAAGCGCGCCCGACAAGCCAGAAGAGCGACATGGAAAGAGGCCGATAGTGCAAGAGCCCCTCCGCGCTCCGGAACAGCGCGAGGGGATCCCGAGGGGCGATCACGGTCAGGAGCAGATCGTCCGAGAAAAAGCCGACGGAGAGGACCGGTATATACAGGGCGAACAGGAGTATGAAAAGGAGGCTCCCCGTCCCCAGCGTGGGGAGGGACGGGAGGACCGAGAAGCCTGAGGGAGCGGGAGCCTTCTCCTCTCTTTGAGGTGGAAGGACGGCCGGTGCAGCGGGAGGGCGTGGTCTCTCCATTCGGGAAGCTCCGAACAGGAAGGTTAACGAAAGCGGGCACCGAGGGCCCACAGGGGCGGGCCGAAGAGGGCCAGGCCGATCAGCACAGCGGCGATGGCGCACAGCAGAACCATCCCCGCCGACACGTCCTTGGCGATCCGGGCCATCGGATGGAAGGTGGGGCTGACGAGATCCACCACCGTCTCGAGGGCGGTGTTGAGCAGCTCCGCCGCCCACACCATGGCGATGGTGAGCAGGAGGATGGCCCAGCGGAGGGGATCGAACCCGAGCAGCCCGGCGAGGGCGATCACCAGAGCCGTGATCGCCCCATGGATCCGCAGGTTCCGCTGGGTCCGCCAGGCGTAGCGCAGCCCGGCGAAGGCAAAACCGAAGCTCTCCCACAGGGTGCGCGCGCGCACGAGCCCTGCTCCTCCGGATGATGGGCGGCTGTCTCAGCGAGCCCGGCGGATCTCCTCGACCGCCTGCGGGTTCTCCAGGGCGGAGAGGTCCCCGGGGTCACGCCCCAGGTAGACGGCGCGGATGACCCGGCGCATCAGCTTGGCGTTGCGGGTCTTGGGGATGTCGCGGACGAAGCGGACCTCCTTCGGCGCCAGGGCTTTGCCCATCCGCCGGGCCACGTGCTCCATCAGCGCCGCCCGCAGCTCCTCGTCGGGCTCATAACCGGGCCTCAGGACCACGAAGGCCACGGGGGCTTCTCCCTTGATCTCATCCGGGACGCCGATCACCGCCGCCTCAGCCACCGCAGGGTGCTCCACCAGCACGGATTCCATCTCCGCCGGGCCCAGGCGCTTGCCGCCCACCTTCAGGGTGTCATCCGCCCGCCCCAGGATATACCAGAAGCCGTCCTCGTCGATGTAAACCAGGTCCCCGTGATACCAGAGCCCCTCCCAGCGCGACCAGTAGGTCTCCAGGTAGCGTTCGGGATCCCGCCAGAAGCCCCGGGTCATCCCGGGGTTCAGGTTGCGGATCACCAGGAGGCCCACCTCTTCCCGCACCGGCCGCCCGGCCTCGTCCACGCAGTCCGCCTGGACGCCGGGGACGACGGTGTTGAAGGAGCAGGGTTTGAGGGGGCGCAGCACGGTGCAGCCCAGGATGCCTCCGAAGATCTCCGTGCCTCCGGAGTAGTTGATGATCGGACATCGCCCCTTGCCCACGTGCTGGAAGGTCCACAGCCACGGCTCCGGGTTCCACGGTTCGCCGGTGGAGCCCAGCAGGCGCAGCGAGGGCATGGCGTGACGATCCGGCCATTCCGTCCCCGCGCGCATGAGGGCCCGGATCAGAGTGGGGGAGACGCCCAGGATGGTGACGCCATGCCGCTCCACCAGCTCCCACAGGCGGTCCGGCTCCGGGTGATCGGGCGCCCCGTCGTAGATCAGGCACGTCGCGCCCAGGGTCAGGCTGCCCAGGATCAGCCAGGGCCCCATCATCCAGCCGATGTCGGTCACCCAGTGGATGACGTCCACCGGCTTCACATCGAAGAGGTGGAACATATCCTGGGCGGCTTTGATGGGCGCCCCGCCGTGGACGTGGACTGTCCCCTTGGGCCGGCCGGTGGTCCCTGAGGTGTAGATGATCATGAAAGGTGTCTCGCTGGGGAAGGCGGGCGCCTCGTGAACGGGCGCCCCCCGGCCGATGACCTCGTGGAGCCAGAGGTCCCGCCCTTCCCGCCACGGGATGGGGTTGCCGGCCCGGCGGACCACGAGGACCTTCTCCACGCTGGGGGCGGCGCGCAGGGCCTCATCGGCGATCTCCTTCATCGGAACGATCCGTCCCCGTCGGGGGAAACCATCCGCGGTGATCAGGAAGCGGGCCTCCGCGTCCTGCAGGCGCACGGCCACCGCCTCAGGGCCGAAGCCGGAGAACAGGGGGATGACAATGGCCCCGATGCGCATGGCGGCCAGCAGGGCGAAGGCCACCTCCGGGATCATGGGCAGGAACAACCCGATGCGATCGCCGGGCTGCACGCCCAGGGCGCGCAGCGCCCCGGCCAGCCGGGCGACCTCCTCGAAAACCTGGCGATAGGTGTAGCGGCGGATCTCCCCTTCTTCTCCCTCCCAGATCAGGGCGATGGCCTCCCCGCGCCCGGCCTCCACGTGGCGATCTAAAGCGCTCTCGGTGGCGTTCAGGGCCCCGTCCACAAACCATCGGGCCCATGGTGCCCCGTTGCGAACGTCCAGGGTCTCCCGATAGGGGGCGCGCCAGCGGAAGCCGGTGTCCTCGAAGAAGGCTTTCCAGAAGCCATGGGGGTCGGTGAAGGACCATTCGAGGAAGGCTTCATAAGAGGGAAGGCCCAGCCGGCGCATCTGGGCGGAGACGTTGCTCCGCTCCGCCGTCTCCGGGTCCGGATGCCAGACGACCTGAAGGTTCAACTCTTTCATGAAAGGCCCCTCCGGATGGGGGGATAGGCATGATCGCGTCCCCCAGGGTCCCGTCCCGTCCCCGCGCGGGCGCATCGGGTCCCGGAAGGCCCGCTCCGGGCGGGCGTGGAAGCCCTCTGTGAGGATTTTAACCCGGCCTGACGATAGGGCGCTCGTCAGCCGGCCGGAGCGGCCGGACCGGTCCCCCTTTCTCTTTTCCCTCGCTCAGAGTCGGGATTTCTCCCGCCCGCGGTGCGGGGATTTTCCCCTGCAGGATCCGGGAGTTCCCTGATGACAGGCGGGGTGGGGTTCGGGAAACTGAAAGTGGTCAAGGCGGAGGATCTCTCATTCCGGTTGGGGGCCAAGATGTTGCGAGTTCTTCTGGCGATCGCGTCTCCGTTGTTTCGTCAGACCATGCAGCGAGTGGCTCAGGCAGCCCTGGATCTACTTCCCTGGCCGGTGACGGTGGAAACGGTGGAAGCGCCTTCCGAGCTGGAGGAGAGGGCCGGGCGTGATCCGAGGACGTTACTGTTGCTGGATTGGGAATGGGCGAAAGAGGAAACGCCTGATCTCCTCTCCCGCATGTTCGATCGCAACCCTCAGATGCGCGTGGTGGTGCTGTTGCCGCCGGGCGCGCCGAAAGCCTATCGGTCCGCCCTCTGGGCAGCGGGGGCGTGCGCCAGCACCCCGCGGGATCGGCTGGATGAAGAGTGGATGGTCACGATCCTCTGCCTGGTCCGCCGGGCGATGGAGCGGGAGGGATTGTTGCCGGCGGCCCCCGCTCAGGAGGCCGGAGCCGGAGAAGGGGAGATCTCCGCCTCGTCTCGCTTGAGCCCCGTTGGTCCGTGAGGGTTTGAAGTCCGCTGGAGGAGGGTGTTCGATGAAGCTGACCCGTCGGGAGTTCCTGCAACGTGGGGGCGCCCTTGCGGGGATGTGGATGGGCCTCTCCCGGATCGGAGAGCCTGTGCTCGCCTTCCTTCGAGCCCGCGGGGCGCGCTGGCCGTGGTATCGTCCCGATGAGGTGCGGATCACTTACAACTACTGCGATATGTGCATGTGGCGCTGTGGCATGCTGGTCTATACCGTGAACGGCCGGGTCGTGAAGGTGGAGGGCAACCCGAAGGACCCGAAGAGCCGGGGCCGTCTGTGCGGCCGGGGTCAGGCGGCCGTGGCCCACCTTTACGATCCGGACCGTCTGCGCAAGCCGCTGATCCGCACCGGGGAACGGGGGACCTGGTCGTTCCGGGAGGCGACCTGGGAGGAGGCGCTGGATCGAGCGGCGGAAGCGCTGGCTCGCCTCCGGGATCAGTATGGGCCGGAGTCGGTGGCGTGGTTTGCCCACACCACCGGGGACTTCTGGTTCGGGGACTATCTGCCTCTGGCTTTCGGCAGCCCCAACGTCGGCAAGCCGGCCACCGGCCTCTGTCTGACCCCCCGCGAGGTTGCCGCTCAGATCACCTTCGGGCGGGGCGTAGGCGGCCACGAGCCGGTGGACTGGGAGAACACCCGCTACATCGTCCTCATCGGCAATCACATCGGGGAGAACGCCCACAACACAGTGATGCAGGACTTCGCCCGGGCCCTGGCCCGGGGGGCGAAGCTCGTGGTGGTGGATCCCCGCTGCTCCACGGCGGCGCTGAAGGCGCACCGCTGGCTGCCCATCAAGCCCGGCACGGACACGGCCCTTCTTCTGGCCTGGATGAACGTCCTGATCACCGAAGGGCTTTACGATCGCGAATACATCGAGAAATACACGGTTGGCTTTGAGCGTCTGGCGGAGCATATCCGTCCCTTCACTCCGGAATGGGCGGCCCCGATCACCGAGATCCCGGCGGAGGTGATCCGGGAGGTCGCCCGGGAGATGGCAGCCCACCGGCCTCAGGTGGTGATCCCGCCCGGGCGGCATGTGGTCTGGTATGGGAACGACACCCAGCGCATGCGGGCGCTCTTCATCCTGAACGTGTTGCTGGGCAACGTGGGGCGGCGGGGCGGCCTCTACATCCCGCGGGCGCCGGCCCTGGATCCCTATCCGCACCCGCCTTTCCCGGTGGAGGTGGCGGCGGGAGGATGCGGCGCGGCGGCGACGGGCATCCGGATCCCGGACACGCCGGGGCATCCGCCCCGCGCGGATGGGGTGGGGAGCAAGTTCGCCACCGGCCCCGTGGTCATCCAGGAGCTCATCGAGCCGATGATCACCGGCCAGCCCTATCCCATCCGCGGCCTGGTCGTCTACGGGGTCAACCTGTTCCATTCGATCCCCAACGTCCCGCGCACCATCGAGGCGTTGAAGCGCCTGGAGTTCGTCCTGGCCATCGATGTGCTCCCCCAGGAGCACCTGGCCTGGGCGGACATCGTCCTGCCGGAGGCGACGTTCCTGGAGCGTTACGATGAGCTGTGGGTGGCTTTGCACCGCACGCCCTACATCGCCTTGCGGGAGCCGGCGGTGGAGCCTCTGCCGGACACCCGTCCGGGTTGGTGGATCGCCCGGGAGCTGGGGTTGCGGCTGGGTCTGGCCGATTACTTCCAGTGGTCCAGCATCGAGGAATACCTGAACACCCGCCTGATGTCCGTGGGCCTCTCCCTGGACCGGCTGCGGGAGGCGGGCGGGGTCTTCACTTGGCCCGGCAAGCCTTACCTGGAGGACTACGGGGAGGGGGAGACGCCGTTCCCCACCCCCAGCGGCAAGATCGAGATCTACTCGGAGGCCCTGGCCCGGGCGGGTTTCGATCCGCTCCCCGTTTATGAGCCGGTGGAGGAGCCGCTGCCGGGATACTTCCGCCTGCTGTATGGGCGGCACCCGCTCCACACCTTCGGCAAGACCCAGAACAACCCCTGGCTGGCGGAGGTTTATCCGGAGAACGAGGTGTGGGTCAACGATGAGGCGGCTGCCGCGCTGGGCTTGAAGAACGGCGACCTGGTTCTCCTGGAGAACCAGGACGGCGTCCGCAGCGGTCCGGTGCGGGTGCGGGCGACCCCGCGTATCCGCAAGGATGCCGTCTATCTGGTTCACGGCTTCGGCCATCGGGGTTCCCGGTTGAGCCGGGCGGAGGGACGGGGGGCGAGCGACAACCTGCTCATCACCCGGTATCGTCTGGATCCGATCTCGGGCGGGGCGGGGATGCGGGTGAATTTCGTGCGCCTGATCCGGGAGGTGTGAAGTGGCCCGACTGGCGATGCTCATCGACCTGAGCCGATGTCTGGGTTGTCAGGCCTGTGTGATCGCCTGCAAGGCCGGCCGGGAGCTGGCCCCCGGAGAGCGATGGGTGGAGATCCGGGAGGTGGTGTGGGGCCGCTTCCCCGAGCTGCGGGGCGCCTTCGTCCCTCATCGTTGCTTCCACTGTGCGGAGGCGGCATGCGTCCAGGTCTGTCCGACCGGCGCCCTCTACAAGCGCGATGGCTTCACGCTGGTGGATTTCGACCGATGCAGCGGGTGCGGCTACTGCGTCGAAGTTTGCCCATATAAGGTGCCGCGCCTGGTGGACGGACGCGTCTCCAAATGCGCTTCGTGTCTCGATTTGGTCCAGAGGGGTGAGGAGCCCTGGTGCGTCCGAACCTGCCCGGCGGGGGCCCTGCAGTGCGGGACCCGGGAAGAGATCCTGGCGGAGGCGCGGGCGCGGGTGGCCGCTCTGAAGGATCGCTACCCCGAGGCTCAGATCTATGGAGAGACCCAGATGGGCGGTCTGGGGGTCATCATGGTGCTTCCGGCACCGCCGGAGGCGCTGGGCCTGCCGGCGCAGCCGCAGATCCCGCCCCTGGCCATCTGGAAGGATGGGGTTCAGCCCTTGAGTCTGGGCGCCCTCGCGCTCAGCGTCCTCACCAGCGGGATCGCCTTCTTCATCGCCCGGCGGCGTCATTTAGAGGAAAAGCGGAACTCGCAAAACCATGGGGAGTGAACCATGGCCACGCGGACTGTCCGATGGGTGCTGCGCTATCGTCCGGGCCAGCGGGTGGTCCACTGGCTCCACGCGGGGGCCTTCTTCGTTCTCCTCATCACCGGGCTGGCCCTGATCTGGCCACCCCTCTCCTTCCTCGCGGCCGGCGGCCTCTCCCGCCTGCTGCACCGGGTGGCGGCGGTGATCTTCCTCCTCACCCCCGCCCTGTATGCCCTTCTGGACTTCCGGGGGCTTCGGGATCTGGTTCGGGATTCCTTCACCTACACCCGAGAGGATCTGGAATGGCTGAAAGGTTTCCCGGGCTATTTCCTGGGTCGCACCTCGCATCTGCCCCCTCAGGGGCGGGTCAACGCGGGCCAGAAGATCCATCACGCCCTCACCATCATCGCTTACTTTGCCATCTCCGGCTCCGGCCTGGCCCTGTGGCTGGGCAAGGGCTCCCTCGGGCCCACCGGCCTGCTCGCGGCAACGCTCGTTCATGATCTCTCGATGGCCCTGATGGCCATCCTCACCGTAGGCCACATCTATTTCACTTTCGTCTACGATGCCCTGCCGGCGATGACCACTGGCTACGTCAGCGAGGAATACGCTCGGATGGAGCATGCCCTGTGGCTGGCCTCCATCCCCCAGGAGCCTCCCTATGTGATCGAAGTGCAGGAGGAGATCCCGGAGCCTCGCCGGGTTCGCGGCGCCCGGGCCGAGGAGGAAGCAGTGGGATAAGCATGCACGAAACCCTGAGTCTCAGGAGGCAACCATGAAGCGGACGTTGTGGATCCTTCTCACCATCTTTGCTCTAACGCTGGCGGCCTGCGGGCCTGCGGTCGCTCCGACGCCCACCGTGGCCCCTCCCACGCCGACGGTGGCGCCCACTCCGGTCCCGCCGACGCCCACCAAAGCGGCCCTCGATGTGAAGGCGGTGGTGGATCGGTTTTTGAGCGGGATTCCGGACAAGTATTACACGGTGGGGACGGTGGAAGCGTTGAAGGACATGCTGGCGGCGGGGAATGTGGTGCTGGTGGATGTGCGGGAGCCGAACGAGTATGCGGAGGGGCACATCCCTGGGGCGGTGAACATCCCGATTCGGACGCTGGCGAAGAATCTGGACAAGTTGCCGAAGGACAAGCCGGTGGTGGTCTATTGCCGGACGGGGCATCGAGCGGGGATGGCCACGGCGGCGCTGCAGCTGCTGGGCTACACCAACGTGCGCAACTTCACCCCCGCCATTGTCGGCTGGAAGGACGCGGGGGAGCCGCTCAGCACCGAGCCGGTGGAAGCGCGCTCCGTCGGACAGCCCCAGGTGGATCCGGAGCTCCTCGCGGTGGTGGATCGGTTTTTGAGCGGGATTCCGGACAAGTATTACACGGTGGGGACGGTGGAAGCGTTGAAGGACATGCTGGCGGCGGGGAACGTGGTGCTGGTGGATGTGCGGGAGCCGAACGAGTATGCGGAGGGGCACATCCCTGGGGCGGTGAACATCCCGATTCGGACGCTGGCGAAGAATCTGGACAAGTTGCCGAAGGACAAGCCGGTGGTGGTCTATTGCCGGACGGGGCATCGAGCGGGGATGGCCACGGCGGCGCTGCAGCTGCTGGGCTACACCAACGTGCGCAACTTCACCCCCGCCATCGTCGGCTGGCAGAAGGCCGGGGAGCCCGTGGAGAAAGCCCAGTGAAGCCGGCGAGGGCATCTGGCGGGTCAGACCCTGGAGGGGTCTGACCCGCTTTTTCTTCATGGGCAGCGGATGATATCCTGAGCCCAGAGACAATCGGCGCAGGAGGGAGTGTTTCCCCAGCAGTCCTCGTTGTGGGCGGCGTAGTAGCAGGCCATCCCGCAATCCACACAAGAGGGGAAACGGAAGGCCCGCACTTTCGCCCGGAACCGCACATATTCCTCCGAGCCCCAGATCTCGATGAGGGGTTGTTGCTGGATGAAGCCCAGGATGTAGGCGGTGACCTCTTTGCGACGTCCGTAAATGTAATAGGGATAAGAATGCATCAACGCATAGCAGGGGCTGACCCCGCCGTCCCAGCGGATCACGGTGGAGCGTTCTTCGATAAAGCGGCAGCGCCGCATCGCGCCCCATCGGGAGCGCGGCATGCGAGCGAGGCCCCAGACCAGCCAGTCCCCGCCGGGGACCGGCCAGCCGGGGAGGGCGGGGAGGGGCTCTCCGCGGTCATACAGGATGGCCTGGGCCTGATCCGGCGTGTGGGGGAGCAGATGGGTGATGAGAACGAACGAGGCTCCCAGCGCCTGGGCCAGGCGGGGGACATGAGGGAGCTCCGGGAGGCTGTCCCGGGTGAGCACGAACTCCAGCCCGATGCGGGGGACCAGGCGGCGGTGCGCCCGCGCCAGCGCCTGCAGCCCGCGGATGTTATCGATGACCCGATCCAGGCCGTCGACCAGGCCGGCCTGCCGATAGGCCTGAAGGTGGGCGGTGTCGATGGACACAACCACCGTGTCCAGCCCGGCTTCCGACAGCGCCTCCGCCATCGCCCGATCCAAAAGCAGGCCGTTAGTGGTCAGGGTGATCCCCACACCCAGGGTTCGTGCCAGGGCCACCATATCCGCGATGCGGGGATGGACGAGAGGCTCCCCGAACCCGCCGAACGTGATCCGGCGCAGCTCCGGGAAGGCCCGCAGCTGTCGGATGAGCTCTTCGAAAACCTCCCAGCGCATGGATCCGGGGCGATCCCGCCAGACCCGACGGATGCAGATGGCGCAGTTGAGATTGCAGAGGGCAGTGACCTCCACGTAAACGCGGCGCAGATCGGGGCGGATGGCGTGGAAAGCCCATCCATCCTCCGTTTGCTCCAGCACGCCTTCCGTCCCCGGCTCCACGCCGTATGAACGAAGGATCTCCGGGGGGAGGCGCAGCGTTCCGTCCGCTTCAAGCCTCAAACGGGCCAAAGGGGTCCTCCTTTCGAATCAAGCGGTCTCTTCGGAGATCAGGCCTTTGCGGAGGGCATAACGCACCAGCTCGGCCCGGGTGCGCAGATGCAGCTTCTCCATGATGCGCGTTCGGTAAGTCTCCACCGTTTTCACGCTGAGGTTCAATTTCTGAGCGATCTCCGCGTTGGTGTGACCCTCCGCCAGCAGGCGGAGGATCTCCCGCTCCCGCTCGCTGAGGCTCTCGTAGGAATCCTGCTCACGCCCGGCCCGAACCTGGGCGAGGTAATCGTCCAGGAGCATGCGGGTGGCGGAGGGATAGAGGAAGACATCGCCTCGGGCTACCACCCGGATGGCTTCGATCAGCTCCTCATCCGCAGCGGTCTTGCGAACGTATCCGGAGGCCCCCGCTTTGAGGACGGGAAAGAGGTAGCGTTCGTGGGCGTGGACGGTGAGGATCAGGATGTAGGTGGAAGGGGAACGTTCGCGGATCCGCCGGGTCGCCTCCAGCCCGTCCAGCTCCGGCATCGAGATGTCCATGATGACCACGTCGGGGCGGAGCCGCTCGGCCAGCTGCACCGCCTCCAGGCCGTTCCCGGCCTCCCCCACCACCTCCATGTCCGGCTCTTCTTCGATCAGCGCCCGCAGACCCCGGCGGAGCACCGGGTGGTCATCCGCGATCAGGATGCGGATCTTCCGTCCTCCGTTCATCATGCCAGACCTCCCGAGCCAGACAATGGGGTCCACCCGCAGGCACCCGGGCGCGGATGCGCGTGCCCTTGCCGGGGGCGGAATCGATCTCCAGCGTCCCCCCGATCAGGGCGAGACGCTCGGCCATCCCGATCAGCCCGAGGGAGCGGGCGCGCGACCGCCGGACCGCCTCCGGGTCGAAGCCGACCCCGTCATCTGCGATGAAAAGCTCCAGATGCTCCGTTGAGCAGTTTAATGTAACCTCCACCCGGGTGGCCCGGGCGTGCCGGGCGATGTTGGTCAGGGCTTCCTGGGCGACCCGATAAAGAACCAGCTCCACCTGGCGGGGCAGCCGTTCGATCCGTCCCTGGACCCGGAGGGTGATGGGGACCCCTGTCTGTTTCTGGAACTCCTCCGCCTGCCATCGCAGCGCTTCCACCAGCCCCAGGTCATCCAGGATGGCGGGGCGGAGCTCCATGGCGATCCGGCGGAGATGCTCCAGGGCGGCGGCGGTCATCCGCTGGAGCTCCTCCACCTCCGGGCGCATCTCCGGGGGGAGGTTGCGGAGAAGCAGGCGCTGGCGGATCAGCAGGGAGGTCAACCATTGGGCGGCCTCATCGTGCAGTTCCCGCGCGATCCGTGCCCGTTCCTCCTCCTGAGCCTGCAGGATCTGCTGGGAGAGCCAGTGCAGGCGCTCGCTGTTGCTGGCGATGGTCTCCACCATCCGGTTGAAGGTCTCCACCAGCCGTTCCATCTGAGCGTCGCGGAAGGGGTGGAGAGGGACGCGCACATCGAGCCGGCCCTGACGGATCGCTTCGGCCGCTTCCTGGAGCTGTTCCAGAGGACGAAGGGCCCAGCGCAGCAGGAAGCTGTAGATCAGGGCGCTCAGCGCCGTCCCTCCCGCCGCGAAGAGCAGGATGTAAACGTAGTGCCAGCGATGATAGGCCTCCCCGGACAGCTGGTGGCCTGCCCGAAAGGACAGGGTGGTGCCGATCACGGCCCCGGCCGCGACCAGGAGGGTGTTGGCGATCAGGATCTTGTAGAACAAAGGCAACCGGAGCCCCCGTTCCCCCAGGACGCGCAGGAGATCCCTCACGCCTCCCCTTACCGGAAGGGATCCTCCATCAGGGAGCGGCTTGCTCATCCTGTTCTTTCATCCGGATCACAGGTTCAAGAAGCGCGCCGCCGGGTCATCGGTCCTCCCGCAGATAACGCAGCTCGTAGGCGGCGCGCTCCAGCTCTTCCCGGAAGTCCGGGTGGGCGATCTCGATCAGGGCGCGGGCCCGCTGGCGGATGGTCTTCCCATAGAGATCCGCCACCCCCCACTCGGTGACCACGAAGCGGACATGGTTGCGGGTGGTGGTGACGCCGGCGCCGGGTTTGAGGGTGGGCACGATGCGGCTGATCACCGTCCCATCCTTCAGGCGGGCGGTGCTGGGCAGGGCGATGATAGGCAGCCCCCCGCGGGATCGGGAGGCGCCGTAGATGAAATCCAGCTGCCCGCCCACCCCGCTGTAGAAGAGATGGCCGATGCTGTCCGCGCAGACCTGCCCGGTGAGATCCACCTCGATGGCGGAGTTGATAGCCACCATGCGTTCGTTTTGGGCGATGATGAAGGGGTCGTTCACGTAATCGGTGGGATGCAGCTCAAAGATCGGGTTGTCGTGGACGAACTCGTAGAGCCGGCGGGTGCCCAGCATGAAGCCGGCCACGATCTTCCCGGGGTGCAGGGTTTTCCGCTCCCCCGTGATCACCCCTTTCTCCACCAGATCGATGATCCCATCGGAGAACAGCTCGGTGTGGATCCCCAGGTCCTTGTGATTCGTAAGCGCCCGGAGGACGGCGTCGGGGATGGCCCCGATGCCGGTCTGCAGCGTGGCGCCGTCCGGGACCATGGCGGCGATGTGCTCAGCGATGCGCCGGGCCACCTCGGACTGCTCCGCCATGTGGACCTCGGGGAGAGGGTAGGAGACAGGGACGACGGCGGTGAGCCGGGAGATGTGGATGAAGCTGTCGCCCAGGGTGCGGGGCATGTGTTCATTGACCTCCGCGATCACCACGCGCGCCGACTGGGCCGCCGGCTTGGTGATCCCCACCTCCACCCCAAAGGAGCAGAACCCATGCTCATCCGGCGGCGAGACCTGGATGAGGGCCACGTCCAGAGGGAGCCGGCCGCTGCGGAACAGGCCGGGGATCTCAGAGAGGAAACAGGGGGTGAAATCGGCCCGACCCTCCTGGACGGCCCGACGAACGTTGTCGCTGATGAAGAGGGTGTTGACGCGGATGTGCCGCTCCATGCCGGGGGCCACATAATCCGCGGGGCCCACGGTGAGGACCTGCACGATCTCCACGTTCTCCAGCTGAGGGGCGTATTCCACCAGGGCGGCTAACAGGCGCTGAGGGACCCCGCAGTTCCCCGAGAGGAACACCCGCATCCCGGATCGGATGTAGCGACGGACGGCTTCCTCCGGCGTCATCAGCTTCTCGCGGTAGAGTTCCATCCAGGACATCGGATGCCTCCTCGACGAGGATCACCCCTGGCGGATCGAAGCCTCCATCTCCAGAACGCGGGCCAGCTCCGGGTGGGTCACCCGGCCCTCCCGCGTGTTCACCCCGCGGGCCAGGGCAGGATCCCGATCCAGGGCCTCCTCCAGACCCACCCGGGCGATCTCCTCCAGGAAGGGCCAGAGAGCGTTCGTCAGCGCGTGCGTGGCGGTCCGCCCCAGCACGCCGGTCATGTTGGGCACCGCGTAGTGGATCACCCCCTCCTCGACGAAGGTGGGGTCGCGATGGGTGGTGGGGCGGCTGGTCTCGACGCACCCGCCCTGATCGATGGAGATGTCCATGATCAGGGAACGGGGTTTCATGGCGCGGACCATCTCCCGGGTGACCAGGATGGGCGTGCGGGCGCCGGGCACCAGCACGGCGCCGATCAGCACATCGGCGAAGCGGACGACCTTGCGCAGGTTATAAGGATGGGAAACCATGGTGATGACCTGGCTTCCGCACAGCTCCTCGAGGCGCTGGAGCCGGCGGATGTCTTTGTCCAGCACGTAGACGCTGGCTCCCATGCCGGCGAAGGCCCGGGCGGCGTTGGAGCCTACGACGCCGGCCCCCAGGATCACCACCTCAGCGGGTGGGACGCCCGGGGCGCCGCCCAGGAGGATCCCTTTGCCCCCCCGGTCGTTCTGAAGCAGGGTGGCCGCTACATGGGCGGCCATGCGTCCGGCGATGGCGCTGATCGGAGCCAGGATGGGGAGGCTCCCGTCGTCGGCCTGCACCGTCTCGTAGGCGATGGCGGTGATCCGCCGCCGGAGCAGGATCTCGATCTTGTCCCGTCGGGCGGCGGCGAGATGGAGGAAGCCCATCAGGGCCTGGCCCTCCCGCAGCCATTCGAACTCCTCCTGAGTGGGCCGCGCCACCTTCACGACGAGATCCGCCCGTCCGTAGACCTCAGGCCCGGAGTAGACGATCTGAGCGCCTGCGCGGCGGTAGTCCTCATCCGTGAAGCCGGCTCCCAGGCCCGCCCCGCTCTCCACCCACACCGTATGTCCGGCCTGGGTCAGCATCTCCACCCCTGCCGGGGTGAGGCTCACCCGGTATTCCTCCGGTCGGCGCTCTTTCGGGATCCCGATGTGCATCCTGACCTCCGCGCGTTCCGAATTCCGGCGGTTCCTGTTTCCCAGTTTACTCCACCTGCTTTCGGAGGTCCCCGCGCATCCTGTGGCCGGAGCCGGCCAGGCGGGCATCGGAACGGCGCGGCCGGGCTCCGGGCGTCGGGAGCGGGGAGGAACGGAGGAGCGCAGGGCCTGGATCCAGGCCCTGCGCCGACGGGAAGGGTCGTTCCAGGATCCTCGGAAGGCTCACGCCCGCCTGGAAGCGTTGGATGAAGGGGCTCCCGATGGGATCGGGAAGGCGGAAGCGCTCTCGGGGCGTCGCATCCGGCTCCAGGGGATCTCATCCACGCCGAACTCCAGGAGCCGGATGAGCAGATCCATGAGATCCGTCTCGGTGATGATCCCGACCAGGCGATCTCCCTCGACGACGGGCACCCCGCCGAACTTGTGATCCCGCATCAGACGCACCACCTCGATCAGCGGGGTATCCGGGGAGACCGTGATGGGGTCAGGCGTCATGCAGGCCCGCACCGGCACATGCTCCAGGAGGAGCCGGTCCGAGCGCCGTTCGTGGAGCACCAGCGGGGAATTCAGGGCCAGTCGCACATCCCGATCCGTGATGATCCCCACCAGCCGGTCCCCCTCCACCACCGGCAGCCGCCGGCAGCGACGGGAGCGCATCTTCTCCACCGCTACGCCCAGCGGGTCGTCCGGCCGGACGGTGACCGGGTTGGGGGTCATGATATCTCGCGCTACCAGCATCGCACGCCTCTCCGTGCTCAGGGTTGCCGAAGGGGTTCAGGCCGTCTCACCGCAGCGACGCAGCAGCTCCTCCCAGCGTCGATCCACCTCCGCCTGGATCTCCGCCACCAGGTCCTGGAACTCCGGCCGGAGCAGGTGAGCGAACCGGCCCTGGAGCCGGAGGTATTCGGTGATGGGGAGCTTGCGGCGCGGCCGGTAGTTCAGCCGCCACACCCCATCCTCGACCTCGAAGAGGGGCCAGTAGCATGTCTCGACGGCCAGGCGGGTGACCTCGATGGTCTGGGCCGGATCGTGCCGCCAGCCCCGGTTGCAGTCGGAAAGGGCGTTCAGGAAGGCAGGGCCTCCGCTGGCCACGGCCTTGCGCACCCGGGTCATCAGATCCTTCCAGTGGGAGGGGGCGACCTGGGCCACATAAGGGATCCGGTGGGCGGCGACGATGGCGGTCAGATCCTTGCGCCACTGGGGTTTGCCCGGCATGACCTTCCCCACCGGCGTGGTGGTGGTCCAGGCCCCCCGGGGGGTGGCACCGGAGCGCTGGATGCCGGTGTTCATGTAGCCTTCGTTGTCCAGACACACGTAGAGGAAGCGGTGCCCGCGTTCCAGCGCCCCTGAGAGGGCCTGAAGGCCGATATCGTAGCTCCCTCCATCCCCGGCGAAGGCCACGAAGACCACCCGGCGGTCGGCCGGGAGGACCCCCCGGCGGACGAGGGCGCGGTAAGCGGCCTCCACCCCCGCGGCCACGGCGGCGGTGTTCTCGAAGGCCACGTGGATCCAGGGCACGCGCCACGCCGTGTAGGGGAAGATGGTGGTGGAGACCTCCAGACAGCCGGTGCCGTTGATCACCACCACCGGGTCGTCGATGGCCAGCAGGACCTGCTTCACGATGATGGCCTCCGCGCATCCGGCACACAGGCGGTGCCCGCTGGAGAGAGGCGTGGGCTTTTCCGACAGGATCTTCAGGTTCAGAGGAGTAGCCGCCATGGGGACCTCCTCAATCGCCGGCCATCGTGGCCTCGGGGATCCAGAGGGACCACTCGGCGGGGCTGGGCAGCGGCAGCTCGCCGCGGACCCCCACGTAGGTGACCGGGCGGGTGACCGCGCCGCGATCGGCGATCTGCATCAGGTCGGTGAAGATCCCCTCGATCTCCGAGGGGGTGATGTCCCGCCCGCCCAGGCCGAACACGTAGTCCGCAATGGGGATGTGCAGGCCGTGGCGGTGGGCGGCCGCCAGCAGATCCAGCCAGAGGGGGCCTCCGTTCTCCAGCGCCCCGAAAGCGATGGCCCGGTCCATCACGCCGATGGCCCGCAGGTGCCGCAGGGCGGCGATGATCTCATGATCCGGGAAGGGACGATAAACCCGCGGCTTGAGCAGGCCGACCCGCCAGCCCATCCGCCGCAGGTTGTCCACCGCCACGCGGGCGGTCCCGGCGGTGGAGGAGAGGACCACCACCGCCACCTCGGCGTCCTCCAGCTGGTAGGTCTCGAAGAGCCCGTAGCGGCGTCCGAAGCGTCGGGCGAAATCCTCGGCCACCTCCAGGATCGCGTCTTTCGCCCGGCGCATGGCCTCCACCTGGTGGCGTTTGTGTTCGAAGTAATAGTCGTAGAAATCCAGGGCCCCGAAGGTGAGCGGCCGCTCGAAGTTCAGGAGCGTGCAGGCCGGCTGATAGGTCCCCAGGAAGGCCCGCACCGCATCGTCGTCCTCCACCCACACGCGCTCCACCGCGTGGCTGGTGATGAAGCCGTCCTGCATCACCATCACAGGCAGGCGGACCTGGGGGTGCTCCGCGATGCGCACGGCCTGCAGGGTGTTATCGTAGGCCTCCTGAGCGTTCTCCGAATAGATCTGGATCCAGCCCGTGTCCCGGGCGCCCATGGAGTCGGAGTGGTCGCAATGGATGTTGATGGGCGCGGAGAGGGCCCGGTTGACGACGGGCATCACGATGGGCAGCCGCATCGCGGCGGCAATGGGGAGGATCTCCCACATCAGGGCCAGGCCCTGGGAGGAGGTGGCGGTCATGGCGCGGGCCCCTGCGGCCGCCGCGCCCACGCAGGCGCTCAGGGCGCTGTGCTCGCTCTCCGCCTGAATGAACTCCGTGGGGACCTCCCCGTCCGCCACGAACTGGGCGAAGGTCTGCACGATCCCGGTCTGAGGGGTGATGGGGTAAGCGGCCACCACGTCCGGGGCGATCTGCTTCATCGCGTAGGCCACCGCCTCGGTGCCTTCCAGCGCCATCCATCGGCCCATCGCGCACCTCCTTACGCTCCGGCCATCACACGGGCTTCCTCGACCATGGTGATGGCCTTGGGCGGGCAGACGGCCGCGCAGATCCCGCATCCTTTGCAGTGGAGCTCATCGAAGCCCACGAACCGCCCGCCGGCCACCCGAACCGCATCATCCGGACAGTAGAGCCAGCAGTAGAGGCAGTGCGTGCATTTCTCCATCTCCACCACCGGCCGGAAGGTCCGCCAGCCTCCCGTGGCATACGCCACAGCGTTCCCGGCGTCCAGGATCAGGCCGCCCCGGGGCAGCTCAAACCAGGGGAGGGCCATCCCCGCCGTGGAGGCTTCCAGCGCCCATTCGCCCGCCGGGATCCGGCCGGGATCGATGCGCACCTCCTCAAAGCCCCGGCGGACCGCTTCCAGGTTAGCCTGGACGATGGCCTCCCCGAATTTGGGGGCGAGGTGATGGTGGAGGTGGCGGGTGAGATCTTCCAGGGAAAAGAGCCCGGTCACCCGGGCCAGGGCGCCCAGCAACGGCGTGTTGGGGAGGTTCCGCTGCAGGACCTCCAGGGCGATCCGGGTGGCATCCAGGAGGGCCAGGCGGCCCGGATAGCCCCGCGCCCGGGCCCGGACCCGGTCCGGAGGCAGTCCGGAGTTGACCACCAGCCAGCCCTCGGGCTTCAGCCCTTCCAGGATGGTCGGATCCCCCAGGAGGGTTTCATCCAGCACGATCACGAGATCCGGCGCCTGCACCTGCGAGTGCAGGGAGATCGGGGAGCGGCTGAGGCGGGTGAAGGCCCGGATGGGCGCCCCGCTGCGTTCCGGCCCATAATCTGGAAAGGCCTGGATGAAGTACCCGGCCTCCATGGCCGCCTCCGCCAGGAGGCGGGCGGCGGTCACCACCCCCTGGCCCCCGCGCCCATGCCATCGGATTTCGATCATCTCCCCCATCGCAGCTCTCCCTTCGCGGAATCCCGGACGGCCACGGTGAGGCTTCCGGGGCGAACCCGGATCGTCGTCGATTTTCCTCTACAAATCACTGTAGAATCGCGCGGGGATTTCTCCAGTGATCTCCGGCCCGCTTTTGGGGTGAAGAATGTCGAGTTCCCACGTGGCGTTCGCCCGGCCTTCCCTCCTCGTGATGGAAGTCACAGGGATCAGGTGATCAAAATTACTACAACAGGGGTGATCATTTTCTTAAGGTGAGAATTGAACCAGCGTTGTCGACCCTGTGAGACTGCGGGCGGTTGCATCGCTGGTCTCTCCCCGCTGTCATCGTGCCGCGCTGTGCCCGGAGCCGCCCCAGCCGCCGATATGGGGGGCATCATGCGGGTCTACGCTCGGCAGCCGCTGAACCTGACCCAGGTTCGGATCCCACGGGGGCAGGTTTTCCTCATCCCCGAGCGCTGCAAGGGCTGTCAGATGTGTGTGGAGTTCTGTCCCCAGCAGGTGCTCCGCATGTCCAGCCGGATGAACTCGCGCGGTTACCACTACCCGGAGATCGCGCCCGGCAAAGAGAACGCCTGTGTCCATTGCGAGTTCTGCATGATGGTCTGCCCGGAGTTCGCCATCTTCACCCTTGAGGTGGACTCGGCATGACGGGCCGGGGTGTGTTGACGGGCGTTCATTTCATGCACGGCGACCATGCCTGCGCCGAGGGGGCCATCGCTGCGGGGTGCCGCTTCTTCGCCGGGTATCCCATCACCCCCTCCACGGAGATCGCCGAGCGCATGGCCCAGCGCCTCCCGGAGGTGGGAGGGGTCTTCATCCAGATGGAGGACGAGATCGCCAGCATCATGGCGGTGCTCGGCGCCTCGGCGGCCGGCGCCCGGGCGATGACCGCCACCTCCGGCCCGGGCTTCAGTCTGATGATGGAGAGCGTGGGCCTGGCGGCCATGCTGGAGATCCCCTGTGTGATCGTGGATGTGCAGCGCGGCTCCCCCTCCACCGGGCTGCCCACGCTCCCCGGCCAGGCGGATGTGATGCAGGCCCGCTGGGGCTCCCACGGGGATTACGAGATCGCGGCCTATGCCCCATGGTCCCCTCAGGAGATGTTCGATCTCACGGTGCTGGCCTTCAACGTGGCCGATCGCTTCCGGATCCCGGTGATGGTGATGGCCGATGAGGTGGTCGGTCACATGGTCGAGCGAGTGGTGATCCCGCCCGAAGACCAGATCCCCCGCTGGGAGCGGAAGCGGCCCCGCTATCCCGCCGGCAACGGGTTCAAACCTTTCCTGGTGGAAGATGAGGACCTGGTCCCTCCTATGGTGCACGCCGGGGAGGGATATCGGGTGCACTTCACCGGGCTGACCCACGACGAGCGGGGCTACCCGGACATGTCCGCCGAGACGCATCACCGCCTGGTGACCCGGCTGGTGGAGAAGGTGCGGCGGAACGCCCATCAGATGATCCGCTACGACACGTATGCGCTGGAGGACGCGAAGATCGTGGTCATCTCTTACGGGTGCACCGCCCGTTCGGCCCGGCGGGCGGTGGCGGACGCCCGCCGCATGGGGATCCCCGCCGGGCTGTTGCGGCTGATCTCCCTCTGGCCTTTCCCGGCCGAGGTGGTGCGGGAGCTGGCGAAGCAGGCGGAGGTCTTCATCGTGGCGGAGATGAACCTGGGTCAGATGATCTGCGAGGTCGAACGCTACGTCTCCCAGCCCGTGAAGGGGGTTTTCCACGCCGGCGGGGCGATGATCCCGCCGGATCCGATCCTGCAGGCCATTCGGGAGGCAGCCTTCCATGGCGCACGCGTGGGTGGCGGAAAAGCATCCCCTGGATGATCTCATCCGCCGGGACCGCATGCCCCATATCTGGTGCCCGGGGTGCGGCATCGGCATCGTGATGCGCTGTTACGCCCAGGCGATCCTGGAGTCCGGCATCCCGGTGGAGCGCCATGTGGTGGTCTCGGGCATCGGCTGCACGGCGCGGGTGCCCGGCTATATGAACCTGGATTCGTATCACGTCACCCATGGGCGCCCCATCCCCTTCGCCATCGGCCTCAAGCTGATGAAGCCCGAGCTGATGGTCACAGTGTTCAGCGGGGATGGGGACCTGGCGGCCATCGGCGGGAACCACCTGATCCACGCCGCCCGACGCAATGTGGACATCAAGGTGATCTGCATCAACAACTTCAATTACGGCATGACGGGCGGTCAGGTCGGGCCCACCACACCTCTGGGGGCGAAGACCACCACCACGCCTTACGGCAACCCGGAACACCCCTTCAATCTCCCCTATCTTTTGGCGGCCGCGGGGGCGGTCTTCGTCTCCCGGTGGACAACCCTTCATGTCCGCCAGATCAAGCAGGACATCCTGTATTCCTTCCGCAAGCCCGGTTTCACCTTCATCGAGGTCCTGGCGCCGTGCCCGGTGGGTTTCGGGCGGCCCAACGACATCGAGGACGGCGTGGAGGAGATGCGGCTGTATCGCCGCCGCAGCGTCCTGGTCTACCGGGTGCCGGAGGAGGTGCCCTGGGAGGCCCTGGAGGTGGACCTGCGGGAGGAGCGCCCCATTTACGTGGGTCGGTTCGTGGATCGGGAGCGGGAGGTCTTCCGGCCGGTGCGCCGATGAAGGGAGGATGCGATGCGCGTGGAGATCCGGATCGCGGGCTTCGGCGGGCAGGGGGTGGTGTTGGCCGGCTACATCCTGGGCAAGGCCTTCGCCGTCTATGAAGGCCTGGAGGCGGTGATGACTCAATCCTACGGGCCGGAGGCCCGAGGGGGGTCCTCCAGCTCCAACGTGGTGGTCTCCGATGAGCCCATCGATTACCCCTTCGTGCTGGAGCCGGACGTCCTGATCCTGCTCTCCCAGGAGGCCTACACCCGGTTCCGCCCTACGGCCAAGCCGGACGCCCTCGTCATCATAGAGGAGGATCTCGTCCAGCCCTGGCCGGAGGATCGTCCGCTTGGGATCCCGGCGACCCGGCTGGCGGAGGAGCTGGGGCGGCGCATCGTCGCCAACATGGTCGTCCTGGGGTTCCTCGCCGGGGTCTGGGGACAGGTGCGGCCGGAATCGGTGGAGAAGGCCATCGAGACCACCCTGGCCCCCCGGCTGGTCCCCCTGAACCGGAAAGCCTTCGCCGCCGGCTATGAATACGCCCGGACGCGCTTCCCGTCCTTCCGTGGCGCAGTTCCCCTGGAATCCCCGGAGGAGCGGCCGCGATGAGCGATTCGGTCCTGGTCATCGGCGGGGGGATCGCAGGGATTCAGGCGGCGCTGGATCTGGCCAACGCCGGCGCGCGCGTGGTGCTGGTGGAGCGGGAGCCCACCATCGGGGGGAAGATGGCCATCCTGGACAAGAACTTCCCCACTCTGGACTGCTCCATCTGCATCGAGGCGCCCAAGATGTCTGAGGTCGGTCTCCACCCGAACATCGAGCTGCTCACCCTGGCCGAGGTGGAGCGGGTGGAGGGCCATGCGGGAGATTTCGAGGTAACCATCCGCCAGCGGGCTCGCTTTGTGACGGATCAGTGCACCCGCTGCGGCGAGTGCGTGAGCGTCTGCCCGGTGGTCCTCCCCAACGAGTTCGACGTCGGGATGGCGGCCCGCAAGGCCATCTACACCCCCATCCCGCAGTCGGTGCCCGGCGCTTATGTGATCGACATCGAGAACTGCCTGAACGATCCTCCCCATTACCTTCCGTGCCACCGGTGCGTGCAGGCCTGTCAGCCGGGGGCCATCGATTTCCTGATGCCCCGGGAGCGCCGCTTGGTGCGCCGCGTGGGGGCCATCATCGTGGCCGTGGGCTATGAGACGATCGACCCGCGGCTGCTGCGGGAGTTCGGATATGGCACCCATCCCGACATCCTGACGGCCCTGGAGTTCGAACGTCTGCTCACCTCCGCCGGCCCGACGGGAGGCGAGATCCTGCGCCCCTCCAACGGCGAACACCCCCACAACATCCTGTTCGTCCTGTGCGTCGGATCCCGGGACCGCCGGTTCTTCCGGCATTGCTCCCGCATCTGCTGCATGTATTCCATCAAGCACGCCTACCAGGCCATCGACCACGGCATCCGGGACGTGACCGTCCTCTACATGGACATCCGGGCTTACGGGAAGGGTTTCGATGGCTTCTGGGAGCGGACCCGCGAGGCCGGCGCCCGCTTCGTCCGGGGGCGCCCGGCCCGGATCGCGCCCAACGGGGACGGTCGGATTCGGGTGACCTATGAGGATACGGAGCGGGGGGTGCGCGTCTCGGAGGATTACGATATGGTCGTGCTGGCCACGGCGGTCTCCCCGCCCGACGGCCTGGCGGATCTGGCCCAGCGCCTGGGGATCGAGCTGGATGAGGACGGCTTCATCCGGGCCCTGGAGGGGGTGGGCGGTCTGGTGCGAACCACGCGGCCGGGGATCTACGCGGCGGGTTGCGCCACCGGGCCCAAGGACATCCCGGACAGCGTCTCGGAGGGGAGCGGGGCCGCCGCCCTCGCCCTGAGCCACCTCACCCGCCGCCACTGGCCGGAGCCCCCGCAGGTGGAACCGATTACGGACATCGAAACCCCTCGGGTGGGAGTCTTCGTCTGCCATTGCGGCAGCAACATCGCCGGGGTGGTCGATGTGGAGCGGGTGGTGGAGTTCGCCCGGACCCTTCCCGATGTGGTCTACGCCACCCATCAGATGTTCTCCTGCGCGGGGAACACCCAGAAGGAGATCGAGGAGGCCATCCGCCGGGAGCGGATCAACCGGGTGGTGGTGGCCGCCTGCTCCCCCCGCACCCACGAGGCCATCTTCCGCGGGGTGCTCCAGCGCGCGGGCCTGAACCCGTATCTCCTGGAGATGGCCAACATCCGCAACCTGGACTCCTGGGTGCATAAGGCGGATAAGGAGGCGGCCACCGTCAAGGCGATGGACATGGTCTGGATGGCGGTGGAGAAGGCCCGGCGTCTGACCCCTGGGGAGCCCTCCCAGCTGCCCCTCACCCAGCGGGCGCTGGTGATCGGCGGCGGGATCGCCGGGATGACGGCGGCCATCGCCCTGGCCCGCCAGGGCTTTGAGACCCACCTGGTGGAGCGGAGCGCCGAGCTGGGCGGCCTCCTGAACCAGCTGGACGAGCTCTCGCCCTCCGGCCTGAAGGCTCGGGAGCTCGTGGAGGCGAAGAAGCGGGAGCTCCTCCAGAGCGGCGTCCATGTGCATCTGGGGAAGCAAATCGAGACCATCGGCGGGGTGGTGGGCAACTTCCAGGCCCGCCTGAGCGACGGCACCACCCTCCAGGTGGGCGCCATCGTGATGGCCACAGGGGCGGAGCCCTATCGGCCCACGGAGTTCGGCTACGGAAGCGACCCGCGGGTCATCACCAACCTGGAGCTGGAGGCGATGCTCCGGCGCGGCGCCGTCGAAGCCGAGCGCATCACCTTCGTGGGCTGTGTGGGCTCGCGCCAGGGCAACATGGGCTGCTCCCGCTACTGCTGCACCTCGATGATCGGCCAGGCCCTGCGCCTGCGGCGGATGGGGAAGAAGGTGCGGATCCTCTACCGGGAGATCCGCACCTACAGCCGCAACGCCGAGGAGCTCTACGAGCAGGCCATGCGGGAGGGCGTTCAGTTCTTCCGCTACGATCCCGATCGACCGCCCCAGGAGGCCATCGCCTTCGAGGATGGCCATGTGATCTTCTACGATCATCTCTCGCAGGCGTATCTCCGCCTGCCCACGGATCTGCTGGTCCTGGCGGTGGGCCTGCGCCCGGCCGCTGACGGCCTGGCTGAGCAGCTCCGGCTCTCCCGCAGCGAGGACGGCTTCCTGATGGAGCTCCATCCCAAGCTGGGCCCGGCGGAGACGGCCACCCAGGGCATCTACCTGGCGGGGACCGCGCAGGGGCCGAAGGATGTGCGGGAGGCCATCGCTCAGGGCCTGGCGGCAGCGGCCAAGGCCGGCGCCCTCCTCGCCCGCGGGGTCATCGAGAAGGAGCCCCTCACCGCCCGGGTGGACCTGGAGAAGTGCATCGGGTGCATGCGCTGTGTGAAGGTCTGCCCCTTCAACGCCATCGAGCCCACCGGCCCCGTGAAGGTGGGGAAGGTGCGCATCATCGAGGCGGCCTGCATGGGCTGCGGCACGTGCGCCGCCGAGTGCCCGACGGACGCCATCATCATGCCCTTCTTCACCAAGGAGCAGATCCTGGCTCAGATCGACGCGGCCCTGGCCGAGCGGCCGGAGGAGAAGTGCCTTGTGTTCACCTGCAACTGGTGCTCCTACGCCGGGGCCGATCTGGCCGGCATCGAGAAACGCCAGTATCCGCCCTCCTCGCGGATCATCCGGACGATGTGCTCCGGGCGCTTCGAGGAGGATTTCATCGCCCGCGCCTTCGAGAAAGGAGCTGGGGCGGTGCTGATCACCGGCTGCCGGCTGACAGAGACCGGTTCGGATTGCCACTACAACTACGCCAACCGGCAGACCTGGAAGCGCTTCCAGTATTGGCAGCGGAAGTTCACCCGCATGGGCATCGAGCCCGAGCGGTTGCAGCTGCGCTGGATCTCGGCGGCGGAGGGCAAGGAGTTCGCGGAGAAGCTCCGGGAGATGGACGAGGTCGTCCGCCGCTACGTCCGCAAGCTGCGCGGGGAAGCCGTCCCGGCCCCCGAGCGTGCGGCCCAGCCCGCTGAGACGGCAGGAGGCGAGTGATGCTCGAGATGCCCGTCCTGACCCCCGACGAGGCGCTGTGGGAGCGCCTGTTCCGGGAGACGCAGGGGGCGATGGCCCTCTGCTATCAGTGTGGGGTCTGCACCGCCGCGTGCCCCTGGGGCCTGGTTCGGCATGAGCCCTTCTCCGTGCGGGCCATGATGCGCCGGGCCCAGGTCGGCCTGCTGGACGGGGATGAGCACCTATGGTTGTGCGCCGCGTGCGCTCAGTGCGAGGCCCTGTGCCCCCGCGGGGTGCCGGTCTCCGAGATCTTCCAGAGCTTGCGGGAGCAGGCTTGGGAAACCCGTCGCATCCCCCGGGGCCTCTCCGCGGTGCTCTGGTCGGTCTACTGGAACAACAATCCCTGGTTCCAGCCTCCCTCCTACCGCGTCCGATGGGCCCGCGACCTGGAGGTGCCCCGCTTCGATCCGGCCCAGCACGAGGTCCTCTACTATGTGGGTTGCACCTCCGCCTATGACCGGCGGGCCCAGAAGGTCGCCCGCGCCCTGGTGCAGCTCCTCCGGGCCGCCGGCGTGCGTTTCGGCACCCTGGGCAACGATGAGCCCTGCTGCGGGGAGGCCGTCAAGAGCCTCGGACACCGCCCTTACTTCTACGAGATCGCCCAGAACAACGCGAAGATCTTCGCCGACGCGGGAGTGCGGGAGCTCATCACCACCTCCCCGCATTGCTACGATGTGTTCCAGAATCACTACCCCCGGTTCCAGGCGGAGTTCCGTCCCTATCACTACACCCAGTATCTGGCCCGCCTGCTGGAGGAGGGCCGCCTCCGGTTCTCCCGGGAGGTCCGGCTTCGGGTCACCTATCACGATCCGTGCTACCTGGGGCGGCGCAACGGCGAATACGAGGCTCCCCGCCGGATCCTGGACGCGATCCCCGGCCTGGAACGGGTGGAGATGGCCCACTCCGGTCCGGAGGCCCTGTGCTGCGGCGGCGGAGGGGGGCGGATGTGGCTGGAGACGCGGGCCGGCGAGCGGTTCGCCGACCTCCGGGTTCAGGAGGCCCTGCAGACCGGGGCCCAGGTGATCGCCACCGCCTGCCCGTTCTGCATGGCCTGCCTGGAGGACAGCTTGAAGGGTCTCGGCGTGCAGGGGATACGGGTGCTGGATGTGGCCGAGATCGCGGCCATGGCGGTCAGCCCCTCCGGAACGGACCTGCGCATCTGATGCGTCGCATCCAGCGGAAAGGGGGCAAACCCAATGGCGGCTTCCCTCTACGGTCCCGATGAGGCGCAACCCGCGATCTGGGTCTATCTGGAGCAGGAACAGGCCGTCCTGGAGCGGGTGTCCCTGGAGTTGCTCTCCAAGGCCCGGGAGCTGGCGGATGGGATCGGCTGGCGGGTGGCCGGCCTGCTCCTCGGCCATCGGGTGAAGCCCCTGGTGGAGCAGGCCTTCGCCTGGGGGGCGGATGAGGTGTGGGTGGCGGATCATCCCCTCCTCGAGCCCTTCACGGTCGAGGCCCACACGGCGATGGCGTTCCGGGCCCTGATGCAGGGGCGGCCCAGCGTCTTCCTGTGCGGCGCCACTCCCAACGGACGGGACCTGGCCGGGCGTCTGGCCGTGCGGTTGCGGACCGGCCTCACCGCCGACTGCACCGATCTGCGCCTGGATCCGGAGCAGGGCGGGTTGCTGATCGGAGAGGTCACCGGATTCGGCGGGGGCGTGGTGGCCCTCATCACCATGCCTCATCACCGCCCCCAGATGGCCACCGTGCGGCCGGGTGTCTTCCCCCTCGCCGCCCCTCAGGCCGGGCGGCCGGGCGCGGTGATCCCTCTCGATGTGGATCTGCGACCGGAGGATCTCCACACCCGGGTGGTGGAGCGGGTGATCGGCCAGGGGGTGGATCTCACCCAGGCGCCGGTCCTGGTGGTGGGAGGGCGAGGGATCCACGGACGGTTTGATCTGCTCCGGGAGCTGGCGGAGCTGCTCGGCGGAGAGGTGGGGGCCACCCGCCCGCCGGTGGATGAGGGCCTGATCGGCCGGGAGCGCCAGGTCGGCCAGACCGGCGTGGTGTGTCGGCCGAAGGTGGCCATCGTGTGCGGCGCCAGCGGCGCCTTCCAGTTCGTGGTCGGGATCCAGAACGCCGGGACTGTGATCGCGGTCAACAACGATCCGGAGGCTCCCATCTTCGAGTTCGCCGATTACGGCGTGGTCGGGGATGCCCTGCAGGTGATCCCGGCCCTGATCGAGGCCCTGCGCGCGGAGCGGATGGCGGTGGAGGGCGGCCCGGCCCGAGGATAGGGATGCGCCCCGAAAGATCGGGAGGAGGATGCAGACGATGGTGAGCCCGAACGGCCGGGACTGGCATTTCGTGGTCTGCATGAAGGTGGTGCCCAAGCCGGAGGAGGTGCGGGTGGACCCGGAGACCCGGCGGCTGGATCGGGCAGGGGCCCGCTCGGAGATCAACCCGCCGGATATGAATGCCCTGGAGATGGCCCTGCAGCTCAAGGATCGCTTCGGGGGGCGGGTCTCCATCGTCTCCATGGGCCCGCCCTTCTTTGAGCCCTATCTCCGGGTGGGGCTCGCCATGGGGGCCGATCACATCTACCTGCTCAGCGACCGCCGGTTCGGGGGCGCTGACACCCTGGCCACCACCTACACCCTGGCCCGGGGGATCGAGAAGCTGGGACCGGTGGATCTGGTCTTCTGCGGGGAGGAGTCGTCGGATGGGGCCACCGGCCAGGTGCCGCCCGGGCTGGCCGAGTGGCTGGGCTTCCATCAGATCACCCTGGTCACGCAGATCGAGCTGGATCCCTGGCGGCGGGTGGTACGGGGGCGTCGGGAGCGGCCCGGCGGGTATGAGATCCTGGAGGTCCCCCTCCCGGCGGTGATCTCGGTCAAGACGGGATGCAACGAGCCCCGTTTCATGGACTACCGGCGGAAGCCATGGGCCTTCGCGCCGGAGCGGGTGACCGTCTGGAGCGCAGCGGATTTGGAGGTCGATGAGGCCTTCATCGGGGCCGCCGGTTCCCCCACGCAGGTCTCCGGGCTGGCCCAGGCCCCCTCCCGGGAGCGCCGGCGCATCCGGCTGGAGGGAAGCCCGGAGGAGGTGGCCCGTCAGCTGGCCGAGCGACTGCGGGAGCTGCTGGGATAGGCGGCGCCGGGATCCCTCACCGCGGCCGCGGGAAGGAGCTCAACACCCGCATATAGTTCGCCCGCTCATAGGCGGCCGGGTTGGCGGCCCGTTGTCGGCACATGCTCCCCTGCATCTGCTCGATGGAAACGTATTCGTGTTCCTCCATCCATCGGCGGATGTCCTCCAGCAGCCGCCGCACGTGATCCGGCCCGTGGCGCAGCAGCGCTGAGGCCATGGTGACGGCCTTCGCCCCCACCATCATCGCCTTCAGCACATCCTCCGCCGTGTGCACACCCCCCGTGATGGCCAGATCCAGGCGCACCTGAGGATACAGGATGGCCACCCAGCGCAGCCGCTCCCGGAGCTCATAAGAGGTGCTGAGCACCAGGTTGGGCACCACCTCCAGGGCCTCCAGGTCGATGTCCGGCTGATAAAACCGGTTGAAGAGCACCAGGGCGGCGGCGCCTGCCTCCTCGAACCGCCGGGCCATATAAGGGAGGGAGCTGAAGTAAGGGCTCAGCTTGACGGCCACCGGGATGCGCACGGAGGCGACCACATCCCGCACCAGCCGGACGTAATTTTCCTCCACCGCCTGGCTGCTCTCATCGGGGGATGTGGGCAGGTAGTAGATGTTCAGCTCCAGGGCGTCCGCGCCGGCCTCCTCCATCAGCCGCGCATAGCGGATCCACCCGCCGGTGGTCACGCCGTTCAGGCTGGCGATGACGGGGATGGAGAGGGCCGCCTTGGCCCGCCGGATGTGCTCGAGATAGCCCTCGGGCCCCATATTGTAGTGGTGAAGATCGGGGAAATAACGCAGGGCCTCGGCGAAGCTCTCCTCCCCGTAAGAGAGCCCGTAGTCCAGGCGCTCGCTTTCCTCGATGATCTGCTCCTCGAACAGGGAAGGCAACACCACCGCAGCGATCCCCGCCTCCTCCAGACGGCGGAGGGTCTCCAGGTCCTCCGTCAGCGGAGAGGATGAGGCGATGAGGGGATTCCGCAGGTGAAACCCCAAATAGCGGGTGGAGAGATCGACCATAGAAGCCTCCGATGCGCTGCGAGGATGGAAGTGAGGGGCAGGGCCCCGCTTAGGGGCCCTGCCCCGGGTTGATCAGGCACGGCCATTCCGCCCGTTCACCGGCATCTGGGCCAGGGCCTCGTAGACCCGCCAGCGGAGGCGGATCTCCTCCTCGGCCTCCTCCAGCAGCTCCTCCGCGATCTCCGGCCGGCTGTGGACCAGCATCGTGAACCGGGTCTCGTTATACATATACTCCGAGAGCGGGATGCTGGGCGGCCGGGAGTCGATCTGAAGCGGGTTGAGGCCCTCCCGCAGCCGCCGCGGATCGTAGCGGATCAGCGGCCAGTAGCCCGAGAGCACGGCCCGCTTCTGCTGCTCCATCCCGTAGCGCAGATCGTAGCCATGGGCGATGCAGTGGCTGTAGGCGATGATCAGGGACGGCCCCTCATAGGAGTCGGCTTCCAGGAAGGCCTTGACGGTATGGGTGTCGTTGGCTCCCATGGCCACCCGGGCCACATAGACGTTGCCGTAACTGATGGCCATCAGGGCGAGGTCCTTCTTGGGGCCGCGCTTGCCGCCCGCGGCGAACTTGGCCACCGCCCCCCGCGGGGTGGCCTTGGACATCTGGCCGCCCGTGTTGGAGTAGACCTCGGTGTCCAGCACCAGGATGTTCACATCATAGCCCGAGGCCAGCACGTGATCCAGCCCACCGTAGCCGATGTCGTAAGCCCAGCCGTCGCCCCCGATGATCCACACGCTCTTGCGCACCAGGGCGTCCGCCACCGTTAGCAGATTCCGCACCTCCGGGGAGTCCGGCAGCGCCTGCAGGCGGGCCTTGAGCAGACCCACCCGCTCCCGCTGGGCCCGGATCCCTTCCTCCGTGGATTGATCGGCGTTCAGGAGCTCCTCCACCAGCGCCTCGCCGATCTGCGCGCTGAGCCGCTTCAGGAGCTCCATCGCGTATTCCCGTTGCTTGTCCAGGCTGAGGCGCATCCCCAGGCCGAACTCCGCGTTGTCCTCGAACAACGAGTTGGACCAGGCCGGGCCGCGCCCCTCCCGGTTGTAGGTCCACGGGGTGGTGGGGAGGTTGCCCCCGTAGATGGAGGAGCATCCGGTGGCGTTGGCGATCACCAGCCGGTCGCCGAAGAGCCGGGTGAGCAGCGAGAGGTAGGGGGTCTCCCCGCAGCCGGCGCACGCCCCGGAGAACTCGAACAGCGGCTCCAGCAGCTGCACGTCCTTCACCTGCCCGACGTTCACCCGCAGCCGATCCACCTCAGGGAGCTGGAGGAAGAACTCCCAGTTCCGGCGCTCGGCCTCCCGCAACGGGGCCTGGGGCCGCATGTTGATGGCCTTGCGGCTGACATCGGACTTGTCCTTCGCCGGGCAGACCTCCACGCACAGGGCGCAGCCGGTGCAATCCTCCGGGGACACCTGGAGGGTGTAAACCATGTCCTTGAACTCCCGCCACCGGGCCGGGGCGTGCTTGAAGGTGGGCGGGGCTTCCGCGAGCAGAGCGGGATCGTAGACCTTGGCCCGGATCACCGAGTGGGGGCAGACCATCACGCACTTGCCGCACTGGATGCACAGGTCCGGCTCCCACACCGGGATCTCCTGGGCGATGTTGCGCTTCTCCCACTTGCTGGTCCCGCTGGGCCACGTGCCGTCCGGCGGGAAGGCGCTCACCGGCAGGAGATCCCCCTCCCCGGCGATCAGGCGGGCGGTCACCCGCTGCACGAACTCCGGCGCCTCCGGCGGCACGGGCGGCCGACGGTCGAAGGTGCTGGTGACCCGGTTGGGGACCTTCACCTCATGGAGATGCTGCAGGGCGGCATCCACCGCCGCGAAGTTCTTCTCCACGATGGCTTCGCCCCGCTTGCCGTAGGTCTTGACGATGGCCTCCTTGATCTTCGCTACCGCCTGCTCCAGGGGCAGGATGTTCGTCAGGGCGAAGAAGCAGGTCTGCAGGATGGTGTTGATGCGCGGCCCCAGCCCGTGCTCCCGCGCGATGCGGTAGGCGTCCACCACGTAGAAGCGGAGGTTCTTCTCGATGATCGCCTGCTGGACCGAACGGGGGAGGTGGTCCCACACTTCGTCCGGCCCATAGGGGCTGTTGAGCAGGAAGATCGCCCCCGGCTCGGCAACCTGCAGCACATCCATGCGCTCCAGGAAGTTGAACTGATGGCAGGCCACGAAGTTGGCGCGGCGGATCAGGTAGGAGGAGCGGATGGGCCGCGGCCCGAAGCGCAGGTGCGAGACCGTCACCGAGCCGGACTTCTTGGAGTCGTAGACGAAGTAGCCCTGGGCGTAGTAATCGGTCTCGTCCCCGATGATCTTAATGGAGTTCTTGTTGGCGCTCACCGTGCCGTCGGCCCCCAGGCCGTAGAAGACCGCCCGCACCGTCTCCGGGTCCTCGGTGGAGAACGAGGGATCGAACTCCAGGCTGGTGTGGGTCACATCGTCGTAGATGCCCACCGTGAAGTGGTTCCGCGGGCGGTCCTTCGCCAGCTCGTCGAAGACGGCCTTGACCATGGCCGGGGTGAACTCCTTGGAGGAGAGCCCGTAGCGCCCCCCGATGATCCGCGGCATCTCCCGGAAGGGGGCGAGGCCCGAGGCCATGGCCTCCTCCACCGCGGTCACCACATCCAGGTAGAGGGGCTCCCCCGCGCTGCCCGGCTCCTTCGTCCGATCCAGCACGGCGATGGCCTTCACGGTGGGCGGCAAGGCCCGGATGAAATGCTCCACCGAGAAGGGGCGGTAAAGCCGAACCTTGATGACCCCCACCCGCTCGCCCCGGGCGTTGAGATACTCCACGGTCTCATGCGCTACCTCCGCCCCCGAGCCCATGAGCACGATCACCCGCTCCGCCTCCGGGTCCCCCACATAGTCGAAGAGATGGTAGTGACGTCCGACCAGGCGGGCGAGGCGGTCCATGGCGTTCTGGACGATGGTGGGGCAGGCCAGGTAGTAAGGGTTGACCGCCTCCCGGGCCTGGAAATACGTGTCGGGGTTGTGGGCGGTGCCCCGGATGAAGGGATGATCCGGCGAGAGGGCCCGGGCCCGGTGGGCGCGGATCCATTCCTCATCGATCATCGCCCGCAGGTCCTCCGGGGTGAGCAGCTCGATCTTGTTGATCTCGTGAGAGGTGCGGAAACCGTCGAAGAAATGGAGGAAGGGGACGCGGGACTCCAGGGTCGCCGCGTGGGCGATGAGAGCCAGATCCTGGGCCTCCTGGACCGAGCCCGAGGCCAGGATGGCGAACCCGGTCTGCCGCGCGGCCATCACGTCGCTGTGATCCCCGAAGATGGAGAGGGCGTGGGTGGCGATGGTGCGGGCGGCCACGTGGATCACCAGGGGGGTGAGCTCCCCGGCGATTTTATACATGTTGGGGATCATCAGCAGCAGGCCCTGGGAGGCCGTGAAGGTGGTGGCCAGGGCGCCGGTCTGGATGGCCCCATGGATGGCCCCAGCGGCCCCGCCCTCGCTCTGCATCTCGATCACCTTCGGCACCGTCCCCCACAGATTGGGGCGTCCCTTCGCCGCCCATTCATCCGCCAGCTCCCCCATCGGGGAGGAGGGGGTGATCGGATAAATGGCGATCACCTCGCTCAGCTGATAGGCCACGTTGGCGGCGGCCTCGTTCCCGTCCACCGTCACCATCGGTCGGGCCATGGGAAACCTCCCTCTTCGCTTGGGCTGCCAACGGCCCCGCCCGGGGCCGAGAAGGTTCATCCCGGTTATCTTTTTTCCGCGAAGTATACACCCGGATCGGTCCGGGTAGGGGTGTCGACCGTCAGGTCTCCCGGGTGCTTTCGCTCACATCCAGGGGAGGTGGCCGGGGCCTTCCAGAATTTTTATGTAGGGCAACTGCAAGCAGTTGCCCTGCATGCGGAGAAACTGGAAAGCCCTAAGAGGTGGCCCCGGGTCCTCGCCCGGGGCCGGGGGATCGCCGGGGCGACCGGTTCGGCCGCCCGGATCATGGGATCACGATGGGCAGGCGCAGGAGGACGCGCGTGCCCTGACCGACCGCGCTCTCGATCTCCACGCGACCCTGATGCGCCTCGACGACCTGCTTCACCACTGTCAGCCCAATTCCCATCCCTCCGAACTTCCGGGTCGTGCCCCCGTTGACCTGATAGAAGGGCTCAAACACCCGGGAGATGGCTTCGGCAGGGATGCCGATCCCCTCATCGCGCACTTCCAGAAGGGCTTCCGGCCCCTGCACGGCGAGGGAGACCTGGATCGTCCCCCCCGCCGGGGAGAATTTGACCGCGTTCTCCAGGAGCTCGGTGAGGGTCAGGAGCAGGCGCTCCCCTTCCCCCATCACCCAGACCGGATGATCCGGCAGGTGAACCCGGAGGGCATGGCGTTGGGGATCGAGGCGGCTCTGATACGCCCGGCATGCCTCCCGCACCAGCTCCCGGAGATCCAGGATGTTCAGCGACCGCGCGCCGGCCTGGATCTCCTGAAGGGTGAGGAGGAGCTCCACATACCGAATGAGCCCATTTAACCGCTCCTGCATCACCTCCAGCGCCTCATGTTGCTCCGACGTCAGAGGGCCCAAAGCTTCCTCCCGCATGAGCTCGATGTATCCCTGAAGGATCGCCAGGGGGGTCCGCAGCTCATGGGAGACGTTCTGGATCATCTGCTCGCGGAGCTTCAGGGCCTGTTGCAGGGACTCCGTGAGGCTTTCGAGCTCACGGGCGCGACGCTCCAGCTGCCGCCACAGGCGCTCGTTGAGCGCCCCCGTGGTCAGCAGGGCGGCTACCCGGAACAGGAACTCCCGGGTGTCCACATCGAAGACCGTCGGCTTCTCCCAGGCGATGGCCAGGCTCCCCAGGATCTCGCCCTTGTGCTTCAACGGAAGAAGCGCCAGCGATCGGGCGGGAAAGGGGGTAGGGGCGCCGGGCGGATCGGTGAACCAGAGGGCCTGGCCCTGGAATATGGGCTCCAGGGCCGGGATGGCATGCCGGCGCATGCGGGCCGGGAAGACGGATCGTGATCCCGAGGCCGAGCGGATCCGGCAGGCCAGCGTCGAGGGATCTTCTTCCACGGGGAGATACAGGCACACCTCACGCGCCACCAGCTCGCTCCGGATCAGATCAAAGATCGGCTGCAGCGCCCCATGCAGATCCCGGAACCCGCTGAGGGCGTCCGCCAGGCGATAGAGCAGGCGCAGATGGCGGACAAAGCGGATGCGCTCAACGGTATGGCCGATCTCCAGCGCGATGGCCTCCGCGAGCGCGATCTCCTCCGGCCTCCACCGGCGCGGGGTCGGGCTGGCCAGGCCCAGGACGCCGATTGGGCGCTCGCCGGCCCGGATCGGCACGCTCAGGGAGGCCCGGATGCCCGCCTGCAAGAGGGCGTCTCGCAGGGCAGACGGAGGAAGCTCCCGGTGATCCGACACTGCAAGGGTCTCGGTGATGCGGAGCCCCTCCTTTCGGACGGTGTCCTCAATGGACTCGAGGACGGGGGATGAGATCCCGCGCGCGCTGAGCCTCCCCGCGGCCCAGAGGACCCCGATGGGGCTCTCCAGGGCCTCCATGGCCTGCGCGAGGACCTGATGGAGGAAGTCCTCAAAGTTCTGGACCTCTAAGGCGGAGCGGAGGATCCGGTGCAGGGCCTCGAGGAGCTGGGCCAGGCGTTGTTGTCGCTCCAGGGCCTGCGCCCCTTCGATCAGGCCCGCGACCCCTTCGGCGATGGTTTGAACCAGCTGGACCTCCTGCGGCCCGAACGGGCGCTCCACGCGGACGCTGTCCAGGCCGATGTTGCCGAGGACCTCTTCCCCCCGTGGGATGGGCACGATCAAAATGGAGCGGATCCCAAGCTGCTGCAGCAGGGGGGCGGAGGCGCCGAAGAGGGCCGGATCCTGGATCTTGTTGAGGACGAGGGGCTGGCGCGTCTGCACGACACGGGCGGAGAGAGGATCGTCGGTCAGGTTGATGACGGCGCCCAGGGCCGAGGGGCCTTCGATCCGCCGGTGCTCGGCGACGATGCGCAGGCGATCCGGCCCCTCCCGGAGGGCGATGGCCCCCCGATCCACCTCGAGGTGCTCCACCAGCTCCCGGATGAGAACGTTCAGGAAGGCCGGGAGATCCGGCAACCACCGCGTCCCTTCGGCCAGGGCTGCGAGCAGGCGCATTCGCTGCTCCAGCGTGTGTTGCCGCTGACGCTGGCGATGCAGTATCCCGAACAAGGGGAGGAGCCCTTTCACCGAGGTGTGCGCGAGGAACTCCAGCCGGGGCTCGGGATCAAAGACCAGCCGGTAAAGGCCGGGAGGAAGTCGCGGATCTTCCTCCCGGAGCGCCAGGATTAGCAGGAGAGGATCCGGCGGCAGGGTGAGCGGGATCACTATAAAGGAGGCCAGGGGCACCGGTGGGGTGAAGAGCGGCAGCGTATCCGGATCCCCTCGGATCAGGGTGAACCAGATCACCGGAGCCTCCCGCCGGAGCCAATCCAGGGCCTCCAGGATCTCCCAGGCGGCCCAGGGGTCCGGTTGGCTCAGCAAGCCCTGCAGGTCCTCCCATAGCCCCACCGTCAGGGGGCCTTCCCGGGGGAGCAGGTCCAGGAGACGGGCGCGCAGGTTGGGGCTCCACTGTGGGGCGTCCACGAGGGTGGTCCCCGGCAGATCTTGCAGGATCCCGCTGAGCGCGCCGTCCTGACGGAAGTAGAGCAGGCGATGCCCGGCGCGGGCGGCCGCGCGGATCCAGGCTTCCCATAGCTGCTCTTCTCCAGGCATCTCCCACCGCAATCCGACGATCCAGTCTCCTCTTTTCGCCTTCTGCCACAGCGAGTGTAAGGAAAAAGTTTCCATCCCGATTTGTCCCCTTCGCGAGGATCCCCAACATCAGGTCCCGAACGTCTCCCTTCGTCAGGGGGCTTGAGCGCTCCCTCACTGGGATGGCATCTGGATTGGATCGTTTGGATTTCAAGGCCGATCCTCAGGATAGCGAGGGCGCCCCGATGCCTCCCCAGTCGACTGTCCGGGCCATCGGATCCATCCCGAAGCAGGTGTCCGAATACAATCCCATTTTATCCAAATTTCTGAGTGCTACCAAGATCTGATTTGATTGTTCTGATTTGCATTAAGAATCCCTCGTTCCTCTCCGCTTCTTGCACCCCTTTTGCGATGAGTTCTTTGATAAGGGCCTGAATATCCAGCAAGTCCTGAGGTCGATGTGCCACAGCCTTAAAGATGATGAGGTCTTCAGGGGATGGGAAGTCGGATCGTGAGTTCGCCAGCCTGATAAGCGATGCGGCGTTCCACCGCCTCTTTTTCGAAAGATAGCATGCCCAAGGAGATATCCGCGTTGATCCCGCTTTCCGGATGACGTAGCAGCAGGACGTGATGACGGCGGGCGAAATCCCCCGCGTCCTGGATGCGTGGCGGAAGCCCCTCCTCCTCGGCCGCTGCGATCAGCTCCGGCAACTCCTCGACAGACCGGCGCATGATCCCATCCACATCAGCGGTAAGGCGCGGTCGGAGGCGAGCGGATCGATGAGCGGGGCGCTTCAGGACCTCCCGGACACCGCGCAGGGGGGAAGCGCCATCCCGAGGGGTGGGTCCCAAAATCGTAGGACAACTGCTCGCAGTTGTCCTACAAGGCGGCCAGGCCCGACAAAATCGGGACACACCCATCCCGAGGGGTGGGATTATGATAGAGCCAGAGCCTGGATTCCCTCCGGAGCCCTTGATGACTCGAACGGGGATCATCCGCTGGTTCTTTCTGGCGCTGGTCCTGGGAGGGCTGTGCGGGCGCGGCGGGGTGCCCGGCCCAACCCCCACGCCGACGATCCCGGCGACCGCCCCCTGGGGGACCCCCACCCCTGCCGGGACCCCAGACGCCACGGAGACGCTCCGGGCGCTCCTGCAGGCAGACCCTCCGGTGCGGGACCTGCGGGATCTGGCGGTGCGGTATCTCGGCCTCCCGCCTGACACCCCGGAGACGGCCTGCCGGCCGGAGCGGGACCTTCCCCTCGGCGCCCGGCGAGCCTTCCTGGCCTCCAACAACGACACGAACGAGACCTTCACCGTCACGGCGGTCCTGCGGGAGAAGACCCCCCATGCGTATCTCTGGGTGGAGGAGGGGCGGACGGTGGACCCGGCGGATCTGCGGGCGGCCGCCGAGATCTTCGAGCAGCGGACCTACCCGACCGTCCGCGAATTCTTCGGGAGCGAATGGACGCCCGGCGTGGATTGCGATCCGCATCTCTTCATCCTCCACGCCGGCGGGCTGGGGGGCGTGGCGGGCTATTACGCCAGCAAGGATGAGTTCCCCAGGGCCGTGCGGACCGACTCCAACGAGGCGGAGATGTTCTACATCAACCTGGATAGCGTGTCTGTGAACTCCGACTTCTATCACGGGGTGCTGGCCCACGAGTTCCAGCACATGATCCACTGGTATCACGATCGCAACGAGGAGACCTGGCTGAACGAAGGGGCCTCGGAGCTGGCCGCCTTCCTCAGCGGCTACGATGTGGGCGGCTTCGAGAGCGCCTTCCTGGGTCAGCCCGACACCCAGCTGAACACCTGGGGGACTCAGGAGGAGGGGAACGCGGAGCACTACGGGGCCGCTTTTCTTTTCCTGGAATACTTCCTGGAGCGCTTCGGGGAGGAGGCCACGCGGCGTCTGGTGGCCCACCCGGAGAACGGCCTGGAGGCCGTGGACGCGGTGCTGCGCGAGCGGGGAGCGGGCGAGGACGCCGACGCCTTCTTTCTGGAATGGGTCGCGGCAAACTTCCTGGATCACGCTGAGCCCCCCTCGGGGCCGCGCTACCGGGCGTTGCAGCTTCCGGAGCCCCGGCGGGCCGTCCGGGTGAACCGCCTCCCGCAGGAGATCCGGGACACGGTGTTCCCTTACGCCACGGATTACATCGAGCTCCCGGCCGGGCGGACCCTGGCCCTTTCCTTCCGGGGCTCCTCCGTCCTCCCCCTGGTCGCCGCCTCCCCCTTCGAGGGCCGACGGTTCTGGTATGCGGTCCGGGGGGACGACAGCAACCCCCGCTTGACCCGCATCGTCGATCTGCGGGGAGTCCCACGGGCCACTCTGCGCTATCGCATCTGGTATGATCTGGAGGAGGGTTGGGATTACGCCTACGTCAGCGTCTCCACGGATGGAGGGCAGCGCTGGACGATGTTGCGCACGCCCTCGGGGACCGACGCGAACCCCAATCACAACAACCTGGGGTGGGGCTACACGGGGGTGAGCGGAGGAGGGGAGAGGCCGCGCTGGATCACCGAGACGGTGGATCTCACCCCCTACGCAGGGCAGGTGATCCGCCTGCGCTTCGAAGTGGTCACCGACGATGCGGTCAACCGCCCCGGGGTGGCCTTAGACGCCATCGAGATCCCGGAGATCGGGCTCCGGGATGGGGCCGAGGAGGAGGCCGGGTGGGAGGCCGAGGGCTGGGCCCGGGTCGCCCCGGAGGTCCCCGTGCGCTTCGTCCTCCAGGTCCTCCGCCTCCGGAGGGACGGGGAGGCCCGGGTGGAGCGGCTGCCCCTGCGGCCGGACGGGACCGGGGAGGGGCTCGTCGAGGCGGGGCCGGATCGCCGGGTGGTGCTGGCGATCTCGGCGCTGGCGCGGTTCACCACCGAGCCTGCGCCCTACACGTTGCGGATCGCCCTTCCGCAGATCGTGGGAGGCTGGCATTGAGCCCGTGGGAGGAAAAACGGACGCTGGAGCCCAGGCTGGCGGCCTGGCTGGAGCGGGTGCTGGAGGACGAGAGCTGGCGGAGCGGGCTGACGGACATGGAGGCGGAGCGCCTGCTCGACTGGGCGATGGCGCGGGTGGGTCCCGCCCCGGAGAGAACCGGCGAGCGGGTGCGCCTGGCCATGCGCCGCATCGGCCGGGCGGCTCGGGCCCCGGCGGCGGAAGCGGGGGAGCTGCTCTCTCCATGGGGGCTGACGCCTCCTCCGGAGTGGGAAGCCTGGACGCCGGGGCAGCGTCTGGAATGGACCCTGGAGGCCCTGCGGGACTGGTCCCCGGATCCCCCTCCGGGGGATCCGGATGGGTAAGGATATTTCCTCTCCGGAGGTCCCTTTGAGCTCGCGCAGGAGGCGGAGTCTGCTTCCGGGAAGGTCTCGGGCGTTATCCCGGCCGCTCTCCCTGGCCGGCCTGGCCGTTCTGTTGCTCCTGGCGGCGGCCCTGGGGATGGCCCAGCAGTGCATGGGCCGGGGCGGGGCGCCGCCTTCCACAGCTCCCTCCGGCGAGGGGGGATGGTATGAGGTCTTCTTCACGGCCCCGCGTTTCCCGGACGCCCCGGAGTTCCATCGGGGAGGTGTAGCCGATGCCCTCATCGCGGCCATCGATGGCGCCCAGCGGACCCTGGACGTGGCCGTCTACGAGATCGATCTGATGCCGGTGGCGGAGGCCCTCCTGCGGGCTCGCGATCGCGGCGTCCGGGTTCGGGTGGTCACCGAGACCGACAACGCTGACACGAAGGCCGTCGCCCGCCTGCGGGCGGGGGGCATCCCCGTGGTCACCGACGAGCGGGAGGGCTACATGCACAACAAGCTCATGGTCATCGACGGCGAGCGCGTGTGGACGGGCTCGATGAACTTCACGGACAACGATGTCTATCAGAACAACAACAACGCTGCTCTCCTCCGCTCGTCGGAGCTGGCCCGCAATTACGCCGTCAAGTTCGCCGCCATGTTCGAGCGCCGCGCCTTCGGCCCTGCTCGTCCCTCCGGCGACACGACCCCGCGATTGACCATCCATGGGATCCCGGTGGAAAATTACTTCGCCCCGGAGGATCCGACGGTCGAGGCCATCGTGCGGGCGATCCGGGGAGCGCGGGAGCGCATCGTGTTCATGGCCTTCGCCTTCACGCACCCGCGGATCGGCGATGCGCTGCTGGAGCGGGCCCGGGCCGGGGTGGAGATCCATGGGGTGTTCGAGTCCAGCGGCGCGGGATCCCCGTTGAGCCAGTTCAACCGCCTGCGGCGGGCGGGGATCGACGTGCTGAAGGACGGCAACCCTTACAACATGCACCACAAGGTGTTCGTCATCGACCGTCGGGTGGTGATCTTCGGGTCCTATAACTTCTCCCGCAACGCCGAGCAGGACAACGATGAGAACTTCCTGATCGTGACGGATCCGGCGATGGCGGCCCGGTTTGAGGAGGAGTTCGCCCGGGTTTATGAGCAGGCTCTGAACCCGCCCCGAGGTGGCAGGTGGCCAGATGGGACGCTGGCGTGGGCGCGATGAGGAAGAGGCCCGCCGGCCCGGCCCCGGGAGCTCGGATCGATTTCCTTCAATATTTCGTGATATGAGGAGCGTGTGAAGATGCGTCCTGCCCCGTCCTCCTCCGCACCGTCTGAGGAGCTGGAGCCGGCCCCGCCCTGGGGGATCGGCCTGGCTCTGACGGCCCTGGCGTATTTCCTGATGGTCCAGTTCATGTTGGGCGTCCTCTTCTTTCTGATCTACTGGGTCGTGGCGATGCCCGGCCAGCCGTTCGAGGCCGCCTACGCCCGAGCGGCCGCCAGCGGGCGCTTCACGGGGTTGGCCAGCGGCTTCATCTATCTGTTCACCCTGATCACCGTGGGGGCTGCCCTGCGCCTGTGGGTGCGCGGCCCGCTGGCCCCAGCCCTGCGCCTGGTTCCCCCTGCGCGCATCCCCCTGTGGGCGGTGCCCTTCTTAGCGTTGGGCTTAGCAGTGGCGCTGGATGCGGTCACCATGGCGTCGGGCCGGCCGGTGATCCCGGAGAACCTGGCCCCTCTGTTCCGAGGCCGGGATCCCCTGGGCTGGACGGCCATGGGGTTCCTCGCCGTGCTGGTCGGCCCGCCGACGGAGGAGCTGCTGTTCCGGGGCCTCCTGTATCCCGCCCTGGCGGTGCGGGTGGGCCCCATGTTCGCCGTCTATCTCGTCTCGCTGATCTTTGCCCTGTTCCACCTCTTCACCTACGGGGGGACCACGGATCAGTGGTTCTGGATCGCCCAGGCCTTCCTGGTGGGCCTGGCTCTAACCGGTTTGCGGGCCCGCACCCGGTCCCTCTGGCCGCCCATCGTGATGCACATGACCCTCAACCTTTACGCCACCCTGGAGGCCATCTTCCTGTTGAACTTCCGGTAGGAGATCCCATCCTCAGCCTGCGGGAGGGTCCCATGGCCTACACCTCGATCCTGGTGGAGACCATCGAGAACGTGGGGCTGATCCGCCTGAACCGCCCCCAGCAGCTGAACGCCCTCAACAGCGTCCTGATGGAGGAGCTGGCGACGGCTCTGGAGGCCTTCGATCGCGACGAGGCCATCCGCTGCATGGTGATCACGGGGAACGAGCGGGCCTTCGCCGCGGGGGCGGACATCAAGGAGATGGCCGAGGCCAGCGCGGTGGAGATGCTGCTGCGGGATCACATCGCCCGCTGGGATCGCATCCAGCGGATCCGCAAGCCGATCATCGCCGCGGTCTCGGGCTGGTGCCTGGGCGGGGGCTGCGAGCTGGCCATGGCCTGCGACATCATCATCGCCTCGGAGACCGCCGTCTTCGGCCAGCCGGAGATCAACATCGGGGTGATGCCCGGGGCCGGGGGCACCCAGCGCCTGACCCGGGCCATCGGCAAGTCGAAGGCGATGGAGATGATCCTCACCGGCCGTTACATGAGCGCCCGGGAGGCGGAGGCCGCCGGGCTGGTCTCCCGCGTGGTCCCCGTGGAAGTTTACCTGGAGGAAGCGATCCGCCTGGCGAAGGAGATCGCCGCCCGGCCGCCCATCGCCGTCCGCCTGGCCAAGGAGGCGGTGAACAAAGCCTTCGAGACCAGCCTGCGGGACGGCCTGGAATATGAGCGCCGGCTCTTCTATCTCCTCTTCGCCACGGAGGATCAGAAAGAGGGGATGCGGGCGTTCATCGAGAAGCGCAAGGCCGAATGGAAAGGACGCTGAGCTCCGGTGGTGGGACCGATCGGTTTCCGAACCCTGGTTCTGGCCCTGGAGGCCATCCGCTGGAACCCGGACGGCCCGGCCCTTATCGTGGCCGCCCCCGACGCGGCGGAGCAGGTGCGAGGGGGCATCGCCACCCTCCTCGGCGCGGTCCAGGCGGCCATGGCCGGCGAGACCTGGCTGACCCCTGCCTTCACCTCTTCCACCATGGTCTATCCGCGGATGGGCCCGCCGGATAACGGCGTGGTCTACCTGGCCATGCAGGGGGGCAACGCCCGGGCGGTGTTTTTCCGCCCGGATCTCCCGGCGGATCCGGAGTGGGGTCCGTTCCCGGAGATGGCCCGTCGGCTGCCCGGCGCGCGCCGGAGCGAGCACCCCGTCCTTTCCTTCGTCACGGTGGGCCCGCGGGCGGAGGCGGTCGCCGCCGCCCAATCTCTCCAGGATCCCTGGGGGCCGTTGCGCTGGCTCCATGCGGAAGGGGGCGACGTCCTGCTCCTCGGCGCCGATCCCACGATGAACGTGGCCATCCATTACGTGGAAGCCCTGGCCGGGCGCAAAACCTTCCTCCGCTGGGCGTTGATGGACCGCCGGGTGGTGGAGTTGCCGGGCTTCCCGGGGTGTCGTCGAGGCTTCGGCGCCGCCGCGCCGCGTCTGGAGCCGATCACCCGTCGGGTCTACCTGAGCGAGCGGGTCTTCCAGGGGTTGCCCATGGGGCGGATGGTGGAGATCCTTCTGGAGCTCCTGCGCCGGGATCCTATGGCCCTGCTCTGCGAGGACCCCATGTGCCTGCTCTGTCACGCGGTTCGCCAGCATGTCCTCTACGGCTCGCGTTCCGCCTGAATCCACCGCTAAGGAGGTGTCATGGCTCGGGAAGCGATCGCCACGGAGAAAGCTCCCCCTGCTGTCGGCCCCTATTCCCAGGCCATCCGGGTGGGGAACCTCATCTTCACCGCTGGCCAGCTGGGCCTGGTCCCGGAGACCCGTCAGCTGGCGGGGCCGGACATCGAGAGCCAGACCCGGCAGGCCCTGGAGAATTTGCGGGCGATCCTGGAAGCGGCCGGGTCCTGTCTTCGTCACGTGGTCAAGACCACGGTGTTCCTGGTGGATCTCTCCGAGTGGCCTCGCATGAACGCCGTTTACGCCGAGTTCTTCCCGCAGATGCCCCCCGCTCGTTCAGCGGTGGGCGTGGCCGCGCTGCCCATGGGAGCTCGGGTGGAGATCGAGGCGGTGGCCGAAGTCTGCGACTGTCCCTCCCTCGAGGCCTGCGGGTGCCGGTGAGGGATCGCTGGGCGGTGAGTCGCGCGCTTCACGGAGCGCCTCACCCCGGATGGAGGCGATAACCAGCTGGACGCTCTGGCGGCTTCTTGCTCGTTCTGCCGGATGGATCGACGGAGCCGCACCGGCGATGACGGGCGGCCGTTCCCTGGATTGCCCGCCTCGAAGATCCGGCCCATCATGTTTGGTGTAATCGTAATCGTTTGACCCCATGGGCCGGGTTCGACGAGATGATCCGGAAACCCCTGCATGGATGGGGCGGACAGATGGGAGGTGGCGATGGGGGTGATGGTGGTGGACGAGCGGAAGGTTCCGGTGCGGGAGCCGTATGTGATCCGGATGGGAGGGTGGACGCTGGAGCGCTATCTCCGGGAGGCGCCGGAGGACCGGATTTGGGAGTTCGTCCGGGGGGAGGTCCTGATGCACTCACCGGCCACCGCGGAACATCAAGATCTCGTCGGCTTCCTCTACTGGCTCCTTCGGGGCTATTGTGAAGCCAGGGGGTGGGGGAAAGTTTTGATGGGGCCGGCGGCGGTGCGGGTGTTGCCGGACGTGGTGCGGGAGCCGGATGTGTTCGTGATCCGTCCGGAGGATGTGGGGCGGGCGCAGGGGGTGCCCCTGGAGGTGGTGCCGGCGCTGGTGGTGGAGGTGGTGAGCCCGTCGACGCGGACCCTGGATCTGTGGGAGAAGGCGGAGGAATATGCGCGGGCGGGGGTGGAGGAGTATTGGGGGGTGGATGGGGAGGAGGGGGTGCTGTGGGTGCATCGGCGGCAGGGGGATCGATATGCGGTGGAGGAGGTGCGGGCGGGACGGGTGGCCAGCATCGCGGTGCCGGGGTTCTGGCTGGAGGTGGGATGGCTGTTCCAGACCCCCCTGCCTCCCGTGACGGAATGTTTGCGGGCCATCCTCGGGGCGCCCGGGACATAGGAAGACGCCGCCGGGTGTTCCCCGAGGCAAGCCCGGGATGGAGATGGATGCTTCGGGGGTCTCTTCCTCATAGAAGGCTATGGGGGATCTCAGGGGGCGACCTCCTCCGAGAGGGCTTCAGACCTCCGGCTCAAGGATCCTCCTCGTGTGCCCCGCCGGGCGGCATCTTGACAGGGGACGCGATCGGCGTATAAAATCATAAGCGCAGTATGAGGTGTGGGCCTGTAGCTCAGGCGGTCAGAGCACTCCCCTGATAAGGGAGGGGTCCCTGGTTCGAGTCCAGGCAGGCCCACCTGAGGTGGGGATGTAGCTCAGATGGGAGAGCGCCTCCTTTGCACGGAGGAGGTCACGGGTTCGAATCCCGTCATCTCCACCTGGGCACCTTGACAGGAGAGGGACTCCTCGTTATAATCCAGCGTTGCCGGATGGAGGCTGGCTCCCGAAGCCGGGCAGGGTTTGGTTCGGAGGCGGGAGCCAGCGGCCATCCGCTGGCGGGCCGGGAAGGGGCTCGTCATGGTGAGTCGGGCGAGGAGTCCGGCGTGCACCTTAACAACCGAACAGAGCGTGGAATAGAGGAAAGCAACGCGGGCAGCTCGGGAAACGGGTTCTCCGCGTCACGTGTAAGCGAGTAAGGGCATGCGGTGGATGCCTTGGCGCCAGGGGCCGATGAAGGGCGCGGCACACTGCGAAAAGCCTCGGGGAGCCGTGTGCGGGCGCGATGACCCGGGGGTGCCCGAATGGGGAAACCCGCCTGGGGTGAACCCCAGGCATCCGTGGCTGAATCCATAGGCCACGGAGGGGCACGGGGGGAACTGAAACATCTTAGTACCCCCAGGAAAAGAAATCAACCGAGATTCCCCTAGTAGTGGCGAGCGAACGGGGAAGAGCCCAAACCCACAGGGTGTTAAAGCCCGAGGGCGTTGCCCTGTGGGGGTTGTGGGACCCATCCGGGGGCGGCCTCGGACGCCTCAGGGAGTTACCAAGCCTTGGCCTAGCCGAAGTGGTCTGGAAAGGCCCGCCATAGAGGGTGATAGCCCCGTAGGCGAAAGGTCGAAGGCCTCCCGGGGATGGGATCCCGAGTACCACGGCCCACGTGGAAGGTCGTGGGAAGCAGGGGGGACCACCCTCCAAGGCTAAATACCCCTGGCGACCGATAGCGCACCAGTACCGTGAGGGAAAGGTGAAAAGAACCCCGGTGAGGGGAGTGAAATAGAACCTGAAACCGCATGCCTACAAGCGGTCCGAGGGCTATGGCCCCTTTGGGGGCAATGCCTGAGGGCGTGCCTTTTGGAGAATGAGCCGGCGAGTTACTCTCGGTGGCGAAGGCTAAGGGGGTCACACCCGGAGCCGGAGCGAAAGCGAGTCCGAACAGGGCGTCTCGTCGCCGGGAGTAGACGCGAAACCGGGTGAGCTACCCATGGCCAGGGTGAAGCGGGGCTAATCCCCCGTGGAGGCCCGAACCCATCACCAGTGCAAAGGTGTGGGATGAGCTGTGGGTAGAGGTGATATGCCAATCGAACCCGGAGATAGCTCGTTCTCCCCGAAATAGCTTTAGGGCTAGCCTCACGCGGTCCGTGGCGGAGGTAGAGCACTGGTAGGGCTAGGGGCGTTATGCTACCGAACCCTGTCAAACTCCGAATGCCGCCACGTGCAGCGTGGGAGTCGGACCGTGGGGGATAACCTCCATGGTCGAGAGGGGAACAACCCAGACCGCCTGCTAAGGCCCCCAAGTCCGGGCTCAGTGGGAAAGGATGTGGGGCTGCTATGACAGCCAGGAGGTTGGCTTAGAAGCAGCCATCCTTTAAAGAGTGCGTAACAGCTCACTGGTCGAGCGGCCCTGCGCCGAAAATGTAACGGGGCTTAAGCCCGGCGCCGAAGCAGCGGGTTCTCGTGCCGATGAGGCACGGGAGCGGTAGGGGAGCGTTCCGCACGCGTGGAAGCGCGACCGTGAGGACGCGTGGAGCGTGCGGAAGTGAGAATGCCGGCACGAGTAGCGGAAGACGCGTGAGAACCGCGTCCGCCGAAGGCCTAAGGTTTCCGACGCAAGGTCGATCCGCGTCGGGTTAGGCGGGACCTAAGGCGAGGCCGAAAGGCGTAGCCGATGGACAGCCGGTTAATATTCCGGCCCCACCCGGGTGGAGCGAAGGGGGGACGCAGGAGGGTAGGCCAGCCGGCCGCTGGCTGTGCCGGTGCCAAGTCCTTAGGGCGATGAAGGCGGTAGGCAAATCCGCCGCCGGAGCCTGAGGGATGATGGCGAGCCGGGGAAACCCGGCGGAAGTGGTCGAGCCCACACTGCCGAGAAAAGCCTCTAAGCGTTGAAGCCCGGGTGCCCGTACCGCAAACCGACACCGGTAGGCTGGCGTAAGCGCGCCAAGGCGGACGGGAGAACCCTCCTCAGGGAACTCGGCAAACTGACCCCGTAACTTCGGGAGAAGGGGTGCCTCGCGTAGGGTGAGGCCTTCGGGCCGAGCCCGAGGAGGCCGCAGTGAACAGGCCCTGGCGACTGGTTACCTAAACCACAGGTCTCTGCTAACCCGTAAGGGGAAGTATAGGGGCCGACGCCTGCCCAGTGCCGGAAGGTTAAGGGGAGGGGTGACCCGGCTTCGGCCGGTGTAGCCCTGAACTGAAGCCCCGGTGAACGGCGGCCGTAACTATAACGGTCCTAAGGTATCGCCTGAAAGGCGCTGCCTGCCTGTCGGGTAACCGACAGGGCAATGCCCGGCTGTATGCGGGAAAGCCCTAAGAGCCCTCCCTACGCCTCCGGCGAAAGGCCGGCGTCAAAATGGTGAGGGATTGGGCAATCCGCAGGAAACCCCCGGGTTCAATCCCGGTGGGGATCCTCAGAGACCATACGCCGGGCATCCGGCCGGGAGGTCATCTATGGAACTGTCTCCGGACTGGGTGGTAGGGTTCGTGGACGGCGAAGGTTGTTTCCACGTCTCCATCACCCGCCATCCCTCGATGAAGATCGGCTATCAGGTGCTGCCGGAGTTCGTGGTCGTCCAGCACCGCCGGGACATCCAGGTGCTCTACGCCTTGAAACGGTTCTTCCGGTGTGGTGTAGTCCGCCCCAATCATGAGGACCGCTACGCCTACCGGGTCCGACAGCTGGAGTGCCTGGAGCGCATCTGTGAGTTCTTCCTGCGGCATCCTCTGAAAACCCGTAAGAACGTCGAGATGCGTCGGTTCCGGCGGATCCTCCTCCTGATGAAGAAAGGGCACCATCAAACCCGAGAGGGGTTACTGGAGATCATCCGGATCGCCTCTCGCATGAACTCCGCTGACCGCCCTGCGCTGGAACGGATCCGCCAAGAGCTCCTGGCCGGATGAAGAGATGGTCCGCCCCGTGGTGAAAGCCGCGGATTAAGGTGAGCGAAATTCCTTGTCGGGTAAGCCGATCGCTTGCCCCTTCTCCCCGCGAGGGGAGATGAAACGCCGGCTCATATCGGGGGAGCCCTCCTGCCGTGGTGCGGGACGGCGTGGGGTGATCCCGAGGGAAGTCGGCCCGGCCCTCGCCGGGCTTGACCCCGTAACGACTGACCCGAAAGGGGAGGCGCGGTTCCCCACCCCGCGCAACACGCCGGCCCTCACCCCTCGCCCAGATGCGGCGAGCCGAGGGCGCCTATGGAGCCTCCTTCCGGATGAGGTGGGGCGAGATGATGCAACTGGATCCCTGGTATGTGACCGGGCTGGTGGACGGCGAGGGAAGTTTCATGGTGAGTTTCAATCTGCGTCCCTCGCTGTCTACAGGGATCGAGGTGCGTCCCGCTTTCGCTGTCGCCCTGAATGAGCGCTCGCTGGAGGTGCTGAAAGCCCTGCGCCGTTTCTTCGGTTGCGGAGCCATCCGCTACTCGCGCGGGGACCGCACCTACAAGTGGGAAGTGCGATCGATCTCGGACATCGTGCAACGCGTGCTTCCCCACTTCGAGCGCTATCCTCTGCAAACAGCGAAGCGGGCAGATTTCGAACGTTTCGCCCAAATTTGCCGCTGGGTTCACGCGAATCGCCATCGCAATCGGGAGTATCTGAGGCGCATCATCGATCTGGCGTATGAGATGAATCCGAGCGGCAAGCGTCGTTATCGGAAGGAGGATCTCCTAAGGGTGCTCGGGTGAGGTGAAGGGATAGTCTGCCTCCAGTGGAAACACTGGGAGAAGGCGAAGTTCCGACCCGCACGAAAGGCGTAACGACCGGGGCGCTGTCCCGAGGAGGGTCCCGGCGAAACTGCGAACTGCGTGAAGACGCGCAGTGCCCGCAGCGGGACAAAAAGACCCCGTGGAGCTTTACTGGAGCCTGGTATTGGGTTAGGGTTTGGCCTGTGTAGGATAGGTGGGAGGCTGAGAAGCCCGGGCGCCAGCTCGGGTGGAGCCGCCGGTGAAATACCACCCTGGTCAAATCTTGGCCCTAACGCCGACCCGTGAACCCGGGCGGCGGACAGTGCCTGGTTGCCAGTTTTGCTGGGGCGGCAGCCTCCTAAAAGGTAACGGAGGCGCCCAAAGGTCCCCTCAGGCGGAATGGAAACCCGCCGTTGAGTGCAAGGGCATAAGGGGGCTTGACTGCGAGGCTGACAAGCCGAGCAGGGGCGAAAGCCGGGCCTAGTGACCCCACGGTTCCGTGTGGAAGGGCCGTGGATCAACGGATAAAAGCTACCCCGGGGATAACAGGCTGGTGAGGCCCAAGAGTTCACATCGACGGCCTCGCTCGGCACCTCGATGTCGGCTCATCGCATCCTGGGGCTGGACAAGGTCCCAAGGGTCGGGCTGTTCGCCCGTTAAAGCGGTACGTGAGCTGGGTTCAGACCGTCGTGAGACAGGTCGGTCTCTATCCGCTGTGGGCGTTGGGGGCTTGAGGGGTGCTGCCCCTAGTACGAGAGGACCGGGGTGGACGGACCTCTGGTGTGCCGGTTGTCGCGCCAGCGGCATCGCCGGGTAGCCAACGTCCGGACGGGATAACCGCTGAAAGCATCTAAGCGGGAAGCCCACCCCAAGATGAGGCCCCCCACCGGCTTTGACCGGGTAAGGCCGCCGGGAGACGACCGGTTTGATAGGCCGCAGGTGGAAGCCCGGTAACGGGTGAAGCTGAGCGGTACTAACGGCCGAGGGCTTACACGTGACGCGGAGAACCCGTCCCCCGAGCCCACGCTCTGTTCGGTTAACCCTTCCACTTCCTCTATATGTGAGTGCGAGTGAAAAACAAAAGGGCCGGTTGAACACCGGTCCTTTTGTTTTTATGGATCCCCCATCCTTGAAGGAGCGGTCAGGGCTCGGATCCTCTCCCGAAGGCGTGCGATTTCCTTCTCCCAGCGTTGTTCCCCCAACGCGAGCCGCTGATGCTGACGGAAGGCCAGCTCGATGGCCGCTCCATATAGATCCCCCAATCGCTTCCATTCCTGCCAGTCTCCTCGCAACAGAGCGCCCCACCGCCGGAACCCCCGCCGCCACGCTGAGCGACACTCCTGATAGACCGCTGGAGGCAAGGTTCCGCGTTCGACCTCCTTCCCAAGATACCATGTGATCCAGAGACGTTCTCGATACAGCCCCCATAGCCCCAGGGCGAACACTAACAGCGCCCCCATCCAGTCTCCTGCTATAACTGTGAGGCAACCCACCAAGACGCTTCCCTCATCCCCCAGATGGCTGACGAGGGTCAGCACTCCGTTATGGAAGGCGTGGAAGCCGACCCCTGCGCTCCATCCGACCAGGGGAGCCCAAAGGCGCCGAAACCCTCGAGGCGACAGCCTCGCCATCGCCAACCCCAGGCCGGTGAAGCCGGTGAAGAAGGCGTGGTTCAGACCAAAGATCCCCGCCCGCAGGGATGCCAGCGCCAGCATCGCTGCGGTTCCCCCTTCGATTCCCGCTCCAATCAGATAGAAAACGTTCTCGGTCGCCGCGAAACCGAAGCCCACCAGGGAGCCGTAGAGGAATCCATCATACAGGCTGTCGATCTCATCCCGGCGCCGGAGGAACAGCAGTGCCAGGAAGAGCCCCTTGGCGGTCTCTTCGGCAAGGGGAGCGATCAGACCGCTGGAGATCAGATCTCTCTCCAGCCCCTCCTCGAGGGGAGGCTCCAGGGCCACTTCCGCCATCAGTGCGATCAGGATGGCCGGGAGCGTTCCCCATAAAAAGGCTGTGGAGGCCAGCCGGAGCGGCTCCTTCTCATACCGATCCAGCCACCATATGAAAAGTGCATAACCCACCATGGGAAGATAACTCAGAAGGAGCGCCAGCCCGATCATCGCCCCCATCTCCGGATGCCGTCTATGAGACAAACTGCCAGCGACACCAGCGCCGCTCCAGCGCGTCCACGATCAGATACAGGGCCAGTCCCATCCCGCTCATCAGCACGATCCCGCCATACATTGCCGGATAGTCAAAAAACGTGCTGGCCTGGATGTAAATGTAGTAGCCCAGCCCGTAACGGGTGGCCAGGAGCTCGCTCAGATATAGCACGGCCACTGCGGTGCCGATGCTCTGGCGCACCGCGGTTAGGATGGCCGGCAGGGAGGCGGGCAGGTAAACAAACCAGAAAAGAGCCCGCCGACCCGCTCCCAGGCTGCGGACGGAGAGAAGCAACTCCGGCCGCAGGCCCGCCGCTGCATCCCGGACCAGCACCAGGATCTGAAAGAAGAGGATCAGATAGATGAGGAGAATCTTGGCCAGGTCCCCGACCCCAAAGAAGAGGATGAGGATCGGCACCAGCACGACTTTGGGGATCGGATACAGCAGATACAAGAAAGGAGAAACCAGCCGGTGCAGCCCGGGGCTGAGTCCCAAGAGCAACCCCAGAGGAGCTGCCGTGGCGATCGAGAGGAGGATGCTGATGATCACCCGCCCGGCGCTGGCCAGGAAGTGCCATCCCAGCTCTCCTTGGAAACCCCTCACCAGAGCGATCCCTACCGTGAACGGGGCAGGCAGGATGGGACGCTGGACCAGCGCCGCCAGGATATGCCAGAGGACAAGCAGCACCCCCATGGCCAGTAACACTTCGCCGCGACGCGGCATCTCCTATGCCTCCTTTGCTTGAATGAGATGAGGGACCGATCCGATGTCTTGGCTGAGAGCCCCGAAACGAACCTCGATTATAATAATGGGCGTGAACGCGAGGACGCTGATCCTGTTATACCAAGAATTCCCGCAAGACTTCGTGGAATATCTCGAGGGGTGCGAGGCTCAATGGCTCGTCGTCCGCGCGCACGCCCATGGCAACAAACGCTGTTCATCATCCTGGCGATCCTGGCGGTGATCAGTCTGATCCTGACCAGCTTGATCACCAGCGCCCCGCCGCCTCCGCCGACGCCAACGCCTTTCCCGCTGTTCCTGCCCACCCCATGAGCCCATCGCCACAATCTCCAAGCAGTGGAGGGGGAGTGAATGACACGCTCCGGCGCATCGTCCAGCGTTTCTGCCCGCTTTCTCGCATGGATCGCTTGGGGGTTGATGCTGGCCGGTTACTGGGCTCCGTGGGTGGAGGGCTCAACAGCTGGGTTGACGTTCTCCGGGTTCGATCTGCCCCATTTCCTGGTTTTCTTCCAGCGGGCCGGTTATGGGCCTCTGGTCCGGGAGCGTCTGTGGATGCCTCTATGGGGTCTTGCCCTCGGCCTCGCCCTCCTATCGCTGGGTCCGGAGCGAAGGTTACGGGCCTCCCCGCGGGGGTTCCTCTGGCTCCTCGCCCTCCTGTGGCCGCTGGCTACATGGCCTCCTTACCCGGAGCTCTTGAACCCCTGGTCCATTGAAGGGCGAGGCGGTTTCATCGGCGGCCTGATGGCTGCCTGCCTCGTCGCATCGCTGCCTCTCTGGCCTGTCCCTTGGCGCCGCCGGGTGGCCCTGGCTCTGCCCCCCGCTGTCCTGGGGATCACCGGGCCGGAGCTGGTGCAGGCGTGGAGGCTCTGGGGCGAACATCTCCGGATCCCGCCGAATGTGGGCTGGGGGCTTCCGCTTTACGGGTTGGGGCTGGCCCTCTGGGGATGGGCCTGGTGGAGGACCTCCTGGTAAACCGCCATCACGTTCTCGACCATCTTCTCCAGGGTGAAGTGCGCTCGAACCCGCTCTCGGCCCTGCACGCCGCGCGCCCGGGCGGTGACGGGATCCCCAAGGATCTCGCCGATGGCAGTGGCCAGGGCTTCCGGATCCCAGGGAGGCACCACCCATCCCGCCTCGCCGACCACCCAGCGGGTCCCCGTCCCGATGTCGGTGGTGATCACCGGCAGGCCGGCGGCCATCGCCTCCAGCAGCACGGTCCCGAACGCCTCCGCCCGCGCGCTGGCCGGCAGCACAAAGAGATCGGCCGCGTGATAAAACAGGGGCAGCTGGGCATCCGGGATGTCCCCGAGGAAATGCACGCGCGGGGAGAGCCCCAGATCATGCGTCAGGGCGCGCCATGGCCGTTCCATCGGGCCGGTCCCCACGATCACGGCGTGGACATCCGGTAGGCGCTTGAGCGCGTGGAGCAGGGTCTCGAGCCCCTTGTAATACCGCAGGCGGCCCACGAAGAGGACGTGGGGACGTTGGGGCGTCTCGCACCAGGAGGCGCGCAGGGCCCGCGTCGCATCGGGGGGAGCGGAGAGAAAGCGGGTGAGATCGATGCCCAGGGGAACCACACGGCATTTTTCACGGAAGGCTCGCAGGTGGGGGGAGGTCTCCAGATAAACGGGGCTGGTGACCAGGATACGGTCGACCCGGGAGAGCACGCGATGGAGCAGCGGACGATAGAGCCGGCTGCCCAGGCGCTGGCGCACGATATCGCTGTGGTAGGTCATGACGGCAGGGATCCCTCCTCCGGTCAGGAGGTAGGCCAGTTCCGCCGGTGGGTAGGGGTGATGCAGGTGGATCAGATCGCAATGGGGAAGGAGGCGCCGGGCGTGCAGGAAGAAAACAGGGCTCAGAGGGGTAGAGGACACCGTGAGCCAGCGCCCGGCCTTCAACACCCACAGGTTCCCCTCCCGGATCTCCTGGGTTCGGCAGGTGGGAGAGGTCACCAGGACGATGACTTCCAGGCCGGAGCGGGCCTGGGCCTCCGCCAGGAACCGAATGTGATTCTCGATCCCTCCGAGGATCGGGAAGTAGTCCTTGTATAAATGGACCACCCGCATGGTTTCCGAGCCAGGCTTGCCGGGAATCGGTCCCTTCGGGCCTGTTCATTTTACTTTTATCCGGCAAAGGCCGGTGCGCTCTTCCTGGTGGGGGATTCTTTATAGCCGGGAAGCCGGACGGCTATAATCGGGAGAGTTGGGAGACGCACCAGCCTGACCGCTGAATCTCACGCGCGGAGGTGTGAGGAAATGGCGATGGATCAGGGGCTGGAGGATCTGGAGGCGTTTCTCCGCCGTCTGGAGTCGGATCCGGAGTCAGTGGATGTGAGGGCGCTGGTGGATCTGATCCGGGCTTTCTATCAGTGGATGGTGACCTCCTCCATTCGTTTGCGGATGCTGGAGGAGCGGATGGCGGAGCTGGAGGAGGCCCGGTATCGGATGGAGGAGCGCCTGGCCCAGCTGGAGGCCGAATTCGAGGAGATGCGGCGACGCCATGAGGAACGCCTTGCATCCCTGCAGGCGCTCATTCTCCAGCAGTTAGGGTGGGCGCTCGCCCGGGGAGGCGGATCCCTGTTCTCGTCGAATTAGGATCAGACCGGGGTTCAAGGCTTCACCTCCAGGACGTTGGGCATTTCCCAGTAAGGGACCCCCGTAGGGCTGGGGGCAGGAAGATGTTCCATGGAGGGCCAGAGATACCAGCCGATGCGGATCCGATAATTTCCCGAAGGAAGAGGAGGCAGATCGACGCCAAGAGGGATCAGGGTTCCTGCCGGCCACAGCGCAGTGAGCTGGAAGAGATCCCGTTGGGCGACCAGCCCCCCCTTTTCGTTGAGGAGATGCACGAAGAACGTGTAATTTTGCGATAAGGGCCTCCGAGCCCGCCATCCGAACCAGAGCGTAAGGGGTTGTCCGCTATGCAGAGGGCTTGGTTGCTCGTATCCCTCCAGGAGAAGAACCTCCCCAAAGGAGACTGCAGGAGAGTAAGGAGGAAGAGCGCGGGAGACCACCAGTGCGAAGGGCAGGTCTATGCCATCAGACCCATTATCTGTGGTCTGCCAGCGCCGTCCCTCCGGCCCACTGTATAGCCCTATACGAATGCGGTAGGGCCCCGGTCGGGCCTCTGTGGGGATCCTGAGAAGGTGGTCATCCCGGTAGTGTTTTTCGGGATCCCATCGTCGGACAGGAACATCTCCCGGATGAACGTGATCGCTCTGGAAAGCCTGAGGGGCAGGAGGGACGAGGCGATCAGCCGGTATGCCATGAACATAGACGTGCACATCTTCGTTCGGAGTCCGGAGGGCACGCCACCACAATGTGAGGCGAACGGTTTCGCCCGGGCGGACGGTCCATCGTTCAATCGAGTAGCCTGCCAGCCGCATCTGACCTTCGAAATCTGTGCGCACCGAGAGGTCGGCTCCTGGAGGTTGATCCAGGGGCACGCGAGTCATGGACCAGAGATGGTAAGGGAGATGAAAGCCGAGGATGACCAAGAACATGACGCCTGCGCCTCGGGCGCCCCAGTGTCGAAGCATCTCCGGGTTCGCGGGGCTGAGGTCCACAACCGAAGCGGATCGCTTTTCCTCTTTGCGCTTCCGGGTTCGTCTCAGGATTGCCCACGTGAGCCATCCTAACCACATGGTGAGGGCGGCATGATCGAAAAGTCGCCAGAGCCATCGGCCCTGAAATCGAAGACGAACAGCATGGACGCCAGCAGGTATCTCCGCGCGGAGCCAGCCGGTGCCCGCCTCAACCCACGCTGGAGTTGGCGTTCCGTTCACGGTGACCTGCCAGCCGGGGTAGCCAAGGACCCAGAAGCGAGCTGGGAAGGGGAGGGGGCTCGAGATTTCCCAGGCCTGATCGAGCGGGCCTTTATAGAGCAGCCGCGCATGGGCTTCGGGAGGAAGGGCATGAAGATCCAGGCGAAAGGGCTCTTCCTCTCGCGCATATGCAGCCGCGACATCGGGAGGTGCCTCCGGCCAGCCCTCCACCCAGCGGGGGAACAGCTCTCCGGTTGCGGTAAGCCCGGGATATTGTTGCTCCCGCTCATAACGATGCAGATCCCTTAGGGTTGAGCCGGACAGCGTGTGGCGGGATCCTCCATCATAAATCAGCCCCAGCACTCCGAGGATGAGAATCAGGGCGGCTGCAAAGGCGCAGGGCCATCGATGTTTCGGCTTCAAATCCTCTATAGATAGGCCGATCAGAAGGGCGATGATGAGCCCCGCAGGCCCTAACCAGCGCCATGGAAACTGGATGTAATGCAGGAAGGGCAGAGCTGCCCATACAGGATAGGAGACAGGAAGCATCAGGGCTGTTAGGATGAGCAGGAGGATCCATCCCCAGAGCCTCTCTAATCGTCCTGCCCGTCGACGAAGGAAGAGAACCCCCCTTAGCGATGGAAGCGCGAGCAGTATCTGGTGCAATCCGAAGGTCAGGACGTGAGGACGATTCCCCCAGCGTTCATCTCGCAGCGGGGGCATTGAGAGGAGGCGCGGTATGGTCAAGAAGTGATGGGTGACCTCATAAACGCCTGTGCGGGCGCGCTCCAGATGAACCAGGCCGATGTCCGTGAAGGATGGGCCCAGATAAGGGAGAGCCATTCCCAGACCGATGACGAAGGCCGCCAGGGCTTTCGCCCAGCGCCGAACGGGGGCTCGTTCCTTCCAGATCACGAGAAGCGCGTAGGCGAAGGCGACCGAGTAACCCATCATAGCGCTTAAGTTATGGCAGAGGCCCAGAAGAGCCGTGGACACAGCCAGCCCGCTCCGTGCCCGGAATCCACCCTGGCGGATTGCGTAGTCAATGCTGATGAGAAGCCAGGGGATGAGATTCACGGCCACATACTGCGGATAGTTGCTCTGTTGGAGTTGAAAGGGCATATAGCCGAAAGCCAGGCCTGCAACCATGGATGCCGCTTGGCTGAGCCCCCACCTCCGGGCAAGCCAATAAGCGCCTGCGCTGCCAACCCAGGCGGCTCCCATCAGAACCACCTTCATGGCTTGGTCAAGAGGAAAGCCCAGCCCTACGATCAGGGCAGCTACAGACCAGGGGAACAAGGGAGCGTGGAACACGAAAAGAGGATATCCTGCCCCTCCGGCCAGGTCTGGCGCCCAGCGTGGATAGAGAACCCCTGCCTGCCACATTCGAGCCATCTCCAGCGCCCGGTAACCATGAAGCAGCGCATCCCCCTCGCGAGGCCATCCGGGTTGGCTGATTCCTTCCCACCAGACCAAAAGCCCTATGCTCATCGAGAGGAGTCCAAGCTCTCGCCAGATCTTCATGGCTGGTGCTCTCATCCTGAAAACTGCGTTGCAGGATCTTTTGGGGTGATTGCTTACGCTTGTCTTCTGTCTTCGGATCCGGCAGAGATCAGTTTATGGCGTAGATGCCAGGCGAATGCGGCCCAGCGGGACGCTGTCATCCGGGATAGGATGTCCGCTTGCGTCGAAGGCCCTCAGCCGCCTGCCGCTGGTCAGCTCATACCAGCCCGTGTGCAAACGATATTCGCCCGGTAGCAATGGAGGTTGGGGACGTATCCAGCGCTCTTCTTCTACAATATCTCCTGGCATCCAGAACTCAGTCGGATAATCTCCCATGCGTGGAGGTCCATCCCCTCCGGCGATCCAGCGTCCATTGGGATCGAGCAGGTGGAGAAACACATGAAGCCCGGGTGGCAGTGAGGATGTGGCCTTCCAGATCAGGCGGAGCCGGATCTCCTCAGGAGTGGCCTGAATCACCTCATGGCGTAGCAGAAGAATGCCGGGCTCGAAACGCGCCTCCCATGAGCGGAACTCCTCTGCCGGACCTGGTTTCCCCACTCCGGCGAAGAGGATCATCCCGGCTCCTTCCCGGCGTGGAAGTTGGGGGAGATCAGGCTGTGACCGATCGTAAACCCCAACAAGAAGAGTGAGAGCGGTGGGGAGCTGCGCAGGAGGACGCAGGGTGATTAGATAAGTGTCACAGAGCACTCCTCCGGGTGGCCAGAAACGCATCGGCCATGATCCACCACCGGGATAAGTATCCACCTGCCCCAGACGCTCTCCTCGGGACGGGTTCGCTCCGGCCCATATCTGATAGGTCATAGAGTAATTGCGAGCGGATGGACGCAGCAACTGCCAGCAAGCATGAAGATGCACGGTCTGTCCGGGCATCAGACGACGCGGCGTCGCCTGAAAGCCGATCAGGCGCACCAGTGGCTCCCCGCTGTCAAGATCCTCGAAAATCCACTCCAGACGCTCCAAGGAAGCAGGGATCTCCTGCTCAGTGCGCAGGGGACGATGAAACGCAGGCCACAGATAGGCCCCGAGCCCAATTAAAGAGAGCGAAGAAGAAAAAGCCAACCAAGCATATAAAGGATGCCCAGTCCGGGCAGGCCAGCCCGGAATCTCCCAGGCCCACAGAACAATGAGCCAGAAAGCCGGGAGGCCAACGAACAGAAGGCGCCCTAACGCCGCTTCTACATGAATATTCCAGCAAAAGAACTCAAGTATAACAACGGAGACCCATGCAAATAAAACAAAGATCAGTGAGGAGTTTTCAGAAGCCGACTGCAGGTTGAGACGGGATTTCCATGACTTTCTCAGAAGCTGGAATAAGGTGGCGACAAGGAAAAGATCCTCAATCCAGTAGATCCATCGCTCGCCTACAATGCCTTCCGTTGCTCCAAAAGAAAAGAAAGCGGTCTCGCGAGCTCGTAAAAAGATAAACCACCAATCTGCGAGTGTCGGCAGATTCGGTCGCTGCCAGTGGATGATCTCCATATGAGCACGAAGAGCCAGGGGGTCTCGATACAAGGCCATGTTCCACGCCATCCATCCTCCAGCCAGCAAGGCAGCTCCCAGCAAACCAAGGGTCAGTTCAAGAACCCAGCTCCCAAAGTGCGGGCGTCGCGGTTTGGCCAGCGCCCCGCTCAGAATCCAGATGGGGATCAATCCGACATTCGAAGCCTTGGATAAAATCGCCATACCCATCGCCAGCCCTGCTATCAGGGCTTTCCGAGGAGAGGGTCGCAAAACATAATCCGCAAAGGCGTTGAGAGCCAGGGCTGCGCCCGCTATGGCCATTGCGTCATTGCTGACGCTCGCAGCGGTGAAGATCAAGCGAGGATGGAAAACCAGAAGCGCCGCCGCAAGAAGCGCGGCCCGGGGTGAGCGCGGGAAAACCCGACGCGCAAGCCGATAAGTCAGGAGGACCGCGCTCAAGCCCGCCAGCGTGGAGATCAGTCGAGCGATTCGAAAGGCCAGGAACTCTCCTCGCCAGAGGCGAATCTCTCGCGGATCGTGAACGAGGAAGTTCCGATTGTTCCAGCCCTCAGGGGGCGGAGCAGGAGCCCCTACATGATGAGGGTTGGCCTCCTCCCGGATGACCTCATCGTCGTAATGAATCCAGGCAGTTGCAAGGGCTGCGATCCCATAATAAAGCGGGAACTGAGTGCTTTCGTGAGGCGGCGTGGGTTGTCCTGGTTGAATCACCGGCCAAGTCCGGTGCCGGACGATATGGGCGATTACCCGGAAGTGGGAGAGCTCGTCCGGTGTCTCCCCGATGGGAGTAACCAATTGATAAGCCAGACTTAATCCAAAGAAACCCAGCGAGAGGCTCAAGAGCAGAGGGCGAGCTCCACGCAATGTCCCTTCAAGGGGCTTGCAGAATCCGGTCCTTCCCATCCCCGTCCTCTTGAGGGGCTCAGGATCGTTCCAGCAACCCTCGGACCACCTGCGTGTAAATCCGCACGCGCTCCCGGCGCATGGCCGGCTTATGCCCCAGCAGGGCTTTGCTCCCCTCCACGCCGATCTGCCAGAGATACTGGGCGATCAGGAAGGCCTGCAGGGCGGCGGCGGCCCACGGACCGTGATGCTTTCGGAAATACCGGATCTTGCTCCGCTGGAAGGCCAGATGCTGCAGGGCCGGCACCTGATCGCTGCTTCGCCCCCCATAATGGATCACTTTCGCCGGCGGATAGTAGAACACCCGCCAGCCCGCCTGCCGGATCCTCCGGCACCAGTCCAGCTCCTCGGCATACATGAAGAACCCCTCGTCCATAGGCCCGACCCGCTCGACCACCTCCCGCCGGACCAGCATGGCCGCCCCGGTGACCCAATCCACCTCCTGGATCTCATGATCCGGGCGATCCAGGACGTAATAGCGCGCCAGGATGCGACGGGGCGCCCAGGGCTGCCACCAGGTGCTCTCAAACAGCGCAGTCCAGAAGGTGGGAAACCGCCGGCGGGAGGACTGGACGCTCCCATCCGGGTTGAGCAGCTGCGGACCTACCACCCCCACATCCGGATGGGCGTCCGCAAAGGTGACCAGATCCTCGATGGCCTGATCCAGAACTACGGTATCCGGATTCAACAAAAAGAAATAGCGGCCTCGCGCGACCGCCATCCCCTGATTGTTCGCCGCCGGGAAACCCCGGTTGGCCGGGTTGACCAGAAGCCGCACATCGGGGAAGGCCTCCCGCACCCGCTCCGGAGTCCCGTCCGTCGAGGCGTTGTCGACCACGATGATCTCCCCCTCCAGCCTTCCCAGGGCATGCCGGATGGAGACCAGACAGGGAGCCAGCCAGCCCCATACGTTCCAGCTCACCACGATCACCGAGACATCCATCGCCCTTCTTCGATCGCTCCCGGCCAGGGGGGCTCAATGATCCCGACGCAGGACGTGTTCGCCCAGGAACCGCAGGGCCTCCCGGGCCGGACCCTCCGGGATGTTCTCCAGGTAACTCTGGCTGCGACGGATGAACGCCTCCGCCTCCGCCCGGGCCCGGGCGATCGCCTTCGAGTTCCGCACGCGCTGAACCGCCTCGCGGATGAGTTCCTCATCCCCGAAGCTCCCGGCCAGGATGCGGCCGATGACGGGATCCCCGGGGTGCTCCTCCAAATAGAAGAGCACCGGGAGGGTGATCAGGCCCTGACGCAGATCGTTGCCGACCGGCTTGCCCAAGACCTGGGCCTCACCGGTGAAGTCCAGGATGTCGTCCATGATCTGGAACGCCATCCCCAGATCCACCCCGTAACGCCGAAGGGCCTCCACCTGGGGCTCAGGAGCCCGGGCCAGCACGGCAGCCGCCTCGGTGGCCAGCTCGAACATCGCCGCCGTCTTAGCATAGATCCGTTGGAAATAATCCTCCCGATCCAGCATGGCGGCGCGGTCTCCAAATTGCTGGCGCAGCTCCCCCTCGCAGATGGTCATCAGCGTGCGTGCGAAGATGGCCATGACGCGGACGTTCTCGGTCTGCGCCGCCAGGGAGGCCGCGTAGGCGAACAGGTAATCGCCCGTCAGCACCGTTGCCGCCGGGGTCCAGATGGCGTTCAGGGTCGGGATCCCCCGCCGGAGCAGGGAGCCATCAATCAGGTCGTCGTGGACCAGGGTGGCGGTGTGCAGCATCTCCACGGCGGCGGCCAGAGCGATCATCGCCTCGTCTGCTTCCCGGTAGAGCCGACCGGTCAGCAAAACCAACATGGGACGGATGCGCTTGCCCCCCGCACGCAGCAGATGGTCCACCGCGGTTTTCAGGGGTTCAAACGGGAGGGGGATCGCCCGCATGCGGGCCTCTACCTGCTCCAGGTCTCCCTGGAGCCACTCCTGGATATGGACCAGAGCCTGCACCGAATGCGCGGTCGGAGGCATTCCCGTCTACCTGGTTCAGAATGTTCTTCGAAGAACAATCTTCTCGTCTCATTTTACATCGGGCGTGGAGCCTTTCCATATCTACGGATCTCCGGAGCGAGACTCCGGGAGATCGCTTTCCTGCGGTGGGGGAAGCCGGAAGAGCCGGCAAGCGTTCGCGGTGGTTTGTCGGGCGATCTGCTCCATCGGCAGCCCGAGAAGCTGGGCCAGGGCTTCCGCCACGTTCCGCAGGTAAGCGGGCTCGTTACGACGGCCCCGATGGGGTTGCGGGGGCAGATAGGGCGCGTCCGTCTCCAGCACCAGGCCGTCCAGGCCGACCGCCCGCGCGGCCTCCCGCAGGCTTTCCGCCCGGGGATAGGTGAGCGGCCCCCCGATCCCCAGGAGGAACCCCCATTCCACGGCGATCCGGGCCATAGCGGGATCGCCGGAGAAGGCGTGGAGGACCCCTCGGGCCCCGGGGCGGGCGGCGAGCCAGCGCTCCAGCTCCTCCATCACGGCCTCGCGGGCCTCCCGCTGGTGGATGATCACCGGCAGCCCCAGCTCGCCGGCCAGCTCCAGCTGGGCCCGGAAGGCTTCCCGTTGCGCCTCTCGAGGCGAGCGATCGCGATAGAAATCCAGTCCGATCTCCCCGATGGCCACCACTTGAGGATGTCGCGCCCAGCTCCGGAGCTGGACCAGGAGCTGGGAAGAAAACTGCGAGGCCACGTGGGGATGAATCCCCACCGCTACGTAAAGCCCCGGATGGCGTTCGGCCAGCGCCAGGGCACGTGGAATCCCTTCCGGTTCCACCCCGGGGAGGATGAGGATCTCCACGCCCGCCATCCGGGCTCGGGCCAGCACCTCCTCCCGATCCGGATCGAAGGCCGGGTCGTCCAGGTGGCAATGGGTATCGATGAGGATCGACCGCTCCATCGCCGGTCTACCCTTCCAGCCCGGCCAGACGGCGGCCTTCTTCGAGCAGCAGAGCCACCCGCTCCGGCACGGTGGTCTCGGTGTAGATCCGCAGCAGGGGCTCCGTTCCCGAGAACCGGATCAGCAGCCAGCCGCCGTCCTCCAGGTAGAACTTGTAGCCGTCGGAGCGATCGATGCGGACCACCTGCAGGCCGGCCAAGCGATGCGGTTGTGTCTGATCCAGGCGGGCTCGGGTCTCCTCCCGGCGTTCCGGGGGGAATTCCACATCGATGCGGGAGTAATAATGGGGGCCGACCAGCTCGAAGAGCCAGCGGATCAGCTCCGAAGGGCGTTTGCCGGTCCGGACCATAAAATCCAGCAGGTAGAGGCCGGCCAGGATGCCATCCCGCTCGGGAAGGTGCCCCCGGAAGGCGAAGCCTCCGCTTTCCTCCCCACCGATAAGGGCGTCCGTCTCCAGCATCTTCGGGGCCACATACTTGAACCCCACGCCGGTCTCATAGACCGGCACTCCGTAGCGCTCCCCCAGCTTCTCCAGCATGGAGGTGGTGGAGAGGGTTTTGACGATGGGGCCGCGCTGGCCGCGGACCTCCAGGAGGTAGAGGGCCAGGAGGCCGTAGACCCGAAGCTGATCAACGAACTCGCCCCGCTCGTCCACCAGCCCCACGCGATCGGCATCGCCATCCGTGGCGATCCCCGCGTCGGCCTTCAGCTCCCGGACCTTTTCCTGCAGGTCGTCCAGGTTCGGCGGGATGGGCTCCGGGCGCTTCATCCGGGGGAAGATGGGGTTGCGCTCGCCGTGGATCTCCACCACCCGGATGCGCCCCGGGGAGAGCAGCCGCCGCAGCCAGCCGATCCCGTTCCCCCACATCGGATCCACCACAACGGTGAGGTCCGCCTGGCGGAGGGTTTCCAGGTCTACCAGCTGCTGGAGGTGCGCGATATAAGCCGGGGCCGGGTCGAAGATCTCCACCAGGCCTTTCGCCCGGGCCTCCGCCAGGGGCATGCGCTTCACCCCCTGCTCATCCGGGGGAATGCGGGCCTCGATCTCCCGCAGGCCCTGGGGATCGACGGCCCCGCCGAAGCGGTTGCGGACCTTGAAGCCGTTGTCGGTGGGGGGATTGTGGCTGGCGGTGATGTTGATGGCCCCTGCGGCGCCCCGGGCCACCACGCTGTAGCTGATCACCGGGGTGGGGACGGCCCGGTCGCAGAGATAGACCCGGATGCCGTTGCCGGCCAGGACCTCCGCACATGCCTCGGCGAAGTGCTCGGAGGCGAAGCGATGATCGTAGCCGATCACCACCCCGCCTTCCGCCTGTCCGGTATCCAGCAGCCAGCGGGCGAAACCCTGGGCGCACCGGCGCACATTGGCGAAGGTGTAATCGTCCGCGATGCGACCGCGCCAGCCATCGGTCCCGAAGCGGATGACGGTCATCTCAGCCCTCCTGGATCCCGTATTCCTGTTTTACCAGCTCCAGGTCGGCGTCTACCATAATCTTCACCAGCTGCTCGAAGGTCACCGAGGGCGCCCAGCCCAGCTTGGTCCGCGCTTTGGTGGCATCCCCGACCAGGAGGTCCACATCCGCAGGGCGATAGAGAGCGGGGTCCACCACCACGTATTTCTTCCAATCCAGCCCGAGGTAATCGAAGGCCAGCTCCACGAACTCACGGACGGAGTGAGTCTCCCCGGTGGCGATGACGTAATCCTCCGGCTCGTCCTGTTGCAACATCAGCCACATCGCCCGCACGTAATCCGGGGCATATCCCCAATCCCGGCGGGCCTCCAGGTTCCCCAGGCGCAGCTCGTGGGCCAGGCCCAGCTTGATCTTCGCTGCTGTGTAGGTGATCTTGCGGGTGACGAACTCCAGCCCCCGTCGCGGGCTTTCATGGTTGAAGCAGATCCCCGACACAGCGAACATCCCGTAGCTCTCCCGGTAGTTCACCGTGATCCAGTGGGCGTAGACCTTGGCCACTCCATACGGGCTGCGGGGATGGAAGGGAGTGTTCTCGTTCTGCGGGACCTCCCGGACCTTCCCGAACATCTCACTGCTGGAGGCCTGGTAGAAGCGGATGGTGGGATCCACCAGGCGGATAGCCTCCAGGAGCCGGGTCACCCCCAGGGCGGTGAACTCCCCGGTCAGGACCGGTTGCTTGAAGGAGGTGGGGACGAAGGATTGGGCGGCCAGGTTGTAGACCTCGTGGGGTCGGTGTTCCCGCAGGATGTCGATCAGGGAGGACTGATCCAGCAGGTCTCCCTGCACCAGCGTGATCCGATCCTGGATGTGCCGGATCCGCTCGAAATTGATGGTGCTGGTGCGACGCACCATCCCGATGACCTCGTAGCCTTTCTCCAGCAGGAACTCCGCCAGGTAAGAGCCATCCTGTCCGGTGATGCCGGTGATCAGCGCTCGCTTCCGCTCCATCGTGCTTCTTCCTCCTTCAGGGTTTGCGATTCATCCGGATCCGCCAGGCCGGGATCCTCTCCACGGATCCCTGAGCTCAGGTGCGGGAGCGCGCCTCCCGGGCGCGCGCCCGCCACTCCTCCAGCACGTCCCGCAGGGATTGCTCGAAGGGGATGAGGGGTTGCCAGCCGACCCGCTCCCGAATCCGGGTGGTGTCCGCCACGCTGACGGGGATGTCCACCGGCCGGAGGCGTTGAGGGTCTACCTCGATGCGCACCTCCACCTGAGCCATGGCCAGCATGGTTTCCAGCACCTCCCGGATGGAGCGGGGGCGTCCGGAGCCGATGTTGTAAACCTCCCCGGGCTCCCCGCGTTCCAGGAGCAGCCGGTAGGCCCGGACCACATCCCGCACGTCGGTGAAATCCCGCTGGACCTCCAGGTTGCCCACCCGCAGGACGGGCTCCTGGAGGCCGGCCTCGATCCAGGCGATTTGCCGGGCGAAGGAGGGCACCACGAAGCGGGGGTCCTGCCCTGGCCCGATGTGATTGAACGGGCGGGCCCGGATGATGGGCAGGGCGTAGGCCCTCGCATACACGGCGGCCAGCCCGTCCTGGGCGACTTTGCTGAGGCCGTAGGGGTTGGCCGGTCGCAGGGGCTGCTCCTCCCGAATGGGGAGCTCCTCGGGCCGGACGAGGCCATATACCTCATTAGAGGTCACAATGAGGACCCGAGGCCGCAGGCCCAGGGCCCGCAAGCCATCCAGGAGATTCAGCGTCCCCCGCACGTTGGTTTCGAAGGTCCCCCATGGATCCCGCCAGGATTCCGCCACGTCTGACTGGGCGGCGAGATGGATGATGCCCTCCGGAGCCACCCGGGCGAGGGCGCGCTGCACCTCCTCCGGGTTGCGCAGGTCCACGGACATCATCTGCAAGCGATCGGGCAGCCCGTCGACGGGCCGTCGCGCCCAGCCCCAGAGCTCCCAGTCCGTGTCCTGGGCCAGGGCGGCAGTTAGGTGTCGTCCGACGAATCCGCCGACGCCGGTGATCAGCAGGCGCAACGCGGCATGCTCCTCCGATAGGATGGGGCTCCGGCCTTTCCGATTATACCAGGCACGCTAACTTCCCTCTGATGTTTCTGAGATATTAGTTGAATGTGGATCACTGATCCCTCGACCGGAGGGCTTGCATGCCGGAGCTGTTCCATCGCTATCCGGGCAACCCGATCCTGACGGCCGGGGACTGGCCGTATCCGGCCAACTCCGTGTTCAACCCGGGCGCCACCCGTTTCAACGATGAAGTCCTCCTCCTGGTGCGGGTGGAGGATTTCCAGGGGCTTTCCCATCTCACCGTGGCCCGCAGCCCGGATGGGCGGAGCGGCTGGCGGGTGGATCCGGAGCCCACATTGTTGCCGGATCCGCTCCGCCATCCGGAGGAGTTCTGGGGGATCGAGGATCCCCGCATCGTCTTTCTGGAGGAGGAGGGGCTTTATGCGGTGACCTATGTGGCCTATTCCCGTGGGGGGCCGCTGGTGGCCCTGGCCACGACCTCGGATTTCAGAACTTTCCATCGTCTGGGGCCGATCCTGCCTCCGGAGGATAAAGATGCCAGCCTGTTCCCCCGGCGCTTTCGAGGACGCTGGGCGATGATCCACCGGCCGATGCCTACCTCGCCCGGCGCCCGGCCCAACATCTGGATCTCCTTCTCCCCGGATCTGCGGCATTGGGGGGACCACACAGTGATCATCGAGGCCCGCCCCGGGGGCTGGTGGGATTCGGATCGGGTGGGCCTGGGACCCCAGCCCATCGAGACCCCGGAGGGATGGCTGATCCTGTATCACGGCGTGCGTCAGACCGCCTCTGGCCGGATCTATCGGGTGGGGATGGCGTTGCTGGATCTGGAGGACCCGCGGAAAGTGATCCGGCGCAGCGCGGAGTGGGTGTTCGGCCCCCGCGCGCCCTACGAGCGGGTTGGGGACGTGCCCAACGTGACTTTCCCGTGCGGCGCGGTGGTGGACCCTCACTCCGGCGAGCTGCTGATGTATTACGGCGCTGCCGACACCTGCGTCGCTTTGGCAACGGCGGACCTGCGAACGCTCCTGGATTATCTCCTGCATGCGCCGATGTAGGAAGAAAGCTTTTTCCTTCGGGAAAAACCTGGCGAGGAGGTGGAAATCCGATGGGGGAGCGTCTGCGCATCGCGCTGGTGGGGACCTACGTGCCCCGTCCGTGCGGGATCGCGACGTTCACCCATGATCTGGCGAAGGCGATGGCGGAAGCCCAGGGGACATCCCAGGGAGGGGCGGAAAATCCTTCGCCCTTCCTCTCCACCGTTCAGGTGGTCGCCCTCACCAACCCCCCGCAACGCTACGATTACGGGCCCGAGGTGGTTTTCGAGATCCGGGCCGATGTCCCGGAGGATTACCGGGCGGCCGCCGCTTACCTGAACCAGGCACCCATCGATGGGGTGTGTCTCCAGCATGAGTATGGGATCTTCGGCGGGCCGGACGGGGCGTATGTGCTGGAGCTGGTGGAGCGCTTGCGCAAGCCCCTCGTGGTCACCCTGCACACGGTCCTCTATGAGCCTTCGGAGGGCCAGCGGCGCGTGCTCATCGCCCTGGCCCGACGGGCGGATCAGGTGGTGGTGATGGCGGAGCGGGCCCGTCAGTTCCTGGTGGAGCGCTATGGGGTACCCGCGGAGCGCATCACCCGAATCGACCATGGCGCGCCGGCGATGCCCCTGGAGGATCCCGGGCCCTACAAAGCGCGCCTGGGCCTGGATGGGCGTCGCGTCCTGCTCACTTTTGGGCTGCTCAGCCCGAACAAGGGCATTGAAACGATGATCGAGGCGATGAAACGCCTGGTCCCCCACCATCCCGATCTTCTGTATCTGGTGGTGGGGGCCACGCATCCGGAGGTGCGCCGACGGTTCGGCGAGGCCTATCGCCGGTTCCTGGAGGAGGAGATCGCGCGAGCCGGGTTGCAGGAGCACATCCACTTCGTCGATCGCTACCTCGATCGAGAGGAGCTCCTGACCTTCCTGATGGCCGCCGATATCTACGTGGCGCCGTATCTGGCGCGGGAGCAAATCGTCTCCGGAACCCTTACCTATGCCCTGGCCTGCGGGAAGGCCATCGTCTCCACCCCCTCCTGGTATGCGGAGGAGATGCTGGGGGAGGGACGAGGCCTCCTGGTCCCCTTCCGGGATCCGGAGGCGATGGCCCGGGCCCTGGATCAGTTGCTCTCCAACCCGGAGGAGTGGGATCGATTGCGTCGGGCGGCCTACGCGCGAGGGCGGGAGATGGCGTGGCCCATCGTCGGCGCTCGCTATCTGGAGCTGTTCCGTCAGGTCCTCGAGCGCCCGCGGCCCGGCCTCCGGCCGGCGTGGCTGCCGGCCCGGCCGCTGAGGCTTCCCGCCGTCCGCCTCGAACACCTGCGCCGGCTCACTGACGACACCGGTATGCTGCAGCATGCCCGCTTCACCATCCCGGACCGTCGGTTCGGTTACTGCACGGACGACAACGCCCGGGCCCTGCTCTTCACCGTGCGGGAATGGCAGCGGACCGGAGAGGCCTCGTTGCTCCCGTTGATGGAGGTTTACCTGGCTTTCCTCCAGTATGCCTGGAACCCGGAGACGCAGCGTTTTCGGAATTTCATGGCCTATGATCGCCGATGGCTGGAATCGACCGGTTCGGAGGATGCCTACGGCCGGGCGATGTGGGCCCTGGGGGAGGCGGCCGCCTTCGGGCCGGAGGGGATCGCGGAGCCCGCATGGACCCTGTTCCAGGAAGCCTGGCCGGGGGCGTGGTCTCTGGAGCATCCCCGGCCGTGGGCCTATGCCATCCTGGGCGGGGTGGCGATGTTGCAACGATTCCCTGGGGATCGGAGGATCCGGGCGGGTTGCCTCGAGCTGACCCGACGTCTGGAGGCGCGTTTTGAGGCGTATGCTCGGCCCGGCTGGCCCTGGTGCGATGATCGGGTCACTTATGACAATGGCATCCTGCCGGCGGCGCTGATCGCTGCGGGTTACAGTCTCCAGGAACCTCGCTGGATGGAGCGGGGGCTTGTGGTCCTGAACTGGCTGGTGGAGATCCAGACGAACCCTCAGGGAGGACATCTCTCCTTCGTAGGCAACCGGGGCTGGTTCCCCCGGGGAGGGGAGAAGGCGCGCTTCGCCCAGCAGCCCATTGAGGGAGCGGCCATGGCGGAGGCGGCGGCCTGGGCCTGGCGGGCCACGGAGGATCGAATCTGGCTGGAGGTGCTGGAGCGCTGTGTGGGCTGGTTCCTGGGGTGGAACGATCGGGGATGTGCGCTGGCCGATCTGAAAACCGGTGGATGCCGGGATGGGCTGGAGGCCACCGAGGTCAGCGTCCATCAGGGCGCTGAGTCCACACTGGCTTGGCTGCTGACCCTGAACCTGGCCCATCGGTTCCTGCGCCCGTCCCCGGAGCCGGACCGCGAGGCGCAGCCCCGCGCCCTCTCGCTTCGCCGCTCCTGAGGCCCCCAGCGGTTCCCGGCTTCGCGAAAGAGCCCCGGCTCCGGGGAATTTGGGCGGTGGAATCTGGAGCCGTATCCCCAAAAAGTGCGCGGCACAGGTTGACGAGGAGAGGGGCTTCCCATAGAATTCGAGGGGATCGTTAAGCCGCGGCGGTGTTTCGAGGGAGATCCGAACGAGGCGCCGGATCGCGCATCGAAGGCATCATTTCCAATCGAGGTGGGATCGATGCCTGGCCTTTCACCTATTTCGTTGCTTTTGCTCATCGGCGGCGTCCTGAGTGCGACGCTGGTGCTGGCGGGGATCCTGGCGCTCCTCTTGCCCTGGCTGACCCGGGAGGTGCAGGCGGCTTATGGGCAGGCGCCCGCCCCCGCTCGTCCGGCGGTGGCCCCTGTCGGAGAGGCTCCCGCTGCGCCGGCCGCTCCTTCCCAGCGCATCGGCCCCTGGCCCTTTGTGATCAGCGGGCTGGCTTTGCTCGTCGTCCTGGCTGTGATCTTCTATCCGATGCCGCAGCCTCGGGGATCCGCTCCCGCTGCGCCGACGGAGGGAAGCGCCCCCATCTCTGCTCCGGCGACGAACCCCACGCCGGCGGCGGTGGCCCTGAAGGGAGATGCGGAGAAGGGGAAGGAGCTGTTTTTGGGCACGTGCGCTTCGTGCCACGGGCCGGACGCCAAGGGGCTGCCGGGGCTGGGGAAGGATCTGACGACCAGCGCCTTCGTGCGGCAGCAGACGGACGTTCAGCTTTTGGAGTTTATCAAGAAGGGGCGGCCGGCGACGGATCCGGCGAACACGACGGGGGTGGATATGCCGCCGAAGGGGGGCAACCCGGCCCTGACGGATCAGGATCTGGCGGACATCATCGCCTTCATCCGGACCTTCAACCCGCACCAGCCGTGAGAGGAGCGGGGCTCGTCCGACGCAATGCTCTTGTCAAGGCAGGGGGATTGTGTTAAAATGAGGATAGCAGGTGCGCCCGTAGCTCAGCCTGGATAGAGCGTTGCCCTGCGGAGGCAAAGGTCGCAGGTTCAAATCCTGCCGGGCGCGCCATGGGTTCCCACAGGGGCCGCCGAAGGCGGCCTCTGTTGGTTTATACGGAACCTCAGGAGGATCCGGCGCGATGATCCTCTCCGCGTATCGGGAGTGGGCTTCCGAGCAGGTCCGCCGCGCCCTGCGGACCCTGGGTCTCCCGGAGCCTTCAGGGATCGAGTGGCGGGATCTCCCCTTTGATTACACCTGGGGAATGGCGACCCCCCTGGCGATGCAGCTGGCCGCTCAGGAGAAGAAGAGCCGGCCGGACCTGAACGTCCCCGCCCGGGCTCAGGAGATCGCCGAGCGTCTGGCGGAGCAGCTGCGGGAGACCCTTCGCGCGGATCCCCGCTTCCAGCGGGTGGAGGCGGTGCGGGGTTATCTCAACCTCTATTTCAACCCTTCCCAGGTCGCCCGCTCGGTCATCGAGACCGTCCTCCGGGAGGGGCCGGACTACGGCCGGGGGGCTCCGAAGGGGGAGCGGGTGATGGTGGAGTTCTCCCAGCCCAACACCCACAAGGCTTTCCACATCGGCCATCTGCGCAACGCGGTGCTGGGCGATGCGCTCTCCCGCATCCTGGATTTCGCCGGCTTCGAGGTGATCCGGGCGACCTATCCGGGGGACATCGGCGCCCATGTGATCAAGTGCCTGTGGGGCTATCTGCGTTTTCACCGGGGGGAGGAGCCGGCGGAGCGGCGGGGCGCCTGGCTGGGCCAGGTCTATGCGGAGGCCGAGGCCCGCCTGGAGGAGGCCGACGCCTACCGTCGGGAGGTGGTGCGCTTTCTGTTGACGGCTTTCCGGGAGGAAGGCGTCACGCCCTGGGTGCGGGATTTCCTGCTGACTCGCCTCTCCGAGGCCATGGCGGCCCATGCCGCCTCCGGCCCCGTCGGCCAGAAGGACGCAGCGGTTCTCATCCGGGCGATGGCGATGGGGGAGCTGCCGGACCTCGACGCCGTGGCGGATAAGGACTGGCTGTGGTCCCTCTGGGAGGCGATGGGTCGGTGGTTGAGCGAGCTGGAGGAGAAGGCCCGGGTCCGGCGGGGGAAGGGCGGCGAGGCGGACCGGCAGGCGGTGGCGTGGCTCCAGGCCCGCTATCGGGAGATCGGCCATCGTCCCGAAGAGTGGAATTACGAGAAAGAGCTGCGGGCCCTCTACGCTCGCTGGGAGGCCCGGGATCCAGAGCTCATCGAGCTGTGGCGGCGGACCCGAGAGTGGAGCCTGGAGGAGTTCCAGCGGATCTATGAGGAGCTGGGGATCACCTTCGACGTCTGGTTCTTCGAGAGCGAGGTTGAGGAGGAGGGCAAGCGCATCGTGGAGGAGCTGATCGCCCGTGGCATCGCCACCGATCTGCGCCCCCACGGCCCGGTGGTGGTGGAGATCGACCGGCTCCTGGGACAGGAAGGGAAAGAGGAGTATCGCACCCTGGTGATCCTGCGCAGCGATGGCACCACGCTCTATTCCACCAAAGACCTCGCTCTGGCCAAGCGCAAGTTCGAGCAATATCGCATCGATCGCTCCATCTACGTGGTCGACGTCCGCCAGTCCCTTTATTTCAAGCAGATCTTCAAGATCCTGGAGCTGTGGGGCTTCCCTCAGGCAAGCAAGTGCTATCATCTGGCCTATGAGATGGTCACCCTGCCCGGCGGGAAGATGTCCTCCCGCGCGGGGACGGTGGTGCTCTATGAGGATTTCGCGGCGGAGGCCCGGGAGCGGGCGCGACAGATCGTGGAGGAGAAGAACCCGGAGTTGCCGCCGGAGCGAAAGGCGGAGATCGCCCGCGCCGTCGCCCTGGGGGTGATGAAATACAGCATGCTCAGCGTGGACAACAACAAGGTCATCGTCTTCGACTGGGATGCGGCCCTCAACCTGGAAGGGCAAACGGGGCCGTATCTCCAGTATGCCCACGCCCGGGCGTGCCGGATCCTGGAGAAGGCGGAAGCCCCCGTGACCCTCGATGGGGATCACATCTTTGAGACCCTGGAGCCCCAGGAGGTGGCCCTGATCGAGGCCATCGCCGCGTTCCCGGATTTAGTTCAAGCAGCGGCGGAGCGCTACAAGCCCCTTCTGATCGCCAACTATGTCTTCGATCTCGCCCGGGCGTTTAACGAATTCTATCGGGACTGCCCGGTCCTGACCGCCCCTTCCCCCATCCGGGAAGGCCGTCTGGCGCTGGTGGCCGCTGCCCGCCAGACCCTGGCCAACGCCCTCCGGCTCCTGGGGATCCCGGCCCCCGAGATCCTCTGAGTTCCCCGCGCTTCCACGCCCTCCGGTCGAAATACAGCGCCCGGAATGTTACAATCTACAATAAATATGGGATAGGTCTGATCCCGTGAAGGGATCCGGTGGGCTGCGGGGGATCTGTTGCCCTCTTTATCGATCATGCGCTGGGATCAGCGAAGGGCCTGGCTCCGGAAAAGGAGGTGGGCGATGGCGGTGACGACTCTGAACGATGCGGAGCGGAAGATCCTGGCCTATCTGCGGGACCATCGAGGGTATCACAGCCCGTATACCATCGCGCGCGATCTGACGATGAACCCCAAGGAGGTCATCCAGATCCTGGAGGGGCTTGCCGCCCGCGGGCTGGTGCGTCAGAGCCTGGCGAACCCGGTGTATGGGATCACGGATCAGGGGCGAGCGGCCATTGGGGAAGGCTGAGCCCTTCTTCGCCGGAGAAGCGATCCATATCGTTTCCCCTCCCGGCCGGGGGGATGGGAAGCGAGCGTTTTTGCAAGGGTTCCGGCTCCCCCGGCGAGCGTGCGCCCGGCATGCCGGCGGGGCGAAGCAGGCGGCCTGCGCTTCTGCTTCGCCCCGCTTCTCTCTTCGATGAGCCCTTATGCGGCCGCCTGAGCAGCGCCGCCGAAGGTCTGGTTGAACTGTTGCATCAGCCGGGACTTCAGGCGGGCCGCGGTGTTGCGATGGATCACCCCCTTGCGGGCCGCCCGGTCCAGCTCCCGATAGGCCTCCCGGATCGCCTTCTGCGCGGCCTCCAGGTTGGCCTGGGCGATGGCCTGACGCGCGTATTTCACGAACGTCCGCACCCGGGTGCGGATGGCCCGGTTGCGCTGCCGCCGGCGCTCCGCTTTCCGCAGCTCCTTGAGGGCTGAACGCGTGTTCGGCAAGGATGCACCTCCGCCAGGGAATTCCTCATGCACGCCAGTCATTAATTCTATGGGGGTTCCCGGGATTTCGTCAAAGACCCCCGAGTTGTGGCAGAAGGAGGGGATGGATCCCCACGCGCCCGGAGGTGGAGCGCGAAGGCGTGCACCACTTCGAATGGGGCCAGCGCCCCGAGCGCTGGCCCCATATGTCCCATATGTTTTGTTACGTATCGCGCGTATCGCGTGGGGCGCCCCTCCTCATGGGGAGGGGGTGCCGGTGGGCCGTGGGGGAGGGGTGCGCCGGTCCGGGCCGAGGGGCAAGATCCGATCCCACCCGGCTGGTGTGGGGGTGGGCGCGATGTCGGCCCCGAGGAGGCGGATGGGGCCCAGGAGCTCCTTCGCCCACCCTGGCCCTTCCCAGTTCAGGAAGAGGCTGGCTTCATAAGCCGGCCCCTGGGCGTATTCCACGGTGATGGGGATCAGCCCGGCGGGGAGGAACGGCTCCACGGTCTCGTCCCGGGGGCCGTGGACGATCCAGGACTCGAAGACCCGGGTGTCGTTGAGGAGGAGGCGGCCGCCGTCGTCGAGGCGGTCGAAGAAGAAGCGAAGGGATGCGGGTTGGGGGACCAGGAGCCAGCCGGAGAAGCGGGCGCTCCAGAAGGTGCCCTGGAGGCCGGGGACGGGCTGGTTGGGGGCCGAGTGGGTGTTGAAGGCGATGGCGGGCCAGGTGGTTTGGGTAACGAGGGCGGTGAAGGTGGGCCAGGTGATGGGGCCGTTAAGCGTCCACCGGCCATCGTCCTGGTCCTGGAAGAAGGCGGCGGACCAGCCGGGGGGGCAGAGGCCGTAGGGGATAGGGGAGACGGAGGGGTCAGCTGCGAGGAGGATCTGGAGGCGATACATCGGGCAGGCGGCTTCGCCGAGGCGATCGGGGCGTCGCTCCACCCATTTCAGCCAGAACTCCTCGATGCCGAAATCCAGATTGAAGCCGCGCTGGGTGGAGAGGGTCCAGATGCCGTTGCGGGCGGGGCCATCCCAGCCGTCGGCGTGGGGGTCCCAGGGCTCGGGGAGGTGGTCGAAGAGGTCCCAGAGGGCGGCGGCCGTCGCCCACTCGTTATCGGCGTTGGTGGCGTGGGGATCCACCGGATCGATGCGGGGAAAGTCGGAGTGCGCGAGCGGATCTTCCAGATCCCATCCCTGGTAACGGGGCTTTCCGAGGAGGGCGGCGGCCAGGAAGGAGGCCCAGCCTTCGCTCCAGGCGCAATGGAGGCTGGTGTGCTGAGGGAAAGCGTGCTCGAAGGTGGGGGCGCAGGCGAGGATGATAGGGTTATCTCCGTGGAATCGGCTGAGGACGAAGTGGCCGAACTCGTGGAGGATGGCGTCCGGGCTCCGGCCATCGGGTTCGGTGAGCCGGATGCCGTTGTAGAAATAGCAGGAGCCGCCGATTTGCCCGAACACGCATGGGCCGGGCCAGTAGACATTCAGGCGCTCGGGGGGAGACCAGCCCACCTCCCGTTGCAGGCCCTCCCAGCCCAGGCGGGTCAGCGTGTCATAGATGAAAAAGGCAGTGCGCAAACTCTCCCTCTGGATTGTGACATTCAGAATATGCGTTCCGGGGTTCAACTCGATGGGTTCGGTCTCATGGAAATAACGTCCCCGGGTGGGGTGTTGGATGGTCACGCGCTGGTCGTCCTGGGCGTAAACACGCAGGACGATGCGGAGGGGGAAAGCGGTGGAGACGCTGAAGGAATAGAAGCCATCATCGCGCGTGTAAGTGATGCCAAGCCGCATGTGGATGCAAGCAATAGGGGGATGGGGCGTAGGCGGCGGAACAGGAGTCGGTCTGGGGGTGGGCTTGGGCAACCAGCGGCAAGGGCCGGGCTGAGGTTCAGGCTCGTTCCAGAGTTCCACCCGCACGCCACGGGCGGGCTAGAGAGAACCGGTATGGGGATCCAGGTAATGGATTCTCCCTGAGAGGTCGAGCCGCTGGGAGGAGGTGGCGGGTTGAGGGGAGGAGGGGGTGGGCATCGGCATCTCCTCCGGCTCGATGGGTGTGTCTTTATGCTCCAGCAGGCCGTAATCGGCGCAGATGCCGGGGCGATCGAAGGCATCGCAAAAGGTGGTGGGGCGCTCCCGTAGCGGGCGGCCGGGAGCCTCGGCGGGAGCGCCGATGAGATAGCGATAGGGATCATAGGGGAAGCGGAGGGTGCAGTGGAAGGTGCCGGCACACTGTCCCTCCAATTCCACCATGCGCATTCGGGCGGTTTCGTAGTCGGTCCAGTAGGCCTGGGAGGGGGTGCTCCAGCCCAGCAGGTCGAGCCAGGAGGTATAGGTGTGGAGTTCGGTTCGTCCGTCCAGGAAGTGTTCCTCCACGGGGAGGCGGAGGATGCTGCGCAGCTGCCATTCGCCGGCCTCCTTCACGCGGGCCACCAGGCGCATGGTTTCTCCGGCGGTTTCCTGGTTGCCGAAGAGGGGGTGTCGGATCTTTCCGGCGGGCGCGTGGCCCAGATCCACGGTGATGAGGGTTCCGGTGGCGGTGAAGGCGCCGTGGCCTTCGAAGGAGAGCTCGGCGGGGTCCACGAGGGGGACGGGGAGGTTGGACTGGGTCTGGTAGGGTCGTTGGGTTTCGAGGGCGATGAGTTCCAGGGAGGAGGGGGCGATGAGGGTGAGGGTGACGGGGGGTTCCTGGGGGAGATTGCTGTAGACCAGGTAGAGGGTGAGGGTGAAGGGTTGTCCGACCCGGGGGGTTCCTTCCAGGGCGAGGCAGAGGCGGCGGTCGCTGGTGCAGCGGAGGGGGGAGGGGGAGAGGGGGGAGGCGCCGGGGGTGCAGGCGAAGAGCAGGCCCAGCAAGAGGAGGGGCAGTCCGCGACGGGCCGCAGGCGAGCCGGGGAGCCGGATGGCGATCAAGGTAGCCATGGCAGCCTCCTGAAGGTTGTTCTCTTTCTTATGGGCTTTGGAGGCTGTTGTCAAGGGCACGCGTCTGCTGACCTTGGGTTTGAGACACGAAAGTTCGCTATGCGATGCCAAAGGATCGTCCCCAGGTGTGGAGGATCCGCCCGGGGAGGGGCTTTTTTCCCGCGCGGGTGCCGGGCTGAACGGATCGTTTTCATTATAATCAAGGAGGCAGGTTGTGGAGATCGGGGTGCGGGATGCTGACCGATTTTCGGGTGCGGCAGCGGGATTACCTCCTGGAGATCACGCGGGCCATCACGGCGCAGCTGGATCTGGACGCCGTGCTGCGCATGGTGGTGGACGCCGCCGCGGAGATGCTGGACGGCCAGGTCGCTTTTATCGCCCTGCGGGAGGACGAGGCCTTCACGATCCGCGCCGCCCACGGCCTGCCGGAACGGATGTGGGGGGAGCTGAACACGCTCCTGATGGAGCTCCCGGCCCAGCCGGAGGCCTGGGGCCGGGCCGGCGTCGAGCGGGTCCTGATGCAGATCGCCCGCACCCTCCGGATCGAAGCCCAGCAGGCCGTCGCCCTCCCCCTGATCGTGGGGGAGAACCTCCTCGGCCTGCTGATGGTCTTCCGCGCCTTCGGCACCGCTTTCACCTACGATGACCGGCTGGTCCTGCGCGCCTTCGCTGACCAGGCCGCCATCGCCGTCCACAACGCCCAGCTTTACCAGCAGCTGGCCACCGAGAAGCGGCGGCTGGAGGCCATCATCGAGGCCACCGCCGACGGCGTCATCATCCTGGACCCGGCCCACCGCATCCAGGTCTTCAACCGGGCCATGACCCGGCTGACCGGATGGTCCCCGGCCGAGGCCATCGGCCGCCCCCACGATGAGGTGGTGGTCCTGAACCCCCGGCGCTCCGGCATGACCCTGGCCGAGGCCGAGGCCGGCGGGTGGCCCCTGGCCGGCGGAAAGCCCATCTATGTCGAAGGGGACCTGGTCCGCCGCGATGGGGGGCGCGTGGCCGTGGGGATCACCTATTCGCCTCTTCTGGACCGCACCGGCCGTCTGGTGAACATCATCGGCGTGGTGCGGGACATGACCCGCGTCCGGGAGGCCGAGGAGCTGAAGTCCACCTTCATCTCCATTATCTCCCACGAGCTCAAGACGCCGGTCTCCATCATTAAGGGTTACGCCGGCACGTTGCGGCGGGAGGACGCCACCTGGGACGCGGCGACGGTGCGGGAGATCGCGGCGATCATCGAGGAGGAGGCGGACCGGCTCACCGAGCTGATCGACAACCTGCTGGATGCCTCCCGCCTGCAGGCGGGGGCCCTGGAGCTGCAGTTCGTGGAGGTCGCCCTGGACGAGCTGGCGGAACGGGTGGCAGACCGCTTCCGTCCCCAGACCGACCGTCATTTCATCGTGGTCGACTTCCCGCCGGATTTCCCTCTGATCCAGGGGGATCCCCGCCGGCTGGAGCAGGTGCTGGCCAACCTGGTGAGCAACGCCATCAAATACTCCCCGCAAGGGGGGACGATCCGCATCTCCGGGCGGGCGACGCCGCGGGAAGTGATCGTCACCGTCACCGATGAGGGCGTGGGGATCCCGCCGGAGGAGCAGGAGCGGATCTTCGAGCGCTTTTACCGCACCAGCCAGGCCATCGCCCGTCAGACGCCGGGGACGGGCCTGGGGTTGTATCTGGCCCGGGCGATCGTGGAGGCCCACGGCGGCCGGATTTGGGTAGAGAGCGCCCCCGGACGGGGATCCGCGTTCAGCTTCTCCATCCCGCGCAGCCCGATACGGTAAGAGGATCCGGACGTGCGGTGAGCTCCCTCCACGTTAAAGCGAACCGCTGGCTCTCCCTCCCCGGACCGGAAGGTGTTATAACCCGAACGGTGAGCGCGATCTCCCTTCCCGCGTGAAAGCGGGCGGCGCCCTTGCTCATCCGGGGAGAAGGCTCGGAGCCGAGCGTGCATCGATTCATCTTCTCCGGGAAGTGAAGGGACCACCCCATGTCCTTCGTCCACCTGCATGTCCACACGGAATACTCGCTGTTAGATGGGCTCAGTCGGATCGACGATCTGATCGGGCGGGCGGCCGAGCTGGGCATGCCGGCCCTCGCCCTGACGGATCACGGCGTCCTCTACGCCGCCATCGCTTTCTATCAGAAGGCTCAGGAGGCCGGGATCCGGCCCATCCTGGGGATGGAAGCCTACGTGGCCCGCCGCACCATCCAGGATCGGGAGCCGGATGACCGGAGCCTCTACCACCTGACGATCCTGGCGATGGATGAGACGGGCTGGCGGAATCTCATCCGCCTGGCGACCATCGCCCAGCTGGAGGGTTTCTATTACAAGCCGCGCATCGACAAGGCCCTGCTGGAGCGCCACGCGGAGGGGTTGATCGTCCTCTCCGGATGCCCCTCGGCGGAGATCCCCCGTCTGCTGGCCCAGGGGCGGATGGAGGAGGCGGAGGCGGTGGCGGCGTGGTTCGCCGAACGCTTCCCCGGGCGCTTTTTCCTCGAGCTGCAATCCCACCCGGGCGTTCCGGAGCTGGATGAGATCAACCGGGGTCTGGTGACCCTGTCCCGCCGCCTCGGGCTCCCCCTGGTGGCCACCAACGATGTGCACTACGTCCGCCCGGAGGACGCCGGGCTCCAGGACGTGCTGCTCTGCATCCAGACCGGCAAGCGGCTGAAGGAGCCCGGCCGCATGAAAATGAGCGATAACACCTACTATCTCCGCACCCCAGAGGAGATGCAGGAGCTTTTCGCCGAGATCCCGGAGGCCCTGACCAACACCCTGCGGGTGGCGGAGATGTGCTCGCTGAAGCTGGAGCTGGGCCGCCACCGGCTCCCCCGCTTCGATCCGCCACCAGGCTTCCCGGACCCTGCGGCCTATCTGCGGCACCTGGCTGAGGAGGGCTTCCGGGCTCGCTTCCCTCAGCCTCGGCCGGGCTACCGGGAGCGCCTGGACTATGAGCTGGAGATCATCCACCGCATGGGGTTCGATGCTTATTTCCTGATCGTGTGGGACCTCATCCGCTATGCCCGGGAGCGAGGGATCTGGTGGAACGTGCGGGGCTCCGGCGCCGGGAGCCTGGTGGCTTACTGTCTGGGGATCACCCGGGTGGATCCCATCGAGCTGGATCTGATCTTCGAACGCTTCCTGAACCCGGCCCGCGTGTCGATGCCGGACATCGACATCGACTTCCCGGACGATCAGCGGGATGAGATGATCCGCTATGCGGTGAACCGCTACGGGGCGGACCGGGTGGCCCAGATCATCACCTTTGGGACGATGAAAGCCCGGGCGGCGGTGCGGGATGTCGGCCGGGCCCTGGATCTCCCCCTGCCGGAGGTGGACCGGGTGGCCCGGCTCATCCCCGCGATCCCGGGCAAGGACATCTCCATCCGGGATCTGCTGGATCCTTCGAACGAGGAAGGGCGGGAGCTGCGGCGACTGTATCAGGAGAAAGATTACATCCGGGAGCTGCTGGATCTGGCCATGCAGCTGGAGGGGACGGTGCGCCATGCCGGCACCCACGCGGCGGGCGTGGTGATCGCCGATCGCCCTCTGGTGGATTACGTCCCTCTCCACCGGCCGACCGGGCTGAAGGGGAGCGCACGGGAGGAGAACGGCGGGGAGGAGGGAGAGGGGGAGGCCCTCCTGCCGGTCACCCAGTTCGATATGGAGGCCCTGGAGGCCCTGGGCCTCTTGAAGATCGACTTCCTGGGCCTTTCCACCCTCACGGTGATGCGGGAGACCTGCGAACGGGTGGCCCAGCGTCACGGGGTGCGTCTGGACCTGGAGACCATCCCGACGGACGCTCCGGAGGCCTACGCCCTTCTGGGGCGGGGGGAAACGGTGGGAGTGTTCCAGGTGGAAGGGCGGGGGTTCAGCCGAATGATGCGGGACCTCAAGCCCCAGGCCTTCTCCCATGTGATGGACGCCCTGGCCCTCTACCGTCCGGGGCCGCTGGAATATATCCCCAACTACATCCGCCGCATGCGCGGCCAGGAGCCCATCGAATATCGTCATCCGCGTCTGGAGCCCATCCTCTCGAAGACCTTCGGCATCCTGGTCTACCAGGAGCAGATCATGCGGGTGGCCATCGACCTGGCCGGCTACACGCCCTCTGAGGCGGATGAGCTGCGCAAGGTCGTGGCCAAGAAGAAGGGGGAGGCTTTCCCCAAGCAGCGCGCCAAGTTCCTGGAGGGCTGCGTCCGCAATGGCATCCCCGCTGAGGTGGCGGAGGCCATCTGGGGAGACATCGAGTTCTTCGCCCGCTACGGCTTCAATGCCGCCCACGCCGCCTCCTACGCCAAAATCTGCGTCCAGACGGCTTATCTCAAAGCCAAATATCCGGTCGAGTATCTGTGCGCCCTGATGACCGTCGACCGGAACAAGACAGAGAAGCTCGGCCTCTATGTCGCGGAGTGCCGGCGCCTGGGGATCCCCGTCCTCCCGCCCGACATCAACCGAAGCGAAGCCACTTTCACCATTGAGCGGACGCCGGAGGGCGTGGAGGCCATCCGGTTCGGGCTGACGGCGGTGAAGAACGTGGGGGAAGGGGCGGTGGCCCGCATCCTGGCCGCCCGGCGGGAGGGCGGGCCTTTCCGGGATCTGGATGATCTGGCCCGGCGGGTGGATCTGAAGGAGATCGGCCGGCGGGCCCTGGAATCCCTGATCCGGGTCGGGGCTCTGAGCGCCTTCGGGAATCGAGCTCAGCTGCTGGAGATCCTGGACCGCTTGATGGAGGCCAGCGCCCGTTACCATCGGGAGCGCCAGCAGGGGATGCTCAGCCTCTTCGATCTGAGCGGCCTTCGGCTGGAGGCGACCTCCCTGGTCGGCGCGCTGCCGAATCTGCCCGAGGTCGAGGAGGGCCAGATCCTGGAATGGGAGAAGGAGCTCGTCGGCGCTTATCTCTCAGAGACCCCGCTCACCCGGCAATGGCCGATCTTGCAGCAGGTGGTCACCCACACCACGGCCGACCTGAGCGAGGAGCTCCACGGGCAAACCGTGAAGCTGGCCGGCCTGATCCGTGCGGTGCGGACCGTCACGACGCGAACCGGGGAGACCATGGCGTATGTGACGATGGAAGACATCCATGGGATGGTGGAGGTGGTGATCTTCCCCCGCCTGTGGAAGCAGAAGGGGGACCGGGTGCGCCCGGATTCGATCCTCATCGTGGTGGGCAAGGCGGAGAGCGGAGGGCGGGAGCCTCGGGTAGTGGCGGAGGACCTGCGGGATCAGGAGGTGCTGGCGCGACCGGTTGAGGAGCAGACGGAAACGGAAGCGGAGGGGTTCCCGGAGGCCGAGGAGCGTATCCTCCCGCCGAACGGCTGGGAGCGTTCCAGGGAGGAGACAGCCTCCGATCCGAAGAAAGCCGCTCCGTCCGTTCCTCCTTCGTCCTCGGAGGAGACGCCCTCTCCGCCTTCAGAGGGGGAGGCAGGCGCCTGGACCCCGGCCTCCGAAAGGGGACAACAGATCCCCCCAGGGCCGGAAACCCCCAGAGCCGTCCCGGCCCGGCAAATCGTGGTGTATCTCTACCGGACCGACCGGCTGGAGGACGATCTGCGGCGGCTGCAGGAGGTCCATCGGCTGCTCACAGAGCGGCCGGGGCCGGACCCCTTCCAGGTCGTGGTGGTGTATCCGGACCGGCGGCAGGTCCGACTGCGGTTCCCTCAGCAAGGCACGTGGTATTCCCCGGAGCTTCTGGCGCGCCTCGAAGGCCTGCTGGGCCCGGACTCCGTGCGCGTCTTCCCGCTTAAGCCGCAAGAGTGAGCCGGCGGGTCCTTCTGCGCAACGCGCTGAAGCCGCCGGGCTTCGCTTTATGGTAAAATCCCGGAGCGGGAGGATGTAGATGGCGTTCACGGTGGAGGATCTGCGGGATCTGGCGGAATTGTTGCGCGCGCATCCGGAGTGGCGGGAGCCCTTGTGGGCCCTGCTGGCCTCGGAGGAGGTGCGCCGGATGCCCGCCGATCTGGCGGCCACGCGGGAGGCGATGGAGCGGGGCTTCCGGCGGGCTGCCCGCCTCATCTTGGCCCTCTACCGGGCCCAGCGGCGACAGGCCCGGGAGACGGACGCCCGCTTTGCGGAGATGGCTGAGGCCATCCGCCGCCTGGGCGAGACCTTCACCGCCCATCGTCAGGAGTTCCTGGCCCACCAGGCCCAGACCGACATGCGCTTCGCGGAGCTTAGCGCGTCCGTCCGCACCCTGGCCGAGACGGTTCGCGACCTCAGCGAGGCCCAGCGTCGCACTGAGGAGAATCTCCAGCGTCTGGCGGAGGCCTTCACCGTCCATCGTCAGGAGTTCCTGGCCCACCAGGCCCAGACCCAAGCGCAGCTTACGGAGCTCAACGCAGCCGTCCGCAACTTGACCGAAGTCGTCCGCAGCCTGGCCGAGACCCAGCTTGGGTTGGCGGAGGCCCAGCGTCGCACCGAGGAGAACCTCCAGCGCTTGACGGAGGCCTTCATCGCCCATCGTCAGGAGTTCCTGGCCCACCAGGCCCAGACCCAAGCGCAGCTTACGGAGCTCAACGCGGCTGTCCGCAACCTGACCGAAGTCGTCCACGGTTTAAGCGAGACCGTCCATAATCTGGCCGAGATCCAGCTTGGGTTAGCGGAGGCCCAGCGTCGCACCGAGGAGAACCTCCAGCGCTTGGCGGAGGCCTTCACCGTCCATCGTCAGGAGTTCGTGGCCCACCAGGCCCAGACTCAAGCGCAGCTTACGGAGCTCAACGCGGCTGTCCGCAACCTGACCGAAGTCGTCCACAACTTAATTGAGACGGTGCGCAACCTGGCCGAGTCCTTCATCACCCACCGTCAGGAGTTCTCGTCCTACCAGGCCCAGACCAACGCGGGCTTTGCCGAGCTCAGCGCTGAAGTCCGCGCCCTGGCGGAGGCGCAGCATTCGCATTATGAGGCGTTCATTGCTCACCGTCAGGAGTTCCTGCAGCAACGGGCGGAGACGGATCGTCGGTTTGCGGAGCTGGCCGAGGCCCAGCGTCGCACGGAGGAGAGCCTCCGGCGCCTGAGCGAGGCGTTTGAAGCCCACCGCCAGGAGTTCCTGGAGCATCGTGCGGAGACGGATCGCCGTTTCGCCGAGCTTGCGGAGGCTCAGCGTCGCACGGAGGAATCGCTGCAGCGCCTGAGCGAGGCGTTCGCGGCTCACCGTCAGGAGTTCCTGACCTATCGTGCGGAGACGGATCGTCGGTTTGCCGAGCTTATGGAGGCCCAGCGTCGCACGGAAGAGAGCCTCCAGCGCCTGAGCGAGGCGTTTACGGCTCATCGAGAGGAGACGGACCGTCGGTTTGCGGAGCTGGCTGAAGCTCAGCGTCGCACGGAGGAATCGCTTCAGCGCTTGAGCGAGGCATTTATTGTCCACCGCCGGGTTGTGGCCGATGATATGTCTGTCCTGAAGAAAGAAAGCCTGGAGCGGCGATATCGCGAACGGGCAGCCGCTTACTTCGGAGGACCGGATTTCCACAAGGTGCGGGCGCTGACCTTTGACGAGCTGATGGAGGCGCTCGGGAAGGCCCTGAAGGCTCGATCCATCACTCGTGAGGAATACGAGGAAGCCCGGCGGGTGGATGGGGTGATCCGGGGGAGGCGGCGCCAGCGTTCCATGCACCTGGCCCTGGAGGTCTCCTGGATCATCGATCGAGGGGATGTGGAGCGGGCGGTTCGGCGGGCAGAGATCCTCCGCAAGGCCCTGGGGGAGACCTGGCCCGCGGTGGCCGGGCGCGAGATCACAGAGGGAGCGCGGGAGGCGATCGAACGGCTGCGCCGGGAGGGCCGGCCCATCGTTGTGGTCCAGGATGGGTGGGTGGATTGGCCCTCGAAGCCGGTTTAAGCGTCGATCCTGACCCATCCCCGCCTCACATGCCCGGCGACGCCTCTTCCTCCAGTTATGCCTTACCACGCTATCCCGGCGTGGATCCCTTTTGCGTTCCTCCTCGCGCTTCGCGGCGACCCCGGGTTTCGCTACAATGGATCCCTGACCGAAAAGCGGGCCTAGGGGGGCAGGGAATGGAGGGGGTTGGGATGGAACCGGTGGTGCTGGTGGCGGCCGGGTATCTCCTCGGCTCGGTGTTGCCAGCGGAGTTCTTCGTGCGCTGGAAGACGGGGCGCACCCCGCACGAATTCCGGGACAACCCCGGCGGGGGTGGGGCGTGGCGGCTGGCAGGCCCTCTCCCCGGGCTGATCACGATCCTCTTTGATCTGGGCAAGGGAGCTCTTCCCACAGCCATCGCCCTGCGGGCCGGGTTCAGCCTGCCCTGGCTGATCGCTGCGGCGGTGGCCCCGGTGGTTGGCCATTGCTGGCCCTTTTATAAGGTCATCCGGCGGGATCGCGGAGGCCGGGGCCTGGGGCCCGCCACCGGAGCGCTCTTCGTCCTGGCCTTCCGGGAGGTGGTGCCCGCTTACGTCCTGGGCGCCCTCGCCGCCTATCGCTTCCGCTGGCTGCCCAGCGTCGGCATCGTGGCCTTCCCGCTGAGCCTTCTCCTCCTGTGGGTCTGGAAGGTTCCCCCGGAGCGGTTCGCCGCGGCTTTCGCGGTGATGCTCGTGGTCCTGATCCGCAATGTGAACCTGTTGTGGACGGTGCTCCGCACTCGGGGTGCGGAGCGTCCGCACTGAGGGCCGCGATGGCGCGCCGACGGGTGGTGGCCCTCACCGGGGCCGGGGTCTCGGCGGAGAGCGGGGTTCCGACGTTCCGGGGCCCGGGTGGGCTGTGGAGGGATTACCGGCCGGAGGATCTGGCCTCCCCGGAGGCCTTCGCCCGGGATCCAGTCCGGGTATGGGAGTGGTATGCGTGGCGCCGGGAGTGCATTGCCCGGGCGACACCGAACCCCGCGCACCGGACGCTGGCCGCGATGGAGGAGGCGCTCCCGGATTTCCTCCTCATCACCCAGAACGTGGATGGGCTCCATTCGCAAGCGGGCAGCCGCCGGGTGATCGAGCTCCATGGCAGCCTGTGGCGCATGCGGTGCGTCCGGGAGGGACGGGTCTGGGAGGATCGGCGGGTGCCGTTGCCGGAGTTGCCGCCGCGTTGCCCGGCTTGCGGGGCCCTGGCCCGGCCGGACGTGGTGTGGTTCGGGGAGCCGCTTCCGGAGGCGGCGTGGACGCAGGCCTTCCGCGCCGCGGCGGAGGCGGAGATCTTCCTGATCATCGGGACCTCCGGGCTCGTGGAGCCGGTGGCCTCGCTCCCGCGATGGGCCCGCGCCCACGGTGCCCGCCTGATCGAGTTCAACATCGAGGACACGGTCCTCACGCCCCTGGCGGATGAGGTCTGGCGAGGGCCGGTGGGGGAAACCCTACCCCGGTGGTGGGCGCAGTTCTCCGGGGCCTCCTGAACCGCGTGATGCCGGGGGCGCTCCTCGCGCCCCCGGCCGGATCACGCCGCAGGAGGCCTTGCTCATTCCTCCAGCGTGGAGAGGTCGCCTTCAGGGAGGCCCAGGGCGCGGGCTCGCAGCACCCGCCGCATGATCTTGCCCGAGCGGGTCTTGGGGAGCTTGTCCACGAAGTGGATGGCCTCGGGCCGGGCGATGGGGCCGATCAGCTGGGCCACATGCTGGCGCAGCTCCTCGGCCAGGGCCTCGCTGGGGGTGTAGCCGGCCTTGAGGATGACATAGCAGTGGATCCCCTCGCCCTTCACCTCGTGGGGCAGGCCGATGGCAGCGGCCTCGGCCACCGCCGGATGGGCCACCAGGGCCGACTCGATCTCCGCCGTGCCCAGCCGGTAACCGCTCACCTTCAGCACATCGTCCACCCGCCCGATGATGTAGAAGTAGCCATCCTCATCCCGTCGGGCCGAGTCCCCGGTGAAGAACCACCCCGGATACTTGGACCAATAGACCTGCACGTAGCGATCGGGGTCGCCGTAGAGGGTGCGGGTCATCCCGGGCCATGGGTTCTGGATCACCAGGTAGCCCTCCACGCCGGGCGGGCAGGGGTTGCCGTTCTCGTCCACCACCTCGGCCCGGATGCCCGGGAAGGGCAGGGTGGCCGAGCCGGGCTTGAGAGGGACGCATGGCATGGGGGTGATCATGAAGCCGCCGGTCTCCGTCATCCACCAGGTGTCCATGATCGGGCAGCGTCCCTTCCCGATCACCCGGTAATACCAGCGCCAGGCCTCCGGGTTGATCGGCTCGCCCACCGTCCCCAACAGGCGCAGGGAGGAGAGGTTGCGCCGGTTGGGCCACTCATCCCCAAAGCGCATCAGCCCCCGGATGGCCGTGGGGGTGGTGTACAGCACAGTCACCCCGTATTTCTCCACGATGCTCCACCAGCGATCCGGGTAAGGATACGTCGGCGCTCCCTCATACATCACGCTGGTGGCCCCCAGCATCAGCGGCGCGTAGACGATGTAGGAGTGCCCGGTCACCCACCCGGGGTCCGCCGTGCACCACCAGATGTCCTCATCCTTGATGTCGAAGACCCACTTCATGGTCGTGTAGATATAAACCGCGTAGCCGCCGTGGACGTGGACCTGGCCCTTGGGGGCGCCGGTGGTGCCGGAGGTGTAGAGGATGTAGAGGGGGTCCTCGGCGTCGGTTTCCTCCACCGGGCATTCGCCCTGGGCGAAGGGCAGCCGGGCCAGCTCATCGTAAAAGTAATCCCGCCCGGGCTCCATGGGCACCTCGTGGCGGGTGCGGCGGACCACCAGCACGTGCTCCACGGAGGGGGCGCGCCGGACCGCCTCGTCCACCGTGCGCTTGGTCTCCACGATACGCCCGTTCAGGTATCCGCCGTCGGCGGTGATCACCAGGCGGGATTTGGAGTCTTCGATGCGCGTGTGAAGGGCCTCCACGGAGAAGCCAGCGAAGACCACGCTGTGGATCGCCCCGATGCGGGCGCAGGCCAGCATGGCGATGGGCAGCTCCGGGATGCGGGGCATGTAGATGGTCACCCGGTCGCCCTTGCGGACCCCCAGGGCCTTCAGGACGTTGGCGAAGCGGTTGACCTCGCGGTAGAGGTCGTAGTAGCTCAGCACCCGGCGCTCGCCGTTCTCCGCCTCCCAGTAGAGGGCCACCTTGTTCTTGCGCCAGGTCTTCATGTGGCGGTCCACGGCGTTGTAGCAGATGTTGATCTTGCCGCCGACGAACCACTTGTAGAAGGGCTTGTTGCTGTCATCGAGGACCCGGTCCCATTTCCGGAACCACTCCAGCTCTTCGGCGCGCTCGGCCCAGAAGGCCTCAAGGTCCTGCATGGCGCGCGAATAGACTTCCTCATAGTTTTTGATGTAGGCGCGCTCGAGGACCTCGGGGGAGGGATAATACACCTCGCCGCTCAGATGACGGATATCCGCCACGACTTCCTTCACCGCCATGGCACCCTCCTTTTGGATAAAAAATTCCCCGCGGCAGGGATCACCCCCGCCGCGGATGGTTGCCTGCCTCTTTCCACGCCCAGCTACCACACCGCGATCAAGCGGACGGGGCCGCCGGAGGCGCCTTCGATGCGCAGGGCGCCGACGAAGACCATGGCTCCGGCAGGCGGGATGCGGCCCAGGTTGGCAACGTTCTCCAGCCCCCACTTGTTGGCCGGGAGGATGGTGTAGTGGGTCTTGAAGTCCGTGGACGCCCCGTAGTCCAGGCTCAGGGTGTCCACCCCGATGCCCACGATGTTGCGCTCCTTCAGGAGGAACTCGGCAGTGTCCGGATGGAAGCCCGGGAAGTGCATCACGCCCTGGGCGTCCATATTGCGGTAGGCCGCCTCGTCGCCCACCCGGGCTCCCCATCCGCTCCACATGAACACCACGGCGCCGTCCGGCAGACGCCCGTAGCGCCGCTCCCAGGCCCGGATGTCGTCGGGGGTGAGCTGGGCGTCGGGGTTGCGCCGGGCGCGGTCGCGGATGTCGATGACCGCCGCCGGGGCGACCAGGACCTCCGCGGGGAGCCGCTCGATGGTCAGGGCGTTCTTCCCGAAGTGGACGGGGGCGTCCATGTGGGTGCCGTGGTGCTCATAGATGTGCCAGCGGTTGGCGTAGAAGCCGTGCTGGGCGTGGTTGAAGACGTTCTCGATCTGGAGGCGCGGCGCCCCGGGCCAGATGGGGAAGTTGGGGTTCTGCACGTAGGTGAGGTCCACTTTTCGCTGGAAGACGCGGGCAGCGGTCCGCACCATCACCCCGACGGGGGCGGAGGCCGCCTCTCCGTAAGCGGGCTTTCGCCAGGAGACGAACCCGTGGGCGCTCACCAGGGTGGCGGCCGGGTGCGGCGCCACCTGATAGCGGAAGGGCCCCAGGGTGCCCCTGGGCGGGATCTCCTCGGCCAGCCAGACGGCCGACTGGAGGTCTCCGCCTTCGGCCTCGAAGCCCCGGAACCAGGCCCGGGCGGGGGTGGCGGTGGCGGCGACGAAATCCGCGTTGCGGGGGACGTGGCCGGCGACGTAGAGGTCGGAGATGGTCTCCTCGGTGAGGTTGCGGACGGTGAGGGTGAAGGAGACGAGGTCGCCTTCGCGCGCGCCCTGGATCTCCACGCTCAGCCAGGGCCAGACCGTCGGGCCGGGGGAAGGAAGCACGGTGGCGGCCATCGCGCCGCTTAGCATCTTGAGGAAGTCCCGACGGCTCCAGGCCCGCGCCATCGCCTCATAGACCTGTGGACCGCACATGGCTCCCTCCTTTCCTGCCGGTTTGGCGAGCGCTCTGAATGATTCGATCCGGCGGATGCGGGTTGACCGCACCGGCCGGGTGTCGCCTCCAGGTTGTGCGCCGGCAATGGGGAAGAGCGCCCTGGCCCTCTCTGGAAGGGGAAGTTTAACGCCATTCTACACAGTTCGGAGTATGCCTGTCAAGGCGCCGAGCCCTTGGACGCGAGTTGGGACGTCAGGCGTTCGAGATGGATAGGATGCGGCAGATCCATGGGAAACTTCCCGAGGATGGCTGGCCATCATCGGAGGCGAAGGATTCCCCTTTGTGCCTTCTGGTTAAAGGTCGAGAGCGTGCTTCCGGGGGCCGAAGTGGGGGATCATCCCCGGATATAATGCTGGGCGCCGAGGTGGCGGACCATCCCTTTGATCTCCATCACGGTGAGGGCGCTGCTGACCTGGGCGACGGGCAGGCCGGCGGCCCGGGCGATCTCATCGATGTGCATGGGCTCCCGTCCGAGCAGCTCCAGGAGGCGGGCCTCCACCGGGTCGGCGGGCAGCTGCAGCTGGACCTCCGCTTGCCGGGCGGTCACCGACCAGTTGAGGGCCTCGAGGAGCTCCTGGGGGGAGGTCACCGGGGTGGCCCCATCCCGAATCAGCCGATTGGTCCCCTGGCTGGCTGTGGAGAAGATGCTCCCCGGGATCGCGAAGACCTCCCGGCCCTGCTCGGCGGCGTGGGCGGCGGTGATCAGCGCCCCGCTGGTCGGGCCGGCCTCCACCACCAGCACGCCCACCGCCAGGCCGCTGATCAGCCGGTTCCGGGCCGGGAAGTTCCCCGCTTCCACCCGCGCCCCCAGGGGAAGCTCGGAAAGCAGCGCGCCCTGCTCCACGATGCGGGCGGCCAGCGGGGCGTGCGCCGCCGGATAGACCTGGTCCAGCCCACAGGGGAGCACGGCCAGGGTTCGCCCTCCCGCTTTCAGGGCCGCCTCATGGGCGATGGCGTCGATCCCCCGGGCCAGGCCGCTCACAATGGGGATCCCGGTCCGGGCGAGCTCCCGGGCGAACCACTGGGCGGCCTCCCGCCCGTAGCCCGTCGGCTGACGGGTTCCCACGATGGCCACGGCCCAGCGATCGGCGTCGGCGAGCTGCCCTCGCAGGAAAAGCACCGGCGGGGGATCCGGGATGCGGCGCAGGAGGGGCGGGTAATCCGGGTCCGCCCAGGTGAGCACCGTCACGCCTGCCCGGCGCACCCGCTCCAGCTCCGCCTCCGGACGCAGCCGCCCCCGGGCTTCACGGAGGTTCTGGATTGTGCGCCGGTCCAGGCCGGCCTCCTGCCAGGCCTTCTCATCGGCCTCCCACGCCGCCCGCAGGTCTCCGAAATGCTGGAGCAGCGCGCGGAAGCGTGCCGGCCCGATGCCCATCACCCGGTGGAAGACCAGCCAGTAGCCCAGTTCCTCCGGCGACAGCGCCATGGACGCGCTCCCCGATCCTGAGGTGAGATCCAGCGTCAAGTCTTCTCAAAATGAATGATAGCCATCCGCCTGGGGTGTGTCCCAAAATCGTAGGACAACTGCTCGCAGTTGTCCTACAAAGCGGCCAGGCCCGACAAAATTGGGACACACCCTCCGCCTGCCGGAACCCAGCGCAGGGCCGGGCTTATCGGGCGTCCTCGTCGGCCACCATGCGGCGCAGGCGAGCGGCGAGGAGGCGATAGAAATACGAGCGATCCCGGAGGCGGAGGAAGCAGGCGCTGAAGGGAGCGGCGGCGATCTCCACCCGGTCCCCTTCTTCCAGCGGGTAATCCCCCATTCCATCCACGGTCAGGGCGGCTTTGCCTTCGGTGTGCACGGTGAGGGAGACACGGGCCCCTTCATCCAGCACCACCGCGCGATCCAGGCTGAGGTGGGGGGCGATGGGGACCAGGACGATGTTCTTCAGCTCGGGGGGGAGGATGGGGCCGCCGGCGGCCAGGGCGTAGGCGGTGCTGCCCGTGGGCGTGGCGACGATCAGCCCGTCGCCGATGTAGGTGGTGAAGTAGCGCCCATCGATCTCCGCGCGGATGCGCACCACCCGTCCCAGGCCCATGCGGCCGACCACCACGTCGTTGAGGGCGGGGTAGGGCCCGCGGCGCTGGCCCTCGCGGATCTGATAGGCGGTGAGCATGAGGCGGCGCTCGATCCAGTAGCGCCCTTCCCATACTTTCTGCAGCTGCTCCGCCCACTCCTCGGGTTCGATTTCGGTGAGGAAGCCGACACGGCCCAGGTTGATCCCCAGCAGGGGCACGCCCGCAGGGGCGGCGTAGCGCGCCACGTGCAGCAGCAGGCCATCCCCTCCGAAGGTGAGGGCGAGGTCCCAGCCGGATACCAGGGCCCCGTCGCGCAGCTCCTCTGAGGAGATCAGCACCGGCTCCCGCCCGGTTTCTCGCAGGACCTCGGCCACTGCCTCCGCCAGGCCGCGGGCGTGGGGTCGTTGCGGATGGAAGACCAGGCCGATTCGCTGAAAGCGCCTCTCCGACACGGGCGTCCCCCGACGAGGTTCTCCGTCTCTATCATACGAGGAACAGAAGGGGCCGGGAAAGTCGGCGCCTGATCGACCGGGGTATTCCGGTTTTCTCGGATGCGGAGTGGATCAGGGCGCTGGGGCTTTGATCCCTGATCCCATGTATGACCGATGCGCTCATGCCTTATCGATCGGGCCATCGGAAGGAGCGGGCGTCCAGGCTTTGGCCGGTGAGCTCCCGACTCTCGTCCGAGGCCAGGTAAACGAAGATCGGGGCGATCTCCTCCGGCGTGGGGAGGGAGAGGGGGTCCTCTTCCGGATAGGCCTGGGCTCGCATCCGGGTGCGGGTGGGGCCGGGGTTCACCGCGTTCACCCGGATGCCCTCAGGGGCCAGCTCTTCCGCCAGGATCTGGGTGAGGATCTCGATGGCGCCTTTGGAGACGGCGTAGGCGCCCCAGCGCGCCCGCCCCCGGCGGCCGACCCCGGAGGAGAGGTTGATGATGGAGCCCCCGCCGGCGCGGCGGAGCAGGGGCAGGGCGGACCGGGTGACCAGGAACACGCCGGTGACGTTGACCTCCAGGACCTCCCGCCAGGCCTCCAGGGGGTATTCGGCGATGGGGAGGCGGGGGCCCAGGATGGCGGCGTTGTTGACCAGGATGTCCAGCCGGCCGAAGGTCTCCGCGATGGCGGCCATCAGCTCCGCCACCTGGTCCGGCCGGGTGACATCGCATGGGCGGGCGAGCACCCGGGCTCCTTCCCGCAAGGCCTGGATTTCCCGGGCGGCGTCGGCGAGGGCCTCGACGTCGCGGGCGCAAAGGGCGAGGTCGGCTCCTTCCTGGGCGTAAGCCCGGGCGATGGCCCGCCCGATCCCCCGGCTGGCCCCGGTGATCAACGCAACTTTCCCATGAAGACGCATACCACGCTCCGCGATTCAGACAAGCATCGCACCGTTGAAGGCCCCGCTTCAGAAGCCCTGGTAAGGAAACGCGGGCCTGGATTCATCGGTTTCCCGCCGCCAGGCCATGGGCGCAGGGGAGATCCAGCGCGCTCGAAGGCGCAAATCCCTCCACGAGCCTCGAGGGGATCAACTCAGAAGTTGAAACCCCTCGCGCTCGAAGTCCTCATCGAAGGCGAAAGCGGTTGTGATCCGGTATTTTCTCATCAGGACAAAGCTCACACAATCCACCAGGCTGAGCGTCGGCTTTCCCCGGGATGCCGGCAGGCGAACGGCCTCTTCGTGATCCCGGCCGATCACCCAGTGGAGGACGTTCGTGATCCAGGGCGAACCCCCGGTCGCACTCGGGAAGGAAGTTAATATGGGGGCTGGCCCTCCCCCTCCCCAATTCGGGGAGGGGGAGGGGTCCCCAACCGAAGCCTCACTCATCCTGGACGAACCAGGTGCCGGTCTCCCCCCGGAGGGCGGCGGGGATGTGGGGTGGATCGGTGATCAGGGCGGCTTTCCCCCCGTGATCCAGATACTGGAGGATAGCCTCGATCTTCGGCCCCATGGAGCCCGGGGGGAACTGGCCCTCGGCCAGGTGGCGTCGGGCCTCCGAGGCGGTCAGCCGGTCCAGCCAGCGCTGGGTGGGCTTCCCGTAATCCAGGGCCACCTTCTCCACGGCCGTTGAGATCAAGAAGAGGTCCGCCCGCAGCTCGATGGCCAGGAGGGCGCTGGCCAGGTCCTTGTCGATGACTGCCTCCACGCCGACCAGGTCGCCCGTCTCATCCTCCACCACCGGGATGCCGCCGCCGCCCACGGCGATCACGACGAAGCCGTCCTCCAGCAGTGCCTGGATGGCGGGCAGCTCGATGATGCGCCGGGGGCGGGGCGAGGGGACCACCCGCCGCCACCCCCGGCCGGCGTCCTCCCGCACCACCCAGCCCTGCTCCGCCGCCCGCCGCCGCGCGGTCTCCTCGTCCATCCACGAGCCGATGGGCTTGGTGGGGTTCTGGAAGGCGGGATCGTTCCGGTCCACCAGAACCTGGGTGACCACGGTCACCGCCAGCTGGCGCATCCCCCGACGGCGGAACTCGTTGTAAAGGGCCTTCTGGAACATGTAGCCGATGGCCCCCTGGGTGTCGGCGTCCGCGGCGTCGAGAGGGACGGGGTGGAGCTCGTGGAGGGAGAGCTCGCTGCGCCGCAGGATGAAGCCCACCTGGGGGCCGTTGCCGTGGGTGATCACCACCCGCCAGCCCTGGGCGATCATCTCCGCGATGTGCACCATGGTCTCGCGGGCGGCCTCATACTGATCGGGGACGGTCATGCGGTCCGGCCCCTTGATCAGGGAGTTGCCGCCGACGGCCACGACAGCCAGTCCGGGTTGCAGACGCATCCGCACCTCCGGGGTTGGGCTCAGCGCATGACCAGGGCCATCACGGCCTTCTGGACGTGCAGGCGGTTCTCCGCCTGATCGTAGACCACGGATTGAGGGCCGTCGATCACGGCGTCGGTGACTTCGAGGCCGCGGTCGGCGGGCAGGCAGTGCATGTAGATGGCGTCCGGGCGGGCCAGCTGCATCCGTCGCTCGTCGGCGATCCAGTCCTGATACTTGCGGGCGATGCGGGCGCTCTCCTCCGGGTCGGTGGTGGTCAGCCAGCATCCCCAGCTCTTGGGGTAGACCGCGTCGGCGTCCCGGAAGGCCTCATCCATGTTGTCGGTGATCTCGAAAACTCCGCCGAAGCGGCGGGCGTTCTCCCGCGCCTGCTCCACGATGTCCGGCATCAGTTTGAACTCGGGGGGATGGGCCAGGACCACATGCATCCCGAAGCGGGTGAGCTGCAGGATCAGGGACTGGGGGACCGAGAGGGGCTTCTGGTAGCTGGCCGCGTAGGCCCAGGTGACGGCGATCTTCTTCCCCCGCAGGTCCCGTCCCTTCTTCTCCACCAGGGTCATCAGGTCCGCCAGGATCTGGAAGGGGTGGTAGATATCGCACTGCATGTTGAGGACCGGCGCCCGGCTGTAGCGGGCCACTTCGGTGATGTAGCGGTTACCCACCCCCCAGTCCACATGGCGGATGGCGATGGCGTCGAAGTAGCGCCCGTAGATCTCCCCGATCTCCTTGGCGGTGTCTCCGTGGGCGATCTGGGTGGTCTTGGATTCGATGAAGGCGGGGTGCCCCCCGAGCTGGGCCAGGCCCGCCTCGAAGGAGGCGCGGGTGCGGGTGCTGCTGTAGAAAAAGAGCATGGCCATGGTCTTCCCTTCCAGGTAGCGATGCGGGATCCCCATGGCCTGCTTCATCTTGAGGTCGAAGGCCACGTCCAACACCGTCTGGACCTCCTCCACGGAGAGGTCCAGGTCGCTGATCACATCACGGCCGCGCAGATGGGTCTGCATGGGCGTCCTCCCTGATGATGAGATTGCGCGTTCACACGCCCCGCGAGGCGCTCAGGGCGTTCCGCAGCATGGAGGGGAAGAGGGCGTAGAAGGCGGTGGCTTCCACCACCTCGCTGAGGGAGATGTGCTCATCCACCCGATGGGCGTAGGTTTCATCCCCCGGGCCGAAGCCGATGCTGGGGATGCCGGCTTTCCCGGCCCAGTAGGTGCCGTTGGTGGAGAAATCCCACTTCCCGGTGGGCCGCCGCTCCCCCCACAGGGCCTCGATGGTCGCCTGCCCGGCCTGCACCAGGGGATGGGATTCCTCCATGGCCCAGGCGGGGAAGTATTTCTCCACCGGATACCGGAAGCCCGTGTAGCTGGGGTCCTCATAGCGGAGGATCTCCACGCGGATGCTCTCCCGATGCTCCGGCGGGATGCAGGACTCCACCTGGGCCAGGGCTTCCTCCTTGGTCTCCCCAAAGGTCAGCCGGCGGTCGATGTAGATGGTGCATTCGTCGGGGACGGCGTTGATGGAGGGCGTGCGGCTTTCGATCATGGTGACGGTGATCGTGCCCTTCCCCAGGAACTCGTGCGACTTCAGCCGGGGGTCCAGGTCGCGGATGCCAGCGATGACCGGGAGCATCTTGTAGATGGCGTTGTCCCCCAGCCAGTTGGAGGCGGCGTGGGCGCTGCGTCCCTTGGCTATTACCTTCAGCTCCACCCGCCCACGATGGCCCCGATAGACCCGCAGGCCTGTGGGCTCCCCGATCACCACCGCGTCCGGGCGGATCTTCGGATCCACCTCCACAAAGACGTTGGGGGCCAGGCCGTCGCACCATTCCTCCATATTGCCGAAGTAATACACTGTCCATCCCTCCAGCAAGCCCAGGTCCCGGGCGATGGCCAGCCCGTAGACCATGCCGGGGGTGGATCCTTTCTCGTCGCAGGTCCCTCGGGCATAGAAGAGATCGCCCTCCAGCCGTCCCCGGAAGGGATCCCAAGCCCACTGCTCCGGGTCCCCGATGCCCACGGTGTCCAGGTGGCTGTCGTAGACCAGGATCCGTGGGCCGTGGCCGATGCGGCCCAGGATGTTGCCCATGACGTCGAAGCGGACCTCCTCGAAGCCCAGGCGGCGCATCTCCTCGGCGACCCGCTCCCCAACCGCCCGAATCTGAGCGTCGTAGCTGGGGATGGCCACGATGTCGAAGAAGAAGCGCAGGATCTCCTCCCGGCGGGCTTCCACCGCCTGTCGGATGGCAGATACGATCTCGACGGCCATGGTCGGTCTCCCAGTTATGAGGATGATAGGGGGTCCGGGAAGGACCGATAGCCATCCTTGTCGATGTGGCCGGATTTTGTCAAGCGCGGGCAATTCCGGCCGGATGGCCGGCATGCCGAATGAATGCGGCCTGAGGAGGCCTTCGGCCGGTGGTCGGCCTGCATGCCGAATGAATTCGGCCTGGGGGGGCCTTCGGCCGACGGTCGGCCTGCGCCGACCGGAGAATTGTCTTTTGCGTCGGCGAAGGCCGACGCTTGGCGTGCAGCGCCTGGAGGGACCGATTTCCATCGGCACGAAGGCCTTCGGCCGGTGGTCGGCCTGCGCGCCGAATGAATTCGGCCTGGGGGGGCCTTCGGCCAACGGTCGGCCTGCGCCGACCGGAGGATTGTCTTTTGCGTCGGCGAAGGCCGACGCTTGGCGTGCAGCGCCTTGGAAGGCCGATTTCAATCGGCACGAAGGCCTTCGGCCCGCGGTCGGCATGCGCGCCGAATGAATTCGGCCTGGGGGGGCCTTCGGCCAACGGTCGGCCTGCATGCCGAATGAATTCGGCCTGGGGGGGCCTTCGGCCAACGGTCGGCCTGCGCCGACCGAGGAACGTCGCTTGCGTCGGCGAAGGCCGACGCTTGGCGTGCAGCGCCTTGGAAGGCCGATTTCAATCGGCACGAAGGCCTTCGGCCGACGGTCGGCATGCGCGCCGAATGAATTCGGCCTGGGGAGGCCTTCGGCCCGCGGTCGGCCTGCGCCGACCGGAGAATTGTCTTTTGCGTCGGCGAAGGCCGACGCCCGGCGCATAGCGCTTTGGAAGGCCGATTTCAATCGGCGTGGAGAAGATGGATCTGGACCGCGGTGGACGGTCGGGGGGGCGCACCGGCTGGGATAGCGGTCGAAATTCATTTCGACCTACAACTTGAAGGCTCTGAAGCCGAAGCCCCCTATGGCTCCCTGCTTTCGATCAGCTGCGCGGCGGCCTCCTCCACGCCGCCGGCCGCCTCCATCCGTTGCGCCCACATCTGTGCGCGATCCCGGAAGGTGGGCTCCTGCAGCAGGGTGGCGATGAGCTGCCGCCATCGGAGAGGGGTGGCCTCGGCGGGCCGCATGGAAAGCCCGACTCCCGCGGCTTCCACCCGACGGGCCTGCAGATGCTGTTCCCCCGCATGCGGGACCACCAGCTGGGGGACGCCGTAAACCAGAGCGGCATGGGTGGTCCCCATCCCCCCGTGGTGGATCACCAGATCCAGTTGCGGGAACACGGCCGCGTAGTCCACCCAGTCCCAGAGCGGGAGATCGGGAAGCGCCCGCGCCACAGCCTCCCGAAGCCCGGGGGCGAAGGGGCTCCTCCCGAGGACCAGGAGGGGCTCGCCGCCCAGGGCCTGCACCGCGCGGGCCGCCCCGATGAAGAAGGCGGGATCCCCGGTGAAGGTGCTGCCCAGGGTGATCAGGACGCGGGGACGCGAGCGTGGGAGAGGTGGAACCGTCGAGGCCTTCCGACGTCCCCCGAAGAACCGGTTCTGGGGATCCAGGCGGTCCAGATCGACGAACCAGTCGGCGGGGAAGAAAACGACGTGGGCATATGGGGAGGTGATCTGGGGGAAGGGGTCCGCCCGCCAGTAGCGGCCGGCCAGGCCGAGACGGGCGGCGATTTCTGCCAGCCGGGCTCGGGCCGCTTCCACCTCGACCTGGGCCTCTGGAGTGGCTGGGGCCGGCCAGCGCCCGGCGGGGAACCCCACGACGATCAGAGGAAGCTCGTATCGCTCCGCCGCCCAGGCCGCGACGCCGGCGAAAGGCTCCGCCACGATCCAATCCGGGCGCCAGGCTTCAATCAGGGAGCTCAGGGCGCGCAGCGCCCGCGCATGCGCTTCAGGCTGGAGCCAGGCCTCCAGCGCTCGCTCCCGACGCCGTCGCGCCCGCTCCATGGGAGGAACATCCGAGGGGAGCGGGGGCAGCCATCGCCAGCCCACGGAGGGCAGCGGGACAAAGGGGAGGCCCCGGCGGACCACCGCTTCCTGCACCAGGGATCCGCTGGCCCACAGCACCCGCTCCCCGCGTCGGGCGAGGGCGACCGCCAGATCCAGGTAGCCCCCATAGTCCAGGTGGCCCCACAGAGGAACAGATACAAAAAGCCAGCGCCGTGGCTTCATGGTCCCATTCGAAGGGGTCCCCGGCCGACCTCCCGATGGCAGCGCTCGCAGGCCGGGATCACGATCTCCTGCATGATAAAGAAGGGCGTCACCGTCTCCATGTGCGCGCGATGACAATCCACGCACCCCACGGAGGTCTGGAGGTCCGGCCGGAACAGATCCGTGTGGAAGTGGTTCTCGAACCCCTCGGCCATCACCGGGTTCGTCGTGTCGGGCGGGATCCCTGCCCGGGCGGGCTCCCGGACGTGGCAGAGGCGGCAGCTGTTCTCCGGGAGGCCGGGCATGCGTACCGGGTGATGGGGAACGTCCGGCGGCGTGAAGGGCGTCCGGGCCGCGTTCCACGCGCCCAGGGCGAGGGTGCGGACGCGATCGGGGAGGGAAGAATCCCCTCGATGACAGGCCACGCAGGGGAGGCCGGCCCTCGCGTGGGCAGCGGCCAGGTCGACCGGTCGGCTTCCCCGCGCGGCAGCCGCTCGACCCACGTAGGTGATCTCCGGTCGCAGGTGACAGCCGGCGCAGAAGGGATCCCGTTCCTCCAGGTGGGAGACCGTCCAGGCTGTCCCCAGGGCGGCGAGGAGAAGGACGATGAGGATCGCGCTGAGGATTCGGACTCCTCGCCGGAGATCCATCCATTTCACCGGGAAGGGAAGCGGTTTCACGGTCCGCCACCAAGACGAGACCCGGGTCCGCTCGGCTTGCCTCCGGGTTCCATAGGAAGATCAGGCCTCGGACATCCCGGTGGGAGTCTTTGTCTCCGGCATTTCGGTAGGAGCCTTCGCTCCCCGTATTCGCCCGGGGAGCCGGTTCCGGATCAGGATGGCCAGCCCGGCCGCCAGGGCGATCAGGGAGAAGACCTGGGCCGCGGCGATGTTCCCCAGCTTCCACGCGTCCGGCCGCAGGGTCTCGATCCACAGGCGTCCCACCGGATACCAGATCAAATAGAGGGCGAAGAGGTCCCCCTCCAGCAAACGATGCCCCAGCCGCCGGCTCAAGTTGAACAGGATCAGGAAGCCCAGGGTGTTCCAGAGGGATTCATACAGGAACACCGGGTGGAAACGGGTCTCCGGGGGCAGGGTGAGGTGTTGCGGCAGGCGGCGCTCCAGGGGGATGGGGATGCCCCAGGGGAGGGTGGTGGGCGGGCCGTAGAGCTCCTGGTTGAAGAAATTCCCCCAGCGGCCGATGGCCTGGCCCACCAGAATCGAAGGCGCCGTGATGTCCAGCCAGCGCCAGACCGCCAGTCGGTGGCGGTAGGCGTAAAGGAAGAACCCGATCAGCCCCCCGATGAGGGCCCCGTAGATGGCGAGCCCCCCTTCCCAGATGTAGAGGATCTTGATCGGGTTCTCCCGGTAGTAGGACCAGCCGACAGCGCCTTCCGGGTTGGAGAACACGTGGTAAAGGCGCGCGCCGATCAGACCCAGCAGGAAGACGATCAGCAGGCCATCCCACACATGATCGGGGTTCTCCCCCCGACGGCGGGCTTCCGCCGCCGCCAGGTAGGCGCCCAGGAGGATCCCGATCATCAGCAGCAGCCCGTAGGCCCGGATGGCGAAATTCCCCACGCACAGGATCGCTCCGGTTGTCCCCGGCGGGCAGAACATCGATGGACCTCCTGTTCAGGAATGGCGGCCCTGTGGGGCCTGCCCCTCATTATATCCCGCCCGCTGGGATGGGCCGGCGGGGATGCGATGCTAAAATGGGAGCGATGCGTTCGATGGAAGACCTGAGGAGGCGCGCATGCTGCGCACGCGCTGTCCGTATTGCGGCCGGCCGTTCTCCGTCTCCCGGGAGGAAGCGGCGGGGATCCTGGCCCAGGCGCTGGCGGAGAACGCCCGCTATGGAATGCGGGAATGTCCCTTCTGCCGCCGGCGGGTGAAGATCGGCCTGGCGGAGCTGCGCCGGGCGGCCCCGACGGTCGCCCCGGTGGGGGCCGAGCCGGCTTCCCCCGCGCCCGAAGCGGCCGCCTCCCCGTCGCCGGAGCCGCCCGCCGGGATGGAGGCCCCAGCCCTCAAGCCGGAGGAGGAAGCGCCTCCCGCGCCGACCCCACGGGGGCGTCGGAAACGGACGGAGGCCGCCCCATCGGGCCCGAGGCGCTCCCCGCGCCGAACCGGCTCCTCATCCCCGGAGACGGAGGTCACGCCTTCGGCCGAGTGATGGGATTCATAAGGAGCGGAGCGAGAGGGGCGCGCTCAGAATCCTAATGTTGCAGGAGGTCTTCGCATGATCGATGTCCGGGATCGTTTGCGGCGGCCACGGTGGGGGGAGGCGCTGGCCCTGGCCGACGGCCGGGTGGAGGTGCACGATCCCCTCTGGATCCGCGCGCAGGGGATCGACGAGCTGGTTCATCAGGCGGTCTTCGGCTCCCCACCGGAGCGGGCGGAGGCCCGCTGGTGGATCTACGGCATCGCCCAGGCGCTGGGGGTCATCCCGGCCTCCATCCACGCCCTCTACGCGGCACGAGGCCGGGGGGAGATTCCCCCGACCTTCACTGTCCCGGCCATGAACCTGCGGGGGATGACCTACGACATGGGCCGGGCGGCCTTCCGGGCGGCGCGGCGGCTGGAGGCGGGGGCTGTGATCTTCGAGATCGCCCGCAGCGAGATCGGCTACACCGACCAGCGCCCGGAGGAATACGCCGCCGTCCTGATGGCGGCCGCCGTCAAGGAGGGTTTCACAGGCCCTCTCTTCCTTCAGGGAGACCATTTCCAGGTTTCCGCAAAAGCCTATGCCCGGGACCCCGAGAAGGAGCTGCAGGCGGTGCGGGATCTCACGGCGGAGGCCATCGCGGCGGGGTTCTACAACATCGACATCGACACCTCCACACTTGTAGACCTCTCCCAGCCGACCCTGGACGCGCAGCAGCGTCTGAACTACACCCTGTGTGCGGCCCTCACCCGTTACATCCGCTCCATCGAGCCGCCCGGTGTGACGATCTCCGTGGGCGGGGAGATCGGGGAGGTGGGCGGCAAGAACAGCACGGTGGAGGAGCTGCGGGCCTTCATGGACGGCTACCGCCGGGAGCTGGGGGAGGTGGTGGGGATCAGCAAGATCAGTGTGCAGACAGGCACCACCCACGGCGGGGTGGTGCTGCCGGACGGAACCCTGGCCCAGGTGGCCATCGATTTCGAGGCGCTCCGGGCCCTTTCCCGGGCGGCCCGCCTGGAATACGGGCTGGCGGGGGCAGTGCAGCATGGGGCCAGCACCCTCCCGGAGGAGGCTTTCCACAAGTTCGTGGAATGCGAGGCCTGCGAAGTCCATCTGGCCACCGGCTTCCAGAACCTGGTCTTCGAGATGCTCCCTGTGGCCTTCCGGGAGGAGATCTACGCCTATCTGCGGGCTCATCACGCCGACGAGCGAAAGCCGGGGGAGACGGACGAGCAGTTCTACTACAAGACCCGCAAGCGGGCGTGGGGGCCCTTCAAGCAGGCCTTCTGGGAGCTCCCGGAGGAAGTGCGTGGGCCCATTCGGGAGGCCCTGGAGGCGCGCTTCGCGCTCCTCTTCGAGCGCCTCCGGGTGGCCGGCACCCGGGAGCTGGTCGCCCGCTACGTGCGTCCGGTCCCCCTCCTCCGCCCGATCCCAACGCCGACGGCGGAGACGAAAGCCGAGGAGGTGGAGGGGCTGGCAGACTAAGGGCCCTTCTCAGGGCAGCGGCCCAGCAGGGAGCGCGGCATCCTTACTCCCACAACGTTCGCAGGGCCTCCCAGATCCTGCGGGCGCAGCGTTCCCAGGAGAACCGCTGCCGGTTGGCGTGGCCTCGCGCGATCAGGGCGGACCGGAGCTCCGGATCCCGCGTTAGGCGGCTCAGGGCCTCCGCCCACGGCGCGGGGTCGTCCGGAGGGAGGAGGAGCGCGCCCTCTCCGGCGACCTCCCGCAGGCTCCCGCTGGGGGCGCAGAGGACCGGCACCCCGCATGCCTGGGCTTCCAGGACCGGGAAGCCAAAGCCCTCATAGAGGGAAGGGAGCAGGAAGGCCTCGGCCCGGCTCAGCAACGCTCCTCGCGTGGCGTCATCCACATATCCGGTCAGGATCAGACGGCCCGCCCACATCGGATCCCGGCGCAGGCGCTCGAAGGCCGGGTCCGGCCATCCGGGCTTCCCGATGATCACCACCTGGCCCTCCCATCCCTCCGCAAGCCGACGCGCCGCAACCTGAAGGATCAGCCCGAAGTTCTTGCGCGGGTGGATCGTCCCCACCGAGACCAGATAAGGGGGCCGGACCCCGAAGCGGCGCAGGATCGCCTCGGCGTCCTCCGGGATGGGCGGCGGATCGTAACCCGGGTAGGCCACCACGATCTTCTCCGCCGGGACGTGGTAGAAGCGGATGAGGTCCGCTCGTGTGGCCTCGGAGTCGGCGAAGACGACACGGGCGACGGCGGCGCTCCACCGCGTGGAGAGCTCCAGATACAGCCGCTGGGCGAACGGATGCGCATGCGGGAAGTGGCGATAGCCCAGGTCGTGGATGGTGACGGCGCTGCGGGGGTGAACCAGCGGGATCACGTGGGCGGGGACGAAGAGGGCCGTGGGCGGACGGCGGGCCATCTCCCACGAGAGGCGCAGATGGGTCCACAGGCGAGGGAAGGGGATCACCCGATGCTCCACCGACGGGGAGGACGGGAAGAGGCCCGGCGGCGGGGGATCCCGAAAGTAAAGACGGACCCGCACCCCTTCGGCTTCGGCATAGGGAAGGAGGGACCGGATCACCGCCCGGGCGTAGCGCTCCACGCCCGTCGGGCGGGCGAGGGTGGCGCGGCTGGCATCGATGCCCAGGACCGGACGCGCGTCCATCGCTTCAGGGGGAGGATGAGCAGGCCGCTTCCAGTTGCCGGATCTTCTCCAGTCGGCGGGCGTGGCGCCCTCCCTCGAAGGGGGTGCGCAGCCATGTATCCAGGATCTCGATGGCCAGGCCGGGCCCGACCACCCGACCGCCCAGGCAGAGGACGTTGGCGTCGTTGTGCGCGCGGCTCATCTTCGCGGTGTAGACATCCGAGACCGCCGCGGCGCGGATGCCGGGCACCTTGTTGGCTGTGATGGACATGCCGATCCCCGTGCCGCAGATGAGGACGCCGTAATCCGCCTCCCCGCGGGCAACGGCCTCGGCCACCACCCGGGCGTAGTCCGGGTAGTCCACGGACTCGGGGCTGTGGGTCCCGAAATCCACCACCTCGATCCCCTGCTCCCGCAGATGGGCGACCAGGGTCTCCTTTAAAGCGTAGCCCGCGTGATCCGCTCCGATGGCGATCCGCATCCCTGGCTCCTTTCCCTCAGTGGGTGATGGCCACTATCCGGTCCAGCCCGGCGGCGTCCTTCAGCAGCCGGATCACCGCTCGGGGGAAGGCGGCCCGGGCGAGCGTCAGGACGGCCGGCCCCTGCCCGGCGCCGATCTCCAGGAAGACCGCTCCCATCGGTCGCAGATACCCCGGGGCCTGGGCCAGGAAGCGCCGGATCAGATCCAGTCCGTCCGGCCCTCCATCCAGGGCCAGGATCGGCTCGTATTCCCGGATGGCGGGATCCAGGTCCGCCCATTCGGATCGGGCCACGTAGGGCAGGTTGGCCACCAGCAGATCCACCGGTTCCGGGAGGGGGGCGCAGAGGTCGCCCTGTAGGAAGGTCAAGCGGGAGGCCACGCCGTGACGGGCGGCGTTCTCCTGGGCGACCTCCAGGGCCTCCGGGGAGAGATCGGTGGCGTAGCCCCGGCTGTTGGGCAGGTAGACCGCCAGGGCCACCGCGATGCACCCGGAGCCGGTCCCGATGTCGGCGAAGACCAGGGGGGTGTAGGTCCGGTAGGCCCGGCTCCGCGCCCACTCCAGGGCCGCGTCGACCAGGCCCTCGGTCTCGGGCCGGGGGATCAGGACGGCGGGGGTGACCTTGAAGGGCATCCCGTAGAACTCCCGCTCGCCGATCAGATAGAACAGGGGCTCCCCCTGCTCGGACCGAGCCACCAGCCGGGCGAAGGCCTCCCATTCGTCCGGCGCCAGGGTGCGTTCGGGGTGGGCCAGCAGGTAGGCGCGGGAAACGTTCAGGACGTGGGCCAGCAGCACCTCGGCCGCCAGCCGGGGGGCAGAGGCGCGCACCCGCCGGGAGGCCCAGGCGATGGCCTCACGGATCGAGAGGGCATGGATGCGCGTTTCCGGTTTCATCGCCGCGCTCATGGCCTTCACACCGGCAACGTCCGCGGGGAGGCCGCCTCCATGGCGGGCAGATACATTTCCTGAAGGTATTCCTTCACCATCCGCCGGGTGTTAAAGAAGGGGGCCAGGGAACGGATGGATTCTTTCACCATGCGCAGCCATCGGTGGGGGATCCCATCGGCCTCGACGTCGTAGTAGAGGGGGACCACGGCCTTCTCCAGCAGGTCATAGAGGGACGCCGCGTCGGCCGCGTCCTGGGCTTCGGGGTCCTCATACTCCCGATCCTCCCCGATGGCCCAGCCGTTGGCCCCGTTGTAGCCCTCCCGCCACCAGCCGTCCAGCACGCTCAGGTTCAGCACGCCGTTGAGGGCGGCCTTCTGGCCGCTGGTGCCGCTGGCCTCGAGGGGCCGGCGGGGGGTGTTCAGCCAGACGTCCACCCCCTGCACCAGATGGCGGGCCACCTCGATGTCGTAATCCTCCAGGAAGGCGATCCGCCCTCCGAAGGCCGGGTCTTTGATCAGGCGGTAGATCTCCTGGATCATGCGCTTGGCCGGCTCGTCGGCCGGATGGGCCTTCCCGGCCAGGATGATCTGGACGGGGCGATAGGGATCGTTGACCAGGCGTCGCAGCCGCTCCGGATCCCGGAAGAGCAGGTAGGCGCGCTTGTAGAGGGCGAAGCGCCGGGCGAAGCCGATGGTCAGGGCATAAGGGTCGAGCAGCACGCCCGAGGCCACGATCTGGATCGGGGAAACACGGTTGCCCTGCCAGCGCCGCCGGGCCCGTTCGCGCATGAAGGCCACCAGCTTACGCTTCAGGTGCCGCCGCACCGTCCACAGCTCCTCATCCGGGATCTCCAGGACCCGCTCCCAGAGGGTCGGATCATCCAGCCGCTCCAGCCAGTCCGGCCCCAGGTAGCGCTGGTAGAGGACGCGCATCCGGCGCGCCAGCCAGGTCCCGACGTGGACCCCGTTGGTGATGTGGCGGATAGGGACCGCCTCCACGGGCCGGTCCGGCCACAGGTGAGCCCACATCTTGCGGGTGACGTGGCCGTGGAGCTCGCTCACGGCGTTGCGGTGATCGGCGAAGCGCAAGGCGAGGACCGTCATGTTGAAGGTGGAGCCCCAGGGCTCGTCCTGACGGGCCAGCTCGCAGAAGTCCTTGAAGGAAAGGCCGAGTTGCTCCCAGTAACCGGCGAAGGCGCGCTCGATCAGGCTGAAGGAAAAGCGATCATGGCCGGCGGGGACCGGGGTGTGGGTGGTGAACACGGTGGTGGCCCGCACCCGGGCTGCGGCCTCCTCGAAGGGGAGGCCTGCGGCGATGTGTTCCCGCAGCCGCTCCAGGATGGAGAAGGCCGAATGGCCCTCGTTCAGATGCCAGACGGCGGGCTGCAGACCCAGAGCCCGCAGGGCCCGCACCCCGCCGATCCCCAGGATCATCTCCTGGGCGATCCGCCGCTCCGGGTCCCCGTCATACAGCCGGGCGGAGAGCTCCCGATCCGCGGGCTCGTTCTCCGGGAGGCTGGTGTCCAGCAGGTAAAGCGGGATGCGGCCGATCTGGAGGCGCCAGATCTGCGCCCGCACCGGCCGGCCGGCGATGGTCACCTCCACCCGCACCGGTTGCCCATCCGGGCCCAACACCGGATGAAGGGGGAGGTTCTCCAGGTCCAGCGGCTCGTAGATCGCCTCCTGCCAGCCGTCTTCTGTGATGCGCTGGGTGAAATATCCGTGCTGATACAGCAACCCTACCCCGACCATAGGCAGGCCCAGATCGCTGGCCTCTTTGAGGAAGTCGCCGGCCAGCACCCCCAGCCCGCCCGCGTAGGCCGGGAAGGCTTCGTGGATCCCGAACTCCGTGGAGAAATAGGCGATGATGGCCTCCGCGCGCTCCGGATGGGCCCGGGCGAACCAGGTGGGCCCGGTGAGGGCGCGATCGAACTCCTCCATCACCCGATCGTAAAGCTCCAGGTAGGCCGGGGTCTGAACGGCCGCATTGAGCCGGGCCCGCTCGACCCGGCGCAGCAAGGCCACCGGGTTGTGGCGGACCTCCTCCCAGCGCACCGGATCCAGCCGCTCGAACAGCCGCTGGGCGTCCGGCTGCCAGGTCCACCACATGTTCGTGATCAGCTCCCCCAGACGGGCGATGCGCTTGGGCAGCTTCCCGCCGTTGCCCGCCGGCTCCATCGTTTGCCTCCGAAAACGCATCCCTGCGGATAAAGCACTTTCGCATTTTAACGGGTCCGGGGGATCCTGTCGAATGTCGGCCGGGTCGGGATCCCCCGTTCATCTTACCGTTCGAAGCGGCAGCCGGGCTGCGGAGCCGAAGTCCGATTTTGACGGATGCCGATTAGCGCCATATATTGGCAATAACCAAATCTTGCAAATAGCCGGGATGGGCGCTGGAAGGAGCTGGGGGCTGGGCCAGGCCCTCCCGGCATTGAGGGGACCCAGAGGAAGGCGGAGGAGGCGAGGTGCCGCACTGTCATCCGATCCGACAGACGTTGCGCCGGCACGGCTTCCGGGTGACGCCCCAGCGGATGCTGATCCTGGAGACCCTTCGCTCGGCGGGACGGCATATGACCGCCGAGGAGGTCCATGCTGCCGTCCGGGCCCACGCGCCTGCCGTGGACCTCTCTACGGTCTACCGCACCCTGCGGTTGTTCACCCAGCTGGGCTTGCTGGACCGCCACGTCCTGGGGGAGGGCCGGATCGTCTACGAGTGGCGGGACCAGCCCAGCCATGCGCACTTCTTCTGCCGTTCGTGTCGGGAGGTGCTCCATCTGGAGGCCGATCTCCTGGGGGATCTTGCCCGGGAGCTTCAGGCGCGCTCCGGGCTGGCCATCGAGCAACTCACCCTCATGCTGGTTGGCCTCTGCCCGCGGTGCCGCGCCTCCGCCGAGGGGAAGACGGACCCGCCTTCCTCGCAGGCGGCAGCCCGCTGAGCCCGGATCATCCGCACGAGGAGGTCGGGATGCATATCCCCGATGGTTATCTGAGCCCGGAAACCTGCGCCGTTCTTGCCGCTGGCTCTGCCCCCGCGCTCTACGTGGCCGCTCGGCGCCTGCGACAGGATTCGGACGGGGCGATCCTGGCCCGCCTGGCCCTGGCCTCGGCCTTCGGGTTCGTGGTCCAGATGCTGAACGTCCCCGTCCCGGATGGGACGTCCGCCCACGCGGTGGGGGCTGCCCTGGCGGCCATCCTCCTGGGTCCCTGGGGGGCGATGCTGGCCATGACGGTGACCCTGGTGATCCAGGCCCTTTTCTTCGGGGATGGGGGCATCCTGGCCCTGGGGGCCAACATCTTCAACATGGGGATCCTGGCCCCGGCTGTGGCTTACGTCGTCTATCAGACCGTCGCCGGTCGCTCCCCTTCGCGGACCCGTCTCCTGATGGCCACGGCCCTGGCAGGGTATTTGAGCATCAACGCGGCGGCCCTGGCCACGGCCATCGAGCTGGGCCTCCAGCCCCTTCTTTTCCGCGCCCCGGATGGGACCCCGCTCTATAACCCATATCCTTTGAATCTGGCGGTGCCGGCGATGATGTTCGCCCACCTGGTCGTGGCCGGCCCGGTGGAGGCCCTGGTCACCGGGTTGATCGTCGGCTATGTGCATCGGGTCCAGCCCGACCTGCTGGCCCGCCCCGCGGAAGGAAAGTGGGCCGCCGGGGCCTGGCTGCCGCTGGTGGTGGTGCTGGGCCTGCTGATCGTCCTCACCCCGCTGGGCCTTCTGGCTCCGGGGACGGCCTTCGGGGAGTGGGCGCCGGAGGAGCTGGGGGCGCTGGTCGGATATGTGCCCCGCGGCCTCGCCGCGCTGAGCGGGTGGTGGTCCGGGCTCCTGCCGGGTTACGCCGTTCCCATCCTGGAGGGGGTTCCCGGAGGGGAAGTGCTCAGCTATCTGCTCTCCGCCCTGATGGGCGTCTTGCTGGCTGCGCTGGTATGGGGGATCCTGCGGTGGCTTCTCCTTCGGCCTCGGACCCGGTCCTGACCCTTCCACCCTGGTTGGGGCGTCCATCCGCCCCGTCGGGCCCTGGGACCTCCGAAGCCCGTCGGGTCCGGCTGGATTTCGTCGCCCGGACCCTGGTCGGCGCCCTGGAGGTCGTCCGGCGGGCGCTCTACGCGGAGGAGATCGCCCGGCGGGATGGGCTGTTGCAGCGGGCGTCCCCCGAGGTCAAGATCCTCTGCTTCCTGGCCCTGATCCTCGCCGCCGGCCTCAGCCGGGGCCTGGCGCCCCTGGCCCTCCTCTACGGCGGCTGTGTTCTGCTGGCCGCCTTGGGACGGCTGGACCTGCGATCGTTCCTGGGGCGCACGGGGCTGGTGGTGCTGTTCTTCACCGGCTTGATCGTCCTGCCGGGGATGACCAGCCTGGTTCATCCGGGGGAGCCGCTGGTGGTGCTGGTCCGGTTCGGGCCCGATGCCCGGTTGGGGCCCCTTGCGTTGCCCTCGGAGCTGAGCCTCACCCGCCAGGGTCTCACCGGGGGCCTCATGGTGATGCTTCGGGCGGCGACCTCGGTTTCCCTGGTCACCCTGCTCACCGTGACCACCGGCTGGTTCGAGCTGTTGCGAGGCCTTCGGGCGTTGGGGCTTCCGGCGGCGGTGGGGATGCTCTTCACCCTGACCTATCGCTACATCTTCGTCCTCCTGACGGTGGTCCAGGACATGTATGCCGCCTGGCAGGCACGGGTCCTGGGCGGGCGGGCGGGGGATGCGGGCCGACGGCTCGGCGCGGCCGCCGCCTATGCCCTCTTCCTCCGGTCCGAGGCTCTGGCTCGGGAGATCCACCAGGCCATGCTCGCCCGGGGCTTCCAGGGCCGGGTGGCTTTCGTTCAACGGCGGCCATCCTCGGTATGGGCCTCCGGGGCGTTGGCGGCGTTGACCTTGCTGATGCTCGGGGGGGTCTATGTGGTCCGCTGACGGCCGGCCGGTCTTCGAGGTGAACGAGGTGCGGGTGACCTATCTGGGGCGATTCCCGGCCCTGGCCGGGGTGAGCTTGCGGGTGGCATCCGGGGAACAGGTGGCCCTCCTCGGGCCCAACGGCTGCGGCAAGTCCACCCTGCTGAAGGTCCTGGCCGGCCTTCTGTTTCCTGACTCCGGGACCGTCCATGCCTTCGGGCATCCCCTGACGCCCGCCAGCCTGGCCCGCCCGGCGTTCTTCCGGGAGTTCCGGCGGCGGGTGGGATTGCTCTTCCAGAACTCCGATGCCCAGCTCTTCAACCCCACGGTCTTCGAGGAGATCGCCTTCGGGCCGGCCCAGCTCGGCTTCCCGCCGGAGGAGGTTGAGGGCCGGGTGCGGGATATGCTCCGCCTGCTGGAGATCGAGGAGCTCGCGGATCGGGCCCCGTTCCAGCTCAGCGAGGGCCAGAAGCGGCGGGTCGCGCTGGCGGCTGTGCTGGCGGTGGACCCGGATGTGCTGCTGCTGGACGAGCCCACGACCGGCCTGGACCCGCGGACCAATGATCGCCTGGTGGAGATCCTGTGGGGTCTGCGCCGCCTGGGCAAGACGCTGCTGGTGGCCACCCACGACCTGGAGCTGGCCCGCCTGGTGGCGGACCGAGCGGTGATCATCGGGGAGGACCATCGGGTGTGGTTCGATGGGCCGACGCCGGAGGCGCTGGCGAATCGGGATCTCCTTTATCGGGCGAACCTGGTGGGCCGATCGTGGATGGTCCGTCCCGTCCCGTGAGGATCTCTCAGGCACTCCCCGACCATCCGCGGCGGCGCGCGGCCAGGCGGGGCCATTCCGGAGGGAGCGAGGGCGGGGAGGCCTTCAGGGCCGCGCGCCAAGCCTCCAGGATCCGGAGGAGGGTCTCCAGGGCGGCGACGACCTCATCGGCGTTGCTGCGGATGACGTCCCCCATCATGCGGGGGTCGCTGGCCGCCACCCGGGTGGCGTCCCGAAAGCCGGAGGCAGCGATCTCCCAGAGGGCGGGATCCCCAGCGGCTTCCACGGCAGCGACAAGGGCCATGGCCGTCACGTAGGGGAGGTGGCTGATCCAGGCCACCTGGCGATCGTGGGTCTCCGCCTCCATCCACAGCGGCCGGGCGCCCAGGAGGCGCGCCAGCTCCTCCGCCCGCGCGGCGGCTTCGGGGGTGGTGCGGGAAGTGGGGACCAGCAGGAACGGCCGCCCGACGAAGAGATCCGGGTCCGCCGCCTCGAAGCCCGAGGTCTCCCGGCCGGCCATGGGATGTCCGCCGACGGCGCCCACGCCGTCCGGCAGCTTCCCCATCGCCGCTACCACCCGTCGCTTGGTGCTCCCGGTGTCCAGCACCACCTGTCCCGGCCGCCACGGCAGCGTCCGCAGCAGCTCCTCGATCGCGCCCACCGGCGTGGCCAGGATCACGCCCTCCGCGGCGGCGGCCAGGGCCGGCGGGTCCAGGACGTCCTCGAAGATCCCGGAGGCCCGGGCCTGCTCCCGGGTCCGGGGATCCTGATCCGCTCCCAGCACCGGGAGCCCCTGTCGGGCGAGCCGATGGGCGATGGAGCCGCCGATCAATCCCAACCCAATGATCCCCCAGCGGAACGGCGCCATCCGTTGACTCCTTACGCGCGATGGGAATCGCCCTCCAGTTCCCGCAGGGCCCGAGCCACGGCGCGGACCTCGCGGACCATGCGGGCGAAGGCCTCCGGGGTGAGGGACTGGCGGCCGTCCGACCAGGCCTCCTGCGGGCGGATATGGACCTCGGTGATCAGGCCGTCCGCTCCGGCGGCGATGGCGGCCCGGGCCATGGGGATCACATACGCCGCGTCCCCTGTGCCGTGGCTGGGATCCACCAGCACCGGCAGGTGGCTCAGGCGTTTGACCACCGGCACGGCGTTGAGGTCCAGGGTGTTGCGGGTCATCCGCTCGAAGGTGCGGATCCCCCGCTCGCACAGGATCACCTGGAAGTTCCCGTAGGCCATGATGTATTCCGCCGCCAGCAGCCATTCCTCGATGGTGGCGCTCATCCCGCGCTTGAGGAGGACCGGCTTGGGCTGGCGGCCGGCCGCCTTGAGCAGGCTGAAGTTCTGCATGTTGCGGGCGCCGATCTGCAGGACGTCGGCGACCTCGGCCACCAGGGGGATCTCCTCGGGGGCCATCACTTCGGTCACCACGGGGAGGCCGGTCTCGGCGCGGACTTCGGCCAGCAGCTCCAGCCCCTCCCAGCCCAGTCCCTGGAACGAGTAAGGGGAGGTGCGGGGCTTGAAGGCCCCTGCGCGCAGCATATGGGCGCCCGCTTCCCGGACGGCGTAAGCGGTCTCCAGGAGCTGGGCGCGGGATTCCACGGCGCACGGGCCGGCGATCAACACCGGCTCCTCCCCGCCGATGAGCACCTCGCCCACCCGGATTTGGGTGCCCTCCGGCCGGTAATCCCGGGCGGCCAGCTGGAAGGCATGACGGACCGGGATCACCCGTCGGACGCCGGGCCAGGTCTGGAGCTCCTGGGGATCCAGGTCGTGATCATCCGGGCAAACCAGCACGGGCTGGGGCCCGTGAATCCGGTAGACGGGCTTGCCCCTGGCCTGCAGGTGCTCCACCAGTCGCTGGATGGCGCGGGGGTCCATATCGGACGCGCATTCCACGATCATCGCTCTCCTCCTTCTTCGTGGCTTGAGAGGGTTCCCTCGGCGGCCGGATAAGAGCCCAGCAGTTTCAGGAAGGAGGCCCGCTGGAGCAGGCCCAGCAGGGCCTCGCGACACGCCGGATCCTGCCAGTGGCCCTCGAAGTCCAGGTAGAAGACGTATTCCCAGGGACGGCCGCGGCGGGGGCGGGACTCGAGCTTGGTGAGGTTAATGCCGCGGGCGGCGAACTCCCCCAGGCAGGCGTGGAGGGCCCCCGGCACGTGGCGGGTGCTGAAGACGATGGAGGTCTTGTTGCGGGCGGCGCGGGGGGGCTCATGGGTGCTGACGATGAAGAAGCGGGTGGCGTTCTCGGGGTCGTCCTCGATGCCTTCGGCCAGGATCGCCAGGCCGTAGCGTTCGGCGGCCAGGCGGCTGGCGATGGCGGCGACCCCGGGCTCCGGGCGCTCGGCCAGCATGCGGGCGCTGCCGGCGGTGTCGGGGGCGGCGATGGCCTCCCAGCCGTGGCGGGCGATGAAGCGGGCACACTGCTCCAGGGCCTGGGGATGGGAGCGCACCGCCCGGATGTCCGAGAGGGAGGTCCCCGGAGGGGCGAGGAGGCAGTGCCGCACCCGCAGGATCACCTCCCCCCAGATCCGGAGGTCCCGCTCCAGGAGGAGGTCGTAGACGGCGTTGATGGAGCCTGCGGTGGAGTTCTCCACGGGCAGGATCCCGAAGTCGGCCCGGCCGGCCTCCACGGCCTGGGCGACCTCGGCGAAGGTGGCGCAGGGGAGCAGCTCCAGCTCGCCCCCGAAGAAGCGCTCAGCGGCCTCGTGGGAATAGGCTCCTGGCTCCCCCTGGAAGGCCACCCGCGGACGGGTCGGGGGAGGGGGCGGGGGATCCGGCTCCGGGGCGGGATCTCCCTCCCCGTTAAACAGGTCCGGTCGGAGCCGGCGGGCCTCGCCCAGGTAAACCGGGACGGGCCGGAGGGGCCGGCGGGGCTGGACCAGCAGCAGGACGCGGATGCAACGGGGCAATCCATCGGGGACGGGGATCTCCTGGGCGCAGAGCATGGGGACGTGGGTCCATCCCATCTCCCGGGCGACGGCGGCGGGGAAGGCGGCGTTGAGATCGGGGGTGGTGGTGAACCAGGCGGCGACGATCTCCTCGGGGGTGAGGTGGTTCGCCCGGGCGATGGCCTGGAGCAGCGTTCGGGTGGCCGAGGCGATGGCCTCGGGGGTGTTGGCCTGGGCGGTGATCGCGCCGCGGATGCCGCAGATCATGTCTCCTCCCCATGAAAACGCCATCGGCGCGGGGGCTCCGGGGAGCCGCTCCGCGCCGATGGGTGAGATCGTTGGGATGGGGTGGAACCATCACGTGGCACGCGCGAGCGGCCCCGCCACAGGCGCGGCAAAGTAAAAGTAATACCACCCGTAGCCGCGGAGGACGCTCGCGAGACGCCGTGCCATCATGTCCGGGAAACCCCACTCCTGCCGGTTTGGTTTCCCATTATATGGGTTCTGTCGGATCTGTCAAGTTAAAGGGTTTGCACATCGTGGCCCATGGGGCTCGCCTGGGCCTTTGGGGGTCGGGTGCGTGCCGAATCCGTTCGTTCCCACGACGCGCTGGGTCCGATGGGAGTTCCCCACGGCTATGGGCGCCGGGCGTCCAGCGCCTGAAGGTAGGCGAGGATCGCCTCGATCTCGCTGTCGGAGAGATGGAAGTTCGGCATGGCGGTCCCGGGCTTGACGGCCTGGGGGTCCCGGAGCCAGAGCCGCAGGCTCACCATGGCCGGATCCCCCACCCGCCGGGTGATCCCGTTGAGATCCGGCGCCAGGATCCCTCCTGAATCGCCGATGCGATGGCAACGCCGGCAGCCGTAGCGCTCCACCAGCCGCGCCCCGGTCTCCGGGGAGGGATCCACGCGCTTGAGAACGTTGAGAAGAGGCCGCGGGGGATTCATGGCCAGCCAGACCACGATCCCGACGGCGATCAGGGTTCCGAAGATCGCCCAGCGGGTTCGCATCCTTCCCTCCCGTATCGGCCTGATTTCATCCCGGAAAGGCTGTCGTCGTATAGAAAGCGGAGAGGGGCCGCCTGAGAGCGCCCCCCTCCGCTGTCGGTCCCGGATTCGGGATGGCGCCCCTTGGGGCTTTCAGATTTTCTCCACCTTCACCCGGCTGTCGTAGAACACCGCCGAGCCGCCCACCGGATCCACCAGACAGGTGTTCTTCAGGTAGGGGTCCACCCGCATGGCGGCGTTGGCGTGGATGCCGGTCGCCCGGCGCGGATCGCCCTTCACCACCACCCCGTCGATCACCACATCCGAGGCCCCATACGCCCAGTGGCCGTGGCCCAGGCTGAAGGCGATCACCCCGGGGCGGATCCCCTGGACGACCTTGACCTTGCCGACCATCGCCTTCTTCTGGCCGTTGCCCAGGTCCCAAACCCCCTCCGGGTTGGTGGGCGAGACGATCCGCACCCAATCCCCGTCCTTCAGGCCCAGCCGGGCGGCGTCCCGGGCATTCATCAGGACGTAGTTCTCGGGGGCCAGGGCCAGTAGCCAGTAGTTGGAGATGGTGCGGCTCTTGGTGTGGAAGATCTCCCGGTAGGTGATCAGGTGGAACTCGTAGCCCTCCTTCTCGTCCTCCAGCCGGTTGCCCAGCACATCGGTGGGCGCGGGGATGTAGGTGGCGTAGCCGATGAGCGGCTTGCCGGTCATCGCGCTCTTGGTGGTCGCCGTCTTCTCCTGGTAGAGGTTGATCAGCTGGCCGTATTTGTTCTTCACCTGATCGCCCTCATAGGCCTTCTCGAAGTCCTGGAAGCGGCCGCCCCGGTTGAGCACGTAGATCACCTTGCGCCAGAGGTCCTCCCCCACGGTCTCCTTCCAGCGCTCCGGATCGAAGACGCTCTTCGGGAGGTGCCGCCGGGCCTCCAGGAAGATCCGGACCTCCTCATCGTCGGCATCGGGCACCGCGTCGGAGCCGTCCTCCTTCTCCCCGTAGGCCAGGTTGGCCACCATGCGCAGGTAGAGGTGATCCGGGTGGGTGAGGGGGATGCCCTCGCCCAGGCCGTTGGGGCCGAAGTTCGGCAGGCCCAGGGCCTCCGCCAGGCCCAGGAGCATGGCCTCCAGGGAGAGCGGCATCTCCTGGCCGAAGACCTTCACCGTCTCCGTGAGCGGCGGGATGGCCGGCTGCCGCACCGGCTGGACCTTCCAGGCCACCGAGGGATGGGAGCCGGCGAACTCCCAGCGCTCCAGGTAGGTGAGATCCGGGAAGATGTAATCGGCATACATCGAGGTCTCGCCGACCACGATGTCGCAGGCGATGATCAGGGGGATCTTCTTCGGATCCTTCAGGATCTCGATGTTGGTGTGGCCGGCGGGCAGCGCATAGACCGGCGAGCCCATATAGATGAAGAGGATCTTGATGGGATACGGATAGGCGTCCCCCATGGAGGGGATCAGCTCCTGGTAGATGTCCGACGACAGCGGATACCAGTTCCGCTTCGCCGGATATTTCCCGTCGTAGAGCGTGGTGTCCTGCCACTTGACTTCGTGACGGATGATGCTGATCCCGAACGGGGAGAGCTTGCCGGGGTTCATGGCGCTCAGGTTAAACGGCTTCTTGGCCTTGGCCCCGGTGTAATCGTAGGTGGTGGCCTTGATCATCCCGCCCTTCCAGTCGTAGTTGCCGATGAGCAGGTTCAGGGTGAACCAGGCCACCACGTTGTAGAAGCCGTTGGTGTGCTGGGAGACGCCGCGGTGGACGTCGGCGGCGGCCCGCTTGCCGTGGGCGGTGAACTCCCGGGCCAGCTCCACGATATCCTGAGGGCGGATCCCCGCCTCGGCGGCGTATTCCTCAATGGTCATCTTCTCCGCCGACTCCTTCAGGATCTGCATCCCGCTCTTCACCCGGATGGCCTTGCCGTCCAGGGCGGTGAGGGTGGCCTCCACGAAGAGGTCCCCGACCACCGGGGTCTCGGCGTCGTTGGGGTCGAAGGCGACCGGCTTGCCCTCCACCATGGTCACCAGGAGGTCGTAGGCGAACTGCTTGCCGTCGGGGGTCACATAGACGGTCACCTTCTTCCCCTCCTTCTCCACTTCCTGCTTGGTGGTGAGGCCGATCTCGGAGGCCCGCAGGAAGGGGCCGGGGGTGCCGTCCTCGCCGATCTTCACCAGCCAGACCGCGTTGGTCCAGGTGGGCTCCCCGGCGGCTTTGGCGGCGGCCCGGTTGGCGTTGCGCAGGTATTTCTCGTCGTAGCGCTGGTTCTCGATGATCCAGCGGATCATCCCCATGGCGATGGCGCCCTCGGTCCCCGGCTTGTTGGGGATCCACTTCCAGGCCTTGGCCGCCGTCTTGGAGAAACGGGGATCGATCACCGCATACTTCAGCCGGCCCGAGACCAGCCCCTCGGTGATCTTGGTCACCCGCAGCGGCGGGCCGTAGTTCCCCTCAAAGGGGCTGGCGCCCACGAAGATGACGAACTCGCTGTTGCCCAGGTCCGCCTGCCAGTAGAACTTGGCCCCGCCGGAGAACTTCCCGTCCACAAACTGTTCAGACATCGCTTTGCAGCCGAAGTAGAGGGAGCCCTGGCAGACGGTGGTGTGGCCGTGGCGGTTGACGGTCCCCAGGCCATCGCCGAAGAACCGGTGGATGAAATCCGAGCGTCCGCCCTTGAGCCGCCCCCAGATGATGGCGATCTGATTGTTCTTCGGCCCCAGGTCCGGGTGGTCCGGATCGATCAGGGTGTGCAGATGATCCGCGAACTGCTTCTTGAATTCCTCCACCAGGGCCTTCTTCTTCTCCGGATCCTTCTCCCCCCAGATCTTCTTCACGAAATCGCCCATCGCCTTCATGACTTTGGGGTCCCGCAGGGCCCACAGCTCCTTCAGGCCCGGCACAGGGCCCTCGCCGAAGAGGTCGCCCCCTTCGACGATCTCCCGGATGGCCTGCTCGAAGGGGATGGTGATCCACTGGTTCTCGCCCCGTTTGGTGCCGGGCTTGCGCTTCAGGACCACCCGGAGGCGATACGGGTCGTAGGCGGTCTGGATACCCGCCTGGCCCTTGGGGCAGAGCCCCCCATCGATGGCAGCAGCCTGGGAGATCGGCGTCTTATAAGGGAGATGGGGGTAGAGCGCCCAGGGCGAGTAGGGGTTGCCGTCGATCTTGGCCGCCACGCCGTCCAGTAGCTTCACTTTGATCCCGCACTGGGTGTTGCATTGCTGGCAGACGGTGAAGATCATGTTCTCCGGCCGGCCCAGCGGGTATTCCCCTTCGGCCTCCGGGTGGAAGCTCGCCAGGGTGCGGGCCGCGTGGGCGAAGAGGGCGGTGCTCCCCACCAGGGCCGCCGTCTTCAAGAAATCCCGCCGGGTCAGACCGGTTCCTTCGGTTTTCTCCGCCGGGAGCTCCTCCCGGATCTCCGTCGGTCGAGGCATCGCCTTCGTCATCCCGCACCTCCTATCCGGTGAAGGATGGGGGCCCCGCGCGGGTCAGCGCGCCGGAGCCTCCGGGACGTGTTCGGGGGTTATCGGCAGGCGATCGTAGGCGATCAGGAAGGCCAGCCCGGCCAGGCCGCTGATGCCGATGCTGACGGCCCACTCCATCGGGCTCGGGAAGTAATGGAACTGAAGCCGGGCGCTGTGGAAGGCGCCGATGAGCTGTTTCAGCTCCGGCACGGCGAGGGCCGGGAACACGATGTTCGCCCGGGCCGCGGCGAAACCCACCAGGATCAGGAAGCCTGTTAGGGCGGCCCACGCCGGCTTCGTCGAGAGCCCCGGCCAGAGAAGGATGACGATGGGCACCAGGCTCCCCAGGAACAGCTGCAGGATCCAGAAGGCCCACCAGTAGCGCCCGAAGAGCACCTCCTGGACGGCGGCGACGTTCTGGGGCATCCCGCCGTAGAGGCTCTGGGAGTAGTCCGCCCACAGGAAATACAGCTTGATCAGCTGCAGCACCAGGCTGAGGATCGCCAGGGTTCGAAGGAGCTGCGCCCGATGTTCGTTGGCCGCCCGATCGAAGAGGCCATAGACCAGGAGCAGCAGGGCCGCCCCCGAGGCCAGGGAGAAGAAGGGGAACTGCACGGGGAACAGGCCCACATGCCAGAAGGGACGGGCGGCCTGCACGCCCAGGAGGGCTCCCACGCCGCCGCTCAGGAAGAGGGCGAGGAACAGGCCGATGGCGGAGAGGATCCGCAGCCATCCGGCGTAGCGCTGGGGCCGGAAGCTCATGGCCAGCATGGCCAGGATGATCAGGCCGAAGAGGGTGTAGCCCCAGACGATCTGATCCATCACGGAGTTGAAGTTGGGCTGCAGGTAAGCTTTCCAGACCCGCTCCGGACGCCCCAGGTCCAGCCAGATGTGCAGCAGGCCGGCCCCCAGGGTGATCAGGGCCAGGAAGAGGGAGAGGCGGCCGGTGCGGGCGAAGATAGGAACACGGAACAGATACTCCAGCGTGGCGAAGACGAAGGTCCCCGTCGCGATGCCGGTGAAGAAGAGATACAGGGCGACCCACAGACCCCAGACCACGTAGCTCCCGTAGGCCGCGTTCTGGTGCCCGAAGGCGGCGCGATCGTAGATCCCCCACAGGCCGAACAGCACGGCCAGGATGGCCACCCCATACAGAACCCGTCGCATCATGGAAGCCTCCTTTTGCGCGTCCGGCTCCGATCCGGCTCAGAGCAGGTAGTAAACCTTGGGCTCCGTCCCCAGCTCCTCCTTCAAGCGCATCACGTTCGGCCGGGCGATCAGCTCGGCGACCAGGCTCTCCGGGTCGTTGGCGTCCCCGAAGAAGGTCGCCCGGCCGATGCAGGTGACCACGCACTCCGGCAACAGGCCCCGCTCGATGCGATGCAGGCAGAAGTGGCACTTGCGGGTGTTGCCGATGGGGGAGCTCTCATCCCGTCGGGGACGAGGCTGGCCGTATTCGAACATGGGGATCGTCTCGTGGACGGCCGCGCCCTCCTCGCCGAGCAGGAAGGGTCGGGCCCCCGCTGTCCCTTCGGTGTAGCGATCGCCGAAGTCGAAGGTCCGCGCCCCGTAAGGGCAGGCGGTGATGCAGTAGCGGCAGCCGATGCACTGCTCATAGTCGATCACCACGATCCCATCCGGCCGCTTCCAGGTGGCGTTCACCGGGCAGACGGGAACGCAGGGCGGCCGATCGCACTGCATGCACGGGCGAGGGATGAACCGCCGGACGACATGGGGATAGGTTCCCAGCTCCTCCTCCAGGACAGGGCGATAGACCACGCCCGGAGGCAGCTTGTTCTCCACGACGCAGGAGATGGTGCAGGCGTGGCAGCCCACGCACTTGCGCAGATCAATCACCATCACCCACCGCCGCTGCTCCACCGGCTTCTGCAACGCCCGCTGGAGATCCCGCATCATCCGGACCAGCGGGTCCTCTTCCGGCTGGGGCGGGGGCAGCACGGGCAGCTCCGGGAGGGTGGCCGCCTCCGCAGGCGCCGCGGACTCGCCGAGGACGGCGGGGGCCACCAGCCCTGCGAAGACGGCGCTGGCCAGTTTCGCCAGCACCTCCCGCCGATCCAGATCCACCTTCCCCGCGGATCCCGTCATTTTCCACCTCCTCGCCGGGACTGGAACTCAAAAAGGGGACGGGCCCGAAGGCACCGTCCCCTTTGCGAATCCGGCAGGCCCGCAGGTTTCCCCACGGACCCTATCGGCCCGGCCCCATCGGCCTGTGGGGGCCCTTAGGGAATCCGGGCTCGGGGCGGCTGCTTCCATCCTCAGCATAAGCGGGGCCGGGGCGAGGGGGTAGCAGGGAAACCCTGCGTCCGCGGGGCGCGGTCTGTCAGGGGGATCCCGAAAGCCTGTCCGGGAAACCCGGAACGCTGTCGGGGAAACACCGGACAGGCCCGGGCGCCGCGGGCATCCCCGGTGATCCCGTGCGGAGGAAGCGGAGCCGTAGCTCCGCCCGGCCGGGTTGCGGGTAGAATGGGCAAGGGATCGGAGGATCTGACCGGGTCTGCGCGAGGGAGCGGATGGGCATCGAGAGGCTCTGCAGGGCTTTCCGCTGGGGGCTTGTGGCTCTGTCCCTCTGGCTGGGGGCTTGCGGAGGGGCGGCTGAGCCCATGCCCTATGTGGATTTCAATCGGCGGGCGCCGCTGGCGACCCCGCGACGCACCGGAGTGGTCCCGCTGCGGGTGGGCATCGCCGCCGTTCTCTCGCCCCAGAGCTCTGCGGAGGCTTATCAGGCGCTGCTTCAATATCTCTCCCATCGCTTGAACCGCCCGGTGGAGAGGGTCCAGCGCCGCGATTATCGGGACATGAACGCGGCCATCGCCCGTGGGGAGGTGGACATCGCTTTCATCTGCACGTGGGCCTATGTGATCGGTCAGCGGGAGCACGGATTCCGGCTGCTGGCCGTGCCGGTGGTGAACGGGAAGCCCACGTATCAGTCCTGGGTGATCGTGCGGGCGGACCTCCCGATCTACCGGATGGAGGATCTGCGGGGGCGCGTTTTCGCTTTCGTGGATCCGCTGTCCAACACCGGCTATCTCTATCCCCGCTATCTCGTGCATCAATTGGGTGAGACGCCGGAGCGGTTCTTCCGGCGCACGTTTTTCACCTATGGGCATGACCGGGCGATCCGCGCGGTCGCTCAGGGGTTGGCCGATGGGGCGGCTGTCGACAGCCTGGTCTTTCAGTTCCTGCTGGAACGGGAGCCGGAGCTGGCCGGGAAGGTGCGGGTGATCGATCGCTCCCCCGAGTTTGGGGCGCCGCCGGTGGTGGCCGCCCCCCACCTGGCTCCCGTGCTTCAGGCGGAGATCCAGGCGCTCCTGCTGAGCGCCCATGAGGACCCGGAGGGCCAGCCGGCGCTTCGGGCCATCGGGGTGGAGCGTTTCGTGAAGGGGGACGACGCCTGGTATGAGGGGGTTCGTCGGCTGGAGGCCGCCATCGCGAGCGAGGAGCCCTGAGGGATCAGCGAGGCTTTATCCCTCCAGCCGATCCAGGATCGCCCGGGCGTCCGCTTCCCCCTGGGCGATGAGGGCGCGGGTCCCTGCCGGGTCATAGCGCAGGATGCGGGAGAGGGGCAGCGGCGCGGCCGGGGCCACCACGTGGCATCGGATCTCCCGATGGGTGGGCTTGAGGGGATGTCCCCGGCGCACCGCCTGGTTCACCGCCTCCAGCTGCCGGTAGTCGTTCTCGAAGGTGGCCAGGAGAGCCAGATCGAGGACGAGGGCGAGGGCCTGGAGGGGATGGCGGGGGAGAGGCCAGCCTCCCGCCTGTCCGGGCATGGGGGCCAGCAGCACCGCCACGATCTCGTCGGCGCCGGCCTCGATGGCCGCGTTCAACGGCGTGTTGGCCATCACCGCTCCGTCCCAGAACACGCTGCGCTCCACCGGCGTGGCCGGATAGACGTAAGGGATGCTGCAGCTGGCGAGCAGGTGCTCCGGCCCGATGCGAACCGCGAGGGCCTTGGGGACGGGGCGGCTGGCGAAGACCACCGGGCATCCCCGGCGGAGGTCCGTGGCCAGCACCAGCAGCACCCGCGGGTTGTCGGGGTCGTTCAGGCGCTCGAAGTCGATGTGCCGGCGAAGGGTGGCCCGAAGGGGTTCGGTGGTGAACAGGCTCCGCCAGACCCGCAGATGGGGGCGGTGGACGTGATGGGATCGCAGGCCCAGCCAGAACTCCACCAGTCGCTCCGCGGTCCAGCCCGCCGCCAGGGCGGCGGCGTTCACGGCGCCGATGGAGGTGCCCACCAGGATCTCCGGGATCCATCCGGCGCGGTAAAGGGCGCGGATGACCCCCACCTCGTAGGCGCCCCGCCCGCCGCCGCCGGAGAGCACCAGCGCGCGCTTTCCCAATGGGAGCCTCCTTCAGGGTCGGGTGGTAAAGGGAGCGGCCGGGAGGAAGCGGCCCCATCCCGGCGTCCCCCGGAAGGCCCCGTCCTCCACGACGATCTGGCCCCGCACGATCACCGTGCGCACCCGTCCCCGCACCCGCCAGCCCTCATAGGGGGTGTAGCCGGCGATGGAATGCAGGCGAGCGGCGGAGAGGGTCTCCTCCGGCTCCGGGTCATAGATCACCAGGTCGGCGTCGGCCCCCGGCTGCAGGGCGCCTTTCCGGGGGTAAAGCCCGAAGAGCTTCGCCGGGCCGGTGGCGCACAGGCGCACCAAATCCGGCCATCCGATGCGCCCCTCGGCGACGCCGTAGGTGTAAAGCAACGGCAGCATGGTCTCCAGCCCCGGCAGCCCGCCGGGGGTGGTGAGGAAAGATCCCGTGGCGGTCTTCTGGCTTAAGGCGTAATCGCAGTGATCGGTTCCGATGGCCGCGATCCAGCCCCGGTGCAGGCGCTCCCACAGCCCGGCCCGCTCGGCGGCCGGGCGCAGCGGAGGCTGGAGGATATACCACTCCGGGTGAGGGCCCTCGTAAGCGGTCTCGTCGAGGAGCAGATACTGAGGACAGGTCTCGGCGAAGGCGGGCTGCCCCCGCAGGGCAGCCTCGTGCACCAGATCCACGGAGCGGGCGGTGGAACAGTGGACGATGTAGACGGGGGCGCGGGCCTCGGCGGCCAGGAAGAGGACGCGGTGGACGGCCTCGATCTCCGCCAGGGGCGGCCGGGAGCGGCCGTGCTCCCGCAGGCCGGTGCGCCCCGCTGCCTTCAGCTGCTCAGCGGCTTCGGTCACCAGGGCGTCGTTCTCGCAGTGGACCATAGTGATCAGCCCCATGGCGCCCGCCGCTCGCATCACCCGCAACAGGGTGGCGTCATCGGCGTAGTAGTTCGGCCGGTAGGTGGTGTAGAGTTTGATGCCCGCCACCCCCTGTTCCACCAGCTTTCCCAGCTCCCCCTCCCGGCCCGGCGGGAGATCGGTGACCATCATATGGAGGGCGTAGTCCACCGCCGCCTTCTCCCGGGCTTCCTCCAGGCGGGCGGCCAGGGCGTCCTCGAAGCGTTGCCCCCGGAACTGAGTGGCGAAGTCGATCACGGTGGTGATCCCGCCGAAGGCAGCCGCCCGCGTTCCGATCCACCAATCATCGTCCGTGCGGTAGATCCCGGTGTCCAGAGCGATGTGAACGTGGGGGTCCACCAGGCCGGGGAGCACATACGCGCCGCCGGCGTCCACCACCGGCTCGCCGGGGTAGGGAGCCAGATCCCCGATGGCGGCGATCCGTTCTCCTTCGATCCGGATCTCCGCCCGCAACATCCCCTCCGCGGTCACCAGGGTTCCGTTTCGGATCAACATCGGGATTCCTCCCGTATCTCAAGGGGTGAGGGGGATCCCCAGGCGGACCAGCAGGGCGTTGAGGGTCGGGGCGAGGGCGACCAGGACGGGAGCGATGAACAGGCCGGGGAGGAAGCTGGCTACCCGCACCCGCTTGAGGTCGAGCAGTAGCAATCCGATGCCCAGGATCATGGTTCCGCCCACTGCCGTCATCTCGGTGATCATGGCCTCGGTGAGGACCGCTTTCACCAACCCGGCTCCCAGGGTGAGGGCGCCCTGGTAGATCAGCACCGTCAGGGCGGCGAACATCACGCCGATCCCGAGGGAGGCGCTGAAGGCCAGGGAGGCAAAGCCGTCCAGGGTGGCTTTGATGGCCAGCAGCGTGTAGTTGCCGGTGAGGCCGTCCTGGATGGAGCCCAGGATGGTCATAGGACCGACGCAGAAGACCAGGCTGGCGGTGACGAAGCCTTTGACGAAGGCGCTGCCTTCCCCGCTGTGGCCGGAGACGCGGGTCTCGAGGGAACGTCCCAGGGCCTGCAGCCGTTCCTCTAAGCCCAGCAGCTCCCCGATGACCCCGCCCAGCAGCAGCGAGGCCAGCATCAGCAGCGGGTTCCGGGTCTGGAGGGCCATGCTCATCCCGATGACCAGGGTCATCAGGCCCAGGCCGCTCAGCACCGTCTGGCGGATGCGCTCAGGGAGACGGCTGCCCACCAGCAGGCCGGCGCCGCTCCCGGCCACCACCGTCGCCACGTTGATCAGCGTCCCCACCATCGCGGCTGCCCCTCCGGGTTCGGAACGATGGACGGCCGTCAACCCCGACGGCCGTTTTCCCCAAGGATACCGGAATCCCCCCTCGAAGGCATAATGGAAAAGGAGAGGGCGATCCCAACCATCCGTTGCGTCCGGGGAGGGATGTGGTCCGCTATGGGTAGGGGCGATCACGCGCTGGCGCGCCTGCTGCAGCGCTGGCGAGAGGATCCTTCCTTTCGCCGGCATGTGGCGGCATGGGCTCGGGCGCCCGCCCGGCAGGCCCGTGAAGTCCCGATCCCGGCGGATCTCCACCCCCGCTGTCAGGATGCGCTGCGGCGACAGGGGATCCAGGCGCTGTTCACCCATCAGGCGGAAGCGTATCGGGCGGCCCGTCAAGGGGCCCACGTGGCCCTCTTCACCGGAACGGCCTCCGGGAAGACCCTGGCCTTTCTGCTCCCCATCTTTCAGGCGCTCTGCGAGGACCCGCGGACCACGGCCCTCTTTTTGTATCCCACTAAGGCTTTAGCGCACGATCAGCGCGCGGTCCTGCGCGCCTGGCTCTCCGCCCTGGAGCTCCCGGTGGCCGCCCTGCCTTACGATGGGGACACGCCGGCCGAGACGCGACGTCTCGTCCGGGAGCGGGGACGCCTGATCCTGACCAACCCCGACATGCTGCACATGGGGATCCTGCCGCAGCATCCCCGCTGGGCGGATTTCCTGCGGCATCTGCGCTTTGTGGTGATCGATGAGGCCCACGTCTACCGGGGGGTGTTCGGCAGCCACGTGGCGAACGTGTTGCGACGGCTGCGGCGCCTGGCCCGGGCTTACGGCGCGGCGCCCCAGTTCCTCCTGGCCTCCGCCACCGTCGCCAACGGCCCCGAGCTGGCCGAAGGGCTGGTGGAAGCCCCGGTCCACATCGTGGAGGACGACGGTTCCCCTTCCGGCGAGCGCCACTTCATCCTGTATCGCCCCCCGCTGCTTGACGCCGCCACCGGCCTGCGCCAGAGCGCCCTGACCGCCGCTGCCGGGTTGATCCTCACCCTCCTGGAGCATGGGATCTCCACCATCGCCTTCGCCCGGTCCCGCATGGCAGTGGAGCGGCTGTTGCGCATCGTGCGGGAGGCCTGGAGCGAACGAGGTGGGGATCCCGGGGAGGTGCGGGGATATCGCGGCGGATACCTTCCGGAGGAGCGCCGGGAGATCGAGGGAGGGCTGCGGGAGGGGCGGATCCGCGCGGTGATCGCCACCAACGCCCTGGAGCTGGGGATTGACATCGGCGCCCTGCAGGCCTGCGTGATGGTCGGCTACCCGGGGAGCATCGCCTCGGTCCGTCAGCAGGCGGGACGGGCCGGCCGCCGCACGCCCCTGAGCGTGGCCCTCCTGGTGCTCACCGCCACGCCGCTGGACGAATATCTGGCCGCCCATCCCGAATTCCTGTTCCGGAGGTCTCCCGAAGCCGTTCGCTTCGATCCGGACAATCTGCTGATCCTCACGGATCACCTGCGTTGCGCCGCCTTCGAGTGGCCCCTGGGGCCCGACGAGCCCTTCGCCCGCACTCTGGACACCGTCTGGATCGTGGAGCGGATGATGGCGGAGGGGGAGCCGCTCTACCGCAACCCCACGGACGGACGGGTGTATTTCCGGGCGGACCGCTACCCGGCCCAGGAGATCAACCTGCGCACCACCACAGGGGAGCGTGTGCACATCCGCCTCGCGGGGCCGGGCGGTCGGGTGATCGGGGAGGTGGACCGCCCTTCCGCGCCCATCCTGGTCCACCCGGGGGCGGTCTACCTGCACGAGGGAACCGCTTACCGGATCCTCACGGTGGATTGGTCGCGCGGGGAGGCCCTCGCGGAGCCGTTTGAGGGGGATGAGTTCACCGAGCCCATCGTGGAAGCGCGCTGGGCGCTCGATCAGGAGCACGCCCGGCGGGAGGCGCCGTGGGCCGTCGGGGCGTGGGGGGAGGTGACGATCACCCGGCGGGTGGTCGGATACCGACGCCGGCGATGGCCCAGCGGGGAGCTCATCGGATGGGAGGAGGTGGAGACCCCTGAGGAAGCGCTCCCGACCACGGCCTGGTGGCTGGCGTTGCGCCCCGCCCTCGTGGAGGCCCTGCGCGCCGAGGGCGTGTGGATCGGACCGCTGGATTATGGGCCGGAATGGGAGGCCATCCGTCGGGCCATCCGAGCCCGGGACGGCTACCGGTGCCGGGTGTGCGGGGCGCCGGAGCTTCCGGGCCAGGCCCACGATGTCCATCACCTTCGTCCGTTGCGAACCTTCCGGGATCGGGCGGAGGCCCATGCCCCGGAGAACCTGATCACGGTGTGCCGGCGCTGCCACCGGCGTCTGGAGGAGATGCAAGGGACCCGCAGCGCCCTCTCCGGGCTGGGGGATCTCCTCCATCACCTGGCCCCTGTCTTCCTGATGAGCGATCCGGCGGATCTGAGCCTCCTGGTGGATCCGGAGGGCCGCCTCACGGGAGGCCCCACCCTGCTGCTCTATGAAAACGTGCCGGGGGGTGTCGGCTTCGCCGAGCATCTCTACACCGTCCAGCCTTTTCTCCTTCAGGCGGCGCGCGAGGTGCTCCAGCGCTGCCCGTGCGAACGGGGATGCCCGGCCTGCGTGGGTCCCCCGGGGGAGATGATCGATCTCAAAGGGGAAACCCGTCGTTTGCTGGAGCGCCTGCTGGAGGGAGCGCGCGCGGAATGAAGCATCTGTTCTTCCGAATATAGGCACAGACCGATGGAATGCCATAGAATGAGCCATGGGATCTGTTCCGGCGGAAGCGGCCTTTGCCGTGACCCTTGCAGGATCGAGGACAAGAGTTCGGGGTGAAATCTCCGCCCATGGTAGGCCGAAATGAATTTCGGCCCGCGCCTTGCCATCCATCGGAAGCAGGATCGGCTTTCGCCGCGACCCTTACGGGATCGAGGAAAGGGGGGTTGGGATTGAAGGCTCTTGCTTCAGGGATGATCGCTGTTGCCATGGGGACAGCGGTTCGGGGCTGAAGCCCCCCTTACGGGAGATCGACGGTTGTAGGATCGGCTTTCGCCGCGACCATGCTGTCCCGAAGACGGAGGTTCGGGGCTGAAGCCCCTCCTACAGGAGGATCGATGTTGGGTAGGAGCGGCTTTCGCCGCGACCTTGCTGTCTCGAAAACGGAGGTCGGGGCTGAAGCCCCTCCTACCCTTCAGCCGTGACCTGTTTGCTTGGGGGGTCCCCTACGGCAGGACCGATCCGGTCGGGCCGGAACCGGAAAGGAGCTTCGATGCGTGGATGGCGCTGGATAGGGTGGTTGGGGGTTTGGATGCTTCTGCTGGGAGCCGGGGGCGTGGAGGCGGACGCCGCTCCCCGGGTGGTGTGGTTGCGGGTGGAGGGGGCGCTGACCCCGGTGGTGGCGGATTACTTGCGGCGGGGGATCGAGGTCGCTCAGGATCAGGGGGCGGAGGCGCTGGTGCTGCAGCTCAACACCCCGGGCGGAGAGGTCAACCTCACCCTGCGCCTGGTCTCCATGATCCGGGAGAGTCCGGTGCCGGTGATCGTCTACGTCGCCCCGCGGGGGGCCATCGCGGGGTCCGCCGGGACGCTGGTGACCCTGGCCGGGCACCTGGCGTGGATGGCTCCGGAGACGGCCATCGGGGCCGCCTCCCCCGTCGGCGGCCAGGGGGAGGATCTTCCCCAGACCCTCAGCCAGAAGGTCAAAGAGATCCTGAAAGCCCAGGTCCGCAGCCTGGCGGAGCGACGCGGCCCGGATGCCGTGCGACTGGCGGAGGCCGCGGTGGAATCGGCGAAGGCGGTGAGCGCCCGGGAGGCCCTGGAGGCCGGCCTCATCGATGGGATCGCGGAGAGCCCTGAGGACCTGCTCCGCCAGCTGGACGGCCGAACGGTGCGGGTGTCGGGCGGATCGCGCACCCTGCGCACCCAGGGGGCGGTCATTGTGCCCTTGCCGATGAACATCGTGGAGGAGATCCTCCACCGTCTGGTGGATCCGAACGTCGCCCTCATCCTGCTGGCCATCGGCGTGCAGGCCATCCTGATCGAGCTGTCGAACCCCGGCGGGTGGGTGGCCGGGTTCATCGGGGTGGTGTGCCTGCTCCTGGCGGCCTACGGGATCGGGGTGCTGCCGGTCAACTGGCTGGGGCTGCTGCTCATCGCCGTGGCCATCGTCCTGTTCATCCTGGACATCAAGGCGTCCACCCACGGCGCCCTGACGGCGGCGGGGACGGCGACGTTCATCGCGGGGGCCCTGGTGCTGTTCGCCCCGGTCGCCCGTTCGCCCTTCCCACCGCTCTCCCCCTGGGTCGCCGGCGGCACCGGGCTGGCCATGGCGGGCTTCTTCGGCTTCATCGTGGCGAAGGCCCTCCAGGCTCAGCGCCGCCCCAGCGTCATGGGCGTGGAGGCGCTGATCGGGCGCATCGGGGAGGCGCGCACCGATCTCAACCCCGTTGGGATGGTGCACGTAGCCGGCGAATTGTGGACGGCGGAGAGCGAAGCGGGTATGATACCGGCCGGCACGCCCGTCCAGGTGAGTGGGGTGGAGGGCCTCCGGCTGCGGGTGCGGAAATGGACGCCTCCCGCGACTTCGTCAGAGCGCCCGGCGGCACCGGACGGGCGTCCGGCATAATGGGGATTCCCGTCGAGGGGAGACTCCGGGGATGGAGGGGATGGATCGCCTGCGGGTGCTGATCATCCATCCGGATCTGGAGCTGGGGGAGCGTTTGCTCCAGAGCGCCCTGCAGGTGGGATATCGCGCGCATTACGCGCCGGATTTGCGGGGAGGGCTGGCGCTGATCGCCCGCGCCGTCCCCGACGTCATCGTGGCGGATCGGGAGTGGCTGGAGCGCAACGGCCGCGGGCTGTTCAACGCCCTGCGGGGATGCTCCCCCCTTCCCCTGATCTGCCCCGTGGAGGACGCGGCGGCGGATCCGATCTGGGAGCGCCTGGCCCGGGCGTGGCGGGCCTTCCAGACCTGGACCGGCGGCGAGGTGGTGCAGGTGGGGCCGCTGATCATCGACCAGGGTCGCAAGCGGGTGATCTGGCGCGGCCGGCCGGTGCAGCTCCCTCCTCTGCAGTTTAAGATCCTCACCGTGCTGGCCCGGCGCGCCGGCCAGGTGGTTTCCCATGCGGATCTGGTGCGGGAGGTCTGGGGGATCGAGACGGATGACCCGGAGGCTCGGGAGCTCCTGAAAGTGCACATCCGCCAGATCCGCAAGCGCCTGGGCCTGGACCCGGAGCGGGGGGAGGTGCTGGTCTCGGTGCGCGGGTTCGGTTACATGCTGACCCCGCCGGAGGGACAGGGATGACCGAACGGCCGGACCGGCGGCGCGGGCTGCGGGTCGGCATCCTGCTGGAAGGCCTCCTCGGGCTGATCGCCCTGGCCGGGATCCTCTTCACCCTCTCCCGTCCGCCCTCGCCGGAAGTGGCGGCGGCGTCCACGGGGGCCGGGTTGGCCCTGCTGGGAGCCGTCATGATCGGCTACGTCCTGCGGGGTCTCCATTCCGCCCGGTATTATCTGGATCGCAACGGCCTGATCCTGACCTGGTGGCCGGCGGTTCACATCATCCCCATGCACGCCATCCAGGACCTGCGCCCGGCTCCGACGCATCCCGGGGCGGTGCGGGGCTGGCGCGGCATCCGCTGGCCGGGCCTCTACACCGGCCACGCGTGGGCCGTGGAGGAGAACCGTCCCGTCCTCTTCTTCGCCACCGAGGATCTTCCCCGGCAGCTCTGGGTGATCACGGAGGCGGCCATCTATGCCATCTCACCGGCTCAGCCTCAGGCCTTCATCGACGCTTTCCGGGAGCGGGCGGCGATGAAGCCCACCCAGCGTCTGGAGCAGACGACGGTCTTCCCCGGATGGCGGCAACGGGCCTTCTGGTCGGATCGGGCGGCGTGGGCGCTCATCGGCCTCGGGGCCCTCGTCCTCTGGGGGATGTGGCTCTGGCTCTGCATGCGGTTCCCGGGCTTGCCGCCCCGGATCCCTCTGGAAGGGTCTGCCAACGCTCTACTGACCTCCTCCCTCCATCTGGTCCGGCTCCCCGGGCTGGGAGCCCTGATCTGGGCCCTCCATGGGGTCCTGGGGTTTCTGGTGCATGAGCGCGAGCGGCCCGCGGCCTACGGGCTGTGGCTGGTCGGGCTGATGGTTCAGGGGTTGCTGCTGGGCGCCATGCTTCAGATCCTCCGATAAGGGAGGGGAAGCGCTTCATCCCACGCGCGAGGAGGACGCCCGATGGGCCTGAAGTCCGATCGCTGGATCCGCGAGATGGCCCTGAAGCATCGTATGATCGAGCCCTTCGAGGAATCCCAGGTGCGGCCCGGGGTGATCTCCTACGGGCTTTCCTCTTACGGTTACGACATCCGGGTCGCAGACGAGTTCAAGGTTTTCACCGACGTTTACAGCACCATTGTGGACCCCAAGAACTTCGACCCCCGCTCGTTTGTGGACGTGCGAGGGGAAGTCTGCGTCATCCCCCCCAACTCCTTCGCCCTGGCCCGCAGCGTCGAGTATTTCCGGATCCCCCGGAACGTCCTGGTGGTGTGTGTGGGGAAGTCCACTTACGCCCGCTGCGGGATCATCGTGAACGTCACCCCCCTGGAGCCGGAGTGGGAGGGGTATCTCACCCTGGAGATCAGCAACACTACGCCGCTGCCGGCGAAGATCTACGCCTACGAGGGGATCGCTCAGGTCCTGTTCTTCGAGGCGGACGAGGTCTGCGAGCGATCTTACAAGGAGCGAGGCGGACGGTATCAGAACCAGCGGGGGATCACCATCCCGCGGGTGCGGTGAGCCGGGGTGTGTCCCAATTTTGTCGGGCCTGGCTACTTTGTAGGACAACTGCTCGCAGTTGTCTTACGATCTTGGGACATGTCCGTGAGCCGGCCTGTCTTGACGAAGGGGAAGCCCCGCGACATACTTTGGGGATGGATTCTTTCCGCGCGGAGCTCAGCCGGAGGAGGGAACGATGGCCAAGGGAGGCAAGAAGACCCAGCAGGAGGAGAAGAAGGTCGAGCAGACGGCGGATCACGTGACGCGCCGCGTTTGCTATCGGTGCGGCCAGCCCATCCGTCTCAGCGAGCTGCTCCCGGTCAAGGACGGGCTGCGCAACCGCATGCGCTACTATCACAAGAAGTGCTTCGCCTGAGGTGGACGGGGCGGCCTCAAGGAAGGGGCCGCCCTTCTCACTCCTCCCCGATCAGCTCCAGCTCGGAGAACATCACCGAGTAATTGTGCCCCGAGGCGTAGATGCGCAGCCGGGTCAGGGTAGCCGGGGGAGCGCCGGCGGCTCGCAGGATCTCCATCAGGTTCCCCGAATCGAAGGTATACCACTCCCCCAGGGGCACCCGGATGTGCGGGTTCAGCGGGGGCGGGCAGATCTGCGGCAGGCAGCTCCCCGGGGTCTGGGGCGTGATCTCCCCCACGGCATAGAACCCCTGCAGCCACTGGCGATCGTTGCCGTTGAGATCCTTGTATTCCAGCCGGATCATCAGCGGGCACTCCGTCCCCACCACCCCGCACACCGCCACATCCTGGAACAGGATCTTCAGGCTGATGTGCAGCTGCAACGACCGGAAGTCCCGCACGTCCTGGTTGAGGACGATGAAGACGCCGGTCTGGGCGTGGTCAAAGCCGGAGCGGGTGATGGACAGGGCCCGGCGCCCCGCCTCGGCGGTGGAGGCGACGTTCCCCCCGCTCTCTCCCGGCTGCTTCACAAAGGTGAAGATGGCCCACTGATTGGGAGGAACCAGCTCCTCAACGCTCCGCTCCGGGAGGGGCGCCCCGAAGAGATCCGGCAGCATGCTCCGGCCCGCCCCCAGAGGCCCCTCCACCCGCCCATCCAGGCCGATCCGCGCCCGCTGGTCGCTGCGCAGCTCTTGCGCCTGGGTGGAGCCCTGAACCCGCGCCCGCCCTGCGCGCACGGTGAAATCCGTCCGATCGTTTTGCACCTCCACCGCCAGGGTCCCGGAGAGCACCGTCGCCTGCCCGTGGGGCGTCTGAACGATCAGCTCCACCTCCCGGGGGCTCTCCAGGCGGGTGATGCGAGCCCGGCCGCTCCGGACATAGAAGACAAGGCGGGCCGGCTCCGGGCTGATCCCAAACCGGGGGTAGCGGGCGCGCCGCACCTCGATCTGGGTGTTGGGGTAGATTTGGACCATCGCCAGCTCCTGCCCCGGCCCGGAGGGCGCCGCGAACATCGCCAGGCCCTGGGACTGGGCGTCGGTCACCAGGAGATCCCCCTCCCGGAGGCGGGGATAGGGGTTGCCCGGGGGAACGGCCACCGGCTCCCCGCCCGGATGCTCCAGGCGGAGGATCCCCGTGAGGGCCGCCGCCCGGGCCGGCGTCCCCACGTGAGAAGTGCGCAGATAGGTGATCACCTGCCAGGGGATCAGGACGGCGAGGGCCACACAGGCGGTGAAGGAGAGCAACAGGACCGCCCATGCCAGGCGCTGGATCTGACGCTCAGTCCACCTCGTAGCGGATGCGAAATCCCCGGAACTCACCGGTGGGTTTCTCCCAGTAGGTTTCCACGTAATCCACCCGCGCGGCCGGAGGCCCCTGCCGCAGGAAGTCGAGCAATGCCTCCACAGCGGGACGGGGCCCCTCCGCCACCACCTCCACCGTTCCATCCGAGCGATTGGCCACCCAGCCGCTCAAGCCCAGGGCTTCCGCCCGCAACCGGGTGTAATACCGGAAGTTCACCCCCTGGACGATCCCATGGACAATGGCGTGGAGCCGAACCGGATCCTCCATCCCGGGCTTCCGCTCCGCTCGTGTCATGGGCGATCACCTCCTCAACGCGCTCTCTATTTTAACGGATCCCCCGGAAGGCGTCGCCCCCGCCCTCTCCGGGTCCGAAAGAGCTCACGGCTCGGAGGACCGGAGAGCCCGCGGGCGATCCTCCGGATTGCCCCTTCCCGGCTTCCGATGATATGGTGGGAGGGGTCCCCGCGGGATGGGGCCTTAAGAATCTTTCACGGAGCGCAAGGAGGTCGGATGCGGGTGCTGATCACGGGAGGCGCGGGCTTCTTCGGCTTCCACATGGCCAACAAGCTGATCCAGCACGGCCACGAGGTCCGCCTGCTGGACATCGCGGATTACATCGAGGAGGACTACATCGGCCCGGTGGAGTTCCATAAGGGGGACGTGCGGGACCGGAAGGTGGTGGATCGGGTCATGCACGGCGTGGACGCGGTCATCCACGCCGCCGCGGCGTTGCCCCTCTGGCCCCGTCGGGAGATCTTCTCTGTGAACGTGGAGGGCACCCGGACCGTTCTGGAGAGCGCCCAGGCTCACGGGGTGCCGCGGGTGGTCTTCATCTCCTCCACCGCGGTCTACGGCATCCCCCGCAAGCATCCCATCCTGGAAGACGATCCGCTCCAGGGCGTGGGGCCTTACGGGGAAAGCAAGATCCAGGCCGAGCGGATTTGTCAGTCCTTCCGGGAGCGCGGGCTGACGGTCACCGTGATCCGGCCCAAGACCTTCATCGGGCCCGGCCGCCTGGGCGTCTTCCAGATCCTGTTCGACTGGGTGGAGCGGGGCAAGCCCATCCCCATCATCGGCAGCGGCAGGAACCGCTACCAGTTGCTCGATGTGGATGATCTGACCGATGCGATCGTCCTGGCCCTCACGGTCCCGGCGGAGCAGGCCAACGACACGTTCAACATCGGCGCGGAGCGCTTCGGCACGGTGCGGGAGGATGTGCAGGCCCTGTGCGACCACGCGGGCACCGGGGCGCGGGTCTGGCCGCTGCCCGCCCGGCCGGTTAAGGCGGCCCTCGCGCTTTTCGAAGCGCTCCACCTCTCGCCGCTCTATCGCTGGGTCTACGGGACCGCTGACAAGGACTCCTTCGTGGCCATCGATCGGGCGAAGGCGAAGCTGGGCTGGCGTCCCCGCTACAGCAACGCGGAGTCCCTCATCCGAACTTACGAATGGTATCGGGCCCATCAGGCGGAGCTCGCCGGCAAGGTCGGCGTCACCCACCGGGTCGCCTGGGACCAGGGGATCCTGCGGGTGATCCGGGATCTGCTGCCCTGAAAAGGTGGGAGGGAGGCGATGCAGGGACCATGGGAGGAGCGAGAGGGGGTGCTGCGCTACCGCACCGGGGGCGGAGTGGAGCTCTACCGCCTTCCGGTGCGACTGTTCCCCGAGCTGGACGGATATGTCTATCTGGTCCTGGCGGACTCCCACCGCATCCTGGTGGACACGGGCTCAGGGCTGCCGGAAAGCCAGGCGGATCTGATCCGGGGCTTCGAGGTCGTGCGGGATCGTTACAGGCGCCCGGTGGGGTTCGAGGACCTGACGGCCATTCTGATCACCCATGGGCACATCGATCACTTCGGAGGGTTGAACTTCGTCCGCCAGCGGAGCGCTGCCCCCGTGTTCATCCACGAGCTGGATCGCCGGGTGCTGGCCAACTTTCCGGAGCGCCTGATCACCGTCGCCCGGGAGATCCGTGGCTTCCTGAGCCATGCCGGGGTCTCCCCGCAACGACAGTCCGTCCTGCTGAGCATGTATCTCGACATGAAATCGATGTTCCAGTCCACCCCGGTGGAGGGATGCCTGGACGACGGCCAGCGCCTCTTCGGGTTCATCGAGGTGCATCACACCCCGGGGCATTGCCCGGGGCAGGTCTGCCTGCGCATCGAGGAGGTCCTGCTGACCTCCGACCACATCCTGGCCCACACCACGCCCCATCAGGCCCCGGAGCGGATCACCCGCTACACCGGCCTGGGCCATTACCTGGACTCCCTGCGCCGGATCGCCGCGCTGCCGGGCATCGCCCTCGCCTTCGGCGGGCATGAGGAGCCCATCCTCGACCTCTACGGGCGGGTTGCGGCCATCGAGCGGTTCCACCGGCAGCGCCTGGAGCGCGTGCTGGAGATCTGCCGCGAGCCCAGGACCATCGCCGAGATCTCGTGGGCCCTCTTCGGCCGACAATACGGTTATGGGGTGTTGCTGGCCCTCCTGGAGGCCGGCGCCCACGTGGAATATCTCTACGATCGAGGCTACCTGCAGGTGGAGAACCTGGACCAGCTGGAGCAGGATCCCAACGCGCCGGTCCGCTACCGGAGGCTGTAGGATGTTCCGCTGGCTCCACGTCGTCATCGCCTGGCTGATCATCGCCGCCGTGGCCGTCGTCCAGGAGCGATCCCGGGTTCTGGCCGGGATCCTGGCGGCGATGCCCCTGAGCATTCCTCTGGCGATGTGGATCGTCTATGCGGAGACCCGGGATCCGGCTCAGACGGCGCGCTTCACATGGGCGGCCTCCCTGGCCCTCATCGCCACACTGGCCTTTGTGCTGACGGCCGGGTGGCTGCTATCCCGTCGGGTTCCCTTCGGGTGGAGCCTGGCCGGCGGCTATGGGGTCTGGCTGGCTGTGCTGCTGCTCATGCGATGGCTCGGCGTGTTGCGGTGAGGCCTCCCGCGCTCGCCGGGGAGAAGGGGCGGGGGGAGCCTCGGGCCGACAGGGGAGCAGGACGGTGAAGGTGCTCCCCTTGCCCACCTCGCTCTCGGCCCACACCCGCCCCCCGTGACGCTCCACGATGGATTTCACAATGGCCAGCCCCAGGCCGGTCCCCTCCGTCGTTTCCCCCTCCCGTCGGACCCGATAAAACTTACTGAAGATGTGAGGCAGATCCGCAGGCGGGATCCCCACTCCGGTGTCGCTCACCTGCACCATGAGGTGGCCGTCCCGCTCCATGGCCCGGACCGTGATGCGCCCTCCGGGAGGCGTGTATTTGACCGCGTTGCTGAGCAGGTTCAGGAAAACCTGTTCTAGGCGCCGCGGATCTCCATACAGGGTCGGGAGGTCCGGGGGGATCTCCAGGACCAGGGCCTGGCCTTTCTCCTCGGCCTGGGGGCGGATGATCTGGATCGCCTCGTGGAGGATCTGGGCCGGCGAACAGCGCTCCATGGAGAGGGCGTGCCCGGACTCCAGGCGGGAGAGGTCCAGCAGGTTGTTCAGCAACTCGACGATGGTCCGCATCGCCCGCTCCACTTTCTCGACGAACTCCTGCTGGCGCGGGTTCAAGGGGCCCACGCGGGGCAACAGGCTGACATAGCCGCGGATCGTGGTCAGGGGCGTGCGGACATCATGGGAGACAATGGAGAGGAACTCGGATTTGATGCGATCCAGCTCCTTCAGATAGGTGATGTCCTGCATCACCACCACGTAGCCCACGCCCGCCACCGCGGTCAGGCTGGCCTGGAAGGTCAGGCGATCCGACAGGGTGATCTCCTGGCGGACGGTGTGGCCAGGGAGGGGCTTCCGATCGAACAGCGCGTGGAGCTCCTCATGGGCCACCACCGCCCGCAGGGGCCGGCCCATGGCCTCCGCCGGGAGGCCGAGGTGCTGCTGAGCGGAGCGGTTGAAGAGGATCAGGTTCTCCGCGAAATCCGTGACCAGCACCGGCTCCTCTATGCCCTGGAGGATGGCCTCCAGCTTCCCTTTCTCCGCCTGCATCGCCTCGAAGAGCCGCGCCTTCTCAATGGCCACGGCGGCGTAGTCCCCCAGCATGCGCAGGAGGTGGACGTCCGCCTCGGAGAAGCCGGCCTCCGAGAGGCGATGGACCACCCCGAGCACTCCCAGGGCGCGGCCATGGGCCTGCATGGGGACATACAGGAGCGCGCGCACGAGCACCCCGGTGTCCAGCTTGTGGAGGCCCGGGCCGAGCAGGATGGGGCGGCCGGTGCGGATGGCCCGGCCCGGGAGGCTGTCCGCCACCCGCAGGGTCGTGGGCGGGGCCGCCACCTCCGGCTCCGGGATCCGGCTGCGGTGCAGGTAAAGGCGAAGGACCTCGCCCGACTCGTCCAGCAGCCAGACGCTGCCCTCCTCCGCCCCCGTGAAATGGATGGCCGCCTCCACCATGGGCGGGAGGATCTCCTCCAGGCGCAGGGAGGCCGCCAGGGCCTGCCCCACCTCGTAGAGGACGCTGAGCTGCTGGAGCTGTCGTTGCAACCGCTCGACCAGCCCGAGGATCCGCCGGCGCTCCTGCACCCGGTCAAGGGTCTGCCGGAGCGCCTCCACCACCTCATCCGGATGGTCCGGGGCCAGCAGGAAATCGTGGACCCCTTGGCGAAGCCAGCGCACGATCTCCAGGGCGGGCAGGGGCGGACCGATGAGGATGAACCCCAGGGGGCGAGGACGCACCCGCTCCAGGAACGCCAGGGCCTCCGGCAGCCGCCAGTCCACCAGGACCACATCCGGCTGGAAGGCCTCTAAAGCGGCCTCCGCCTCCGGGATCGAGGGGACCTCTCGGAGCTCCACCCGGAGCGGTTCCCGGGCGGGCGCTCTCAGCGCCTCCCGCAAGGCTCCCATCTCGCCGACGACCAGCACGCGCGTCTCCCGCATCGCACCTCCTCGGATATCCAGCCGATCCCGAAGAAGCTCCCCGCTCCCGGCCTCAGGGTAATCCCAATGCCCGGCGCTGTCAAACCGCTTCCCAACCCCTGAGGGCCCGCTTAGCCCTGGACCGGGTTGCCGAGGACTCCGATGCCCGGGATTTCGACCTGGACCCAGTCGCCGGGGCGGAGGGGCCCCACCCCGGCCGGGGTGCCGGTCAGGATCACATCCCCGGGCTCCAGGGTCATCACGGCGGAGATATAAGCGATCAGCGTGGGGATGGAGAACACCATATCCCGGGCCTTCCCGTGCTGGCGGAGCTCCCCGTTCACCCGGCAGAGGATCTCCAGGTTCTGGATCTCCTCCGGGGAGAGGTCCGTTACGATCCAGGGGCCCAGGGGGCAGAACGTATCGAAGCCCTTGCTCCGGGTCCACTGGCCATCCCGTCGCTGGAGGTCCCGGGCGGTCACATCGTTCCCGCAGGTGACCCCGAGCACGTATTCCCAGGCCCGGTCCTCCGGGATGTCCTTCCCCCGGCGTCCGATGACCACGGCCAGCTCCGCTTCATGCTCCACCTGATGGGATTGGGGTGGGAGCCGGATGGGAGCGCCGGGCCCGATGACCGCGCTGGGCGGCTTCAGGAAGATCAGCGGCTCCGGAGGGACCTCCGCCTGGTGCTCCCGGGCGTGCTCGGCGTAATTGCGGCCCACGGCCACGATCTTGGAGGGGACGCAGGGCGCCAGCCAGGTCACGGCATCGATGGATCCGATCCGCGCGCCGCGACGGAACGTCCCCCGAAAGGGATCGCCGTCGAGGGCATACACCGCATCTTCCTCGACAATGACCCACCGCGCTCCCTCCGCGGTCTGCACCCGTCCGATGCGCATCGTGACCTCCCGGAAAGAAGATGGCTTCGTCTCTGTTTTACAACCAGCCCCTCGAAAACGCACCGTGCGACGCTCCGCCATCGTCGTCTCCCTTGACACCCCAAGCCCACTCCGTTATCATACCTACAACCAACCACAAACTTTGGAGGTTCGGTGATGGGATGGCGGGGGTTGAAGGGGGTGATCATTGGGATGCTGATCCTTGCCGGTGGGTTGGGGAGACCGGCCCCCGGTCTGGGCGCCCGGGGGGCCGCGGAGAGCACGCCCTCCAATCGCGTGTTCCTCCCCCTGGTCCTGCGGTCCCCCACGGTCACCGCACCGCCCCTGGAGTGGCTGCCCCGACTGAACGCCTACCGGGCCATGGCCGGCCTGCCGCCGGTGGCGGAGAACCCCGACTGGCGGGACGGATGTGAGAAACACGCCCGTTATATGTTATATGGTGAAGAACGATGTCATCACCCATGCGGAGGACCCCCTCAATCCCTGGTATACGCCGGAGGGGGATGCCTGCGGGCGGAACGCCAACGTCATGGTGAGCTCCAGCGCCACCGCCCCCGATGCCTATGCCATCGATGTCTGGATGCAGGCGCCTTTCCACGCCGTGGGCATGCTGGATCCCCGTCTCCTCCGGGTCGGCTACGGCGCTTACCGGGAGGCGGACGGCGGATGGCAGATGGGGGCGGCTCTGGATGTGCTGCGGGGATGGGGAGGGATCCCGGAGGGGATCGCTTTCCCGATCCGCTGGCCCGGGGAGGGGGCCACCACCTTCCTGCGGGCCTTCCAGGTCGGCGAGTATCCGGATCCCCTGGTCCATTGTGGTTACACGGCCCCCGCCGGGCTCCCCATCCTGATGCTGTTCGGCACCGGCTCCTTCACACCTTCCATCACCGCGCATCAGCTGCTGCGAGATGGGACGCCGGTGGCGCACTGCGTCTTCGATGAGACCACCTACACGCACCCGGACTCCGCCCAGCAATCCCTGGGCCGGGCCATCCTGAACAGCCGGGATGCGGTGGTGATCCTCCCGCGGGATCCGCTGAGCCCGGGCTCGCGCTACACCGTCTCGATCACGGTCAACGGCGGGAGTTACACCTGGTCCTTCTTCGTTGCCGCCGGCGCCTCGGCGACTGCCATCGTGCCCGAGGCGCAGGTTCGCTGAAGATCCCCTGCGGAATCCGCAAGGAGGGTATACGATGGACATCCGGAGGAGGCCCT